>CAZWQY010000004.1:106863-114509 GCA_964636295.1 uncultured Lentisphaeraceae bacterium | reverse complement strand
CCCGCGGCGGACGCCCGGCAGGGGCGCGACGGGTCCTCCCGCCGCGCCCCTGTTGGTTCAAACGGCAGGAACCATGAGAAGCCCGGAGTTGAAGAAGTGGATGACGGCGGTCGTCCTGTCGGTCGTCTCGCTAGTCGGATGCGTTTCGGTGGACGCGGATGCGCATCGGGCGCAGGAGGCGGTGCGCGCGGGGACGCCGGAGCAGGCGGTCGCGTGGGCCGAGACGCTTGCGACGGAGTCCGTCTACTCGAAAAGCCTCGGCATGGTCGAGGCGGGGCGACTTGCGCTTCTCGCGGGCGACTCGGCGAAGGCCGAGCGCTGGTTTCGTGCCGCCGTCGATTCGGCGGTCGATCGCAAGGAGTCGTCGCCGGACATCAAACTGGGCGATGTCGGCAACACGGCGCTGGCGGCGACGGTGACGGACGATCGGACGCGCACCTACTGTCTCGCGCCGTATGAGCTTAACCTGGCGTTGGGCTACGGCATCCTTGCCGAACTCATGAACGGCAAGCGCGAGGATGCGCTCGTGGATGCGCGGCTGGCCGTCTACGTTCAGGACAGTCTTGCGAAGACGTATGGCGCTGACCTCCAGAAGGCCGCCGAATCGTCGGATGCGCAGGCGACGTCAGCGGGCGCGCGTGTCTGCGCCGAGCAGTCGGCCGCGTTGCGCGAGATGATGGCCGCGACGCGCAACTCGTGGGAGAACCCGGTTCTCTGGTGGCTGACGGGCGTCCTGTTCGAGTCCGATGGCGAGATGGAGATGGCCGCGCAGTCCTATCGCAAGGCGGCGGCGTGCCGTCCCGACAATCCCGTCTTCGCAAAGGCCGTCGCGCGCGCGGACGCGGATGTGCGGACACCGGCGCACGGGTGCGCGAAACTGCTCGTCCTCTACGAAGAGGGCCTTGTGCCGCCGCGCGCGTCGCTGAAGATCCCGGTGCCGATCTACACGGCCATGTCGATTGACATTCCGACCTATGGCGAAAAGGCGGCGTATCAGCCGCATGCGGTTGCGGTTTCGGGGCTGACGAACCTTGTCGCGGCCGCGCCCGCGCTGGACGTGCGGGCGCTTGCGGCGCGCGATCTCGACGAGCGGATGCCCGGCGTGGTCGTCCGCAACATGACGCGCGCGGCGGTTCAGGCCGGCGCGCAGGCGGCCGTCAACGCGGGCGGGAACGAATACGCGAAGCTCGCCGTCCTCGCGGTGAACGCGGTTGCCTCGGCGATTCGTCGCGCCGACACGCGCAGCTGGGTCACGTTGCCGGACGGTCAGCAGGTCTGGTCGGAGGACGCCATGTCGCCCGGCGTCTACGAACTAGGTGTCGTGGTCAACGAGCGGACGATTCAAGTGCCCGTCACGCTCGCGGCGGGCGACGTGAAGCTCGTCTGGATCGCCGACTGTGGCGCGCGTGTCCAGACGGCGGTCGTCTCGTTGCGACCGTAGCGACTTGAAGGAACGATTTGGAATAAGGAAGGGAGTGTCTCATGCAAATCACGAAGCGTGAATTTCTGAAACGGCTGGGGCTGCTCGGCGCGGCGGGTGCGACGGGCGCGGCGTTGGGCGACGAATATGTCGCCACGGCGCAGACGTTGCCGCCGGGTTCGGTCGGCGATCCGGACAACGTCTGGTTTGGCCAGCGCATCTTTCCGATTCCGCACACGGTGGAGGACGGGCCGAGCTCGTTTCTGAAGGACGGCAAGGTCGTGATGCCGGCACGCGAGATCCCGGTCTTCCACGAGACGGATGTCGTTGTCGTGGGCGGCGGGGCGGCAGGCTTTGCGGCGGCTGTCGCGGCGGCGCGCGCGGGTGCGCGGGTTGCGCTTGTCGAGAAGGACGGTTCGCTTGGCGGCCTTTTCACGAATGGCATGGTGCTGGTCATGCTTGCGACGTGTCGGCGGGAGGAGAACGCCAAGTGGACGCTCGTCACGCGCGGCCTCTGCGGCGAGTTCATGGCGCGTGCGCAGGCGCTTGGCCCGAAGTCGGGCGATCCGGCGCCGTCCCTCCGGAATGACTGGCATGTCCAGCCGCACGTCGATCCGGAGGCGTCGAAGTACTTGATGGATACGATGGTCGCCGAGGCCAAGGTCGAGATGTTCTTCCACGCCTACGGCATTGACGTCATTCAGGACGGCCCTGTCGTGCGCGGCGTTGTCTTCCACTCGAAGCAGGGCCCGCAGGCGATTCTCGCCAAGCAGGTCGTCGATGCGACGGGGGACGCGGACATGGCGTTTGCCGCGGGCGCGGACTATCGCCAGATTACGCACGGCATCGGGTTCATCACGCGCTTCGCGAACATCGACCGCATTACGGCAAAGGCGCGTCCGGCGAATCCGGGACTTGGCCCGGATGGCTTGCCGAAGTGGTGGCCGCTCGCCGGATCGGGCAACCGCTTCAACCGTGCGACGGCGTGGCAGGGCTGGCTCGGCCCGAAGGGGGACGGCCTTTCGGTGCGCGATGTCTCGAAGGCCGAGGTTCTGCATCGCAAGTACTGGTGGGAGCATTGCGTCGAAATGCAGAAGACGCCCGGCTGGGAGGACGTCTTCATCGCGAACACCTGTTCGCAGATCGGGCCGCGCGCGACGCGGCTTGTCGAGACGGCGTTCGTGACGACGCGCGCGTCCGTGCGCGCGGGGACGGACTATCCGGATGTCGTCGGCTGGTTCGGTCAGGACGGCAAGCACGCAGCGATGCCGGTCTGCTACCGTCAGCTCGTGCCGACGCGCGGCGAAAACGTCTTGTGTGCGGGACGGATGCTGGGCGCGCCCGACACGGTTGACACGTTCCGTCTGATTTGTCCGTGCTTCGTGACGGGTCAGGCGGCGGGCGTCGCGGCGGCACTGGCGGCGCAGAAGGGAATTGCCCCGCGTGCGCTTGCCGCGTCGGACGTGCGGCGGACGCTTGAGCGGCAGGGCGTCTACCTCGGCTAGTTTGTTTTGCGGGACGGGCGCGTCGCGCGCGGAGGTTGCGCCCCGCCTCTCGGCAGGGTCGAGGGCGGCTGTCCGAAGGCTGCGGTGAAGACGTTGCAGAAGTACTGCGGCGACGCGAATCCCGTGCGCCGCGAGATGTCCGCGACGGAAAGCCCGGTCGTCGCGAGCAGGCGTCGGGCCTCGTCGAGCGCGACGCGGCGGATTTCGGACTGGACGGTCGTGCCGAGGTGCTTGCGGAACGCGGCATCGACGCAGGTGTGTGAGCGGTGCGTGGCGGCGTAGACGTCGGCGGCCGAGAGGCGTTGGTTGATGTTCCGGCGGATGAAGACGAGCGCGTCGGAAAGCCACGGCGGATCGACGGGAAAGGTCTCCGTCGAGGCGCGCGTGACCAATTCGCGCGGCTGGACGGGTTGCGGGCGCAGGGGCGCGCGTTGTCCGTCGAGGCCAAGCGCGAGCGCCTGCGCGGCAGACAGGCCGAGGGCGGCGGCGTCTGGGTCGATGCTGGAGAGCGTGGGCGTGACGAAATTGCAGACGAGCGTGTCGTTGTCGAGTCCGAGCACGGCGACTTCGGCCGGAACGGCGATGCCGGCTTCCGCGCAGGCGAAGATGACCTGCTGTCCGCGCAGGTCGTTGGCGCAGAAAATGGCGATGGGCTTGGGCAGGGACTGAAGCCAGCGCACGAGCTGCCGGGCGTCGGGAGCGGACGAGAGGCGTTCGTGCTGGTCGGTGGCGGTGTCGTAGGCGCGCGTGGCCGAGGGCGGGCACTCGTAGGCGATGGACTCGAAGCGGTTAAGGCGGAGAGAACGGGCAAAGGCGTCCCGGCGTTCGTTCGAGAAGCGGCGGTTGGCGTATCCGCAGAAGGCGAAGCGGGTGAAGCGATGCTCGATGAAGTGCTGCGCGGCGAGTTTGCCGACGGCGGCGTTGTCTTGCCAGACGGCGCGGATGAAGCGGCCCTCGGACGCAGCCTCGCAGGTCAGGTCGGCGACAGGGCGGCGGGTGTGCGCGAGCGCCTGTGCGACGGTGGAGTTGGGAACTCGGGCGATGAAGCCGTCGAAGGCGGACAGGCGCGCGGGCGACGCGAAGTCCTCGCGTTCGAGCATGGTCAGCGACCAGTCGCCGCGCGTCTGCGCGAAGGAGCAGACGCCTTCGCAGATCTGACGGCCCCAGGCGCGATGCCGCTCGACGTAGATGCCAATCCGTTTCATGGGCCGTAGTATAGCACAATCCAACCGCCCTCGTTTCTCAAACCTGCCGCCTGTTTGTCAAATGGGAAGGTCACTCCGCAAATAGTTCTGCGGTTTCTGGTTTGCCAAATATTGGGACTCAATGATCTTTTGCCGGCGCGGCTCTGCGCGACAAAACGGACATGAACTCTTCGGTCTCAACATGGCGTTGCGTGTCAATGGCATGCTTCGGGCGAATGGCTCGACCGAGTCGATCTTCAACAAAACGCCTGACGGCCTCGCGCTGATCCTGCGGCAACTCCCGCACCGCATTGTGAAAATCGTACTCCTCCAGTCTGTCCAGTAAAAGCCGATGCATTCGATAGAGCGTGAGATAGCAGTTCCGCCAGTCTTCATACCTCTTTCGATCGGCATCGGACAAAGTGGTCGCTGACACCGATCGATTTCGGCCTGGCCGTATCCGCGTCAATTCATGGCTCACCAGATCTATAAACGTCAGTCGGGCGTCCAACAGGACTTCTGGCTTGGCATGGACGTGTTCGAGGCCAAATGCAACGGACGTGGAGAAGATGACATAGGCCCTGTTCATGTACTCGGCAAGTTGCCTGTAAGTCATTCCATCCGTGTTGCAGGACAACAGCCTTTTTGACCAGGTCTCGAAGCACTGGATGCGCAAGGCATTGTCCGAGAGGCGATAGATCGACTCTGCGACATCGACCGAGATGTCCGCCAGTGGCTTTTCGGCGGGCGTTGCGCCTACTGCAGATGCGACTGACCTGTCGATTTTTTCCTTGACGTCAATCGGAACGTCAATCTTGCCGCATCCTATAAAAAGCGCAGCGATTACAAGGGGAATGCTAAATGTCCTGTGAGCCATGGTTACCTCATTTTTGTTCCGTTCAAGTAAACCGTCCCGTCGATTTCACGCGTCACAACCTGTTGAAGTTTCCTGACGCCCGTCTTCCCTGTCTCAAAGATGACGTTTTCATGCACGGTATCTTCTGCAAATCGTCCGCGAATGACGGCATCGCGGCTCGTGATCCCTTCGTTCCACCCATAGGGGATGGGCCAGGTCAGCGTACCGTAGGCCCACCCAAACTTCACGTCGTTTGTCAAAACGCCATCTGGCGTCATTCTCGGCAACTCCGTGTAGATTCCCGGGGCATCGACACCAAACAGGTGCGTGACAGAGAGAAGCAGCCATCGCCCCGCCCCATTTTCGTATGTGTGGCTCGCGAGATTTGAGAAGTGGTTATTTGCGAAATAGCCTAGGCGACTTCCCTTGTCATAGGGGATCTCCTCGACGGCTAGCCCGGCAAAGGAAACGTCCAAAGGGCGGACATACAAGTCAAACTCCAACCCGATGCCGCCCGCCGCGCCGAGGGAGACATTTTGCACCCAATAGCCAATGTTGCGAGGCTCGATTGTCTGAGGTTCGACAACCTCCATCTGCGGCATATAATCGATGTCGAGACAATGGACCTTCAAAGGATTCGTCGTCCTCTGTAAAGGGCAATGATATTGGGAAAGGCCATTTGTCATACACCCACCCCCTGGCGTCATCCAAGTGACAGAGGGCGACGAGGGCGTTTGATAACAGTTGACCCTTTCGTTTACGCCAAACTTATGCCGATTCAGACAGGCGTTTCCGACGGCGATTTGTGCCGCCCGAAGTTCCACCCTTACCGCCGTGGCGCGGTCTTCCGATGCCCTCGTCTCGCCCGTCCCATTCTCCTCGAAGGTCGCCGTGACGACGATGTCACCCTCGCCGCCGCTCGGACGGACGGCGCGATACGTGTTCGTGAACTCCACCCGCTCGAACGGCCTCAGTTCGCATTCGAACGGCAGGGGGCGACCGCCCCCGTCGCCAGGAGCGTTGGGCAGGAGGCGCGGGCAGGTACAGCTCCAGCCGCCGAACGTGAACGCATAGCCTTCGAGCGTGAATGTCATGTCTCCCGTCGAGCAACCACCGCAGCCGCAGGCCCCGTCGCACGCGAAGATAGGTGTTCCGTCCAGTGCCGGCTCCCAGCAGCAGAAGTTCTCTGCCCCGGCGTAGACGCCGCCGTGGAGATGCGTGGGGACGACGCGCGGCATCGCGCCGCCCCGTCCGGCGGCGCGCGTCCGCCGCCTTGCCTCGCGCAAGGCCGATGGCAGGACGGCGTCCACATACTTGAAGCGGACGGGCCAGCAGACGGTCGTCCGCGCGTTGTCCCACCCGACCACGACTTCCGGGTCGGATTTGCCGACGACCGTGGCCGGGAGGAGGCAACGGACGGCGTAGTTCTTGCCGATGAGGAGGGCGACGCGGTTCGTCTCGCCCGCCCTTGCGACGAAGGACGGGTCGGGCAGGTTCGAAGGTGCGTCGCCCGCGAAGGAGACGAGCGCGTCCGCGTCCTGCACGACGAGGTCGACCCAATAGTAGTTGTTCGTGTGCGCGCCTTGCGGCAGGGACTGGCGCGGGCCGAATCGCGGACTCTCTGCCGCGACGCGCGGGTTGTCGTCCTCGGCGTTCGGGATCCCGTCGCCGTCCCAGTCATCCGGGTTCACGCGGCGGTAGGCGCGCGCGATGGCGTTCGACCGGGCGACGAACGAACCATCGTGGAAGATCTCGAGTTGGGCTGAGACGCGAGAGAAGTGGAAGGGGGAAGGAGCAGATAGTAAGGAGGAGGCATGGCGGTTTCTATCTTCCTCCTCTGTCTCGTCTGCCGCCACGGTAGAATGTTGGCCGTCTGCACTTGCTTCTTGCTTTTTGCTCCTTTCTCCCTTGAAGAAGAAGTTTTGCCATGTGAGCAGCACGGTGTTGCTTGGCGTCGTCGCTGTCCAGAGACGGGAGACGCCACGACGGGCGAACATCGGCGTGCCGATGGCGATGAGCTCGTTCGAGGCGTTCCTAAGTTGCGGACGCGCCTTCCCCCAAACATGCGCCCAGAGACTCGTCACGATCTGCCCGCCGAGAGGAAATGGTTCGTCTAAGCTCGCCTTTGCAACCGCATCGTGGGCATCCGTCTGGTGCCATGTGCCGACAGTCCGCGCATCCAGCGGTATCTCGTAGGAATGCGCTCCGTTCGTGGTGACGGACACGAGTCGATAGCCGCGAGAGATGTCCTCGTCGGATAAGGAGCAAGGAGTAGGCTGTAGGGAGTCGGCACGGAGTTTTTTGCCTTCCTTCATTGTCTCGCCTGTCGCCACAGCAGAAGACGAAAATTCTGTGCGCACTTCTTGCTCCTTGCCTATCACTACTCCTCTCTTTTCCCCCGCGTAGGCGACGGCGGCCGCAACGGCTAGCGCGGCGAGAACCTGACGTATGGGAGGACACCCCCTCCAGTCTTGTTGCAGACGCGCGAAAATCCCCGACTCGGCCGCCCACGTGACGCCCACGATAACCCACAGGAGGGCCAATGTCAGAAGGACAAGGACTCGCAGCGGTTCGCTCATCAGAAGCGCGAACCCTTCCCCCAGGACGGTTTGTCAACGCAGAGGCACAAAGGCGTGGGGACACAGGTGCGTATGCGCTTCCGCTGCTCCGCGCCTCCGTGT
>CAZWQY010000004.1:39300-106763 GCA_964636295.1 uncultured Lentisphaeraceae bacterium | reverse complement strand
GCCTCCGTGTTAAGAACGCCCAGCCTCGCAGAATCAAGAATTTTGCTCATCGTCACAGCCATTGCAGGTCTCCACCCGAACACCCGGCCCGCCAAACACTCAAACCTTCCGTGTTCGCCCATTATACCAAATCGCCGGTGTGCCGTCTGGTGAGGTTGGCCGTGATGTCCGTCGCGCGCCACGCCTTCCTGCCCCCTTTTGGTATACTGTCCGCCGTCAAGGAAATTCAAATGAACGAATACAATCTGCTGATTTTGTCCGAACGCCTTCTAACCCTCTATGCAGAAGGGAAAATCGTCTCCGACGGCATCCAATACACGGACGAATTCAAGTCGCTCATCGGCGACTTGAAAGACGCCGTCTCCAACATAGAATAGGCAGACGTTTGCTCACGAAACGAGGCCGTAGAACGTCCGTTCAGCTCAAGACATTCGGGAAAAGCATCATCAGAATCGCCATCACGTCATGGCGATGTTTCGGCGAGAGCATGCCAAACACGCGGAACATCTCCAAGGACAGCGCGGCCTCCTCTCTTCCGACAATCCACTTGGCGCACTCTTTGGTGTCCAATGTCCGTCCCAGGACGGGACGAGGAAACTTCAGCGTCGTAATCGGGAGACAGACATACAGCATTGCCTGTGTGCCAACAGCTCGTTGCTTCTCTCTCACCATAATCTCCGCGAAGATTTCGTAGGGGCCAAACCGATGAACAAACAAGGGATAGGAGACTTGCATCTCATAGAATGCCAGCCCATTAACTATCCTTTCGCGTGGGTTCGTACGGCAGATCGCTGCCGTTTCCTCGAATGTCGATTCGTTTGCAACGCGACGGATCATCTCAAAGCAGGTCTTGATTTCGTCGTCACAGATCAGTCCACGCACATAGGCATACTGTAACACCTCTCCCAGTTCATAGGCATATTTTGTCTCGCCTTTGTAATTTCGGAATGTCCTGTCCGCGAGGCTTGTCTTCCCCTTGCTCTCTGCGGACGCAAGCAAATCATATCCAATCTGCCATTCGACATAGCACGACTGGGACATCGTGGCTTTCCGAGGTGCGACGGGTACGCCATACTCGGAAAAGAAACTGCGCTGCTTGACGCGAATTTTCCCTGTCGGCCGTGTCAGCGGAAGGTTGACGAAGAGGTTCTCTTCTGTGTTGACGACCTTTGCTTCTTCAGTCTGCATGGAGGCATTCCTTTCCTTTTATGCTTTTTGAGATGTATTCGCGAACGTGTTCATAAGTCTTGTGTCCCGGCTTTGTCGATTCCCCGAAGACATTTGGATGCGCGTATTTCGCAATCCGTACGACATCGTCTTTGATGCTCGCGAATTCGTCGCGAATGAACGGGACATTGAAATTTCCGAGATAGTATGGAATGTCCGCGAATCTCTTGAAGCAGTCGATGTAACAGTAGTAGGCAAGTTTTGTCGGATCGACATCCACGGCATTCGGCATTCGCCGCACAAGAAACGTCTGGCTACGACGCAAGGCATTAATGTCTCGAAGCGTGTAGAACAGAATTTCTGGATGATATCTCTGTTTCCCTGGATACTTTCGGATTTCGTCCGTGACATAATCGAATCCAGAAAGAGAGAACCTGTTTTCCTCCACCGTCTCAAACCACATCCTTCGGACATCTTCATAGGAAAGGCCATGCCCCTCCGCTCGTCGGTAGAGGGCAACAATGACGGGGAAATTCACAGCCCTTGATGTCCCTTCGAACTCCCTGCTTGAGAACACGATATACTTGACAAGCGCGTAATTCGAGAAGAACGTCTGTGCGGCAGAAAAGTTTTGCTTCTTGATCAGATAGGACAACGGGTGGAGAACCGCCACGTAGTCCGCCTGAATCTTGTCATAGGCCAACAGCGAAGACATTCCGAGGTCTCGCGTCTTCAAATCTGCGTCAATCTGAATGGAGTCCGTCTTGAGGCTCTGTCCGGCCTGCGATGTCGTGTCATTGTACGGCGGATTCCCGACGATGACGATACGCTCGTCGGGCTGAAATCCAAACCGTTTTCGGGAAACGCGAAAAAGCGCATTACCCTCGCTGAGTTCAACATACGGGAAGTATTTCCGTGCATTCTTGACGGCGACAGGGTCAATGTCGTTTCCTATGTAGCGGCATTTGCGAAGGCCCTTGGTTTCTGAAAGTTCAAAGAAAGCCCCATACCCACAAGAGAGGTCGGCAATTGTCCATCCCGAACCAATGCCCTGTTCAAGTAGCCATTCGCCGACCATGTGGACATATTTGGCGGGCGTATAGTAACTGCCAAGGTTAACCCGGCTGGCCACGCCAAGATGCCGCGAGACATTGACATCTCCTTTGTGTTCGCACATACCCAGTTCGGAATACGCAACGCCAGTTAGGACGGTGAACATCCATCGGAAACCCTCCCGCACAATCGCCTGCACATCCGAGACCTCCTTTGCGACAACCTGCCGCCGGGACGTCCGATGCATGAAAAGAGCGCATTTCCTGTTCATGCACTCAATCGAAGCCCTGGTACAGGCCTATGGGAATGCACGAAGAGAAAACGCGCCCAAAGGGCGCATCTCAACTTACATGCCGTTCCCAAGGTGAAATAGTACCAGTATTTCGATTGAACAGCGTGTAGCGTCGATGCTACAGAGAAAAGACGGTCGCGGGGTGGAGTGTGGCAGTGCGCCGCGTCAGTTCCCGACCTATAGTTCCTTCGGCAGCCCGAAGGACAGGGCGAATTATATCAAAATCGGGCGCGGTCGTGTGGGGCGTGGGTGACTTGTAAAAATTGCGTCCGCCGTCGCGGGCGTGATGGGGCAGCGTCTCTGCCGTCGCCTCTGTCCCGACTGCCGAAAGGAAGTTCCGCAACCTCTCGCTTGCGAAGGGCATGACGACGCTGCGCGAAGACGGCTGGGCGAAGGTCTTCAAGGGCGTGACGAGCGTGAAGGAGATTCTGCGCGTCACCGAAGAGCAGTAGCGGGCTTGGTCGTTCCTCGCCCTCGCCCCACCTTGGGGACAGATCCTGGCGGGAAATCCTTGGGGCCTGTCCCCACGATTGCCTATCCACGAATCTTACGAATCATCACAAATCAAATGGATTTATTTTGAAGGATTCCCGCAAATCCGTGCGAATCCGTGAAATTCGTGGTTAAACAACGGTTGGCTACCGTGGACAAGGCGGAGGGGTGAGGTCTCCTCTTCTCCTCCCTTGGGGACAGATTCCGCAAGACGTAATAGTTTTTGCGGCAAAGTGCCTCGATGTAAAGGTTTTTGCAACGGCGTAAGAGTTTTTGCAAAAGGGTGGCTGTTTAGAACAAATAATTTTGCTATAATCAACGGCATGAAATCCATCGGTTATTTATACTTGATTGAAAATTTCAAGTTGAATGTGTGCGAATTGCAGTCTCGTGCCCATCTGACCGATAAATCCGTGCTTGAAGTCCATCGCCAAAACGATGGGGTGGATGTCTATTTCCCCATTGGTCGAATCACGGTGGAGAATTCCTGGCAAGGGCATTTGTTGTTCGCCCTTAAACATGAAGGGGTTAATCTCGAAGTTCTCAAGGCTCTTTTCTCGGTTGTTTCACAGTCCGATGTTGTAGACCTCGTCAGAATTCATCCGACTGGCGTGTTCAGTCGTCGGGTGTGGGCGCTTTACGAACTGTTGACTGGTCAGAGGCTGCCACTCCCGGATTTGAAGCAGGGGTCGTACTCGTTGCTGGTCGATGAGAAACATCAGATTGTACGCCCGATTTCCGTATCGACTCGCATTCGCCGAATGCGGTTGGTCAACAATCTCCTCGGAGACCGAGATTTTTCGCCGCTCGTGCGTCGTACGGACATCATCGACAAATACTCCGCAGATCGTCTCAAGCGAATGTCGGACACATTGTTAAAGCGTTATTCGCCCGAATTGCTTTATCGTGCGATTCGCTATCTCTATGTCAAAGAGACCCGCTCGTCGTTCGCGATTGAACGCGAAACGCCGGATCAAAAGCGGATGCAGTCCTTTGTGTCCATACTTCAACGAATTTCCGACAGCCAGATGACAAAGGAAACGCTTGTCGATTTGCGGAATCAGGTTGTGGAGACGCGTTATCGCCAAGCAGGATGGCGTCAAGACCAAGTGTATGTCGGTGAGACGGTTGCGCCGGGCTGCGAGAAGGTGCATTTTATCGCCGCACGTCCACAGGATGTCGAAGATCTCATGTCCGGGTTCTTGCGTACATTGGAGACCTTGATGAGAAGTGCTGTCGATCCTGTTGTCTTGGCCGCCATCATGAGCTTTGCATTCGTCTTCATCCATCCGTTTGACGACGGCAATGGACGGTTGCACCGCTATCTTATGCACTTCATCCTGTCGCAGACGGGCTTTACGCCGAAGGATATGATTTTCCCCATTTCGGCGGTTTTGCAGAAGCATCCGGATGTCTATGACCGTCTGCTGGAGACCTTTTCAAGGCGTGTCATGCAGCGACTTGACTATGAGATCGACGGCAATGGTGAGATAACGGTGAAGAACGACAGTGCAGATTTCTACCGCTACATTGATTTCACGGAAATCGTCGAAAATTTTCAGCGGCTGATTGTCGAGACCATTCGTTCGGAATGGAGAACGGAACTGGACTATCTTGTCAATTATGATCGCATACGTAAAGGGATGCGGCAGATTGTGGATTTGCCGGAGAAAAAGGCCAATCAGTTCATCCTCTTTGTGAAAAACAATCGAGGAAGGCTGTCTGAGGCGAAGCGTCACTTTTTCGCAGAATTGACGGACGAAGAAGTGCGTGCGCTCGAACAGGTTGTGTGCCCATAAAACCGTGGCTAAGATTTGATGGGGCCTGTCCCCGCGATTGTCTATCCACGAATTTCACGAATGGGCACGAATCCGTGCCAATCTGTGTTAATCCGTGGTTGATTTTCACCTCCACCTTCATTCGTGAGATTCGTGAAATTCGTGGTTTCAGCCCTCCCCCTGGGGCCTGTCCCCACGATTCCTCCTGTGCTCGTCCATTATGCCAAATCGCCGGTGTGCCGTCTGGTGAAGTTAGCCGTGATGTCTGTTGGCGCGCGTCATTCCTTATCAGCCCCCTTTTGGTATAATACGCGCTGAAATGACATTGCCACAGAGAATTGCGCTGATCGTGAAGCGGGGATTGGCGTTGCTGCACCCGTGCGTCTACGGCGAGCTGGGTGCGACGGACATGGCGGCCCTGATGGCGGCCGAACTGGAGCGCGAGGTCGCGCTGCTCTGTCCCGGCCGTGACGCGAAGGCGATTGTCGCGGCGTTTTTGGCGCGGCTTCCGGAGGTGAAGCGGCTGGTCGGGACGGACGTGCAGGCGGCCTACGAGGGCGATCCGGCGGCGACGAGTCCGATGGAGGTCGTGATGGCCTATCCGGGCCTCTATGCCGTGACGATTCATCGTCTGGCGCATGAACTTTATGTCTTGAAGGTGCCGATCATTCCGCGCATCATGTCAGAGCTCGCGCACTCAAAGACGGGTATCGACATCCATCCGGGCGCGGCGATTGGCGAGCGGTTCTTCATCGACCATGGCACGGGGGTCGTCATCGGCGAGACGTGCGTCATCGGCAACAACGTGAAGCTCTATCAGGGCGTTACGCTGGGCGCGCTCTCGTTTGACAAGGATCCGGCGACGGGTGCGCTCGTCAAGGGCATCAAGCGCCATCCGAATGTCGAGGACAACGTCGTCATCTATGCGGGCGCGACGATCTTGGGCGGCAACACGACGATTGGCCATGACTCGGAGATTGGCGGCAGCGTCTGGATCATCGCGTCCGTCCCGCCGAATTCGCGCGTCTACAACAAGCCGCCGGCGCCCACCATCAAGGAAAAGCGCTTGGCGTAGGATTTCAAATCGAAAATTTCGTCTAGGAGGATACGAATGGGACTTTCAGTTGGCATTGTCGGTCTGCCGAACGTTGGCAAGTCGACGCTCTTCAACGCGCTTACGAAGAAGCAGCAGGCGGCGGCGGAGAACTATCCGTTCTGCACGATCGAGCCGAATTCGGCGATTGTCGAAGTCGCCGACGCGCGGCTGGACACGCTTGCAAAAATGGCGAAGAGCGAGCAGGTCATTCGCGCGACGGTCGAGTTCACCGACATCGCGGGACTCGTCAAGGGCGCGTCCAAGGGCGAGGGCCTCGGCAACAAGTTCCTCGCGAACATCCGCGAATGCGACGCGATCCTGCACGTCGTCCGCTGCTTCGAGAACGACGACATCATCCATGTGCAGGAGGGCGGCAACAAGTCCGCGCCGATTGACCCCGTCGGCGATGCCGAGGTCATCGAGACGGAGCTGATTCTCGCCGACATGGAGCAGCTTCAGAAGCGCTACGACCGCGTGAAGAAGGAGGCGCAGGCGAAGCCGCCGCTCCGTCCGGAGGCCGAGGCGTGCGCCGCGCTTCTCAAGCATTTGGAGGAGGGGAAGCCCGTGCGCGCGTTCCCGCGCGCGGACGGCGACCCGATTCTGAACGTCTTGAAGGAACTCCATTTCCTCACCGACAAGAAGGTCATCTACTGCGCGAACGTGGCGGACGACAACGTGACGGGCGAGGGCAACGCGCACGTGGCCGCGCTGAAGGGCTACGCGGCGAAGGCGGGCTGCGACTGCGTCGTCATCTGCGCGCAGATGGAGGCCGACCTCGCGGGACTGACGGACGCCGAGGCGAAGGAGTTCCTGGAGAGCTATGGCCTTTCGGAGAGTTCGCTCGACCGGACGATCAAGCTCGCCTACGAGACGCTGGGGTTGGCGAGCTTCCTCACGGCGGGTCCGAAGGAGTCGCGCGCGTGGACGTTCCGCAAGGGTTGGAAGGCCCCGAAGTGCGCGGGCGTCATCCACACGGACTTCGAGAAGGGCTTCATCCGTGCGCAGGTCGTCGCCTACGAGGACTACGTCAAGTACGGCGGCGAAGCCGGCGCGCGTGAGCATGGCGTCCTCCGTCCGGAAGGCAAGGAATACGAGATGAAGGACGGCGACGTCGTCGAGTTTTTGTTCAACTGACCTTTCCACCTCACACCTCCACCTCATCCTATGCACATTCGTCAAATCTCGATTTTTCTTCAGAACAAGCCCGGACAGCTCTCGCAGATCTGCCGTGATCTTGCGGACGCGGACATCAACCTCGCGACGCTGTCGCTCGCGGACACGAGCGATTTCGGCATTGTGCGCCTGATTGTCGATGACCACGAAAAGGCCAAGACGACGCTCGCCGAGAAGGGACACGTCGTCAATGTGCGCGAGGTCGTCGCCGTCTGCGTGCCTGATCGTCCGGGTGGCATGGCCGAAGTCATGACGGCCCTTGATGCGGCTGGCGCGAACATTGAATACAGCTATGCCTTCGCGTTCCACAAGGGCGAGAAGGCCGTCCTCGTCTTCCGCTTCGACGACAACGCGAAGGCGGAGACGGCCCTTGCGGCGGCCGGTTTCCTGACGCTCTCCGAAAAGGAAGTCGCCGCCGCGGCGGTCTGACCGTCATGAAACAGTTTGTCTTCTTCGACTTGGACGGGACGTTGGCCGATACGGATGGCGACATCCGCAGGGCCTGGAAGGCAACGTTGTCCGACCTGGGGCTGGACTGCCCTTTGTTTGACGCGAAGTTCGTCGCGGGCCCGCCGATTGACGAGATGACGCGGCAGCTCTTCCCCGATCGCTTCACGCCCGAGCTGGCGGACGCGATTCGCGTCGGCTTTGCAGACCACTACGATCGGGACGGTTTTCCGCTGACGCGCGAATATCCCGGCGTCTTGGACGTAGTGCGGCGGCTGAAGGCCGAGGGGCGGACGCTCGCGATCGTCACCAACAAGCGGTTTGTCGGTGCGACGGCGATGGCGCGGCATTTCGGCTGGGAGTCGATTTTCGATGGCATCTATGCCGGCGACATGACGTTGCCGAAGGTGCGCAAGCCAGAGTTGCTGCGCCGTGTCCTGACGACCTATGCGGCCGAGCCGGCAGACTGCGTCCTTGTGGGCGACACGGGGAACGACTTCGAGGCGGCCGCCGCGAACGGCGTTCGCTCGATTGGCGTTGCCTGGGGCTATGGGCGCCCGGAGGAACTGGCGCGGGCGGACGCGATTTGTCGGAGTCCGTCGGAGCTGGAACACGCGGTGCAGTAGGTTTCTGCGCAAACGGACGGCGGATCGAAAGGGGCTGGAGATGAATAGGGAGTTCTTGGATCCGAGGCGGAAGTTGGTCGATGAAGTCGCCGACTGGTTGTGCGGCACGGGGTCTTATGAAGGGAACGGGCGGGTCCGCCTCTCGTCCGAGGGCGCGCGAACGCTCGACCATGTGCTGGTCGTCGTGCCGACGGCGCAGTCGGGGCGCAATCTGCGTCTCGCGATCGCGCGCCGCTTTTCGGGCGTTGGCGTCGTGCCGCCGCGCGTCGTGTCGCCGATGCAACTCGTGCGTTCGGCGGACGAGACCCTGCGCGAGGCGACGCCGTGTGAGATTGCGGCCGCGTTCCAGCAGTACGTGAAAACGCATCGCGCGGAAATCCTGAAGCTGGATCGCCTCGTTCGTCCGGAGGCCTTCGAGGATCTGACGGCGCGCTTTGCGCTGTTGGATCAGCTGGCGGACATTTGGCGCGTGTTGGCGGGGCGCGGACTCTTGATGCGCGACGTCGAGCCGCTTGCCAAGGATTTGCTGGAGTCGGCGATTGGCGACGAGCAAAGTCGCTGGCAGCAGCTGGGCGCGTTGGAGGCGGGATTCTTCGCGTATCTGCACGGGCACGGACTGGCCTATCCGACGGAGCGCATTCACGAAGCGAAGACGCAGGCGGCTTTGGTGGAGTCGTCCGTCGAGGAGATTGTCGTTCCCGCGCTCGCTGACCCGATTCGCGTTTTGGAGGATGTGCTGGTACAGCAGGAGGCGGCGGGGACAAGACTGACGGTGCTGCTGCATGTTGACCCTGCGGAGGCATCGGCGTTCAGCGTCTGGGGCGCGCCGCTCACCACGCGCTGGACGGGCGCGGCGCATCCGGTGTTGGCGCGTCTCGCGGATGCGGACATCGTTTCGGCGAGCGACGTTTCGGCGCTCGTGCGGACGGTGGCCTCGGACTTCCCGTCCGCCGCCAGCGGCATGGCGTTGCCGGCCTTGGGCCTGTGCGACGCGGATCTCTCCAACGGCCTCGCGGCGGCGTTCCTGAATCAGGGGTATGTCGTCCACAACCCCGAACGGCATCGTCTGGTGCAATCGTCGCTGGGGCGGCTGATCAAGAACCTGATGGTCTTGCATGCCGCCGAGACGCTGCCGTGGAAGGAGTTTGTCGCATTCTTCCGAAGCGATGATGTGTTGACTGCGCTTGGTCTTTTCGGATCGGCGCGCGCCCAGGTGCTGGCGGGGCTGGACGTGGCGCAGAACGCCTACATTCCGTCGGAAATGCCGTGGTCGGCGACATTCCCGGACAATCCCGACTTGCGGGCCTTTCGGAAGGCGCGGCTTCAGGCTTTCTGCGAACAGGCGAAGCGCGTGATCGAGACAATCCGCACGGCGCGGGAAGGCGAAACGCTTTCGGCATTTCTGCGCACGATGCTGCGCTGGACGTTTGCCGGCCACCGTCTGTCGTCGGGAACGGACGGGCAGGAGTTCCGGGCGGCGGCGGATGCGGCGCGGGACTTCCTCGATGCGCTTGAAGGCCCGTTTGTCTCCGCCCTGCCGATGACGGCCGCCGAACGGGCGGCACTCGCGCGCCGCATGCTGGACGCGGCCGTCTATTCGCTTGAGCCGGACGCGTCGGATGCCGTTCGCACGGAAGGCTGGCTGGAACTGCCCTGGAGCGCGGCGGATCATCTTGCGCTGGTTGGGCTTCACGAGGGCAAGGTGCCTGACTCGGTTGTGGGGCATCCGTTCTTGCCGGACAGCCTTCGTCAGCGTCTCGGACTTGTTTCGAACGTTGACCGGCTGGCGCGTGACAGCTGGCTCTTGAAGGAACTTCTGGATTCGCACGCGCCCCATGCCGTGCGCGCGTATGTTGCGCGGGCCACGGACGCGGGCGACATCTGCCGTCCGAGCCGCCTGCTTTACCTGTGCGCGGACGATGCGCTGGCCCGCCGCATTGGCAGTCTCTTCGGCGACTTGCCCGAAGAGCGGACGGATCGCGTCCGCCGCGTCGAGTGGCCGATGACGTTGCCGGACACGCTGGCGCCCGTCGGACACTATTCGCCGAGCGCGCTCGACGCCTACGTGAAGTGTCCCTTCACCTATCTCCTGGCCAACGGGCTTGGCATGGAGCCGTATGCTGACAAGCAGGAACTGGAGGCCAATGACTTCGGGACGCTCGCCCATGCGGCGTTGGAGGCGTATGCCCGTCGGCAGATCGCGAACGGTGATGATCAGTTGACGGACGCGGACGCGATTCGGCGGCTTTTCCGCGAGGAAATCTGTCCGGCGATTCGTGTTCGGTATGGGCGGATGACGCTCAACGTCGATCTGCAGCTGCGCGCGCTGGAAGGGCGGCTTGATCTGTTCGCGGCGCGGCAGGCGGAGTGGGCGAGCCAGGGCTGGCGCATTCGGATGGCCGAACGGGAGATTCCGAAAGATTTGGACGTGCTGGGACTCGGCTTTCGCATTCACGGCTACATCGACCGCGTGGACGAGAACATTGGAGACGCCAAGAAGCCGTGGTGCGTGATCGACTACAAGACATGGGACAAGAAATCGCTTGCGGGGCATGTCTTTACGGCGAAGTCCGAGGTGCAGGAGAGGATGGCGGAGATGATGGGCTATCCGACGTTCCGCATGTCGAAGGCCCAGCAGGTGGCGCAGCGTGTCCTGTCCGTCCAGTTGCCCGTGTACGGGCGATGCCTGTCGGCCGTGGAGCCGAAGATTCCGTTTGCCGCGATTTCGTATGCCTATTTCGTCTTGGCGGCGACGGACGAGGAATGTGCGATTCAGCCGTTGCCGGACGTGGCGGTCGAGGTGTCTCTTGCGACGGCGCGGCGGGCGGTTGGGCTGATTGGGAAGAACGTCTTCTGGCCGCCGGGTCCGACGGACGAATGGAAATGGAACTTGAAGGGCCTTTTCGTGTCGGATCCGCAGACGGATCTCGGCGGGACGGAGTGGGCGAAGGAGCAGGAGCGGAGACTGGAGGCGTTCCATGATTGAGACGAACAGCCTCATCAAGGCGTCGGCGGGAACCGGCAAGACCTACGCGCTTGCGACGCGCGTCATCCGCCAGATGCTCATCGATCGGATTGATCCGAAGACCATCGTCGCGCTGACGTTTTCGCGCGCGGCCGCCCAGGAGATCTACACGAAGATCCTCATGCGGCTGTGTGCGGCGGCCACGGACGCGGCGGGGGCGGCGCGCGAGTGGGAGACGCTGCTGGCGGACTTTCGGGGGGGCTGCGTTCCGGATGCGGCGGCGAAGCTCGCGTGGATTGAGGCGCAGGGCATTTCGCATGGCGCGGCCGACTTTCGGCGTCTGTTGCGGACGCTCGTCGAGACGCAGCACTTGGGATCGATCGCGACGCTCGACAGCTTCATTCTCCGCATTGTCCGAAACTTTCCGATGGAGATGGGCTTTCAGAACGCCGTTGAGGTTCTGGACGAGATGGACGAGAGCGAGGCGGTCGAGGAGGCTGTCCACGCCCTGTTGGCGAAGCCGGACGGGGCGGGCGAGGCGATTGCCCAGGCGTTCTGGCGGGCGAAGGACGGGGCTTTCTCGCGCACGTGCCTTTCGGCGATTGGCATGATTCTGAACAAGACGGGGTGGCGAAACTTTGTCGTCGCCCATCCCGCCTGTCGGGAGTGGACGGTCGAAAGCATGTGCGCGGCGCTGGACGTGCCGATGGCGAGCGTCTGCCCCGACCTGTCGGGGCTTCCGCTGAACGAGATTCGGCGCAAGAATGCCGTCTCCTACGAGGAGAAGTTCGTGCAGTTCGTCCAGTCGTATGACGGATCGACGTCCCCCCTGGACGTGAGCGGCGGCGTCAAGAACTTGATGCTCCACTTCTGGACGAATCCGGCGGCGACGTCCTACGACTACGCATATTACAATGTTCCCTACACGTTCGCGTGCGGTGCGGACGGCGCGGCGACGGTGCGCGCGGCAATCCGTCACGTGATGAACCTCTATCTGAAGCGGCGGCTGGAAGTCGTTCAGGCGAAGATCGCGCTCGTGACGGCCGTTGAGGAGACCTACGAGCGTCTGACGCGGCGCACGGGGAAGCTCACGTTCGGCGACTTCACGGCGTTTTCGTCGGAACGGGGGCAGCGCGGCATTGACATCCAGAACGTCCAGTTCCGCTTTGATGCCCGGTTCGACCACTGGGCCCTGGACGAATTCCAGGACACGAGCGATTTGCAGTGGAAGTGTCTGCGGGATCTCGTGGAGGAGGTGGCGAATGCGGGGCGTGCGGGCGAGGCGCGGTCGGCCATGGCCGTCGGCGATCTCAAGCAGTCCATCTACACGTGGCGCGGCGCGAGCGCGCGGCCGTTTGAGCAGTTGTCCGGGTGGGAGGCGTTTGCCGGCTGCGCGCGCGACTTCAAGGAGTCGCATCGCTACGGGCCGAACATCGCGGCGTTCGTGAACCAGGTCTTTGGGCGAGGCAGCATCTCTCGCGGCGGAATCATCCCGTGCGCCTGCTACGGCGCCGTCGACGCTTGGGCCGAGGGATGGGTCGATCATGTCTCGCATGAGGCCTCCGATTTCGTCAAGGTCATCGGCGCGAAGGTGATTCCGAGCAGCGAGGAGGATCCCGTCCTGTCTGCGCTTCATGAGGAAGTGCAGGCGTTGTGGGCTCGCCACGAAGCCGCGCACAGCGCGGAGACGGTCGGCATTCTCGTGCGGAACAACGACCGGGGGCTTGAAGTCGCCGAGTACTTGCGCGCGAAGGGGCTGCCTGTCGTCTGGGAGGGAAAGAGCCCCGTCCACGACCTGCCGGTGGTCGAGGCCGTGCTGGCGTTGCTGACGCTCGGTGACCATCCGGCGGATGGCTACGCCTGGCGGACGGTGAACGACCTCTTCCCCGTTCGTCAATTGCTTCTGCCGACCTGCCCGACGGCGGCGGCGGTCTCGGCGACCGTCTCGCGTCTCCTGACGCGCCAGGGGCTGGCGCGGACGCTGAAGGACTTCTGCGGCGTTCTGCGCGAGAAGGGCGGCCTTTTGCCGGGCGGGCTTTCGTGCGAGCGGCTGAAGCAGCTTGTGGAGAAGGGCGTGGTCTACGAGGCGCGCGGATCGTTTGGCGGCGTTGACGGGTTCGTGCGCTTTTTGGCGGACGCGCAGCGGCGGGAGATTGCCGTGTCGGCAGACGTCATTCGGATCTTGACGATTCACCGCTCGAAGGGGCTGGGCATTGACCATGTCTTCGTGCCGCTCTTCGAAGGCCAACGCGGGACAGCGGCCATTGACGCGCCGACGGTCTCGACGCCGCTCTATGACGGCGGCGACTGGGTACTGCCCCATCTGAAGAAAGGCTGCGAGGCGTTGAACGCAAAGACGCGGGTCGCCTATGCAAACCTGCGCAGCGCGCGGCTGATGGAGTCGCTTCGGACGTACTACGTGGCGTTGACGCGCTCGAAGAAGTCGCTCTTTGTTATTTTCCCGAACGATTCGAAGCCGGAGGACTATGCGCAGGGGCTCTTGATGCGCGATCTGATTGTATCGGCCGTCAACCGGAAACTGCCTTACGTCGCGGGCGAGGCGCCGGCGTTTCCGATTGTCGAAGCGGCGGCGAGCCAAGCAGAAAAGCCTCGTGTCGCCTGGGCCGCGACGGCGCGGCGGCGGGAGGCTCTTGTGCGCGCGACGCCATCGTCGGCCGTGCCGACGTCAGGGGCGATGGGATTGCGCGCGGCGGCTCTCTTTGACGGAGATTTCGGCGCGGCGGCGCAGCGTGGGCTGGAGGTGCATGCGGCCTATCAGAAGATTGAATGGGCCGATGCGGAGACGGCGGCGACATTGCCGCCCGGTTTCCGCGTGGCGTTTGTGAAGCCGTCCGAAGAGGCGACGGTCTGGCGTGAGCGAGGCTACGAGTTCTTCGACGGCGCGCACTGGGCGTCGGGGCGGTTTGACCGCGTCGTCTTCACGGGCGTGGGCGCGTCGCGTCAGGCGACGATTTACGACTTCAAGACGAACGCCAAGGCTGCCGGCGAGGGCGACGCGGCCTTCGCGCAACGGCTATGCGCGCAGTACGCGCCTCAGATGGAGGCCTATTGCCGCGCGCTCGCGCGGCTGACGGGACTGCCGGACGCACACATCGCCGCCGCGTTGCTCGTGACGGCGACGGGGCAGTGCGTCACGGTGCGGCGTTGTTCGAACCCTTGACGAGTTCCTCGACGTCGCGGCCGTCCATCGTCTCCTTCTCGATCAGCGTTTTCGCGAGGCGTTCGAGCGTCTCGCGGTTCTCCACGAGGATGCGCTTCGATTCGGCGTAGGCCGCGTCGATGAGACGCTTCACTTCCGCGTCGATTTCGCGCGACGTCTCTTCGCTGAATGCGGGCGGCAGGTCGCCGCCGGAGAACTGCGACGGCTCCATGAACGCCTGGAAGCCGAACTTCTCGCTCATGCCGTACTTGCAGATCATCTCGCGCGCAATCTGCGTCGCCTGCGCGATGTCCTGCGCCGCGCCGGTCGAGACGTCGCCCGTGAACATCTCCTCCGCGATGCGGCCGCCGCAGCACAGGCGCATCTCCGCGAGGAAATAGTTCTTCGTGTGGTTGAGGACGTCCCGCTCCGGGAGGGCCATCGTCGCGCCGAGCGCGCGCCCGCGCGGAATGATCGTCACCTTGTGGAGCGGATCCGTGTCGGGCAGGAGCACCTGCAGGAGCGCGTGGCCCGCCTCGTGCCAGGCCGTCGTCTCGCGCTCCTTCTGCGAGTAGCCGGCCGACTTGCGCTCGCGCCCCCAGATCACCTTGTCGCGCGCCTCGTCGAGCGTCGCCATGTCCACGCCGTCGAGTTTCTTGCGGACGGCGAGGAGCGCGGCCTCGTTGAGGAGGTTCGCGAGATCGGCGCCCGAGAAGCCGGGCGTTCCGCGCGCGACGCGGTCGAGGTCGGCGTCGGGCGCGAAGGTGATGCGCTTGCCGTGGAGTTCGAGGATCTCCTTGCGGCCTTTGAGGGTCGGCAGTTCGACGACGACCTGACGGTCGAAGCGGCCGGGGCGCAGGAGGGCCGAGTCGAGCGTGTCCGGCCGGTTCGTCGCGGCGATGACGATGACGCCCTCGTTCGCGTCGAAGCCGTCCATCTCGACGAGCATCGTGTTCAGCGTCTGCTCGTAGGCGTGGTTGCCGCCGAGCGCGCCCGCGCCCGTGCGCTTCTGGCCGATCGAGTCGATCTCGTCGATGAAGACGATGCAAGGCGCGCGCTTCTTCGCCTCGCTGAAGACGTCGCGCATGCGGCTCGCGCCGACGCCAACGAACATCTCCTCGAAGTCGCTGCCGCTCATGGCGAAGAAGGGGACTTTCGCCTCGCCGGCGATGGCCTTGGCAAGGAGCGTCTTGCCCGTGCCGGGCGGGCCGACGAGCAACACGCCCTTCGGAATGCGGCCGCCGAGCTTCTTGAACGCGCTTGGATCCTTCAGGAACGAGACGATCTCCTCGACCTCCTCCTTCGCCTCGTCCACGCCCGCGACGTCGGCGAACGTCACCTTGTTCGCCTTGTCCTCCTTCCCGTTCAGGATCTTCGCCTTCGACTTGCCGAAGCTGAACATCCCGCCCCCGCCGCCGACGCGGCGGTAGAAGAACCAGTAGAAGAGGAACATGAAGCCGAAGAAGAAGAGGAGCTGGACGACGAACGGGGAGAACGGGCTCTTGCGTTCGCGCACGACGACCTTGACGCTCTTTTCGAGAAGGTCGCTCATCGTCGCCTCGTTCTCGCCGGGGACGAGCGGCACGCGGTAGCGGTAGGTCTTCGGCGCGCCCGTGTCGTCGAGGTCGTCCGTTTCGGCCTCGCCGACGAGGAACGTCTCGCCGTCGTCGCGGTCGATGACGCGCGTGACTGGCTCGACGAGCTTGTTCTGCTCCATCGCCTGGTAGAATTCGAGGAGCGTCAGCTCCTTCGTCGATTCGGGATTGGGGTTGGCCTTGTACATCGTGAAGAACGCGACCGCGATGAGGGCGATCACGAGCCACGAGCGCCAGGCCGGATTCGTCTGATTTGCCATGGCGCAGATTATACCAAAAACGCGCGGGACGGGGGGAGACGTGCGAGGTTGCCCAAGCCCCTGTCTTTATTGGACTTTTTTCACTTCACCCCTTGCGCACCCCTGAAAATATTGCTATATTACGCACCAAGCATGTGGGAGCGGTTCTCATGTGCGCCAATACTGACACAGAATAAGGATCACGACATGGCTAAGAAACAACTCGTCCCGACCACGAAGAGCGGCATCATGCTCGCCCTCGCCGAAGCCGGCGAAATCAGCAAGAAGCAGGCCGTCGCCGTCTACGAGAAGCTCCTCGAGCTTGCGTACGAGGGTGCGCGTCAGAACGAGAAGGGCTGGGTCATTCCGGGCCTCGGCAAGCTCCTGATCAAGAAGCAGGGTGCGCGCAAGGTTCGCAATCCGCAGACGGGCGAGGAGAAGAGGAAGCCCGCGTGCAAGGTCGCGAAGTTCCGCCTTGCCAAGGCGGCGAAGGACGCGCTCGTTCCGCCGAAGAAGTAAGGCTTCGCGCAAACGCAGGTGCGTTTCTGTGGCGCGGGCTTTCACGGCCCGCGCTTGTTTTTGAGTGTGGAGACGAGGGAATGACGGAGAAGATTCCGCTGGACGAGCTTCTGCCGCAGGCGCGGCCGATGGTGCTGTTGTCGGACTATGTGCCGCCCGCCGACGAGGCGGCGGTCGAGGCGTTCGTCGACGTCACGCCGCAGGCGCCGTTCTTCGAGCCGACGTTGGACGGTGTGCCGGGGTGCGTTGCGCTGGAGTATATGGCGCAGACGATGGCGCTGTGTGTCGGCCTTCTTCGTCGGCGGAAGGGGCTTCCGCCTCAGATCGGCTTTGTGCTGGGTTCGCGTCGGCTCGACGTCCGGATTCCGGCGTTTCGGTCGGGGGCGCGCTACTGCGTGCGCGTGGCCTGCACGTTCCAGGACGAGGAGTTTGGCTCGTTTGACTGCTCGATTCGGGAGGCGTCCGGGCGTGCGGTCGCGTCGGGCGCGCTCACGGCCTTCCAGCCGGGGGCGGAGGACGCGGCGGCTTTGGGGCGAAGCGGCGGGCTTGACAGATTTTCCGAATAAATCCATAATAGGTGACTGTCTATGAGCTACTACTTGATGATCCTTGTCGGCGCGGTGCTGGTGAACAACTTCGTGCTCAGCCGCTTTTTGGGCTGTTGTCCGTTTTTGGGCGTTTCGAAGAAGACGGAGACGGCGCTCGGCATGTCGGGGGCGGTCATTTTCGTCATGACGGTCGCGGCGGCCGTGACGTGGTGTCTCGACCATTGGCTGCTTCAGCCGAACGGGCTGGGCTACATCCATACGCTCGCCTTCATCCTCGTCATCGCCGCGCTGGTGCAGTTCATTGACATCGCGATGAAGCGGTTTTTGCCGCCGCTTCATGCCGCGCTGGGCATCTTCCTGCCGCTCATCACGACGAACTGCGCCGTCCTGGGCGTTGCGGAGATCAACTGCAAGCAGGGCACGGGCTTTTTCGAGTCGGTCTTCTTCTCGTTTTCGGCCGCGCTCGGATTCGGCGTCGCGCTGCTGATTTTCTCGGGCATTCGCGAGAAGCTCGCGCACGCCGATCCGCCGCGCTGTTTTCGGGGCATTGCCGTGGCGCTTGTCACGGGCGGTCTCCTGAGCCTCGCGTTCATGGGCTTCAGCGGGCTTGTGAAGTTGCCGTATTGAGGGAATGGGGGAAACAGTCGAACAAGCGAATGGTCGAGTGGCGGAATGGGACGAATTGGGCAGAAGAAGATGACGCGGCGAGCCTCGTGTGAGGCTCAAAGCGGTGAGACGGCGAAGAAGGTCGTTCTCGTCGGAACGTACAAGGAGGGGCAGTTTGCGCGCTGGCCTGGATTCTACAACTATCCGCTCGTGGCGGGGGATGCGGTCGATGCCACTGCGGCGAAGACGGTTAACGAAATCTGGCTTTTCAACGGCACCAAGGACGCGAAGTACTTTCAGGCCGAGTTTGTCGGGCAGTTTACGCGCGACGTGCTTGTGCAAGACTGGGGCTATCCGGCGAAAGGCCGGGCGCACGGCGAGGGCATGTATCTCCTTTATCGTGTTCGGCCGACCTCTGCGCCCGCGAACTCTTCGACCGCGCTTGCCGCAGAGGTCAAGCGCGTGATCGTGCGGGTGTCGGATTTCGTGAAGCGTTCGCCAAAGGTCGCGCGGCAATTGAAGGCCTACCTTGAATCGCCCGACCGCAAAGACCTTGACCTTAAGAATCGGCTCCCGACAATTCTCGCGAAAGTGCCGCAGCGGGCATTGCGTGTCTGTGAGCCGGGGGAGCAGATGGATTTTCTTGGCAAGTTTAAGTTGGATGAGGCTACAAGGTTCCCCTTCCCCGCCCCCGCGAACGGTTCGTTCACGTTTATCGACCTCTTTGCGGGGATTGGCGGCATTCGGCTTGGCTATCAGCTCAATGGCGGGCGATGCGTCTTTTCATCCGAATGGGACAAGGATGCGGCGAAGACTTATTACTCCAATTTTGGCGAACGTCCGTTCGGCGATATCCAGAAAATCGATCCGGTTTCCCTCCCTGACTTTGACATTCTGCTGGCCGGCTTCCCCTGTCAGCCTTTTTCCATCATCGGCGACAAAGAGGGGTTTAAGCACGAGACGCAGGGAACTCTCTTTTTCAATATTGAAAATATTCTCCTTGCCAAGAAGCCCAAGGCGTTCATGCTGGAGAATGTGCGCAATCTCACCGCACACGACAAGGGGCGGACGTTTAAGGTCATTTTATCCCATCTCAAGAAGGCGGGCTATGATGTTCACTACAAGGTCTTGAACGCACTTGACTATGGCGTTCCGCAAAAGCGGGAGCGTATCATCATCTGCGGTTTCCGCAAGAAGGTGAACTTTGAGTTCCCGCCGCCGATTCCGAAGGAGCAGCGCAAAACCGTGGCGGACATCATCGACGAATCGGCCTCAAGAGACCGCTCGTTGTTCGTGCGTCCTGCGATTCGCGAAAGTCGATTGGCGCGCTTGAAGGACAAGGCGTACCCTCGCCCTTACATTTCGCACGAGAATGTCGCGGGGTCAATTACGCCGCATCCGTTCTCCTGTGCGCTGCGGGCCGGGGCTTCGGCCAATTACATTCTCATCAACGACGAGCGTCGGCCTTCCGCGCGCGAGATGCTGCGCATACAGGGGTTTCCCGACGAATTTCAAATCGTTGTTCCGTACACTCAAGTCAAGCACCAGACGGGGAACTCCGTTGCTGTCCCGGTCATCCAGGCCGTCGCAAAGGAAGTCATCTCACATCTCAAGGAATGCGAATGATGAAGCCAAGGTTGAGAAATGCCGTGCGGCACAAACCGCCGTATCCGCTGAACGAATTCCCGGCTGATTTTGGGCTCAAGTTGGGGAAGGAGTTGATTTACATTCTTGCGACGCGGGACAATCCTGACATCAGCGGAGATGACTGGGAGCAGATCTTTGCGCGGTGCGTGGGCGTTGAGTGGAAGAAATCCAATGTCGGACTGGAAGATGTCGTTTGTGGGCGGACGGCATGGAGCGCCAAGACCATCAAGAACGCGCACCCGTTTACACATGAACACGTGCGTCTAGTTTCGGGCCGGAATTCCGTGGATTATTCATTTGACGTGAAAAATGTTCATGTCGAAGATCCGAACAAGATCGGCGGGCTTGTCCTCGGAATTTGGAATGCGCGTCTGGAGAAAGAGGCGAAGTTGTTCTCAGACTTGCGGACGGCCATTTTGATTCGTGACGAGGCGTTGCGGAACTTTGCCGTCGCCGAGATCCCCACGCGCGCATTTGAACCCACGGCGTTCAAGTGGGATTGGAATGACGCCCATAATTTGGAAGGGTATGAGATTTCGACAGATCGTCATTGCTTTACTTGGCAGCCGCATGGGTCGCAATTTACGGTGTTGCCGGAAATGCCGGAGAAGCGGCTGAAGATTCGCTTGAAGAAACCTCCGATGGTTTGTCGTGAGGATGTTTTGACGGATATCGGTTTTGATCCGGCTTGGATTGAGATCGTCGATTGAACGAACGACCTGCATTCTTCTGGTAAAAAGACATTATGACAACAGCCATTCTCATCATCGCCGGCATCGGGCTTGTCGCGGCCATTGCGCTTGCGCTGGCCGACCGGTATCTTTCCGTGCGGGAAGACCCGCGCATCGGACTCGTCACGGCGGCCCTCCCCGGCGCCAACTGCGGCGGCTGCGGCTTTGCGGGATGCGATGGCTACGCGCGCGCGCTCGTCGCGGGCACGGCGCCCAACGGCGCCTGCGCGGCGGGCGGCGATGCCTGTGCGGCGGCGGTCGCGAAGATCCTGGGCGTCGCGGCGACGGCGACGGAGAAGCGCGTCGCGCTCGTCCGGTGCTGCGGGACGCGGTCGGAGACGATTCGCGTCGGCGACTACAACGGCATCTGCGACTGCGGCGTCGCGGCGGCGACGGCCGGCGGCGACAAGGGCTGCGCCTACGGCTGCCTCGGCTACGGCGCGTGCGCGAACGCCTGTCCGAAGCACGCGATTTCGATTTCGGACGGCCTTGCGAAGGTTGACAAGCGGCTCTGCATCGGCTGCGGCAAGTGCGTGGCCGTCTGTCCGCGACACCTCATCGAGCTTGTGCCGGCGTCTGCCACGATCCATGTCCTCTGCGCGAATCCGGACAAGGGACCGTCCGTCCGCACGGTCTGTGGCGTCGGCTGCATCGGCTGTCATCTCTGCGAGAAGAATTCCGGCGGCAAGGAGGCGGGGCACTTCGCCTTTTCGGGATTTCTTGCGAAGGTCAACTATGCGAATCCGCCGACGGACGAGCAGCTCGCCGCGAAGTGTCCGGCGAAGTGCATCGCCGTCGATCCCCATTTTGAGACGGGTCACTAATGATTCTGAAGCATCGAGACACGGAGGTTCTGCGGTTCGAGTGGCTTGAACCGCAGGGCGTGCGCATTGTCTCGGTGAACGATGCGGCCGTGCGGTTCTTGCCGCTCGACATGCATGGCGAGGCGACGGACGAGGGCCTTTGGCGTTGGCTCAAGCATCGCGTCGTGCCGAAGCATCGCGCCTACATTGAAGACCTGATGGCACGATTAGGATTGGATGCGCGAGATTTGCGGGGGATCATTCGCATTTGTCGAGGTCTCTCGCTGAATGATGTTTTCTGGGTCGTCGAGGATCGCTTCGCGGGTCGGTGGCGAGATTACAACCTCTACGAGAATCGCTTTTCAGAAGTTGTTTCGGCCATTGCATTCACGGGATTGGGGCCTGGCGTTCCTGATGCATGGACGTCTTCGCCGGAATTGACGACGAACGGCATGCTCGCGAAGTGCTGGCGGCGTCGGGGGGGCGTTGTTGAGTTGTATAAGTCGGGGACGACGGGGGCTTTGAATGCAGGGTTCGAGCCTTATTCTGAATTCTATGCCGCGCAGTTAGCAGAGGTGATGGGAATTGATTTTGTCCCATACGGGCTTTCAATGTTCAAGGGGCGGTTGTGTTCGACATGTCCGCTCTTCACGAGCGACAAATATGGGTATCTTCCTGCTGGACGACTCCTCTCGCGCGAGGAGGCTTTGAAGGATCCGCGGTTTGCCGATATATTCTTGCTGGATGCCGTGATCTTTAATACGGATCGGCATATGGGTAATTTCGGTTATCTCGTTGACAATGACACGAACGAAATTGTTGGCGCGGCACCTGTCTTTGACAACGGCTATGGACTGTTCTCCTTGGCGACGTGGCAGCCAGGCGGCGCATTCAACGAGTTCGATGATCTCAGACGGTTCGTCAGTCGTGTTCGACCGGCTCTCTACGCTGATTGGTTGAAATTTCACGGGCCCTCGCTTTCCGATGAGCAGATTGCGCGTGTTCGGCGGTTGCACGGCTTTCGCTTCCGTCGTCACAAGCGTTACAATCTGCCGGCGGAACGCTTGGAACGAATCGAAGATTTTACACAGAAACGGATTTCACAAATCTTGGAATTTGGCGTTAAAGCCGACGAATATCTTAAGATAACGAATAGTTCTTGCACCGTAAATTCCACGCTTAGGGATGCGGATTGCACGATAGGCATGAATCGTCATGATTCATTGTCTCTGCAAATTGTGCAGAATATGAAAGCCGATCCCTTTATCACGAAAGATGAGTTGGCGGAAATCCTGCAGGTTTCACCTCGGACGATTGCCGCGCGGTTAAAGGAATTGCAAGCGGATGCGCGCATCCGTCGTGTCGGGCCGCCGAAGACGGGGCATTGGGAGGTTTTGGAGAAGATGTCATGAAGACAGTGAAAAGTGCATTTAGGTTTCGGGGTGGCGTCCACCCCGACTACAACAAGGAACTGGCGCGCGGGAAGGCGATCGAGGCGATGCCGTGTCCCGCCGAGCTGGTCGTCTCGATGAGCCAGCATCTCGGCGCGCCCGCGACATGTGTCGTCAAGGCGGGCGAGTACGTGGTCAAGGGCCAGCTTCTGGGCGCGCGAAATGGCTTCATTTCCGTTCCCGTCCATGCGCCCGCGAACGGTCTCGTCAAGGCGGTCGAGCCGCGTCTCGGCCCGGCGGGCGGCAAGGCCCCGGCGGTCATCCTCGACACGACGGCCCCAGTGCCGGAGGGCGTGGACACGACGGCGCGGACGCTTCCGCCGCTGGACTGGCAGGTCGCGACGCGGGACGAGCTCTTGGCGCGCATCGACGAGTCCGGTCTGTGCGGCATGGGCGGCGCGGGCTTCCCCACGTGCGTGAAGCTCAATCCGCCGCCGAACAAGCGGTGCGAATACCTGATCGTGAACGGCGCGGAGTGCGAGCCGTACCTTTGTGCGGACTTCCGCCTCATGCTGGAGCGGGCGGATCGCGTTCGCGTGGGGGTCGAGATCCTGCGCAAGATTCTCGGAGGCTGCGCCGTGCGCATCGCCGTCGAGGCGAACAAGCCCGAGGCCATCGCCGCGCTGGAGCGGGCGTTTGCGGACATCGACGGCAATGTCGAGATCGTCGTTCTTCCCGTCCTCTATCCGCAAGGCTCTGAAAAGCACCAGATCTACGCAACGGTCGGACGCCTCGTCCCGGAGCCGCCCGCGTTGCCGATTGACGTCGGTTGCGTCGTCGAGAACGTCGGCACGGTCGCGGCGGTCGCGGATGCGGTCGAGAAGGGCACGATTCTGCTTTCGCGCGTGACGACCGTCTCCGGTGACGCCGTGCGCGAGCCGAAAAACGTCGAGGCCCCGCTCGGCACGAAATATGCCGATCTCATCGCTTTCTGCGGAGGCGAGGCGGAATCTCCCGTGAAGGTCATTTCCGGCGGCACGATGATGGGCTTTGCCGTGCCGACGCTGGGGCTAGCGACGACGAAGACGACGTCAGGGCTTCTGCTCCTGTCGCGCCGCCGGGTCTTCCAGTATTCGTCGCAGGCCTGCATCAACTGCGGTCGCTGCGTGCGCGCCTGTCCGATGGGACTTAATGCGGCGGAAATCGCCAAGGCCGTCGAGGCGAACGACATCGCCTCCGCCGAAGCGGCGCACGTCATGAGCTGCATTGAGTGCGGCGCCTGCACGTTTGGCTGCCCGGCGTACCGTCCGATTACCCAGTCCTGCCGTCGTGCGAAGGCCTCGATTCGTGCGCGTCTCGCGGCCGAACGGGCCAAGGCCGCCGCCGCGAAGGCCAACTAGCGGCACTTTCGCCCAGCCCCATTCGTTTGTCCCGTTATCTTATTCTCCTCTCAAGTCGTCCATGAAACCGAAAGAAACAGCTGAACATTACCTCCTCTCCAGTTCGCCGCACACGCATGCGAAGAGCTCCGTCTCGCGCATCATGCTCGACGTGATCATCGCCTTGCTGCCGACGGCGGCGGCGGGCGTCTGGTTCTTTGGGCTTCCCGCCGTCTGGACGATTGCGACGTGCGTTGCGACATGTCTCGTGACCGAGGCCCTTTGCCGCTTGGCGATGAAGCGCGAGAACACGATCGGCGACCTCTCGGCCGTCGTGACGGGGCTTCTCCTCGCGCTTAACTTGCCGGCGGGGCTTCCGCTGTGGATGGCCGTCGTCGGTTCTGTCTTCGCCATTGGCATCGCGAAGCAGGTCTTCGGCGGCCTGGGCATGAACCCGTTCAATCCGGCCCTCGCCGCGCGCGCATTCATGCTTATCTCGTTCACGGGTCCGATGACGACATGGCTCAAGCCCTTCTGGTGGAAGACGCCCGACGCGATGACGACGGCGACGCCGCTCGCGTTCGTGAAGCAGGGCCCCGCAGAGCAGGTCCCTGGCCTTTGGGATCTTCTCGTCGGCAACATGCCGGGCTGTATCGGAGAGGTCTCGGCGCTTGCGCTCGCGCTGGGTGCGGTCTACCTGCTCGCCCGCAAGGTGATCACCTGGCACATTCCCGTTGCGTTTCTGGCGACGGTTGCCGTCTACGCGCTTCTCGCAGGACGTGCTCCTGCGCATGTCGAGATCCTTACGGGCGGCATCCTGATCGGCGCGTGCTTTATGGCGACGGATTACGTCACCTCGCCGACGACGGCGAAGGGCAAGCTCGTCTTCGGCTGCGGTTGCGGACTTCTCTGCATGCTGATCCGCCAGTTCGGCGCCTATCCCGAAGGCTGCTCGTTTGCGATCCTCATCATGAACGCCGTTGCGCCGCTGATCAACCGCTGGACGCAGCCGAAGCCGTTTGGCGGGAAATGAGGGAAAGAATCGAATAATCGAATGTTCGAATGATCGAATGGTCGAATGGTGAACGAATGATTGAGGTGGTGAACGCATGAAGAAGAATCTCTCGCTTGTCCTTTCCCTGACGCTCATCTCTGGCGTCTGTGCGGCGGTGCTTGCCTACGTGAACGCCCTGACGAAAGAGCCGATTGCCGCGACGGCCGCCGCGAACGAGCAGAATGCCGTCAAGGCCGTTCTGCCGTCCGAGACGGCGACGGTTGCGGCGGTGGGGGCGGTCTTTGTCGGAAAGGATGCGGCGGGGCGGGTGGTCGGCTATGCCGCGAAGGGCACAGACGCGGGTGGCTATGGCGGCGACATTGTGCTGATGGTCGGCTTCAGGGCAGACCGGAAGACGCTCGTCTGCTACAAGACGCTTGCCGCCGCCGAGACGCCGGGCTTGGGGATGAAGCTCAATGCCCCAGAATTCGCGGATCAGTTTTCTGGGAAGGACGGCGCGGCACTTGCGGTAAAGAAGGATGGCGGCGTCATTGAGGCCATCACGTCTGCGACGATTACCTCGCGCGCCGTCTGCCGCGCCATCGCCGATGCGCAGAAGCAGGTGGGCGCGCTTTCGTCCGAGATGCCGAGATGAGCGCGCGAACAGAGAACGGTTGCCGCATTGAGATCGCGGGCGCGTTGCCGCGCGCATTGGCGTTGCCGCGCGCGCAGCTTCGTCGGGCGGCGGCCTTTTTTGCGGCGCGGAGCGCGGCGCGCATCGGCGAGCCGTTTCGCGCGGTGACGGTCGTCCTGCAGGACGATGCGTTTTCGTCCGAAGTCCATTTGGCGATCAATGGCGCGGCGGGCGCGACGGATGTCGTGACCCAACGCTACGATCCGATGCCGGGCGAGGCGTCAGGCGTCTATGGCGAGCTTTACGTCAACTGCGACCAGGCCATCCGCGTCGCGCCGAAGCGTCGGGGCTGGAGCGCGGCGAAGGAACTGCTTCTCTACGTCGCGCACGGGATGGATCATCTTTCGGGGGCGGACGATCTTGAGCCGCTGGACTATCGGCGCATGCGGCGGCGGGAACTGGCTTGGCTGAAGGACTGGGAGGCGCGCGTGTGAAGATTGCCGTGGGACTTTCGGGCGGCGTTGACTCCGCCGTGTCCGCCCTTCTCCTGAAGGAGCAGGGGCACGAGGTCGTCGGGGTGACGATGTCGTTGGGGCGGGAAACCGAGGCGAAGACGCTGGGCGAGGCGCGGGAGGTCGCGACGCGGTTGGGCATTCCCCTCGAAGTCGCCGATCTGGCGTCCGATTGGTCGCGTCATGTCCTTGCCTATGTGGCCGAATCCTATCGGGGCGGACGGACGCCGAACCCGTGCATTCGCTGTAACGAGTTCGTGAAATTCGGGCTTCTGCCGCGCTGGGCATTCGAGACGCTGGGGTGCGACCGCTTTGCGACGGGGCATTACGCGCGTCTGCGGGACGGACGGCTTTTCCGCGCGGCCGACCGTTCGAAGGATCAGTCGTATTTTCTTTACCGTGTCGCGCCGAAGATTCGTGCGCGCACGATTTTCCCGTTGGGCGAACTGACAAAGTGCGCCGTGCGGGAAATCGGACGGAAAGCCGGATTTGCGGCCGCAGACCGGGACGACAGCCAGGACTTCTGCGGCGGGGATGTGCGGGCAATCGTCGGGGCTTCGCCGCAGACGGGGAACATCGTGCGCGTGTCTGACGGTCGGGTTCTCGGCACGCATCAAGGCGTTTGGAACTACACGGTCGGCAAGCGCAAGGGCCTTGGCATTGGAGGCGGCACGCCGTATTACGTGGTGGGGCTGGATGCCGCGCAGAACATCGTCTGGGTCGGCACGAAGGAGGAGTCTGTCTGCCGCGCGTTGACGTTGCGGGAGTGCGTCGGCGAAATCGACCTGTCCCTGCCCGTCAAGATTCGCAGTGCGGGCGAACCGCGCCTTCTGAAGGACGGCCTTTCGGGCGTGGCGCCCGGGCAGTCCGCCGTCTTCTATCGCGGCGACGAAGTGGTCGGCGGCGGCATCATTGACAAAGGGGTTTCGGCATGATGAAGTCCGCAGAGGAAATTCGCGCGCGCATCTTGGAGACCGTGACGGCGAACGGCGGGCATCTCGCCTCCTCCCTTGGCGCGGTTGAGATCGCCCAGGCGCTGGCGGCCGTCTTCGATGCCGAGAAAGACCGCATCGTCTGGGACGTCGGGCATCAGGCCTATGCCTGGAAGATTCTGACGGGCCGCGACGACCGTTTCGGAACGCTGCGCCAGTTGGATGGCCTTGCGCCGTTCCCGCTTCCGTCCGAAAGCGCGGCGGACGCCGCCGTCGCGGGGCATGCCGGGAGCGCGCTTTCCGTTGCGCTTGGCATGGCCGCCGCGCGCGATCGCCAGGGCACGGGCATTCATGTCGTCGCGGTCATCGGCGATGCGTCAATCGTCAACGGCCATTCCTTCGAGGCGTTGAACAACTGTGCGGCAGCGACGGAGAAGGTGATCGTCATCCTCAACGACAACGGCATGGCGATCTCGAAGCCGACCGGAAGCTTCGCGAAGTTTCTGGGGCGGCTCATCACGGGTGTTCGTTACAATCGCCTCAAGGCGGCGACGGAGGCGGCGGGACACCGTCTGCGGCTGACGTTCCTGCGCGACGTCTACCATCGGTTCGAGAGTCGCGTGAAAGGGCTCTTCCTCGGCAATCGCTATTTTGAGCAGTTCGGGCTTCGCTACATCGGGCCGGTTGACGGACACGACCTTTCGGCTTTGACGGCCGCGTTCACGGTCGCGAAGGAGGACAAGCGGTCGGTGCTGGTCCATGTCGTCACGAAGAAGGGCAAGGGGTTCGCGGCGGCCGAACGCGACCCGACGTTTTACCATGGCGTGCGCGCCGGATTGCCCGACAAGCCGACGGAGACGGAGGCGCGGCGGGGGCATCCCGACTGGAGCGCCGTCCTCGGCGCGCAGCTCGTGCGCGCGGCGGACGCGGATGCGCGGGTCGTCGCCTTGACGGCCGGCATGACGGACGGCACGGGGCTGGTGCCGTTTGCGCGGGCGTTCCCGTCGCGGTTCTTTGACGTCGGCATTGCCGAAGGGCACATGGTCGCTTTCGCGGCGGGACTCGCGGCGGCCGGGCTTCGTCCCGTCGTCTGCGTCTATTCGACTTTCCTCCAACGCGCCGTCGACCAGGTCATTCACGACGTGGCGATCGCGAATCTGCCGGTTGTCTTCTGCGTCGATCGTGCGGGGCTGGTCGGGGCGGACGGTGTGACGCATCAAGGCGTCTTCGACATTTCGCTCTTCCGCGCCGTGCCGAACGTGACGATCTGCCAGCCGTGCGACGCCGACGACCTGGCGCGTCTGCTCGCGGACGCGCTTCGGCGCAACGGCCCGACGATTATCCGCTATCCGCGCGGCGTGTGTCCGCCGTCGCTCGGCATTGTCGGCGAGGGGCTTGCCGTCGAGGTGGCGAATCCCGCCGCACCCGTCCAGATCTGGGCGACGGGGGACGAGTTGCCGAAGGCATTGGCCGTGGCGGAGCGGACGGGCGCCGGCGTCGTCTACGCGCGTTCGATCAAGCCGTTTGACGCCGCGCTCCTGAAACGACAGCGGCAGGCGGGCAAACGCATTGTCTCGCTGGAGAACGGCTGTGTCCTTGGCGGCTTCGGCGAGGCGATTGGCGCGGATCGTCGCTTCGGCTGGCCGGACGCCTTCATCCCGCACGGGTCGGTCGCCGACCTCGAACGCCGCTACGGACTGGATGTCGAGTCGCTTGTCGCGCAAGGGCAAGGCTTCTGCCGCAATATGGTATAATACGGGGCATGAGCGAAAAGATCACGTTGCAGGGCGGGAAGCTGAACGTTCCCGAGAATCCGATCATTCCTTTCGTCGAGGGCGACGGCACGGGGCCCGACATCACGCGGGCGGCGATGACCGTCTGGAACGCGGCGGTCGAGAAGGCTTATGGCGGCACGCGGAAGATCGAGTGGCGCGAAGTCCTCGCGGGCGAGAAGGCGTTCAAGAAGACGGGCGAGTGGCTGCCGCAGGAGACGCTGGACGTCTGCCGCGACTGCCTCGTCTCGATCAAGGGCCCGCTCACGACCCCGGTCGGGGGCGGCATCCGTTCGATCAATGTCGCGATGCGTCAGGAGCTTGACCTCTACGTCTGCCTCCGCCCCGTGCGCTACTTCAAGGGCGTGCCCTCCCCTGTGAAGCGTCCGGAACTGACGGACATGGTGATCTTCCGCGAGAATACGGAGGACATCTACGCCGGCATCGAGTGGATGAACGGGACACCCGAAGTCGAGAAGGTGAAGGCATTTCTCCTCGGCGAGATGGGCGTAAAGAAGATCCGCTTCCCGAAGACGGCGTCGATCGGCATCAAGCCCGTCTCGTTGGAAGGGACGGAGCGGCTTGTGCGCGCGGCGCTGGACTACGCGATTGCGAACGACCGCAAGTCGGTCACGCTCGTCCACAAGGGCAACATCCAGAAGTTCACCGAGGGCGCGTTCCGCGACTGGGGCTATGCGCTCGCCCGCCGCGAGTACGGCGCGACGCTGATTGACAACGGCCCGTGGTGCACGTTCAAGAACCCGAAGACGGGCCGCGAGATCGTCGTGAAGGACTGCATCTGCGACGCCTTCCTCCAGCAGATTCTGACGCGCCCGGCCGAGTACGACGTGATTGCGACGCTGAACCTCAACGGCGACTACGTCTCCGACGCGCTCGCGGCGACCGTGGGCGGCATCGGCATTGCGCCCGGCGCGAACATCAACTACCAGACGGGCGTGGCCGTCTTCGAGGCGACGCACGGCACGGCCCCGAAATACGCGGGCCTCGACAAGGTGAACCCCGGTTCGCTCATCCTCTCCGGCGAGATGATGCTGCGCTACATGGGCTGGACGGAGGCCGCCGACAAGATCATCGCCGCGATGGACAAGGTGATCGCCGCGAAGACCGTCACCTACGACTTCGCCCGCCAGATGGAGGGCGCGACCGAGGTGAAATGCTCGGCGTTCGGCAACCTGCTTGCCGAGGCGATGTAAGAAGGGGGCGCGAGATGGCTGTCGACAGGCTTGAACGGATCAACTCGCTTCTGAAGCGCGTCATTGCCGAGAGCATGTTCACGGTGATGCAGGGCGACACGGTCGCGCCGGGCCTCATCACCGTGACGGGCGTCACGTGCGGCAAGGACTTGCGCGACGCGACGGTGCGCGTCTCCGTCTTCGGGGACGATGCGCTGAAGGAGACGGCGCTTCAGCACCTGAAGCACAACGCGCGCAAGTTCCAGGCGATCATCAATCGCGAGGTGCGGCTCAAGTTCACGCCGCGCCTGACGTTCGTCCTCGACCTTTCGCTCGAAAAGGGCGACGAGGTGCTGGCGATCCTGAACGGATTGCCGAACGTCTGATTCCGGCGCCGGATGCTCGTCTGGGTCCAGAATCCCTTCGACAGCCTCCCGTGTGAGGGTGCGCGAAAGATGCGGTTCTGGCTCCTGTGCGAGGCATTCGTGCGCGCGGGTCATCGCGCCGTCCTTTGGACGAGCGACTTCAGCCATGCGACGAAGGCCGCGCGCCGTTTCGCGAGGCCGGTTTCCGCCGAGGCGTTCGCGGTTCGTCTGATTCCGACGCGCCCGTATCGGCGGAACGTCGGCTGGGCGCGCGTGTGGAGTCATGTCGCCTACGCGCGTGCGTGGGAACGCCTGGCGACGGCGGCGGACATCAAGAAGCCGGACGTGATTGTCTCCTCGGTTCCGACGCTTTCGGCGGCCGAAACGGCACTCGCCTTGGGGCATCGCTTGGGAGCGAAAGTCGTTTTGGACGTGATGGACGCCTGGCCGGAGACGTTTGAGCGTCTGGCGCCCGCAGGATTGCGCGGTCTTGCGCATCTGGCCGTCGCACCGTTGCGGCGGAAGGCGCGGCGGCTTTACCGAGCGGCTGACGTGGTGACGGGCGTGAGCGCGCGCTATCGTGCGCTCACGGGACGCGACGACTACTTCCTCGCGTACCATGGCATTGACGGCACGGTCGCCGTGCCCCCGTCTCCGCCGCGTGCGGCGGGACGGATTCGGCTGGTCTATGCGGGCAATTTGGGTCGGACATACGACCTTGCGACGGTTGTCGCGGCTGTGCGGGCGCATTCGGAGATGGAACTGGACGTCGCGGGGTTTGGCGCGTTCACCTGCGACTGTCCGCGCGTCCGTGTGCAGGGGCTGCTTTCCGAATCCGACTTGCAGCGTCTTCTGGCGGCGGCGGACGTCGGGATCATCCCGATGTCCGCGGACAGTTGGGTGGGCGTTCCCTACAAGTTCTGCGACTATGCGCGCGCGGGCCTTCCTATCGTCTCTTCACTTGGGGGCGAGACGGCCGACCTCTTGTCCCGTTACGCCTGCGGGGCGTGCTATCGCGTGGGGGACGTCGCGTCCTTTTCGGCGGCCGTGCGTCAGGCGGTTTCTTGCGGGCGCGGGGCTTCGCGGCGGATGTGCGACGAGCTCTTTGACGCGACGCGCATCTATGACGGTTATGTCAGGCGCGTTCTTTCTTCGGACAGTCCGTATTCCGCGCGAAGTTCCTGAAGATAGGCGCGCGCCTTGCGCTGGAGGTTTCGGCGACGGATGAGCGGAACGACTTCCGCGAGCGGAATGAGTTTCTTGTCCACGGGCTCGAAGTCGATGAGGCGGAGGCAGGTCGAGCCGTCGGCGAGAAACTGGATCTGCACGTTCCGAGGCTCGAAAAACGGCGCGGAGGCATCCGCCAACTCGTCCAGCAAGGCCTCCAGATATTGGCAGCACTGGGCCGAAAAGTGCGGGTCTTGCCGCTTCTTCATTTCGTATTCGGTGCGGATGACCAGCGAGCCGTCGGCATTCGTCACAAGCGACATCAGAACGCCATAGCCGCGCCGCTCGTCGAAGACGACCTCGACGACCTCCGGGAATGCGGCGGCCACTAGAGGCCCAGCCTCGTGGCGGTATTTCTCCATTGCCTCGGCCTCAAGGCAGTTGACGTTCAGCCGCCTGTCAAAGCGGCCGTTTTTCAGCATCAGCCGGAAACGCCATCCGATCTTGCGGCTCGTTTGCGCGTCCGACGGATCGCGCAGAAACTTGACGCAGAACCCCGTCTCGCCGATCCGATAGCAGATGCGGCGCGCGCCCTGTCCAATCTTGACGAGTGGCTGTTCGTGCAGCAGGTGCTCGTGCGGCGACATCTGGTGAATCAGTCGTCGCCACTTGTCCTTGAGGAAGAGGACGACCCAGTTGAGGAGAAGGAAGTGTCCGAAGGTCTTTGTCATGTCCTGCGCGAGTTCGCGGAGCGCGTGCGTGTCGGACAGCATGGGGACAAGCGGTTGCCAGATGCGCTTGCTCTGCGCGAGATTCGGCAGAAGCGAGACAAAGAGAAGTCCCCAGACCAGCAGAAGGAAGTGTTTGTGGCGGACGATCTCGGCGAACGCGCCCCACGTCGATCCGCGCCAGCGGATGATGCACGCGACGGCGAGAAGGAGGGAGGCGGCAATCGGCAGAAGTTCCGGTTCGTCGAGGTTCAGCAGCGAGATCTTCTTCCAGAACGGATCGAGTTCGTTGAGGGCCACGCCGAGGAACACGAATCCCATGGCCAAAAGGCCGCCACGCCATTCGCGCCGATGGACGGCCAGCGCCATCAGCAAGGCCGCCACGCCCGCCATCAAGCCGGCTTGGATGAGAAGAAGGACGTTTGTCATGAGCCTTTCCGCGCGTGCGCGTCTCCTTGGGTCAGTTTCGCTTCGCGCGCTTCCAGCGTCTGCAACACCTCAGGCGTGACGGCTTGGCGAAAGTAGTTGTAGTTGAGAACCCAGCAGGACGGATGGCGGCGGATGACGGACTCAAGGGCGGTCGCGCACCGCTGGGTCGTCGCCCAGACGTCTCGCGCCTTGTCGGGCGTCATCGTCTCGATGACTTCGCACCGGTAGCGGCCGTCCTTGAGCGGACGTGACCAGGCGACGATAATCGGGACTTTCGCCTTTGCCGCGAAGAAGGCGGGGGCGGCCGAGACGGGAATGGGCTTGCCGAGAAAGCGAATCCACACGCCGCCTTTTTCCGGCGCGACCTTTTGATCGACGAGCAGCCCCAGCGATTTCCCGGCCTTGATGCCCGCCATGAGCGGCTTGAACGCGCCCTCCGCCGAGACGATCTCCTGCCCGATCGAGCGTCGCGCCGACATGAGGAGCTTGGTCATGCCGCGCGTGCCGATGCCCTTGGCGACAGACATCATTTCATGTCCTTCCAGAAACGCGAGCTGTGACAGGATCTCCCAGCAGCCCATGTGCCCCGACACCGTGACGGCGGGGCGGTTCGCGGCGAGAAACGCCTTGCCCTCTGGGGACATCTCGCCGACTTGGGCGCAACGCGCGCGCGCGCGGACAAGCGTCCAGAACGCATAGCCGACTGTCCGCGCCATGTTGCGGTAGGAACGGCGGATGATGCGCGCCTCGGCCGCCGTCGGACGATACGGGCCGATGTCGGGGTTGAACCGCGTCGTTCCCTCCAGCCCGATGCAACGGCCTCGAATGATGTGGAGGTTTTCAAGTGCGCGTCGCTTGCCGCGTCGGTCAAAGAAATACATGCCGGCCGAGAGGCTGTCGCAGAATACGAGCAGAAGCCGCCAGGGCATCCAGACGAGGGTGGCCAGCGCAAGCCCGATGCCAAGCCACTCGACCGGCAGCAGGAGCGCGTGCTTCAACTTCTTGTTGCGGGCGCGCCGTCGCCACAGTTTTTCGTCTTCTGTCATTGTTCGCCCTCCAAAAGGGATTGAAGACGGCGGCGGAGGTGTGCGAGATGTCGTCGCGTCTGCCCGTCGTGCCACCAGCCAAAGAGTTCTTCCTTCGGCGGCGTTTGCCCGACGGCCGTCATGGCCGCGTGATAGAGTTTTCGATAGGGACGATGGCAGGGCTTCCACGGCTTCTTCGGACCCCAGAAGTGAAGGATGGCCGGATCGAGCGCGGCCTCCAGGCACTCCTTCGGCGGATTGCCCTGCCAGAGCGGCGCGTGGAGGTCGCGCGTCATGTAGCTTTTGATCAGGCGGTCATGGAAATTCCACCGCAGCGGCAGGAGGCGCGTCCGGTCATGGTAGAGCGCGTTCCAGGCGTCTTGCTCGATGCGGTCGGCGATTGCGTAGTGGTCGCGATACCAGGCGAGAATCTTCTCCCACGTCTTTTCGGCTCGGCACGCCGCCGTGTTGAAGACGAGCGTGCCCGTGTTGAAGTAGCGCGTGACGGACGGCGGCAGGATGCCCGTGCCCCAGACGGCTTCGGTGATGACGGGGTCGCCCTTGTCGTATTCCGCGACGGCGGCGATGAGGTCGTCGCCAAGATCCAAGTCCAGGATTTTCGACACGTCGTCGTTGAAGAGCATGTCGATGTCGAAATGCGCAACATTCCCCGTCGCGTCCGAGAGGATCTGCGGCGTGAAGATCGGCGTCCACGTAAAGACGTTCCAGCGTGAGCCGGGGCGGTCTTTCAGGATGTCCGCGTAGGGCGCGAGAAACGGCTCGATGTTGTGGTAGCGGACGGAATACTTGGCCTCGGAAAGGCCGGGATTCGCGCGGGCGGCCTTTTCGTTGAAGGCGTCCACGACGGCGCGCAACGCCGCCTTGCTCGCGGCGGAGTGTCCGCCGAAGCCCTCGAAGACGTTGATGCGAAGGGGTGCTGCGCCCGTGTCGTGGGCGAGAAGCGAGCCGACTGTCACGCAAAGGAACTTCGCGCCGTTGTCATCGCAGCTGAATGCAACGTCACGAACGGCGAGGCTCGGATTATCCACGAATTTACACGAATCCTCACGAATGAGGTTTTTCGCATTCGTGTCTATTCGCGTTGATCCATGGACGCTCCCATGCGCCTGTTTGTTCAGAAGACGAGTCTTTTCCATTGGAGTCCTTGTGAACTTCCGAAATTCACCAACACGGCGACTTTTAGCCCCGTCGCGCGAAGATAATTCAGCGTTTGTGCCTGATGTTCGGGCAGAAGTGCTGAGACGGCTTTCGTTTCGATGATGATACGGTCGAAGCAGACAAAATCAGCAAAATAACGCTTTGACAATGCCGTCCCCTTGTATTGGATTTTAATCTCCTTTTCTCGTACAAACGGGATGCCGCGTAGTTTGAGTTCGAGTTCAAGGGCTTCTTGATAGACGGCCTCTAAATAGCCATGCCCCAATGTGTTATGAACGTCAAGGCACGCGCCAACGATGTCGTAGACCTCGTCTTTGCCGATCAGTTTTTCTGCCATCTCATTCGTGCCAATTCGTGTGAATTCGTGGATTTCTGCTCAAGATTCCAACGAGTCCTTGAGGGCGGCGAGAACCTTGTCCTGGTCGGGCGCGAGGCCGCAGTAGAGCGGCAGACGCACGAGCGTGTCGGCATAGCGGTCGCAGTTCGGCAACGCGCGTTCCGCCGCCGCGCCCGACGGCCGGTGTGTCTCGCGGTAGGTTCGGTAGAAGTCCGACGAATGGAGCGGCAGATAGTGGAAGACCGTCAGAACGTCCCGCGCCCGCATTTTCGCGATGAAGTCCGTTCGCGCCGCGAGGCTCGGGAACAGGAGATAGAACATGTGCGCGTTGTTCGTCGCGCAGGGCGGGATGACGGGAACGGTTGGGGTGTTTGGACGCTGGGATGTCTGGAGGGCGGAGAAGAAGTCCCAATACCGCTGCCAGAGCCGTTTGCGCTCGGTTTGGATTTCGTCGAGGTGCTCAAGCTGCGCCCAGAGGAACGCCGAGACGATCTCCGTCGGCAGGAAAGAACTCCCCGTGTCCACCCAGCCATACTTGTTCACTTCTCCACGGAAGAACTCGGCGCGGTTCGTTCCCTTTTCCCAGATGATTTCGGCGCGACGCACAAACCGCTCGTCGTTGACGACGAGAAGCCCGCCCTCGCCGGAGATGATGTTCTTCGTCTCGTGGAAGGAGAACGCGGCGAGATGACCGATCGAGCCGAGGGGACGACCGCGAACCGTGGATTGCGCGCGGCCCGCGCAGGCGCGCGAATTTTCGCACGGAGGCCGGTAGAAGCTGTCAATGGCCTGGGCCGCGTCTTCGACGACGATCAGGTTGTGGCGATTCGCAATCGCCATGATCGTGTCCATCTCGCAGGCGATGCCCGCGTAGTGGACGACGACAATCACTTTCGTCCGTGGCGTGACCAGGGCCTCGATCTGCGTCTCGTCGATGTTGGGCTGGTCGGCGCGGCTGTCGGCGAAGACGATGGTCGCGCCCTGGCGGACGAATGCGAGCGCGGAGGAGACGAACGTGTAGGAGGGGACGATGACCTCGTCGCCCGGCCCAACGCCCGTCAGAATCGCCGCCATTTCAAGCGCGTCTGTGCAGGATGTCGTCAGCAGGCACTTGCGGAAGCCGTAGCGTTGCTCGAAGTAGTCCTGGCACCGCTTCGTGAATTCGCCGTTCCCGGAAATCTTGCCGCCCGAAACGGCCTGGCGGATGTAGCCCGTCTCCTTTCCGGTCATGTAGGGTCTGTTGAAATGTATCACCTGACAAGCTCCTCGTAAACGGCCACTGTCTTTCGAGACATTATATCAAAATCGCAGAGCGCGCGAACGGCTTCGCGCCGCGTCGGCTGTTGCGTTGCCGCGACCGCGTCGAGAATCTCCGCCGCGCCGCCGAAGCGTCGCAGGAGGCGGATGGGACGGTTCATTGCCAACGCTTCGGCGACCGAAAGCCCAAACGATTCGGGCTTCGTCACGTTCCCCGAAACGACGAGATCGGCCAGAGAGAGACATTCGGGAATGTGCGTCTGCGCTCCCGCGAAAATGACGCGGTCTGCCACGCCGAGCGAGGCGGCGAGGGCCTTGAGCGCGGCGAGAAGACCCGTCTTGTCCCGATCGGCCCCGCCCACGAGGACAAGCTTCGTCTGCGGCGCGCGCAGGGCGTCGCCCCACGCCGCGTCGGGCGTAACGTCCAATTTCCCCGCGAGATCGCGAATCAGATGGTCGAAGCCCTTGAGCGGCGTGATGCGTCCGACGGCCATGACGACGCGGTCGTCCGGCTTGAGTCCCCAGTCGTGCCGCAGTTGCGCCACGACATGCGCATCGAGAGCCGCCGGGTCAAAACGCGCGAAGTCAACGGCTGGATGAATGACGCGGAGGCGTGCGCGGAGGTTGTCTGCAGTCGGATAGTTCCGCGTCAGATAGTCCGCGAGGAATCGCGAGGGCGTGATGACGCGGTCGCCTTTTGTCATCACCGCCGAATAGCGCGAGACGGAATTCGCCCCGTGTGCGTATGTGATGAAGGGGAGAGAAGAAATAATCGAATGGTCGAATGATCGAATGATCGAATGGGCAGGAGGCCGAGCGCGCGAATGGACGGATGGGCGAATGAACGCATCCAGACGGCGGGCGAGAATGAACAGCCAGGCCGGAACGCGCGAATGTGCGCAGACGAGAAGCGGCTCGCCGCGTGTCGCCAACGCACGCAACTCCTTTCGCAGGCGCCACGCGCGAACGAGTACCGTCAGCGGATTCTTCGACTTGAGGTCAAGCGCGAGGTGTTCGCCGCCGTCGCCGCGCACCTGCGCCACGAGCCGCCCGCCTTTCGAGATGACGACCGATCGCCATCCGGCTCGGACAAGCGCGCGATTCAAGTCGCAGACGACGGTCTCGACGCCGCCTTGCTCCATCGCCGGAACGAGATGAATGACCGTCATGTCGCCTTAGCCCATCTGCGCGAGCCGTTGGGCCAGCACGGGCAGCCCTGGGTCGCGTGCGCCGCATGTCACGAAACAGCCGAATGCCGTCGGATGCGCGGCACACCAGTCCTGCGCCGCGTCCAGATCGGCGACAACTGACACGCGCGCGCCGACGGCGGCGTCTGCGTCGGCAATCGCCTTGGCCAAGGCATCCGAATTGATCGAGCGGTCGGTCGTGCCGCCCGCGTCGTAGACGGGCAGAAGCAGCAACCTGTCCTGCGGACGGATCGTCTCGGCGAACATTGTCGCCAGCGCGGCGCACATCTTGCGAAGCGGGGCATATCCATGCGGCCGCCAGATCACGCAGAGGCCCTGCGGATACTCCGCCGCGAGCGTCGTCCACATGGCCTTAATCTTTTCCGGATTGTGGGCGTAGTCGTCGTAGACGGCAGGGGACGGTTTAGGAGTTTGGGAGTTTGGAGGTTTGGACGTTTGGAGGTTTGGGAGTTTGGAGGTTTGGACGTTTGATGGGAGGATGCGCTGGAGGCGACGCTCGACGCCCTTGAACGTCTTCATCGCGGCGACGGCCGCTTCGGGGGCCACGCCGAGCGCGACGGCCATGCGCACGGCCAGTTCGGCGTTTTGCCGGTTGTGCTGTCCCGGCACGGGAACCTCCAACAGCCCAAATGTCCAGGTGTCCAACGGGCCTCTGCCGTCGATGACGGGTCCTTGGCAGTCCGCGATGAAGGCATCGAAGACCGCGTCCATCTCCTCCTTGGAGTAGTGGTCGGCCGAGGCGTTGGTGACAATGGCGGCATAGGGGCTGAACGCGACGAGCGACTTGTCGCTTTCGTCCACTTCCGCGACGGCATACGCGCCCTGTCCGAATCGGACGGCGCCGTCCCACCCCGGCACGTTCGCGCCGTTCACGCAGAGCGGATCCAGCCCGCATTCGGACAGGATATGCCCCAGCATGGCCGTTACCGTCGATTTGCCGCATGTCCCGACGACGGCGACGAGCCTGTGACCTTGCAACGCGCGTGCGAGAGCCTTCGCCCGGTGCGTGACGGGGATGCCGCGCGCATGCGCCGCCTGCAGACCCGCGTTCGTCTCCTCGATGGCCGTCGAGACGATGACCTCGTCCGTCGTTGCGTCAATGCCGCTGCCGTCGTCCGGAAAGACCGCGACGCCCAGCGACTCAAGAAAGCGAACGTTAGGCGTGTCCCGCGTCCGATCCGCGCCCGTGACGGTGTCGCCCAGTTTCAGGAGCGTCGTCGCGAGCGCGCTCATGCCGACGCCGCCAATGCCAATCAGATGCCGTTTCACCGGCCGAAGAGCTTCTTGACGGCGTCCGCCGTCCGCTTCATGTCTTCGCCGACCTTCTTCACGCTCTCGCCGGCCGCGTCGGCGGCCGACTGAAGCGAATCCGACGCGGACTTCAGCGAATTGCCCGTCGTGCCGCCGGCTTCCTGAAGCGCGGTGCCGAGCTGGCCGGTCGCCGTGTTGATCAGTCCGCCGAGCGCCGCCGCGCCGTCGCCGGCCTTGGTCGCGCCTTTCAGAATCGCCTCCCAGACTTGCGTCGTCAGTTCGGCGAGCGTGAGGCCGTTGGACTTCTTGCCGAGATCCGTCAGCGTGATCGGCGGCACGGGAATCGTCAGCACCTGAAGTTTCACGCGCACGCCCGAAACCGACAGGCGATCGACGACGACCTTGAGTTCCTTCTCCTCGGCCTTCGCCGGGACGGTTTCCTCCGTCTCGGTCGCCGGTTCAGCGGCCTCCGACTCGTCTTCGCCGCCCGCGACGTTCATTTTGAGCTGCGTCAGGTTGTCGATGCTGTTCTCGCCGCCATAGAGATAGGAGACGAAGCAGTCCTTCAGCGTGATTTCCCGGACGTGGAGGCAGTCCCCCACGAGGCTCGCGCCGTCCAGCACGACGACGAGGCTGCCGAGGCTCAGCGCGGTCGGCTCGGAGTATCCCGCCGGATTGCCGACCCGCAGGTCGCCGACGGACAGCCGCCCCGTGTAGGGATTCAGCGACAGGTCACCGAGGTGGAAGTCCGTCTGCGTGATCCGAGGCCCCAGACAATTGGCGATCGGGCGGGCGACCGGGCCGAGCCAGAGCGGCAGCGTCGCAACGAGCAGAAGGGCAAGGGCCGCGAGAATCACGACCGACCATAGGATGATTTTGAGCAGTTTTTTCATTTGAGTGTCTCCACGATGATTTTTGTACGATGGCCGGACCCTTCGGTCTCGACCTCCAGGACATTGGCCATCCAGCGTTCGCCGAACTTCTTGAGGCGCGCGCCCCACAGGCGGCGGATGCGCCGCTCGCCCGCGAACTCCTCGGCCTGCAGAAGCGCGCCCGTCTTGCGGTCGATCCACGCCCGCACCGTCCGCGCGCCGTTGCGCAGGACGACGACGGCGCAGACTTGCCCGTGGACGGTCTCGCCCTCGCGTTCCGCGTCAAAGGAGACGTCGCGCCAGTTCAGGTAGTCGAGCGCGAGGTCGCTCCACGTCACGTCCGTGCCGCGAATGCCGTCGGCCGCGCGCGCCGAATCCGTCGGTTGCGCGTAGGGCTGGCCGTCGAGGACGAGCGCCGTCCGCCCGGCCGTGCGCGTGAGGACATAGCCATGCTCGGCCTTGACGACCCCCCGCCGATTTCGGAGGACGATTCGCCCCGTGAACTCGGCGTTCGCCGGAATCATCGCGCGGCACTGCGCGACAAGCTCCTGCGGCGTTGCGTTCGTCGCAATCAGGATGCTGGCAAGAAGCGCGATCATGCCCGATGCGCCCCCCGTCTGAGAAGTCTCTTCATCATGCGCGTATTATAGCATATCGCCGCACGATGAAGAGACCCCTCGCCGCGCTCATTTCTCCCCGAACGCGCCGAGGAAGGTGAAGTGTTCGATCTCCGGGTCGGACGAAAGTTCGGCAAGAAGCGCGCGCACCGGCTCGTCGCTCGCGTTCGCCTCGAAGTCGAAGACGAAGCTGAACTCGAAGTCGCGTCCCGGAACGGGACGGGATTCGAGCTTCGTGAGGTTCACGTCGATTGCGGCGAACTTGGCGATGATGCCGTTCAGCGCGCCGGGGCGATGCGGCAGACTCAGCATGAGGCTGATCTTGTTCGCGTCCGCCCGCACTTCGAGGTCTTTTGCGATGCAGATGAATCGCGTGTAGTTGTAGGCCGCGTCGCAGATGTCCTCGGCGATGATGTCCAGCCCGTAGAGCTCTGCGCAAGCCCGCGAGGCGATGACCGCCCGGTCGGTCGCGCCGCGGACCGCGAGATCCTTCGCCGCGACGGCCGTGTTGGGCCCTGGCTCCGCGTGGATCTCCGGGTGCGCCTTGAGGAAGCGCGCGCACTGCGCGAGCGCGTGGGGATGGCTCGCGATCGTGCGGACGTCCGCCAGCGTCACGCCCTTCGGCGCCAGAAGGACATGGTCAACTTTGAGCCGCAGCGCGCGCACGATGTGGAAGCGGTGCTGGCGCATGAGGTCGTAGACCGCCGCGACGGAGCCGGCCGCCGAGTTCTCGACCGGCAGCACGCCGTAGGGGCACAGCCCCTTTTCGACGGCCTCGAACACCTTCTCGAATCCCTTGAAGTAGAGAATCGTCGGAATCGGGAAGAGGAGCGACGTCGCTTGCTGCGCGTACGAGCCCTCGACGCCCGCGCACGCGACGACGGCCTTCTGCGGGAAGCGTTCGGACGTCGCGGCCCGCGCCAACTCGTCCAGAAGCGCGCCGCCCGCGCCGATCCGCCGGCGCTGGAGGGCCTTCGAGAGGCCGAAGAGCGTCGTGAAGAGCTGACGGACGCCGATCATGTGTTCCGGCGGCACCTGATCCGTCACGCGCGTGAGGATGGCCCGCTCGCGCGCCGGATCCGTCACCGGACTGCCGGCCGCGCGCTTCAGCTCGGCGACGCGCTCGGAGACGGCGAGCCGCGCCTCCATGAGGCGCGTGATCTCGTCGTCGATGGCGTCGATCTCCTGGCGGCACTGCCCCAGGTCTTTCGTCTTCAGGTCGTTCAGGGAGGTGGCCATGGCTTACGTCCTTTCGTTCCACTTCGTGACGAGCGCGCGCACGTCGCGCACCTTCTCCATCGTGCGCGCGAACATGTCGGGCGTCTGGCTCTGCGCGCCGTCGCACTTCGCGTGCGGCGGGTCGTTGTGCACTTCGATGATAAGCCCGTCCGCGCCGATGGCCGTCGCGGCGACGGCGACCGAATCGACCATGTAGGCATGGCCCGTCGCGTGCGACGGATCGATGACGATCGGCAGGTGCGAGAGCCGCCGGAGCATCGTCACGACGCCGAGGTCGAGCGTGTTGCGCAGGGCCGTCTCGAACGTGCGGATGCCGCGTTCGCAGAGAATGACGTTCGGGTTGCCGGAGGCCATGACGTATTCGGCGCTCATCAGGAGTTCCTGCAGCGTCGCGCTCATGCCGCGCTTGAGCAGGATCGGCTTCTTCGTGTAGGCGCCGACTTCCTTGAGGAGGTTGAAGTTCTGCATATTGCGCGCGCCGATCTGGATGACGTCCACGTCGTTGAAGAGCTCGATGTCGCGGAAGTCCATGAGTTCCGTGACGATCGGAAGCCCCGTCTCCTTCTTCGCCGTCGAAAGCATGTCCAGCCCGACCTTGCCGAGGCCCTGGAAGGCGTAGGGCGACGTGCGCGGCTTGAACGCGCCGCCCCGGAGAAGCGTCGCGCCCGCCGCCTTCACGGCCTTCGCGATGCCGACGACCTGCTCCTCCGACTCGACGCTGCAGGGGCCCGCGATGACGCCGAATCCGCCGCCGCCGATCGTCACGCCGCCGCAGTCGATCGCCGAGTCTTCGGGATGGAACTTGCGGTTCGCGGCCTTGTACGGCTCCTGCACGCGCTGGACTTGCTCGACGACGTCCAGGGCTTCGAGAATGCCGGGGTCGATGTGCGCGACATCGCCGACGCAGCCGATGACGGTCTGCAGCGAGCCGACGGATTCATGCGGCTCGACGCCGCGCGAGCGGAGCAGGCTCTTCAGGTTCTCGACCTGGCCCGAATCCGCGTTTTTCTTGAGAAGGATGATCATGGGAGGTTTGGGGGTTTAGGGGTTTGGAGGTTTGGGGGTTTGGAGGTTTGGTTTTGAGAATCAAAAACGGCCCCGCTTTTCTGCGGGGCCGCCTTGTTGCCGAATCAGCTAACTGCCTTTCATCAGTACGACAAGAGCGCCCCGCGCGGAATAAACGCGAAGTTCACGTAAGCGAAAAAGTAATAACGCTGATTCATAGAAACGGCGCGTAGTGTATCACAATGCGCGCGTCCCCGTCAAGCGGCTGTCGGCAAGGCCGCCCTCAAGATGGGATTCGAGAGAGACATGGTGGCAGAATGAGAGAAAAAAAAAAGCATATAATAGCCGCCAAAATCTAAAAAATGTTTCGGGTAACACCGTTTTGGAGGTTGCAATGGTCAAGTTGAATGTCGGTACTGCGGTTGGATTCGGCGGCGCGAAGGGCGTGCGGTTGGGCGCGGCCTTTTTCACGATTGGCGTGGCTGCAACGGATTTCACGGATTAACACGGATTTGTCAGAATTCTTTGCGCTGGGTTTTGGTCGTTGTCCATCACGAAATGAGAATTCAGTGCGGAATTCTTTTTCTCTCTCATGCGTTTCAACTCCGTCCCATGCATTTTGGGGGGTCATTCTAATCCGTGCCAATCTGTGTCAATTCGTGGTTTAAAAGAACCTCCCGACCCCCTTCAGAACTATCGCCTGATGATGCGGTTGACATTCTCGACCGCGCCCGTCTCGTAGGAGGCGTACGCCCTCGTGTAGTAGACGGGACGGCCGAGGGTCTGTGCAAGGGCTGGTCTTCTGGTGCGAGACTTCGCAGCTGTTAGGGCACGTATCTTCTGTTTGAAACTGCGCCACGAGATGATACAACTTTCCTTTGCGTCTCCCGTTGACAACGCTCGGACGATTGCGTTATAATGCGCGTCGTTGTTGGTCGTTGCCTGTTGCCCGCTTGCTTTGCGGAGACTATTTGAGCTGTCTGAGGGAGTGCCTGATGGCGAGGAAATTCTTGGTTGCCGAAGTTTGTCTGGCCCTGCTGTGCGGAGCCCTGTCAACGTCAGCGGATGATGTTGTTGGTGTTGTCCGTGTCGATGCCCCGTCGGATGTGGCCGTCGAGGTCGCCATGCCATTCGAGCCTTTGTCCTTTGTGTGAATCGCGGACTTTCTTTCGGGCGGTTTTGTGGGCGACGGCGGCGAGGGCACCGACCGTCTTTCTCTGAGGGGGCGGTCGTGCAGACGCGGACGGCCCATACTGGCGGGGCTGCGTTGCGCCTGTCGGGTGAATCCGACGAGGCCAAAGAGGTCTCTGTTTTTGTCGAGCATGATGTCACGAATGCCAATCAGGTCGTCTGGGTTGATCTCTACCCGCTTGCGCAGGCGACAAGCCTCTCTGATCTGATGAACACGGGCCTTGCGGGCGGCATTTGCTTTGCGGCAGACGGCTCCGTGCTCGTGTTGGACGGATATGCTTGGAGGACGAATGTCGTGCGGAAAGTCTGCCTTGGCGAGTGGTCTCGCGTGACATTTCGGCTTGATTACCCAAAGAGACTATGGGATTTGTATGTGGACGGAGTTCTTGCGGAACGAGGTCTTCAGATGGGCGATTCCGGATGGTTCCGAGGTCTGGGTATCGCAGGCGATGGCGAGACGATTCTGGACGATGTTCGTGTGACTCGAATCCGCGATTCGAGACGGCGTGAAACGGCGCGGCAGACGGGCTCGGAGTTTCTGCTCACATCCTATGACAGCGGGGGAAATGTCGCCTGGACAGTTCGGACGAACGGCCCCTGTGCGCTGACGACGCATCTGCGACACGAACGGCCATGTCCGGGCATCCTCGCCCCGGACGGCGGGTGGACGGATGTCTCCTATGGCGCCGACGGCTTCGTCGCCGCAATTGAGGTGGAGGGCTTGCCGCGCGTCGATTATGCCTACGATGCGTTGGGCCATGTCGCCGCCGTCACGTGGCCAGGGCCGGATGGAAGGCGGCGAAAGACCTCGTTCGTCAACAACTGGAGGGGGAAGCCGACGGTGGTCTCCTATCCCGACGGAACGTCGGCGGTTCTCGCTTACGACGGCGAGGGCGCAATGGCCGTCAGCCGTGTGGATGCGCTCGGACGCGAGGACATCTACCGTTGGACGCTCGGTCTCCCTGTTCATGCTGCACGCGTCAGTGGCGGCGTGACGAACGCGCTCTACGCGATTTCGCACGATCCGCAACTCAACGTCGTCGCGATTGGCGATCCGCTTGGCCGCCGCGCCGAGTCGTATGTCCTCGACGAGAACGAGCGCGTCGTCGCGGTCACGAACCTGGAGGGGCAGGTCTTGTCGCGCCGGTATGCGCTCGGACGGATGGTCGCATCCGAGACGCGCTTCGACGGCACGTCCGTCAATTACGGCTATGGCCAGGACGCGAACCTCTCCTCGGTCGCCTACCCGGGCGACACGCTCCGTTTCGGCTACGACGGCGATGGGCTCCTCACCTCGGCGGCGAATGCGGCGGGCCTCGTCTCGAACGTCTACGATGCCGCGACTGGTTGGCTCGACGCCTCCTGCGGCGTGGACGGGAGCTGGGTGCGGTATGTCCGCTCGAACGGCGGCGCCGTGACGTCGCGCGTCGCCGTCGCGGGAACGGCGCAGTATGCCTACGACAAGGCGGGACGGCGCGTACGCGCGGATTCGTCCGCAGGAACTCTCTCGTTTGGCTACTGTCCGTGGAACGGGCTGCTCGCGGCGGTCACGAACGCGAACGGCGTCACGATGACGTATGGCTACGACGTCATGGACCGCGTGACGAACATCACGTGGACGGTGCCGGGAGGGACGGCCCTCGGCGGCTTCGCCTACGAATACGATGTCGTCGGGCGCATCGTCGCGCGGCGGCATGCGCTCGGCACGAACCGCTTTGACCGTGCCTATGCCTACGACGGGCTGGATCGGCTCGTGGCCGACGGCGACGTCTCCTACGCCTACGACGCGGCGGGCAACCGCACGGCGAAGCGGGGCGGCTCCGGGGATGATGTCGCCTATGTGCTTGGGCAAGGCGACCGTCTCGCGACATGGACGGGCGGCTCGTATGGACATGATGCGGCGGGATGCGTGACGCGCATCGTGCGCGGTTCGGACACATGGGACCTCACATGGAATGGCCGGTACCAGCTTGCTCGCGTTGCCACGAATGGTGTCTTCGCCGAGTCGTATGCGTATGACGCGCTCGGTCGCCGCGTCGCGACGACGAACGCGGAGGGGACGGAGCGGCACGTCTACGATGAGAACTGGCAGGTCATTGCCGACGTCGATGCCGAGGGGAACGTGCTGCGCTCGTACGAGTGGGGCGAGGGAATTGATCGATTGCTTGCCGTGCGAATAGGCGCCCGCACGTATGCCGCGCTGACGGACGTCCAGGGCACGGTCTGGGGTTATGCGGACGCGCACGGCGCCGTCGTCGCGCGCTGGACGTACGACGCTTGGGGCAACGTGCTGTCGGAAGAGGTCGCCGCGCGCGCGGCGGGGCTTCGCGCGGTGCGCTACCGTTTTCAGGGGCGCGAGTGCTCGGCGGCGACGGGCCTCGTCAACTTTCGCATGCGGTGGTATGACCCCGTCACCGGCCGCTGGCTCTCGAAAGACCCCATCGGCCTTTCCGGCGGCTTGAACTTGTATGCGTTCTGCGAGGGAGATCCTGTTAATAAAACCGATCCAGACGGAATGTCGTGGAAGGGCGTTTTGGATTTGATCAAGGAAGTGGTTAAAAACCTATTGGGGTACTTGTCTCCTCCAGGGGCGAGTGAAGCGTCTGGAGGATTGGAGGCTGTGCCAGGCTTGATACGGATTACAGATGCAATTAATGCAACAAAATGCATGGATTTGGACAATTTCGAGGAAGGCTCTGACAGCACCTCATATTTGGAAAACTTGAAGAAACAAGAGGAGCGAGTGCGAAGAGATTTGCCACAATAGTTTTGCTTTAAATGGAGGTGTTTATGGCGAAGAAAAAAGTGCTGTATGGCTATGTGATTTTCTCGACCCTGTTGAATGCGCTCTTTGTCCTTGGGGCTGTTCGCGCCGCCTATTCGAAGGCGAAGGACAAAGAGGTCACGGTCGCGGCTCTTGGCAGACGCGCGAAAGACTTGGACCTGCGTTATTCAAGGCGGGGCGTGGCCGTGCTGGGAAGCAGGGATTCGGACGAGCATCGGCTGTTCGTCTCCAGGCGTCCGGAGACGGACATTGCGCTTGGCGAATGGTTTCCCGGGGGCGATCCGACAAGCCGAACGGACGCACATCCGTCCGTGGCCGTGTACGCCAAGAACTTCCTGGCGCGCTGGTACTACGACGAACGGACGAACTGCTATTCGGTGGCCGTGTCCTACAACGGGAAGTTCGTGTTCATCGACCGGGATGGAAAGGAAGGTCTGCATGCGGGATCCATGTCCTATGTGCCGGACTGGTTTGAGCGCGGCAGGGCCACTTCCAAAGGAGAAACGGAACGATGACCGTCATTGTTCCGCTGAAAGAGGCGTCGGTGTCCTGCCCCATATGGTCTGGGTCACGTACGCAAAGGATGAGCGGATTAAATGGAAGCGGGAAGCGCAGGTTCGGCGGGTTATGGACGGGTTTTCGGCGCGACTTGTCGTCCGGCATGGCCAAACGGCGCAGGAGATTCGGCCTCATCCGCGTCCTCACAATGGGCCGACTGTCTATCGCAAATTTCTGCCTGAAGGGTTTTTGTTTTATGTTGACCACACGCTGTTCATTTTCCGTGCCTCTGGGTTCGGCTGGCGTTATGACGATGAGATTGGATTGATTCTTGAGGTGTTGTCCCCCGTCCAGGATTCCTACTTGCGGTCGGTCAAGGCAAAACTGACGGTACACGAGCTCACCTATCTCTTTTGACAAGCAGTCCGACGATGCCGATGATGAATGAGAGACGAGAATGAAGACCTTCATGTCGAGAGTGGCGATTTTCGTGTCGCTGGCGGTCGTTGTGCTTGTTTGCCGATGGAATGGCGGCTCGTGGCCGTTTGCGGGCGACTCAGGCGGCAGGGCGACCATCCCAGACTTTGAGCGTCCGTGCGTTCCGCCCCGCCGTCCTTCGCCTCTGCCCGCGAATACCGTTAGGGGAGAGGTTCGGCCGCCGCGCCAGTTTGAGGAGGATGCCCGTCCGCCGCACGTTGTGCCGGCGGCGGTGCGGGGCATGCTTCAGTCCGCTCCGAATCGGGGTGCGGAAGCCGCGTCACGGCTCTCCGTCGCGCGACTGGCGGCCGAGAAGAGCCAGGTGATGGACGACCTGCTGAACGCGGAGTCGATTCCCTCCGATTACGGGCAACTAATGGTCGATCTCTTCTTGATCGGTCGCAGGATGTCTATACGCGCGACTTCGCCGTCCAGCACATTGGACTCTACGCCGAGGCACTGCACCGTCGCGGCGCGTACGACCCGTCTTCGCTGGAGGCGGCTCAGTTACGCAGGACCCTCGATGCGGCGGCGGGCGAGACGGACGCGATTGTCGCGGCGGCGGCGTTCCGCGCACTTGATGACCTCTCTGCATTTGACCCGTGTGTTGAGGTTCGGCGGTTTGAGGCTCGGTTGCACGCCTGTGCCGCCGATGTTTCAGCAGAGCCTGCCGCGCGGGTGATGGCGGTACAGCTCTGTGGCGAGCGCGGAGTCGTGACTTCCCGTAGCCTCTTGCAACGCCTTGCAGACGATTTGGGCGAGAACTCCGTCGTGCGCCTGTCGGCCGTCCGCGCGTTGCGAATGGTTGAGGGCCGGTGAGGGCGCTGTGAACCGCATGACGCGAGAGGCGTCCTGATTTAGAGATTGCCATTTGGGGTGGTTTCGCCGAGGGACGCGACGCGGCGGGGCGGCAAAATGTGGTATAATAATAAGGCAATTTCTAGAAAGGACAGCGCAAACATGAAAGCACCCAAAAAGGGCATCAAGTGGGATGAACTCGGCTTCGGGTTCTCCGACGTCAACTGCCACCTCCGCATGACGTGGAAAGACGGCAAGTGGTCGAAGCCGAAGTTCGTGAAGGAACCGTGGATCAACATGCACATCGGCGCGGCGTGTCTCCACTACGGCCAGGAGTGCTTCGAGGGCATCAAGGCGTTCCGCCAGAAGGACGGCAAGGTTGTCATCTTCCGCCCTGACGAGAACGCGAAGCGCATGTACCGCACGGCCGAACGCACGTGCATGCCGCCTGTGCCGGTCGAGACGTTCGTCGAATGCTGCCAGGCGGTCGTGAAGAAGAACGCCGAGTACGTGCCGCCGTACGGGACGGGCGGGTCGATGTACCTGCGTCCGCTCCTCATCGGCACCGGCCCGCAGATCGGCGTCGCCCCGGCGCACGAGTACACGTTCATGATCATGGTCATGCCGGTCGGCGCCTACTACAAGGGTGGGCTCAAGCCGGTGCGCGCCGTCATCTTCGACCAGTGGGACCGCGCGGCCCCGCACGGCATGGGCGACGTGAAGGTCGGCGGCAACTACGCGGCGGGCATCTTCGCGCACGAGAAGGCGAAGCGCGAGGGCTGGCCGGTTGAGCTTTATCTCGACGCGAAGACCCACAAGTACATCGAGGAGTTCGCGACGTCCAACTTCGCGGGCATCACGAAGGACGGCAAGTACGTCACGCCGGACAGCAGCTCGGTTCTGCCGTCGGTCACGAACATGTCCCTCAAGCAGTGTGCGAAGGATCTGGGCATCAAGGTCGAGTGCCGCCCCGTCCCCTACACGGAACTGAAGAAGTTCAAGGCCGTCGCCGCGCTCGGCACGGCAGTCGTGATCACGCCCGTCTGGGAAATCACCCGCAACAGCACGGTCATCAAGATCTCCGATCCGGAGGTCGTCGATCCGACCCTGCAGAAGCTCTATGATCGCGTTCAGGGCATTCAGTACGGCACCGTCAAGGATACGCACGGCTGGTGTCTTGAGGTCAAGTAAGACCGCTTGGTCATCAGGGACAAAGGGAAGGAAACGGGAAAGAAAGACGGATCGGGAATTTGGTGGACGGCCTTCCTGAAGTCCTGAAGGAACTTCTCCGGGTTCGCGGAATCAACGAGGCGAACTGGGAGAAGTTTCTTCGTCCTTCTTTGCGGGATCTGTCCGATCCGGCGGAACTTCCCGGCATTGCGGCGGCGGCGGACGTCATCCTTGCGGCGTTCGCCGCGCGGAAGCGCATCGTCGTCTTCGGCGATTACGACTGCGATGGCGTCTGCGCGACGGCGATTCTCGTCAAGACGCTCACGGCGTTGGCGGCCGTCCATCCCGTGTCCGACATTCCCGCGCCCCAGCCGTTCCTTCCGGAGCGTCTGGCCGAGGGCTATGGCATGACGGATGCCTCGGTCGAACGTCTGCTGAAGGAATGGCCGGACGTCGGGCTGGTCGTCACGGTTGACAACGGAATCAACTCCATCAAGCAAGTCGCCGACTTGAAGGCGAAGGGCGTGTCCGTTGTCGTGACGGATCATCATCTGCCGGGCGAGGAACTGCTGCTGGCAGCGGTTGTCGTCGATCCGAAAGTCGCGGCGCCCGACCATTTGAAGGACTTGTGCGGCGCGGGCGTCGCGTTCTTTCTCGCGAACCGGCTCGTTGCCGAGGCGAAGCGGCGCGGCCTTTATGACGGGCCGAAACTGGGCGGCCCGCTCCTCGTTCTCGCGGGCCTTGCGACGGTGACGGACATCATGCCCGTCCTTGGACAGAACCGCATTCTCGTGGCCGAGGCCCTCAAGAATTTCCGCCTGTGTGCGCCGTTGGGGCTTCAGGAACTCCATTCGCGCGCCGCACGCAGCGCGCGCGGCAGCTTGACTTCGCGCGATTTCGGGTTCATGCTCGGCCCGCGCATCAACGCGGCGGGGCGGCTTGCGAGCGGCATGGATGCGCTGGATCTCATCCTTGAGACGAATCGCGAGCGCGTGCGCGAGTATGCGCGGCGAATCGACCTGAACAACGCCGAACGGCGGAGCATCGAGCAGAAGATGACGGACGACGCGCTGGCGCAGGTCGTCCCCGATGCGGCGGCGCAGGTCATCGACTTGCCGGACGGACATCCCGGCGTCGCGGGCATTGTCGCCGCGCGCGTGATGGAGAAACTGGAGGAGACGTCGGGGGCAAAGGTTCCCGTCTGCGTCCTGGCGGGCGGGCATGGGAGCGCACGCGCGCCCGAAGGGCTGAACATCCGCGATGCGTTTGTCGCGTGTGACGCGGTGCTGGAGCGCTATGGCGGGCATGCGGCGGCCGGCGGCTTCTCCGTCAAGGACGGTCAGGTCGATCGCTTCCGCGAACTGCTGGCGGCGTATTGCGAGAAGATGCGGGCGATGGGCGTGTGCGCGGGCGGTTGCGAGCCGCCGACGGATCTTTGGCTTGCGTGGGCAGACGTCACGCTGGCGTTGGCCGAGGCCCTGTCGCAGATGGAACCCTACGGCGAGGGCAACCTCGAACCGGTCTTCGGGTTGCGCGGCGTTTGGCTTCGGGACGTCCGCCCGTTTGGCGCGGACGGCCAGCATTTGTCCGTCCGCATCGGCTCGCCCGAAACGGCGGCGGCGCGGACGGGGGATTTGCGCGCGATCTGGTGGAAGCACGGCGCGCAGGCCGAGTCCCTTCGCGCGGCGGGCGCCGTTCCGCATGACGTTCGCTTTACGCTCGACGTTTCGGACTACGGCGAGCGGCACGTCGAACTTCGGCTTTTGTCGATTGACTGATGGGCCGGCGTTGCCTGGCGCGGGTTTGTCCCGCATGGCGCGCGTCCTTGCCGCTTGCCGTTGCGCGGACGGATTTGTGCGCGCGGGTGTTTGTGGTATAATACGAATCCATGAAGAACTATCTTGCGATTGACATCGGTGCTTCCTCCGGGCGGCACATTCTTGGACGCGTCGAGGACGGGAAGATTGTCCTGGAAGAGGTCTACCGCTTCGACAACTCGCAGGTCGTCAAGAACGGACACGACTGCTGGGACATCGAGAAGCTTGTCGCGTCCGTCAAGGCGGGCATCGACGCCGCGCTTGCGAAGGGTCCCGTCGAGTCAATCGGCATTGACACGTGGGGCGTGGATTTCGTCCTTTTGGACGCGCAGGGCCAGATGGTGGGCGACGCGGTTGCCTATCGCGACGCGCGGACGCAGGGGGCGGACGCGGAAATCGAGGCGAACGTCCTCTCGTTTGCGGATCTCTATCGGCGCGTCGGCCTCCAGAAGGCACCCTACAACACGATCTACCAGCTGTGGGCACTCAAGAAGGAGAATCCCGAACAACTCGCGGCAGCCGCGCATTTCCTGACGGTGCCCGAATACCTCAACTATGCGCTCACGGGGAAGATTGTCCACGAGTACACGGACTCCTCGACGACGGCGCTTCTGGACGCGGCGAAGAAGGACTGGGACTTTGACCTCATCGAGAAGCTGGGGCTTCCGACGCGGATCTTCGGGAAGTTGGAGATGCCGGGCGCGACGGTCGGCGACTACAAGGGCGTGAAGGTCGTCCTGCCGGCGCTCCACGACACCGGCTCGGCCTATCTCGCCGTCCCGGCGCGCGACGACAAGGCGGTCTACCTGTCGAGCGGCACGTGGTCGCTTCTGGGCGTCGAGAACATGGAGCCGATTACGACGAAGGCGGCGCAGGCGGCGAACTTCACGAACGAAGGCGGCGCGTGGGGGCGCTATCGCTTCCTCAAGAACATCATGGGGCTTTGGATGATCCAGTCGATTCGGCGCGAACTCAATGGCGTGAGCTATGTCGAGGGGCGCGAACGCGACGAGACGATCGAGGCCTTGAAGGCATTGACGGATTACGAGAAGGGGCGGCAGTATTCGTTCGCCGACCTTGAGATGCGCGCGCGCGACGCGAGCGACTACCGCGTGACGATTGACGTCAACGATGCGCGCTTCCTCAATCCGAAGTCGATGATCGGCGAGGTGCTGGCGGCGGCGGCGCAGGAGGGCGCGGCCCCGACGACCGTGGGCGCGCTCATGCAGTGCGTCTACCGGTCGCTCGCCGAGTGCTATGCGGACGCGATTCGCAGCCTTTCGGAGATCACGGGCAAGACGTACACGTCCGTCAACATCGTTGGCGGCGGCTCGAAGGATCTCTACCTCAACGCGCTCACGGCCGAGGCGACGGGGCTGGAGGTCTTTGCGGGTCCGACGGAGGGCACGGCGATCGGCAACCTCATCGTGCAGATGATCGTCGGCGGGGAATTTGCAGACCTCGCCGCCGCCCGCGCGGCCATCGTCCGTTAGCCGCCGAACGGCGCCAGGGGCTTATGGCATAATTCTTTGAAATTCGAAATGAAGAAGTTGAACGACTACGTCAGGGCGATTCCGGACTTCCCGAAGGCGGGCGTCCTGTTTCGCGACGTGACGGGGATTCTCGAGTCGCCGGACGGCTTTCAGCTCGTCCTTGACCGTGCGACGGGTCTTCTCGCCGACTGTGAATTCGACCTTGTGGCCGCGCCGGAATCGCGCGGCTTTATCTTTGGCGCCGCGCTCGCCGACCGTTTCCGGACGGCGTTCGTGCCGATCCGCAAGCCGGGCAAGCTTCCGCGCGAGACGATTTCCGAGGCGTATGACCTCGAATACGGCAAGGCCGAGCTTCATATGCACGCCGATGCCGTGAAGCCGGGCCAGCGCGTCGTGATCGTGGACGACCTTCTGGCGACGGGCGGCACGGCGCGCGCGGCGGCGAAGCTCGTCGAACGGCTGGGCGGCATCGTCGTGAAGATGATCTTTCCGATCGAACTCGCGGGCTTCGCCGCGCGGGCGAACGCGCTCAAGGACTACGACGTCGCGACGTTCGTGAAGTATGAGGGGAAGTAAGAGAGAAATAATCGAATGGTCGAAATCAAACCAATCCTTATGAACAACAAAAAGAACGCGGCCGTCCTTGACAAAGGCGGCATTTACGACGCGCGTGCGCTGGGGCTACCGAAGATGGGCGTCCTTGGCGTTCAGCACATGTTCGCGATGTTCGGCGCGACGATTCTCGTGCCGATTCTGACGGGGCTTTCGCCGTCCGCGACGCTTCTCTGGGCGGGCCTTGGCACGCTTCTCTTCCATTTCCTCACGAAGCGGATGGTGCCGGCGTTCCTCGGTTCGTCGTTTGCCTATCTGGCGGGCTATTTCGCCCTCACGGGCCTGGCCGGGTCGGCGGGCTACGAGACGCTCACGAAGCCGGTCGCGCTCCAGTACGCCTGCATCGGCGTCGCGACGTCGTCCGTCATCTACTTCATTGTCGCGGGCTTCGTCAAGGCCTGTGGCGTGAAGACGGTGATGAAATACTTTCCGCCGGTCGTCACCGGCCCGATCATCATCGGCATCGGGCTTGTCCTCTCGCCGGTCGCGGTCAACAGCTGCGAGGCGTCCTGGCCAATTGCGCTCGTCGCGATCGCGACGGTGATTGCCTTCTCGGTCTGGGGGCGCGGCATGTTCAGGATTATTCCGATTCTGATGGGCGTCATCTTCTCGTATGCGGCCGCCTACCTCATGGGGCTGGCCGGCTGGGCGGCGGCGATCGACTATGCGGGCGTCGCGAACGCCGCGTGGGTGGGGTTGCCCGTCCGCTGGAACAACACGGTCTTCCCGATTTTCGCGAATCCGGACATGGGACTGGTCGTCACGTCGCTCGCGATCATCGTGCCGCTGGCCTTCGCGACGATCATGGAGCATGTCGGCGACGTCTCGGCGATCAGCTCGACGGTGGGGCGCAACTATTTCAAGGAGCCGGGGTTGCACCGCACGATGCTGGGCGATGGCCTCGCGACGTGCCTCGCCTCGCTTTTCGGCGCGCCGGCGAACACGACGTACGGCGAGAACACGGGCGTCCTCTCGCTTTCGAAGGTCTATGACCCGCGCGTCATCCGCATTGCGGCCGTCCTTGCGATTCTCGTCTCGTTCTGTCCGAAGTTCTCCGCGTTCATCGGCACGATTCCCGGCGCGACGATCGGCGGCGTCTCGTTTGTCCTCTACGGGATGATTTCGGCGGTCGGCGTCCGCAACCTCGTCGAGTCGCGGGTCGATCTCGGCAAGTCGCGCAACATGCTGATTGCGGCCATCATTCTCGTCCTCACGCTCGGCATTTCGTTCTCGAAGGCGGGGGCGGTCAAGTTTGCCGTGGGCGGCGTCAACTTCGCGCTGTCGGGCCTTGCGGTCGGTGCGCTCACGGGCATCCTCCTCAATGCGATTCTTCCGGGCAAGGACTTCCGGTTCTCGGAGACCGACTCGTCGATCAAGGACGCGGATCGCTGGGGCGGCGTCAAGTCCGAGAGCGGCGCGGAGGCAGCCGTCGCGCCCTAGCGCGGCGTGGCGACCGGCCTAGGCGAATTCGTCCAGGCGCGGCGGCGTGAGCGAAAGTGGGACATTCTGTCGCGACAGAATGTCCCACTTGCTTGTGGGCGGCTCGTGCGCAGATGCTGGCACGGCATTTGCAAGAAATTTGGCGTCGCCCATGGTGGGCGAAAGAAAGTTGAGAATACACTATGGCAAAAGTACTTGGAATTGACCTTGGCACGACGAACAGCTGCATGGCGGTGATGGAGGGCGGCGAGGCGACGGTCATCCCGAACAAGGAGGGTGCGCGGACGACGCCGTCGATCGTGGCGTTCACGAAGACGGGCGAGATCCTGGTCGGCCAGGCGGCGAAGCGTCAGGCCGTGACGAACCCGAAGTCGACGATCTATTCGATCAAGCGGTTCATTGGCCGCCGGTTCAGCGAGATGACGGACGAGATCAAGATGGTCCCGTACGAGGTCGTCGCGGCACCGAACGGCGATGCGGCCGTGAAGGTGAACGACAAGGTCTACACGGCGCAGGAGATTTCCGCGATGGTCTTGCGCAAGCTGAAGGAAGACGCGGAGGCGTTCCTGGGCGAGAAGATCACGGAGGCCGTCATCACGGTGCCGGCGTACTTCAACGACCAGCAGCGTCAGGCGACGAAGGACGCGGGCAAGATCGCGGGCCTCGACGTCAAGCGCATCGTGAACGAGCCGACGGCGGCGTCGCTCGCCTACGGCCTCGACAAGAAGAAGAACGAGAAGATCGCGGTCTACGACTTCGGCGGCGGCACGTTCGACATTTCGGTCCTCGACATCGGCGACGGCGTCTTCGAGGTGAAGGCGACGAACGGCGACACGCATCTCGGCGGCGACGACCTCGACCAGGCGATCATGAAGTGGATGATCGAGGACTTCAAGGCCCAGCAGGGCATTGACCTCGGCAACGACATGATGGCCCTCCAGCGCCTGAAGGAGGAGGCCGAGAAGGCGAAGTGCGCGCTGTCGACGGCGACGACCTACGACATCAATCTGCCGTTCATCACGGCGGACGCGACGGGTCCGAAGCACCTGACGGCGACGCTCACGAAGCAGAAGCTCGAGACGCTGACGATGGATCTCGTGAACCGCACGGCGGATCCGTGCCGCAAGTGCATGGCCGACGCGGAGCTCTCGACGGTTGACGAGGTCGTGCTTGTCGGCGGCCAGACGCGCATGCCGCTCATCCAGGAGAAGGCGAAGAGCCTCTTCGGCCGCGAGCCGCACAAGGGCGTCAACCCGGACGAGGTCGTCGCGATGGGCGCGGCCATCCAGGGCGGCATCCTGAAGGGCGAGGTGAAGGACGTGCTGCTGCTCGACGTGACGCCGCTGACGCTCGGCATCGAGACGCTGGGCGGCGTGCTGACCCCGCTCATCGAGCGGAACACGACGATTCCGACGAAGAAGTCGCAGGTCTTCTCGACGGCGGCGGACAACCAGTCGGCCGTGACGATCGCGATCTTCCAGGGCGACCGCAAGATGGCGCGCGACAACAAGGCGCTCGGCAACTTCAACCTGGACGGCATTCCGCCGGCGCCGCGCGGCGTCCCGCAGATCGAGGTCACGTTCGACATCGACGCCAACGGCATCCTCAACGTCTCGGCGAAGGATCTCGGCACCCAGAAGGAGCAGAAGATCACGATCACGGCGGCGGGCGGCCTCTCGAAGGAGGAGATCGAGAAGATGCGCAAGGACGCCGAGGCCCATGCGGCCGAGGACGAGAAGCGCCATGCCGAAGTCGAAGACCGCAACAAGGCCGACGGGCTGGCCTTCCAAGTCGAGAAGACGCTGAAGGACGCAGGCGACAAGATCGCCGCCGACAAGAAGGCGCCGGTTGAGGCCGCGCTCAAGGAGCTCAAGGACTTGCTCGCCAAGCAGCCGCCGGCACCGATCGCCGACATCAAGGCGAAGCAGGAGGCGCTCATGAAGGCGATGGAGCCCGTCGCGCAGGAGATGTACGCCTCGGCCCAGGCCCAGCAGGGCGCGGCCGGCGCGAACTCCGGCGCTTCCGCCGGCACGCCGCCGCCGAACAGCGAGCCGCCGAAGGGCGACGGCAAGAAGGACGGCGACGATGTCGTCGACGCCGACTTCACGATGAAGTAAGGCGCGCGGCGGATTGATGACACAACACTCTACAACCGAAAACCGAAAGGAAACAAGAAAAATGAACATCAGACCCCTGGGCGATCGCGTTCTCGTCGAACCGATCGAGGAGAAGGAACAGACTGTCGGCGGCATCATCATTCCCGACTCGGCGAAGGAAAAGCCCATGCAGGGCAAGGTCATCGCCGTCGGAAAGAAGCTCGACAAGGACGGCAAGGAAATCGCGTTCGACGTGAAGAAGGGCGACACGGTGCTCCTGCCGAAGTACGGCGGCACGGAAGTCAAGCTCGGCGACAAGAAGCTCCAGCTCGTCCGCGAAGAGGACCTGCTGGGCGTGATCGAGAAGTAAAAGACAGAATTGGAGACTACAAACCATGGCTAAGCAGATCAAGTTCGACGCGGATGCGCGTCAGAAAATCCTCGCCGGCGTCGAGAAGCTCTCGAACGCCGTCACCTCGACCCTCGGCCCGTCCGGCCGCAACGTGATCCTCGACAAGAAGTTCGGCTCGCCGCAGATCACCAAGGACGGCGTGACGGTCGCCAAGGAGATCGAGCTGCCCGACCCGTTCGAGAACATGGGCGCGCAGATGGTCAAGGAAGTCGCCTCGAAGACGAACGACGTCGCGGGCGACGGCACGACGACGGCGACGCTCCTCGCCGAGGCGATCTACCGCGAGGGCCTCAAGAACCTCACGGCCGGCGCGAACGGCATGGCCCTGAAGCGCGGCATTGACGCGGCGACGGCGGCGGTCGTGGACGGCATCGCGAAGCTCTCCAAGAAGGTGAAGTCGGCTGACGAGATCGCGCAGGTCGCGACGCTTTCGGCGAACGGCGACGAGGAGATCGGCAAGATGATCTCCGAGGCGATGGAGAAGGTCGGCAAGGAAGGCACGATCACGGTCGAGGAGGCCAAGACCCTCGAGAGCTCGCTCGACGTCGTCGAGGGCATGCAGTTCGACAAGGGCTACCTCTCGCCGTATTTCGTGACGAATCCGGACTCGATGGAGTGCGAGCTCGAGAATCCGTTCATCCTCCTCTTCGAGAAGAAGATCTCGAACCTCCAGGACATGCTGCCGCTCCTCCAGACGGTCGCGAAGTCGGGCCGTCCGCTCATGATCATCGCCGAGGACGTCGAGGGCGAGGCGCTCGCGACGCTCGTCGTGAACAAGCTGCGCGGCACGTTCCAGGTCTGCGCCGTCAAGGCGCCGGGCTTCGGCGACCGCCGGAAGGCGATCCTTGAGGACATCGCGATCCTCACGGGCGGCAAGCTCATCAGCGAGGACATTGGCATCAAGCTCGAGAACGTCACGATCGACATGCTCGGCCGTGCGAAGAAGGTCGTCGTCGACAAGGACAACACGACCGTCGTCGAGGGCCTTGGCAAGTCGGCTGACATCAAGGCGCGCGTCGAGCAGATCAAGCGCCAGATCGAGGAGACGACCTCCGACTACGACCGCGAGAAGCTCCAGGAGCGTCTGGCGAAGCTCGCGGGCGGCGTCGCGCTCATCAAGGTCGGCGCGGCCACCGAGGCGGCGATGAAGGAGAAGAAGGATCGCGTCGACGACGCGCTCCACGCGACCCGCGCGGCCGTCGAGGAGGGCATCGTTCCGGGCGGCGGCGTCGCGTATCTCCGCTGCCAGAAGGCGATCGAGTCCCTCAAGCTGGAGGGCGACGAGAAGGTCGGCGCGGCGATCATCGCCCGTGCGATCGAGGCGCCCCTGCGCAAGCTCGTGGGCAACGCGGGCCTGGAGGCGGCGCTCGTCATCGCCAACGTCAAGAAGGCGACGGGCACGAACGGCTACAACGTCCGCACGGGCGAGTACGTCGACATGCTCAAGGCGGGCGTGGTCGATCCGGCGAAGGTGACGCGCTCGGCCCTGCAGAACGCGGCGTCCATCGCGGGCCTCCTGCTCACGACTGACTGCATGGTCACGGATCTCCCGGAGAAGAAGGAGTCCTGCGGCTGTGGCGGCCACGGCGGCGCCCCGGACATGGGCGGCATGATGTAAGCCGATGCGGCTTCGGCCGGACAAGGAAGACGCCCGTGGAGCATTCTCCGGGCGTCTTCTTTTGTCTGGCGCGGGTGGTGCGCAACGCGACATGAAAAGCCTTTTCTCCCTCAAGTCGAAGTTCAGGCCGACGGGCGACCAGCCGGAGGCGATCCAGTCGCTGCTGGACGGCCTGAAGCGCGGCGACGACCGGCTCGTCCTGCGGGGCGTGACCGGGTCGGGCAAGACGTTCACGATGGCGAACCTCATCCAGCGGTGGGGCCGTCCGACGCTCATCCTGTCCCACAACAAGACGCTCGCCGCGCAGCTCTTCGCCGAACTCAAGGAGTTCTTTCCGGAGAACGCCGTCGAGTACTTCATCAGCTACTACGACTACTACCAGCCGGAGGCGTACATTCCGCAGACGGACACGTACATCGAGAAGGACGCGGCAATCAACGAGGAGATCGAGCGCTACCGTCTCGCGGCGACGAATGCCCTCATTGCGCGGCGCGACGTGATCGTCGTCTCGTCGGTGAGCTGCATCTACGGACTCGGCGAATCGGACGAGTACCGCGACCTCGCCGTGCGCATCTCGACGTCCCAGGCGTCGTCGGACGCCCCGCCGTCGCGTTCCGCCGTGATCGCGCGGCTGGTCGAGGCGCAGTATGTCCGCAACGACTACGACTTCGCGCCGGGGACGTTTCGCGTGCGCGGCGACGTCCTCGACGTCTTCCCGGCCTACGAGACGAAGGCCGTGCGCATCGAGTTCTTCGGCGACGAGATCGATTCGATTCGCGAGCTGGATCCGCTGACGGAAAAATGCGGCGTTTCGATGCCGGCCGTCGTCATCACGCCCGCGAAGCAGTTCGTCATGGGCAAGGACCGGTTCGAGGCCGCGTTCGCGCGAATCGAGGCGGAACTGGACGAACGGCTGAAGTTCTTCGCGGCGAACGGCAAACTCCTGGAGGCGCAGCGGCTCAAGGAGCGCACGGAGTACGACGTCGAGATGATGCGCGAACTCGGCTACTGCAACGGCATCGAGAACTACTCGCGTCCGCTGACGGGGCGTGCGCCGGGCACGGCGGGCGAATGCCTCATCGACTATTTTCCGGACGACTTCCTGACCATCATCGACGAGAGCCACGTCTCGGTCCCGCAGATCCGCGCCATGTACAACGGCGACCAGGCGCGCAAGTCGAAGCTCGTGGACTACGGCTTCCGCCTGCCGAGCGCGAAGGACAACCGTCCGCTCACGTTCGACGAGTTCAACGCGAAGGTGAAGCAGGTCGTCTACTGTTCGGCGACGCCGGGCGACTACGAGTACGCCCAGTCGCAGACCGTCGCCGAGCAGGTGATTCGTCCGACGGGACTGCTCGACCCGGAGATCGAGCTGCGTCCGCTCAAGAACCAGGTCGACGATCTCATCGGCGAGATCGATCGCGTCGTGAAGGGCGGCGACCGCGTGTTCGTGACGACGCTCACGAAGCGGTCGTCCGAAGACCTCACGCACTACCTGCACGAGGCGGGCATTCGCGTCGAGTACCTGCATTCGGACATTGACGCGATTGAGCGCGTCTCGATCCTCCAGCGGCTGCGCAAGGGCGAGTTCGACGTCCTGGTGGGCATCAACCTCCTGCGCGAGGGACTGGACTTGCCGGAGGTCGCGCTCGTCGCGATTCTCGACGCGGACAAGGAGGGCTTCTTGCGCTCGACGACGTCGCTTGTGCAGACGGCGGGCCGCACGGCGCGGCATGAGAAGGGGCGCGTCATCCTCTACTGCGACCACAAGACGGATGCGATCCGCGACCTCCTGCGCATCACGAAGGCGCACCGCGAGAAGCAGATGGCCTACAATGCGGCGCATGGCATCGTGCCGCATTCCGTCAAGCGCGCGATCAACGAGTCGGCGTACGTGTACAAGAGCGGAAAGGCGGAGACGCGGAAGGGCGGCAAGGCGGCGTCCGCGCGCGGCGCGGAACGGACGCAGGACGAGGTGCTGGCGGAACTGACGCGCGAAATGCTGGAGGCGGCGGACAACCTTGAGTTCGAGCGCGCGGCGTATCTGCGCGACCAGATCAAGGAACTGAAGAAGACGAGATGAGAAAAAAAATGCTATAATACGCTTATGAACAGTCTTATTCGTTTGTCCCTCGTCTTGGCGGGCGCAGGTTTCTGCTCCGTCGCGTCCGCGTCCGAGTCAACGGTGTCCGTGATGCCGCTTGCGATGCCCACGTATCCGTTCTCGGATCCCGACCCCGTGCCGTGCTCGGCCGAACGTCGCTATCCCTACTTCCGCTACGACGGATCGACGGACACGTGCACGACGCAGACGTGGACGTCCGTCGTGCTGGAGAACGAGAAGGTCAAGGTCACGCTCCTGCCCGAAATCGGCGGCAAGGTCTGGGGCGCGGAGGACAAGCGCACGGGGCGGATGTTCCTCTACTACAACCACGCCGTCAAGTTCCGCAACATCGCCCTGCGCGGGCCGTGGTGTTCGGGCGGCATCGAGTTCAACTTCGGCATCCTCGGCCACTCGCCCACGACGGCGACGCCCGTGGACTGGGCGACGCGGCGGAATCCCGACGGCAGCGTGAGCTGCTTCGTGTCGGCCACGGAATACGTCAACCGCACGACATGGCAGGTTGAGGTCAATCTGCCGCCGGACGCCGACTACTTCTTGACGCGGACGACCTGGTACAACGGCTCGCATCTGCCCCAGCCGTACTACCAGTGGATGACGGCCGCCTATACGGCGCGGCAGAATCCCGAACTGCTCTTCCCCGGCTCGTCCTACATCGGCCATCAGGGCGACGCGCACGCCTGGCCGATCGACGACAAGGGGCGCGACCTCCACGTCTATGGCAACAATGCGTTCGGCGGCTCCAAGTCCTATCACGTCTTGAACGGAAACCCCGCGTTCTTCGGCATCTGGTGGCCGGAGGCCGGGTTCGGCTCCTATCACGTGGGCGAGACCAAGTACGGGCGCAAGATCTGGCTGTGGGCCTTGTCGCGTGCGGGCGGCATCTGGGAAGACCTGCTGACGGACGTCGATGGGCAGTACGTTGAGCTTCAGAGCGGCCGCGTCTTCCATCAGCCGCAGGGCCAGACGTTCAAGACACCCTTCAAGCATCCGACGTTTGCGCCGGGGGCGACGGACACCTTCGAGGAGAAGTGGGGCGTTTTGCGCGCGGCGGATGCGTTCGCCGCCGACTGCGCGCCGTCCAATTGGGTCGAGCGTCCGCTGACCACGCCGGCGTCGTTCGACTGGTCGTCCGCCTATGGCCTTTATCGGCGTGGCGAACAGGCGCTCCGCGCCCGCGACGACCGCGTGGCCGAGCAGGCGTTGAACGACTGCCTTGCCAAGGAGCCGTGCTTCGCGCCGGCGCTGAACGCCCTCGCCGAACTCGCCATCCGCCACGGCCGTCCCGACCAGGCGCGCGCCTTCTGCGCCCGCGCGCTTGCGGTCGATACGTACGATCCGGCCGCGAACTACCTGGACGGATTCGCTGCGCGGATGCTGGACGACCGTCCGACGGCGAAGGAACGCCTGACGCTGGCGGCGTTCTCGCCGCTTTACCGCGCGTCCGCCGAGGTTCAGCTGGCCAAGCTCGCCCTTCGTGCGGGCGATTGGAAGGCGGCCGACGCGCACGCCCTCCGCGCCTTGCAGGCGGGCAGCACTAATTTCGACGCCTGGCTGGTTCGTCTCGTCTGTGCGCGGAAGCAGGGCGACAAGGCCGTTGGGCGTGAGGTTCTGCAGTTCGCGCAGTCGGTGGCGCCGCTGTTCCATGGCGCGCGCTATGAGGCCAAGCTGAGGGGCGAACTCGACGAGGCGGCGTTCCGCGCGGCGGTGCGCAACGAACTGCCGGAGCAGACGTATCTGGAGCTTGGCAGTTGGTATGAGGATGCGGGTCTGTCTGCGGAGGCCGTTGAACTCTTTGGCTATGCGGCGGCCCATCCGGTCGCGCAGATCCGTCGGGCCTATCTGCTCCATTGTCTCGGCGAGGCGGCTCGCGCGCGGGAGGCGTTGACGGCGGCGGCCGCGCTGTCCGTCGATACGGTGATGCCGTTCCGCTGGGAGTCGCGCGCCGCGTTGGCGTGGGCCGCGCAGACGGGCGTTTCGTGGAAGTTCGCCTATCTGCAGGCCGTGCAGCTGGCCGCGTTTGGCGAGGAAGCCGAGGCCGATCGTCTGCTGGCGGCGTGTTCGGATGCCGACGCGGCGACGTTCTACCTCTACCGCGCCCAGCGGCGTTCGGGCGCCGAGCGGTTGCAGGATCTTCAGACGGCTCGCCGTTTCGGGGATTCCTGGCGCGTGGGGCGTGGTCTTGTGTCGTATTGCCTGGAAGAACAGGATTTCCAGACGGCGACCCGTCTCGGCGAGGCGTATCTGAAGCAGTACCCGAAGAACAACACGCTGCAGTTCCTCGTCGCGCGTGCGCTCTGCGGGCTGGAGAAGTACGACGAGGCCATCGCCTTCTTGCGCGGCATTCATGTGCTGCCGTCCGAATATGGCGAAAACGCGCACGGCATCTGGCAGGACGCCTGGGCCGGCGTGGCGCGGCAGGCCTTGCGGGACGGCGACAGCGAGAAGGCGGACGCCGCGTTGCGGCAGCGGAACGAGTATCCCGAGAATCTCGGCTTGGGCCGTCCGTTCCCGCCTGAACGGTAAGGCGGGGGTTGCGGGTAATCGGCCGTTTGTGATATACTACACGAAATTTCGTCGTCGGGGGCTAACCGGCGGCGACTGGAAAACTGCGGACAAAACCCTGGACAAGGGGCACAAATCCGCGCAAAAGGAAAGAGAAAAGAAGATGCAGAAGAGCTATCGTGCTCCGAATCCGGGCGAGAACCGCGCCTGGTATCTCATCGACGCGAAGGATCAGCCGCTTGGCCGTCTCGCCGTCGTCGTCGCCAACAAGCTCCGTGCGAAGGATCTGCCGACGTTCGATCCGTCCGTCGATGCGGGTGCGTTCGTCATCGTGACGAATGCCGCGCTCGTCGCGCTCACGGGCAAGAAGGAGGAGCAGAAGGAATACCAGCGCTACTCCGGCTACCGGAACGGCCTGAAGCGTTTCACGGCCGCCGAGATGCGCGCGAAGCATCCCGACCGCATGATCAAGGAAGCCGTCTGGGGCATGCTCCCGAAGAACACCATCGCGCGCAAGATGATGACGCGCGTGAAGGTCTTCGCGGGCGCCGAACACACGCACGCCGCGCAGAAGCCGGTTGAAATCAAGCTCTAAGGGGGATCTGAGAAAATGGCTACCAAGAAGGCAATTTCCGCCGGAACCGGCCGTCGCAAGACCGCGACCGCCCGCGTGAACCTGGTCGAGGGGTCGGGCAAGTGGATGGTGAACGGCGAGGATCTCGAGAAGTACATCCCGTCCGAGGCGCTGCGCGACTACCTCAAGCAGCCCGTCGCGATTTCCGGCTATGACATGGAGAAGGTCGACGTCGTGTGCTACGCCAAGGGCGGCGGCATCTCCGGTCAGGCGGGCGCGATTCGCCACGGCCTTTCCCGCGCGCTTGTCGAGGCTGACGAGTCCACGCGCGCCGCGCTCAAGAAGGCCGGCTGCATGACGCGCGACAGCCGCATGAAGGAGCGTAAGAAACCCGGTCAGCCGGGCGCTCGCAAGCGCTTCCAGTTCTCGAAGCGCTAAAAGGCGAAAACGGAACGGCGGCGCGTTCGCCGCCGTTTTCGTTTTTCATGGTTGGAACGGTTGGAAGGTCTGGAAGTCTGGGCGTTTGGGTCTCCTGTCCCATGTGATGCCCGTGGCTCTCGTGTTGGAGGGCTTCCACTCCTGGAAGGCAAGATATGGCATTTGGTTTTCTGAAGAAGATTGCCGCCGCGCTGACGGGCAAGAAGCCGCAGGCGTCGGCACAGGCGAAATCGGGCGGCGCGAACGGGGCGAATGGCGGCGGCAAGAAGCGTCGTCGCGGTGGACGCGGGCGCGGCAAGGGCGGTGACGGCGCGTCGCGTGCGCAGGGGCAGAACGGTTCGCAGAAGCCGGCGGCGTCGAAGTCGTCCCGGACGGCGGCGTCGGGCGAGAAGCCGTCGCGGGCATCCCAGCCGAAGGCGACGCGCGGCGAGCGCGGTGGTCGGGGCGGGCGTGGCGGCCGTCGCGGGCTGGCCCCTGTCAACACGGCCGCCAACGAGATGCGCCCCGGCGGCGAGGTGAGCGCAGAGGAGCTGGCGGCGCGTCAGGCCGCGCATGCGGCGTGGTCGCTTGAGTCGTTTGTCGTCGAGCCGATGGAAGGCAAGAAGCGCTTCCACGACTTTGACCTGCCGGGCGAAGTCATGCACGGCATTGCTGACCTCGGGTTCAAGTACTGCACCGAGATTCAGGCCCTGAGCCTCGAGCAGGCTCTGGCCGGCAAGAACATCGCCGGCAAGGCGCAGACCGGCTCCGGGAAGACGGCGGCGTTTCTCGTCGCGGTCCTGACGCGCTACCTGCGCAGTCCCGAAAACCGCGCGAAGGAAGGCGGCGCGCCGCGCGCGCTCGTCATTGCGCCGACGCGCGAACTCGTCATCCAGATCTGCAAGGACGCCGACGCGATCGGCAAGTATACGGGGCTTCGTTCGCTCGCCGTCTATGGCGGGATGGACTATGACCGCCAGCGGCAGGAAGTCCTCTCCGCGCCGGTCGATCTGCTCGTCGCGACGCCGGGGCGTCTGCTCGACTTCACGAAGAGCCGCGTCATCAACCTCTCGCACGTCGATACGCTCGTCATCGACGAGGCCGACCGGATGCTGGACATGGGCTTCATTCCGGACGTCCGCCGCATCATGAGCTACCTGCCGCCGAAGAACAAGCGCACGACGATGCTCTATTCGGCGACGCTGAACGAGACGGTGATGCGTCTGGCGATGAACTGGATGGAAGAGCCCTACAAGGCCGAGGTCGAAAGCGAGACGAACGCGACCGATACGGTCAAGCAGGTCGTCTACGTCATTCAGGCGAAGGACAAGTTCACCGTTCTCTTCAACCATATCGCGCTTCATCCGGAGGCCCGCACGATCGTCTTCTGCAACCGCAAGTGCACGACGGAAGACGTCTACGAATCGCTGAAGGTGCGCGGCGTGTCGGTCGAGATGCTGTCGGGCGACGTGAACCAGAACAAGCGTCTCAAGGTGCTGGACGCCTTCCGTGACGGCGAGGTGAAGATCGTCGTCGCGACGGACGTCGCGGGGCGCGGCATAGACGTGAAGGGGTTGGAGTACGTCATCAACTTCGACTTCCCCTACGAGGCCGAGGACTATGTGCATCGCATTGGCCGCACGGGCCGCGCGGGTTCGACGGGCATCGCGATCTCGTTTGCGGACGAGTTCGAGAGCTGCCAGATCCCCGCGATCGAGGAGTACATCAAGGAAGAGCTCAAGTGCACGGTGATCGGGCCGGACGATCCGCTCCTGAAGCCGATTCCGCCGCGCCACACGAAGCTGGGCGCAATCGATGCGGAGGCGAAGGCCGCCGTCGATGCGCGCGAGGCGGCGGGCGAGGAGGAGAAGGCGGCGGCCGCCGCGCTGGTCGGCGCGAATGCCGTCACGGGTTCGGGCGCGCCGGCGATCCTGAAGGAAGACGCGCCACAACGCGAGCTGCCGAAGTTCGAGCATGCGCTTGACCCGGCGAAGCCCGCGCCCGACGAGTCGAATGTCTACGCGAAGCCCGTCGAGCAGAAGGAAAAGACCGAAGAGTGGAAGATGTGAGGTTCCGATGACGCATCCGACGAAAGAGATTCACACCGCGCTTTGGGGCCATGAGGAGTGGCTTGTCCACACGTCGCGCATCCTCGTGAAGAAGATTGTCGCGAACGACCGGCTGAGCGTCCAGGTTCATCCGAACGACGTGACGGCGAAGACGGTCGGCGGCGATCCGAAGACGGAGATGTGGTGTGTCCTCAAGGCGGGGCCGCTCTTCGCGGGCGTCAAGCCGGGAACGACGGCGGCGGATGTCGAACGGGCCGTCAAGGACGGCTCGTTCGAGGACATTCTCGTCCGCCACGAGACGAAGGTCGGCGAATGCTACTTCATCCCCGGCGGGCTTGTCCACGCCATTGGCGAGGGCACGAGCGTCTATGAGGTTCAGCAGCCGAGCACGACGACGTTTCGTCTCTATGACTGGGGGCGCGTCGGCGCGGACGGACAGCCGCGTCCGTTGCACGTGAAGGAGGCCTTGGCGGCGATGGACTTGTCGCTCCCGCCGCCCGTGCCGTCCGCGACGGTCGATTGCCCCTACTTCACGTTCCGCACGGTGGCGGTGGGGGCGTTGCCCGCCGAGCGGACGGAGCGCGTCGTCCATATGCCGGCGACGGGCGAGACGCTGTTGCTGGAACCGGGCGAGACAGCCGTGTTGTCGGACACGGCGTTTGTCTCGGTCGTCAAGTAGCCGTTTGCGCGCGAATGGCCGCGACGGCCTTGCGCGCCGTCGCGAAGGCGAGCGTGAGATTGTAGCCGCCCGTCGGGCCATCGATGTCCATCACTTCCCCGGCGAAGAAGAGTCCGGGGACGAGTTTCGACTGCATCGTGTGCGGGTCGATTTCGCCTGTCGCGACGCCGCCCAAGGTGACGATTGCTTCCTTGACGGGACGCGGCGTCAGGTTCGCGAAGGTCAGGCGATTGTGCCCGAACCAGACTTCGAGGGTGAGGTCGGAGA
>CAZWQY010000004.1:0-39200 GCA_964636295.1 uncultured Lentisphaeraceae bacterium | reverse complement strand
TTCGCGAAGGTCAGGCGATTGTGCCCGAACCAGACTTCGAGGGTGAGGTCGGAGAATTTGGATTTTTGGGCGGAGGTGCGGCGGAGGTGTTCGAGGAAGCGTTGGGCGTTGTAGATGGCCGCGCCGCTGAGGCCGAAGCGTTCGCAGTCCACTTCGCCTCGGTAGTCGAACAGAACCTGTCCGCCTGGGGCGAGAACCTTGACGCGGCCGTCGTCCTCGAACCGCCGTCCCGCGAGTCGCGTGACGCGCGGATCGTCCGTCTCAAGCCCGATGAGTCCGGGACGATAGGGGATGATCGTGTGTCCGAATGCGCGGGCGAAGTTCTGTCCATCGCCGACCGAGCCGGTTTTCGGATAGCTGACGCCGCCCGTCGCGAGCAGAACGTTTTCGGCGGCGAGGTCGAAGTTGGCCGTCTCCAGGACGAAGCGTGCGCCGCCCTTGTTCGGACGCGCGGCCTGCACGGCTTTCACGGGGCAGTTCGTCAGGATGGGCACGCCCGATTCGCGCAGAAGGTCGCCGAAGGCGTGGAGAATGGTCGCGGCCTTGCCGTCGGCGGGGAACATGCGCCCGTCGGGCATGCGTCGCAGGGGAACGCCGAGCGACTTGAATCCGGCGATGATCTGGCGCGGCGGGCAGTCGCGTATGGCTTCGGCGACGAAGCGCGCCGTGCGGTCGTCGGACGGACAGCAGACGAGGTCGCGCAGGAACTGGTCGGGCGAGAGGTCTTTCGTGAAGTTGCAGCGCCCGTTTGCGGTCATCAGCACTTTTGAGCCGAGGCGGGCCTTGCGCTCGACGAGAACGCAGGGAATGCGGCGATCGGCCGCGACAGCGGCGGCGAAGAGTCCGGCCGCGCCGCCGCCGACGATTGCGAGTTTGACGGGTTTCGTTTCCATAGGCGTGGATTATAGCACATCCGCATGCGGGATGGTAAAATGCCCGGCGAATCGCAGTTGTGCGCGTTCTTCGTCTGCGCGGCGTGTTGACACGCCCGTGCGAATATGGTTTAATCTCCCTCAAAACGTATGAACTCGGCATTTCTCATGGCATCGATTTTCAACTGCTACGTCGGCTGCAACGCGGGTTCGCCCGACTTGCAGGCCCTCCATGTCCTCGCGTGTGACGCGGAGACGGGCCTGTCGCGAATCGTCCAGTCCGTGAAAGGCGTTCAGGGGACGACCTATTTCCAGCAAAGCCCCGACGGACGGTGGCTCTACACGGCCATTGGCGAGGCGCGCGGCGGTTCGGTCGTGCGCTTCCCGATTGGCGAGGACGGGCGGCTCGGCGAGATGGAACGCCTGGCCGAGCTGCCGTGCGAGGCACCGTGCCACATTTCGCTTTCGCCCGACGGATCGCGCGTCTTCGCGGCGGCCTATTCCTCCGCGACGGTTCTTTCGCTCAACGCGGACGGTTCGGATCTGAAGAGCTACGTCTTTCCGAACGATCGCGTCGGCCCGAATCGCCTGCGCCAGAAGAAGGCCTATGCGCACTTCACGTTCCTGACGCCGGACGGGTCGCGGCTGGGCGTCACGGATCTCGGCTGTGACCGCATCCGCTTCTTCGACCCCGTGACGCTCGTGGTCGATCCGTCGCTTGAAATCACGTGCAACCCCGGCGACGGCCCGCGCCACACCGTCTGGTCGAAGGACGGACGCTTCCTTTTCGTTCTCCACGAGCTTGGTTCCAGCGTCGCGTCGTATGCGTTCGACGGGCGTTCCTTCGTGAAGGTCGGCCAGTGGTCGATGCTGCCGAGGACGTTCAACCGCTGGGCGGCGGACGGCGAAACGCTGCGGACGAAGGCCTCCGCGATCAAGCTGACGGACGACGGACAGGTTCTCTTGGCGTCGAATCGCGGGCATGATTCGATTGCGCTCTTTTCGGTCGATGCCGCGACGGGACAGCTCAAACTTCGCAACGTCGCGGAACTGACTGGAAAGTTCCCGCGCGATTTCGCGCTTGTGCCGGGCGAGCGGTTCGTGGTCGTCGGGCACAAGATGTCCGACGAGATCCAGGTCTACCGCTTCGACCGCGAGGCTTTCGCGCTTGAGCCGGCAGGTACGCCGATCCTCTGCTGGCGGCCGCTGTGCTTCGTCTTCGCCCGTCCGTCGTCGCGCTGACGCTTCCGCCCCAGTCCGTTTCATGGTATAATTCCGTCTTATGAAAAAATTCTTCAGGTTTCTCTCTCTTGCCGCGCTTCTGTTCGCGGCTGGCTGTCTGTCCTCGCCGTCGTCGCGCGTTGCGATTCCGGCGGAGCGCATCGGCGTGTGCAGCTGGAGCTGGCGGCTGCCGATGAAGGAGGTCGCCCGCGAGATGGCGGCGGCCGACGTGAAGGGCATCCACCTGGCGTTGGGGCCGTTCATCGCGCCGGACGAGCGGCATGGCGCGGCGGAGGACGCGGCGACGCTCGCGTTCGTGAAGGAGAAGATCGCGAAGGGCGAGTGGGTTCTCATGTCCACGATGGTCGGCACGGTCGGGGAGGACTACTCGACGCTTGAGACGATCCGCGAGACGGGCGGCATTGTGCCCGACCGCACGTGGGAGGCGAACAAGAAGATCGTGACGGCGGGCGCGCGCCTGACGCAGGAGCTGGGCTGCAAGTACATGTCGACGCACGCGGGCTTCCTTGACGAGTCGAATCCGGCCGCCCTGAAGAAATATGTCCAGCGCGTGACGTGGATGCGCGACGAATGCCGCAAGTACGGCGTCGAGCTGATTCTCGAGTCGGGGCAGGAGACGGCCGAGGATCTGGCCGCGTTCATGGCGCGCGTGCCGGGCGTCGGCATCAACTTCGACCCCGCGAACATGATTCTCTACGCGAAGGGGAAGCCGCGTGAGGCGGTGCGCGTCCTCGCGCCGTGGATCAAGCAGGTTCATGTCAAGGACGCGTGCGAGACGAAGACGCCGGGGACATGGGGCACGGAAGTCCCGTGGGGCGCGGGCGAGGTCGGCGGCGAGGCGTTCCTCGCGGATTTGGAGGCTTTGGGCTACAAGGGCAACTATGTCGTCGAGCGCGAGGCGGGCGACGACCGACCGGGCGACATCCGGCGCGCCGTTTGGGCGTTGCAGCGCTAAAGGCGGCCTTGTGGCCAGACACTAAAGAGAGAGGTTTTTCCGATGACGATTCGCGGCTTGATCGAGAAGTGGGCGGCCATTCAGCCGAATGCGACGCTCTTCACCTACAACGAGGACAAGGTCTGGAAGACCCGTTCCTATGCGGACTCCCTGAAGGGCGTCCGTGAGATTGCCGAAGGCTACGGCACGCGCTTCGGCCTGAAGCCGCGCGACGAGAACGCGGCGCTGATTCTGGCGAACTCGCCGACGTGGATCGAGTCGTACCTTGCGCAGGTCGGCACGGGCGTCTCGGTCGTGCCGATTGACCCGAAGCTCCACAACGAGGAGGTCGCCTACATCCTGAAGGACGCCGAGGTGCGCGTCGTGACGACCGACCCCCAGCATCTCCGGATGATGATGCAGATCGCGAAGGGGCTTCCCTGCCTCCGGGCCGTGGTCGTCATCGGAGGCGTCATCAACGCGGGGCAGAAGATCGACGGGCGCGTCGAGGTCGTCGGCTACGAGAGCCTGCGCCTCGCGGGCGGCGGCGCGTGGTACGACGCGCATGTCGCCGAGCCGGCGGACATCGCGTCCATCATCTACACGTCGGGCACGACGGGCAAGCCCAAGGGCGCGATGCTCACGCACGCGAACTTCATCGCCGACCTCGAAGGCGCCTACAAGTACTTCGGGCCTGTCACGAACAAGGACTCGTTCTTCGTCGTCCTGCCGCTCTTCCATGCGTTCTCGTTCTCGGCGAACTTCATCGCCTCGATGATGAAGGGCGCGTCGATGAGCTTCTGCCAGTCGCTGCGCACCGTCGGGCAGGACATCCACGACCTCAAGCCGACCGTCATCTGCGCGGTGCCGCTTCTCGCGGAGAAGCTGCGCGAGAAGATCGAGTCGGCTCTCGCGAAGTCGAAGGTGGCGCAGTTCCTCATGAAGATCGGCCTGCGCGGGCCGGTCATGCACATGGTGAAGCTGAAACTCGGCGGACGTCTGCGCTTCTTCATCACCGGCGGCGCGCCGTGTCCGCGTCCCGTGATGGAGTGCTTCAAGCGCATCCATGTGCGCTTCCTTGAAGGCTACGGCCTCACGGAATGCTCGCCGATCGTCTCGGTGTGTCCGCCCGAAGTCATCAAGATCGGCACGATTGGCCCGGCGATCGGCGGCATTGAGGTGCGCCTCGCCGACCCGAACGAGCAGGGCGTCGGCGAAATCCAGGTGAAAGGTCCGATCGTCATGCAGGGCTATTTCCACAATCCCGACGCGACGGCCGAGGCGTTCGAGGACGACGGGAAGGGCGGCCTCTGGTTCCGCACGGGCGACCTTGCGTCGATGGACGAGGATGGCTTCATCACGATTCGCGGGCGCAAGAAGGCCTTGATCGTCAACCGCGAGGGCAAGAACATCTATCCGGAAGAGGTCGAGAACACGATTGCGAAGGAGCCGTGCATTTCGGACGTCGTCGTCGTCGGCTACACGCAGGGGGACGATCCGGGCGAGAAGGTCGGCGCGATCATCTATCCGAACGAGGAGTGGTTCAAGGATCGCAACGGCGGCACGTTGCCGGCGTGGGAGGACGTCGAGAAGTTTGCCGTCAAGCACGCGCAGGAGCGGTGCGCGGAACTGGCCGACTACAAGCGCGTGCGCAAGGTCGTCTGCGCGAAGGTGCCGCTTGTGCGTACGTCGATCGGCAAGGTCAAGCGCGTTGCCTACAAGGGTGCGCTGGATGAGAAATAAAGTGACTCGTTTTTACCTCGTCTGGCTGGAATGGCCGGAGACGTGCTTCCGCGTGGACGCGGAGGCACTTCGGTTTTTTTCGTCGCTCGTTCCGGCCGGCAGCCGTCTTGTGCGCGCGCGGAGCGAAGCCGCGTTTCTGCGGCAGTTGCCGCAGGCGACGCATGTCGTGACGTGGCATTTCAAGAAGGACTGGTTTGCCCGTGCGCCGAAGCTGAAGATGCTGGCGACGCCAGGCGCCGGGCGCGAACTCGTCTCGCAGGAGACGCCGCCGGGCGTGGCGTTGCACTTCGGGCACTTTCACGGCGCGATCATGTCCGAGACGGTTGCGGCGTTTGTCCTCGCCTGGGCGCGCGGATTCTTCGCCGTGCGCGACTACGCGGGCTACGGCGGCGCGCAGGTGTCCGCCATTCCGAATTGGCCGCGCGCGGAGCTGAGCGACCGCTGCTTCACGGTTGCCGGCACGAAGGCCGTGATCGTCGGCTACGGACGAATCGGCGGCGCAATCGGTCGGCGGCTGGAATCGCTGGGCGTGTCCGTTCAGGGCTTCTCGCGGCGCAATCTGGGCGAACTTGACGCGGCGTTGAGGACGGCGGATTGGCTCGTCCTTGCGCTGCCGAGCGACACGGGGACGGATGGCTTTCTTTCGCGGGCGCGGCTTCGGAAGCTGCCGCGTCGCGCGGTTGTCGTCAATGTCGGGCGCGGCAATGCGGTGGACGAACCAGCGCTTGTCGAGGCGTTGCGGACAGGGCGGATCGCCGGGGCGTATCTCGATGTCTTCCTGTCCGAACCAGGCCCGCTCGCGCAGATCGTGTGCGAGAATCGTGGGGCCAGGCCCCGTCTGCCATTGGGGATTCTGGGGACAGACCCCGCCGAGATGCCCTCGAACCTAATCAGAATGCCGCATTCGTCGGCGTTTTCGCGTGACTATCTCAAACGGTGCTTTCAGGAGCTGAAAGATGACGGGTGTCTTTGAGGTCAACTCCGTCGAAGAGACATGGGCGTTGGCGCGGCAGTTCGCGGCCGAGTTGAAGCCGGGCGATGTCGTCTGCCTGGAAGGTGATTTGGGCGCGGGGAAGACGACGTTCACGCAAGGGCTTGCCGCCGCGCTGGGCGTTGCGGGGCGCGTGACGTCCCCGACCTTCTGTCTGGTGCAGGAGCATCGGGGACGGGTGGGGGCGAGCCGTTCCGCGTTTCTCGTTCACATGGATCTCTACCGTCTCCGGGGCGAGGAGGACGTGCTGGCAATCGGGTGGGAGGACTATTTGGCCGAGGGGGCGATTCTTGTCGTCGAATGGCCCGAACGGGCGGGTTCGCTCATTCCGCCGACGGCGAAGCACGTCGTCTTCACGCATCTGGATGGCGAGGAGCGTCGCCGTCTTGCATTTGCTTAAGCGCATGTCTTCTCGTCCTCGCAGAACAGGTGCGGCTCGGTTCGCGCATTCCTGATTTCGTTCGGATGGCGGGAATGTCGTCTCTGCCGCGTTGCGGCTCGTCTTGAATCAGAAGAGAACATGAACAGATTCATTGAAACCATTCTCGCGCATCCGAAACTGGCGCTCGCCGCCGCCGTGCTCATGGCGGCGCTCGGATGGCGGGTTGGGAAAGACCTCGCCGTTGACGTCTTCCCCGAAATCCGCGAGCCACGTGTCGTTGTGCAGACCGAAGCGGGTGGGCTGACCGCCGAGGAGGTCGAGCAGCGCGTCACCATCCCCATCGAGGCCGCCATGAACGGCATCCCCGGTGTCCGTGCCGTGCGGTCGAGTTCAGGCGGCGGCCTGTCGTTCGTCTGGGTGGATTTTGACTGGGACGTTGACCTGGCCCAGGCGCGGTTCAGTGTCTTCGAGCGATTGGACACCGTGAAGGAGCAATTGCCGGAGGACGTTCGCGCCGAAATTGCGCCGGTCGTTTCCGTGACGGGCGAAATCATGCTTGTCGCGTTGACGAGTCCGAGCGGACGGGTTTCGCCGCTGAGGCTGCGCGAACTTGCGGAGTTCGACCTGCGAACGCGCCTCCTCGGCGTTTCCGGCGTCGGCGATGTCGTGGTCACGGGCGGAAACCTTCCCGAATGTCAGATTCGCGTACTGCCGTCCGTGCTGGCCCAGTACGGCCTGTCGTTCGCGGATGTCATCGCGTGTGCGGAATCGACGCGCACAACGGCGAGTGCGGGCTATCTGCCGCATGTCGGCGGCGAGGAGATTCCGCTTCGGCAAATCGCACGGGCGGATACGCTGGAGGCGTTGCGTCGGGTGGCGATTCCGTCGCCTGACGGCCGCGCGCTCCTCCGGCTCTCCGATGTCGCGGACGTCCAGGTCGGCGGTGCGCCGCGCCGGGGGTCGGCCACCTTCAACGGCGTGGACGCCGTCGTGCTCGCCGTCCAGAAGACGCCCGGCGCGAACACGCTGTCCCTTACGCGGCAACTCGACGCGCGTCTCGACCAGTTCGCCGCCGAACACGCGACGGATGGCCTAGAAGTCCATCGCGAGGCGTACCGCCAGGCGGACTTCATCGACCTCTCGATTGGCGAGGGGCGTACGATGATTCGCGACGCGGCGATTATCGTCGTGCTCGTGCTGGGCGTGACGCTGTTGCGTCTGCGCACGATTCTCATCACGCTTCTCACGATGCCCCTCTCCGTGCTGGTCGGCGTCGCGCTCTTCCCGCGCTTCGGCCTTGGCGTCAACGTCATGACGCTGGGCGGCCTGGCCGTTGGCGTGGGCGACATCGTGGACTGCGCAATCATCTTCGTGGAAATCATCTGGCGTCGACTGGGCGAGAACGCCGCCGCGTCCGTCGCCGTGCGCGAAACGCCGCCGCGCGTCGTCGCGGCCGCCGTGCGCGAAGTGCTGCCCTCCGTCGCGTTCTCGACGTCGATCATTGCGCTCGTCTTCATTCCGCTGCTGATGCTGTCCGGGCTTGAAAGCCGTTTCTTCGCGCCGCTCGGTCTTGCCTATCTGCTCGTCTTCGGCGCGTCGTTCGTTGTCGCCTTTGTCACCGTGCCGGCGCTGAGCCTCCTTCTTTGGCGTGAGCCGCGCCGTCGGCGGACGGCGGTCGTGCGACCGTCGGACGGTTCCGCCGGCGATTCGCTCACGACGCGCGTGATGAAGGCGTTCTATCGTCCGCTGTTGGGCGCGTGTCTCCGTTTCCCGAAGACGCTTTGCCTCGCCTTTCTTGCGCTCTTCGCGGGGGCGATCTATTTGGCGTCCGGCTTTGGGGCGAGTTTCCTCCAGACGTTCCGCGAGGATGCATTCACGGTGTTCGTCTCGATGCCGCCCGGTTCGTCGCTCGCGGAAACGGAGCGCATTGCGGATGGCGCACGTGCGGCAATTGGCCGGATTCCGGGCGTGAAGACCGTGCTGCGCCGCACGGGACGCGCCGAGCGCGACCAGCACGCCGAACCCGTCTCCGCGTCGGAACTCGTCGTGCGCGTGGACATGGGGGCGGATGCCGAGGCGATCCGCCGCACGATTCGGGACGACCTCGGTGAACTGCCGGGCGTGTCCACGATGGTCGGCTATCCGATCGCCCACCGCATTAGCGCCGTCCTCTCCGGCACGGAGGCGGAAGTCGCCATCAGCGTTTTCGGGGACGACCTGGCCGTCTTGCGCGACGTGGCGCAGAAGGTGAAGCGCATCCTTGACACGCTGCCGGAAGTCGCCGACGTTCGGGCGAACCGCGAAATTCTCGTGAACACGTGCCGAATCGACTACGACATGGACGCGCTTGCCGAAATGGGGCTGTCCCTCAAGGAGGCCGGCGAACAGGTTTCGGCTGCGTTCAACGGAAAGGTCGTCGGGGAAATCCGCGACGGACTCAAGGTTCGCAACCTCGTCGTGCGACTGGACGACGGCGGCGCGGGATTGACGCCGGAGACGGTTCGGTCGTTCGTCCTTGCCTCGCCGACGGGACGGCGGCAGCGTCTCGACGAGGTGGCGCACGTCTATCGCGAAGAGGCGTCCAACCTCGTCATTCGCGAACAGGCCCGGCGCAAGGCCCTGATCACGTGCAACGCTGCTGCATCAGTTGATACCGGCACGCTTGTCGCGGCGTTGCGTCAGGCAATCGAGCCGACCGTCGCGGCGGCTGGCTGCACGGTGTCCTACGGGGGCAGCTTCGAGGCGCGGCAGAGCGCGGGGCGGCGTCTCGCCGTTCTCGGCGGCGCGTTGCTTGTCGCCATCTTCGTCATCTTGACGCTGGCGCTCAAGACGGCCAAGGCCGCCGCGCTCGTCATGCTGAACGTTCCGCTCGGACTCGTCGGCGGCATCGTGGCCGTCTGGCTGACGAATCCGGTTCTGTCGGTCGCGTCCCTCGTCGGCTTCGTGACCGTTGTGGGCTTCGTGCTGCGGAATGGCCTTCTCCTCCTCAATCGCTATCGCGAACTCGAAGAGGCGGGACTGCCGTTCCGCGACGCGATCGTGAACGGCTCCATGGAGCGGATGGTGCCGATTCTCATGACGTCGCTCACGACCATTCTCGGACTCGTGCCGCTTGTCCTGGCGGCGGACAGGCCGGGCGGCGAGCTTCTGTCCCCGCTTGCGGTCGTCCAGTTCGGCGGGCTTATTTCCGCCACGTTCCTCAACATGCTCGTCCTGCCGGCGGCGGCTTGGCTGTTCGGAAGTTGCTGGACGAAACACGACGGGGAATCGGCGTCGTCGGCGCAGTTCCGCCTTTCGTCTGCCCTCGTCGGCGTGTGCTTGGCTGTCGGCATGGCGGGATGCCGTGCCTACGACGCGGCGCCCATCGAATGGCAGACGGAAGAGGCGGAACTTCGGGCGGCCTCGGCGAAGATATCCCTATCGACGGTTGCGGATGCGGAACATCTGGCGCTTGTCGCAAACCCCGAGATCAATGCGAAGCGTCTGAAGGCACAGCGTGGCGCAGTCGAGGCGAAGGCGGCCGGATGGTGGGAAGATCCAAGTCTGGACGTTGACCTTCAGCGCATTGTGCAAAGCTCGTCCCATCCCTTCTTGATGGGCGGGTCACTGGCGTTCGCGATTCCCCTGTCGGGCGTGCCGGGGCTGGCGGCCGAGGCGGCGCGGGCGTATGCCGAAGCGGACGCGCTGGACGTGATGTCCGCCGAGCAGGATTTGCGCGCGGACGTCCGTCTCGCCGCCGTCCGGTGGGCGGCGGCATCGCGCCGTGTCGCCGCGCTTCGGGAAATGGTGGAGGATTCGCGCATTCGCCGTGCGGAAGCGAACGCGGCGCGGCTGTGCGCCGTCGGCGAAGTGGAGGAGTCCGACCTGTCGGCGATGCGTCGCCGCCGCCATGAACGCAACCATGCGCTTCGCCGCGCGGAACAGGACGTCGAAGAGGCGCGTCGGCAGTTCTGCGCCCTGTTGGGCGTCTGGCCGACGGCGGATGTTGCTCTGCCGGCGGATGCGTGGCCGACGAACGGCGACGTTGTCGCCTTTGCGGAAGTCCCGACGCCGGATGCGCTTGTCGGGCATGTGAAGGTTCGTGCCGCGCAGGCGCGTCTGGGCGGCACGGAGAAGTCGCTCCATGCCGAAATCCGCCGACAGTATCCTGATCTCTCAATCGGGCCGGGCTATTCGCGCGAGGAGGGGCAGGATCGCGTCGGCTTTGTGGCCGGGCTGACCCTGCCGCTCTGGAATCGTAATCGCGCGGGCATTGCGGCGGCGGAGACGGAGCGTGACCTTGCGCGTCGAACGGCGTTGGACGTCTGGCGCGGACTGGTCGGCGAGGCCCTGACGGCCGTCCGCCGCGTTCGCCTGTGTCTGCAGCACGACACGCCGGAAGGGCTGTCGCCCGACGGCGCCGAGCGCCTGCATGCGGCGGGCGAACTGTCGGACATGGCCTATCTGTCGTTGCGTGACGAGATTCTTGACGCGCAGCTGGCGGAAATTGACTGGCGCGAGGAACTCCTTGCCGCCCGCGCCGAACTCGTCCGCTACGCGGTGGCGGACGAGTCGAATGCGGACGCAAAGGAATCGAATGGGAATTGAGCCAAATGGAGAAGCCGAACATGAAGATCTTGCTGGCACTTGTTTTTGCCGTGTCCATGGCGTGCTGGACGCATGCGGCGGACGACCATGACCATGATCATGATCACGACCATGACCACGACGAGGCGAACGGGCGGGTGGTCACGGCGTCCGTCCCTGCACAGCGGTTGATTGGATTGGAGACGCGGCGTGCGGAGCGGCGGCGCGTCGCGGCGACGCTGTCGCTTGTCGGACGGTTTGAGCTTTCGCCGTCCGCGCGCGTCGCGGCGGCGGCCCCTCTTGCCGGGCGCGTGTCCCAGAAGGTGCGTCCGCTTGCCGACGTCGCCGTCGGCGACGTCCTCTTCACGGTGACGTCCCCTGATTTCGTGGCGCGCGCACGGGAGATCGCTGTCCTTGAGCGGCGGCTGTCGGCCTACCGCATGGCCGGTGCGAAAAACGCTGCGCTTGAATCCGAGCTTGCCGTGAAGCGCGAGATGCGCACGGCGTTGCTGGGTGATGCTGTCGAGGAGACGAATGGCGTCGTCGCGGTGCGCGCGGTTCGGGCCGGGCGAGTCGAGGCTGTCGATTTGCCGGACGGCGCATTCGCGGACGTTGGCTCTCGCGTGCTGACGCTTGTCGATTCCACCGCCCTGCGTTTTCGGGCGCGTGTCACGCCGGGCGAACTCGCGCGGCTGTCTGACGGGTTGCCCGTCTCCGTACAGGGGCGGGTGGGCCGTCTGCGTCTGGGGCTTGCGGACGCGGAAGGGACGGAGAGCGCGGCGTATGTCGAATTTGACGCGCTTGATCCGTCTTGGCGTCCGGGCGTCCGTGCCGTGGCGGACTGCGTGACCGATGCCTCTGCGTCGGAGGTCTGGTGCGTGCCGTCCGAGGCGGTCGTGCAGGTGGGCGTTGAGTCCGTCCTGTTCGTTCGGGATGCGCACGATGCCGACCGCTTTGTCGCGCTCGAAGTCGAGACGGGGTTGCGCGGCGGCGGATGGACGGAAATCCGTAGCCTTTCGCATGGGCATGACGTCGTTGTGCGTGGGCAATACGAGCTCAAGCTCGCGCTGGCCGCGCAGACGGGCGAGGGAGGGAAGGCGGCGGGGCATTTCCACGCCGACGGCGCCTTTCACGAGGGCGAGGACTGATAGGCCTGTTTCGGGCCGTTCCGATTCGACCCACGCGATGATGCCACTTTCCCGCGCGTTATTTGGGCTCTTCGCTTGGGGCGGGCATTTTTGGTATAATGTCCGCTCAACAGGAGAACGCAAGCCGTTTCAATGATATGAGCAATGAAGCAACTGTCGGCAGCCGGATTCGCACGTACCGCGAACGTCTTGGCATGAGCGTCTACGATCTCGCGCAGAAGAGCGGGATCGACGAGCGCGTCGTCAACTCGATCGAGAAGGACGAAGTCCTCCCCGCGCTGGGCGTCCTCACGAAACTTTCCCGCGCGCTCGGCCAGCGGCTCGGCACGTTCATGGACGACCAGTTCAAGCCCGACCCGATTATCACGCGCGCGGCCGACATCGCGTCCGCGAAGGTCGCGCAGGAAGGCGTGAACGCGCTGGGCTACGCGAGCCATTCGCTTGCGCGCGGCAAGCCGGACCGTCACCTTGACCCGTTCCGCATCGAGTTCGCCGCGAACGGCGTCGAGGAGCTTTCGTCGCACGAGGGCGAAGAACTGATCATTTGCCTTGCGGGCGAGGTCGAGCTTGCCTACGGGCCGGAGAAGACGGTCTTGAAGCCGGGCGACACGGCCTACTACAACGCTGTCGTCAAGCACGGGCTCCGCGCCCTCAACGGCCAGCCCGCCTCGATCTACGGCATCGTGTACATGCCGTTCTGAGGCGGGGCTTCCGAACGTCCTGAAAGTCTGAAAGGAGGAGAAGAATGGGTTGGTTTGAACCGAAGGCGGAGAAGCCGGCGATTCCGCCGGCGAAGGCGCTGTGGGCGATTTGCCCGAAGTGCAAGAGCCATTTCGAGAAGGCGGTCTGGAAGGCGAACAACGCGATCTGCCCGAAATGCAACTATCACGGGCGGCTGGCCGTCCGCGCGCGCATCGCGCAGGTCGCTGACGAGGGGACGTTCGCCGAGGTGTTCCGCGCGGTCTCGTACTCGGATCATCTCGCGTTCCACGACGCGACGGGCCCCTACAAGGAGAAGGTCGAGGCGACGATTCGGAAGTCCGGCGAGACGGAGTCGGTCGTCATGGGCACGTGCGAAATCGAGGGTCATCCCGTGATGCTGGGCGTCATGGACTTCGGCTTCATGGGTGGCTCGCTCGGCACGGGCACGGGCGAGCGCATCGCGCGGGCCTGCGAGCAGGCAATCGTCGAGCGGCGTCCGCTGATCCTCTTTTCCGCGTCGGGCGGCGCGCGCATGCACGAGGGCATTCTCTCGCTCCTGCAGATGGCGAAGACGTCCGCCGCAATCGCGCGCCTGAAGGAGGCGGGGCTTCCGTACATTTCCGTTCTCACCGACCCGACGACGGGCGGGGTCTCGGCGAGCTTCGCGATGCTCGGCGACATCAACGTGACGGAGCCGAAGGCCCTCATCGGCTTTGCCGGGCGGCGCGTCATCGAGAACACGATCCACCAGAAGCTCCCGGCCGACTTCCAGTCGGCGGAGTACCTGGAGAAACACGGCTTCATCGACAAGATCGTCGAGCGCAAGGATCTCAAGAAGTTCCTCGCGAAGATGCTCAACTACTGGGGGTTCTGACATGACGGCTATCGAAAAGGTCAAGTTGGCGCGCGATCCGAAGCGTCCGCACCTGAAGGACTTCATCCGCGAGATCTGCTCCGACTTCGAGGAGCTCCATGGCGACCGCCTCGTGAACGACGACCGCGGGCTCATCGGCGGCTTCGGGACGATCGATTCGGAGAAGGTCCTGATTCTCGGCCACAACAAGGGCGCGACGGTCGAGGAGAACATGGCGGCGAACTTCGGCATGGCGAATCCCGACGGCTACCGCAAGGCGATGCGCCTGGCGACGCTCGCGGAGAAGTTCCACGTGCCCGTCGTCACGTTCGTTGACACGCCGGGCGCGTATCCCGGCAAGGAGGCCGAGGAGCGCGGTCAGGCCGAGGCGATCGCGAAGAGCCTGGAGTTCTTCGCGCGTCTGAAGACGCCGGTCGTCGTCGTCGTCACGGGCGAGGGCGGATCGGGCGGCGCGCTGGCGATTGCCGTCGGCGACCGCATCCTGATGATGGAAAACGCGGTCTATTCCGTCATTTCCCCCGAAGGGTGCGCGGGCATCCTCTGGCGTGACGGCAAGAAGGCTCCCGAAGCGGCGGAGGCGCTGAAGATCACGGCGCATGACCTCGCGAAGCTCGGCGCGATCGACGCGATCGTGAAGGAGCCGGCGGGCGGCGCGCAGAAGAACCACCGCCTCGCGTGCGCGAACGTGAAGAAGGCGATTCTCAAGGCGCTCAAGGAACTGAAGAGTCTGTCGCCCGACGCGCTTCTCGACGCGCGCTACGCGAAGCTCCGCGCCTACGGCAACTTCTTCTGACGGCATTGTGTCGTGGTTGGGCTCGCGGGAGGTGATTCCTTCCGCGAGCGTTCTGTGGTATAATTTTCGCCATGGACGAGAGGCCCGAGATTCTGCTGGTCGAGGACGAGCGCGTCGTGCGCAAGTCCTTTCGCGCGCTCCTTGAGGCGGACGGCTTCGCCGTGCGCGAGGCGCGGGACGGTGAAGCGGGCGTCGCCGCCTGTGCGGTGCGCCGTCCGGATCTCGTCATCCTCGACGTGATGATGCCGAAGCTGAATGGGCTGCAGGCGTGTGCGCAGATTCGGGCGCGCGATGCGCTCGTGCCGATTTTGTTCCTGACGGGCGTTCCGTCCGAGACGACCCAGCTGCGCGCCTACGGCGTCGGGGCGGATGACTACGTCGAGAAGGCGACGAATCCGGATCTCCTGCTGGCGAAGGTTCGCGCGGCTGTCCGTCGTGGCCGTGCCGTGCGCGCGCAGGAGGTGGCGTGTCGGCGAATTTGCCTCGGCACGGTTGAGGTTGATTCGCTGAGCCACGAGGTCTTCGTGGCGGGCAAGCCGGTCGGGCGCCTCACGAAGACCGAAGGCGACATCTTGCGCGCCCTTGCCGCGCGGCGTGGCGAGACGCTGACGGTGGACGCGCTCGTCGCGGCCCTGCGCGGCGCGGGATTCGCCTGCTCGGACGCGATGCTGTACGTGCATGTCTCCAACCTGCGCCGGAAACTTGGCCCGGCGTCCGGACTCTTGACGAGCGCGCGCGGCATCGGCTACACCCTCCTCGCCTGACGTGCGGGGTCTTTTCCGAACCTTAAGATTACCTTAAGCCAACCTTAAGAAATCTTAAGGTAAATCTTAAGGTTGTCTTAAGGTTTCTTTTCTCTTTTTCTGCCATACTGTCCGCGTCTTCCAAGAAGAAGGCGGAAAGGCAGGAAAAGATGTTGGCAAAATGCTATTCGGGCGCCATCAGCGGCGTGGACGCGCAGACGGTCGAGATCGAGGTCTACTCGGCGATCGGGACGTCGCAGTTCGCGATCGTGGGCCTGCCCGACGCGGCGGTCAAGGAGGCGAAGGATCGGATCCCGACCGCGCTCAAGAACCAGGGGCTCGCCTCGAAGAAGGAGTTTGACGTCACGGTCAACCTCGCGCCGGCCGATGTGAAGAAGGAAGGCCCGATCTACGACTTGCCGATTGCCGTTGGCCTTCTGCGGGCGACGGGGCGCATCCGCAACGAGCATCTGGAGGACTATGCGCTCATTGGCGAGCTCGCGCTGTCGGGCGAAGTGCGGCGCGTGCGGGGCGTCTTGCCGATGGTCATTGAGATGAAGCGTATCGGCAAGCGTGCCGTCCTCGTGCCGGCGGAGAATGTCGAGGAGGCGAGCGTCGTCGCGGGCATCGACGTCATTCCCGTTCGCGTTCTGCAGGAGGCCGTTCTCTACCTGAACGGCGAGCTCGACATTGCGCCGCGCACGACCGATTTGGCGACGCTTGTCTCCGGCGACCGCGACGCGGGGGATGACTTCGCCGACGTGAAGGGGCAGGACGTGGCGCGGCATGCGCTGGAAGTCGCGCTCGCGGGCGGGCACAATGTCCTCATGATCGGCAGCCCCGGCTCGGGCAAGACCATGCTGGCGCGGCGCATCCCGTCCATCCTGCCGCCGCTGACGGTCGAGGAGGCGCTGGAGGTCTCGCGCATCCATTCCGTCGCCGGCGCGGCGAAGGGCGGCGGGCGGTTCGTGACGCGCCGACCCTTCCGTGCGCCGCACCACACGGTCTCGTCGATTGGCCTTTTGGGCGGCGGCGCGCATCCCGTGCCCGGCGAAGTTTCGCTCGCGCATCGCGGCGTCCTTTTCCTCGACGAGTTCGCCGAATTTCCCCGGCAGGCGCTGGAGGTCTTGCGCCAGCCGTTGGAGGATGGGCACGTCTGCGTCTCGCGCGCGGCGGCCGCCTACGACTATCCGTCGAAGTTCATGCTCGTTGCGGCGATGAATCCTTGCCCATGCGGCTACTACAACGACCCGACGCATGCCTGTCGCTGCGCGCCAAATGCCATCCTGAAATACCAGAGCCGAATTTCCGGCCCGCTTCTCGACCGCATCGACATTCAGGTCGAGGTTCCGCCCGTCGAGGCGAGCCGCCTGCCGCTGGCGGCGCCGGGCGAGCCGAGCGCCGCCATCCGCGCACGGGTGCTGGCGGCCCGCGCCATTCAGGCCGCGCGCTATCGGGATCTGCCGGGCGTCCGCACGAATGCCGAAGTGCGCGGGCGAGACCTGGCGGATGTCTGCCGGTTCACGCGAAAGGACTGCGAAGACCTCGTGCATCTCATCGAGCGGCTGCATCTTTCGGCGCGCGCCTACGACAAGGTTCTGCGCGTCGCGCGGACGATTGCCGACCTCGCGGAATCCGAGGCCGTCTTGCCGGAGCATCTGAACAACGCGCTCCTCTATCGCCGCATGGACAGTTCCGAAAACTCGTTCTGGATGTAACCCAACTCCCCAAACCCCCAAACCCCCGAACCCCCAAACCTCCAAACGTCCAAACCTCCCAAACTTCCTAAACAACCCAAACCCAGAAAGGAACAGAAAAATGAACGAAACCAGAAAACCCGGAACGCCGACCGCGAATGCGGCGCCGATTGGACGTTTCCGTCCCAACCTCACGGTCTACCACCCGAACGCCAAGGGTACGGGCGGAGCCATCTCGATGAACCTCCATCCGGCGCATGACGACGTGGGCGGTTGCATCATGGCGAAAGTCGCGAACCAGACGGCCGTGGCCGACCGTCGAGGGCCGAATCCGACGTTTGCGCGCTTCGACTGGGAGAACGCGATCTGCGTCAAGCTCGACTTCACCGACCTCTGCAAGATCCTTCAGGTCTTTCGGGGCGAATGCGAATCGATTGACGACGGGCGCGGACTCTACCACCGTTCGCCGGCGGGCGCAACACGTATCGTGCTGCGCCGTCTCGTCACGCCAGTCCCCGGCTATTCGCTTGAACTTTATCGCACGCGCGCCGATGGCGTCAGCGAGGCAAACGCCCATCTTCTCATCAGTCCGATTGAGGCGCTGGGGCTGTGCGAGGCGATTTCCGGCTCGATGTCCATCATCTGCTTCGGAATTCCGATGCTGATCGCGCACGATACGTCGGCCTATCGCGAAAAGGTTCAGGAGGCCCGCCATGTCGCCGCGTCGTGAGGTCGAGAATGTCGGCGTTCGCCATGGCGCCTGGGGCGAGGCAGTGGCGACGGACTTCCTTCGGCGGCGCGGCTATCTGATCGTTGACAGCAACGCGCGTCCCGTCGCGAGAGATCGACGCCTCGAAATCGATCTCGTCGCATGGGACGAGGCGAGCGACACGATGGTCTTCGTCGAGGTGAAGCAGCACGCCGCGCCAACGGACTATTCGCGGCGTCTTCGCAACGTCGACCGCCGCAAGCGCGAGAACCTGCGACGGGCGTGCAACGCCTGGCGGCGCGTCAACAAGTGGCATGGCAGCTTCCGCTTTGACGTAATCGAGATCTACGGCACGCCCGACGGCGGCCGGCCCGTCATCGACCACATCGAGAAGGTCGATCTCTTCGCGAAGCCGGGTCGCTTCGTGAACTGGGGATAAGGAGCAAGTCCTAGAAAGGAGAACCATGAAACTCACGACGGCACTGGAAGAGGTGATGAAGACCATTCGCAAGGAATTCGGCGAAATGTCGATCCTGCGGCTTGGAGACGCGGCGGACGCATCCGTCGAGGCGATCTCGACAGGCGCGCTCTCGCTCGATCTCGCGCTGGGCGTCGGCGGGCTTCCGCGCGGACGCATCGTCGAATGCTACGGACACGAGTCGTCCGGAAAGACGACGCTTGCCCTGCATGTCGTCGCAAACGCCCAGAAGGCGGGCGGCACGGCGGCGTTCATCGACGCGGAACACGCGCTCGACCCGACGTATGCGCGGAAAATCGGCGTCGACCTCGACAACCTGATTGTCTCCCAGCCCAATTCGGGCGAAGAGGCATTGACGATCTGCGAGCAGCTGGTGCGGTCGGGCGCGCTGGACGTCGTGGTCGTGGATTCGGTCGCGGCATTGACGCCACAGGCCGAGATCGATGGCGACATGGGCGACGCACATGTCGGTCTGCAGGCGCGCCTCATGTCGCAGGCGATGCGCAAGCTCACCGCGACCCTGTCGCAGACGAAGACGCTCTGCATCTTCACGAACCAGGTGCGCGAGAAGATCGGCGTCATGTTCGGCAACCCCGAGACGACGCCCGGCGGCAAGGCCCTCAAGTTTTACGCGACATGCCGTCTGCAGGTTCAGCGCATTGGCGCAATCAAGAGCGCGTCCGGCGAAGTCGTCGGCAACCGCACGCGCGTGAAGGTCGTCAAGAACAAGGTCGCCGCGCCGTTCACGGAAGCCGAGTTCGACATTCTCTATTCGTGCGGCATCTCGCGCGAAGGATCGATTCTCGACGCGGCCCTCGCGCGTGGGCTTGTCGAGAAGCGTGGCAGTTGGCTGGCGTTTGGCGCGCGTCCGCTCGGGCAGGGACAGCTCGCGGCCATCGCTTTCCTGAAGGAACACCCCGAAGTCGCGGATGAACTCATTGCCGGCGTTCGGGAAAAGGCGGCGGGCGGGAATGGGAAGGAGGGGGCATGGCGAGCCTCGGCCTGACGGAGCGGCATGTTCAGTCCATTTGGTACGATGCGTCGCTTCGCCCCAAGCGTCTCGTGACGCGGCGCGGCAGCGAGGTCGTCGTCGTGAGCCCGGGCGACTGGAATCTTGGACCAGGCCCGGACTTCCGGCGGGCCGTGCTGGAGGTCGGTGCGGAACGCCGCCGGGTCGTGGGCGACGTCGAGGTTCACTTGACGCCGGGCGATTGGGAGTTCCATCGGCACGGTGCCGATCCGAACTACCGAAATGTCATTGCGCACGTGACATGGCGCGGCGGACCCGTTCCGCCCTCGCTTCCGGCTGGCGCGCTTTCCATCTGGCTTGGACGCTTTGTGACGGCCGACCTTTCGTTCGCGCCTGAGCAGATTGACCTAGCGGCCTATCCCTTCGCCCGTCTGCCGCTTGATGGCCGCCCCTGCGAGCGACGCTTTGGGAATGACCCTGACGGCGCGCGAGCCGTCCTGGCCGCCGCCGGGCGGCATCGTCTGCGGATGAAAGCGCGGCGGCTCGCGGGGCGGCTCTGTGAACGGGCGCATCGCGTGTCCGGGCGGGTGTCGGATGCCGTGGCGGCGGCGCGGCGGCAGGTCTTCTATGAGGAGGTGATGACGGCACTTGGCTATGCGAAGAACGCCGCGCCGTTCCGCCGCGTGGCCGAGCGCGTTCCTTTGGAGGCTCTGCCGCGCGAGACGGCGGCGGCGCAGACGGCGTTTCGGGTCGCGGGGTCGTTCGAGACGTGGGAGCGGACGGGGCTGCGTCCGTGGAATGCGCCGGAAAGCCGACTCGCGCACGCGGCGGAATCCTTTACGGAGACGCCTGTGATGGAGTTGTGTGACGTGCGTGACTTCTCGCGGCCGGCGTGCCGTCAGATGGTCGCCGCCCTGTGCGGAGCACGCCAGAGGGGCGAGGGCGGTTTGCGGGAGCACTGCATGGGGCGGGGCCGCGCGGCGGCGATTCTCGCGAATGTGGTCGCCCCGTTCGCGCTGGCCGAGGATCGGATGGACGACGTGCCGGACTGGCTGCCGCCGGAGGACGTATCGGAGCCGGTTCGGCTGACGGCGTTTCGGCTCTTTGGACGCGATCACAATCCGGCGGCGTTCTATTCGGACAACGGTCTTCTGATCCAGGGGCTTCTCCAGATTCACCGCGACCACTGCCTCCGCCATCATCCCGACTGCGCCGTCTGCGGGCTGGGAACCGCCCGCCCTCGTTTGCCCAAACGGGGATAAGGGTCTTGGCGCGGGGACATTGCCTTTTCAAGGGGGATTTTGATAAAATACGCGCCTATGGAAACGACAGAACTTTGTCCCTGCAACTCCGGCAAGACCTTTGGCGACTGCTGCGGGCCGGTCATCGCCGGAACGACGAAAGCCGAAACGGCGGAAGCGCTCATGCGCGCCCGCTACACTTCGTATGCGACGGGGGACGTCGCGTTCTTGAAGACGAGCGCGACGGCGGCCGTCCAGGCCGAGTTCGACGAGGAGACGTCCCGTGCGTGGTCGCGTGCCGCCGAGTGGCATGGGCTGGAGATCATCCGCACAGAAGGCGGCCAGGCGGGCGACACGGAGGGTGTCGTCGAGTTCCGCGCGCTCTACACGGCGAACGGTGAGTTCTGCAACCATCACGAGGTCTCGCGCTTCGTGAAGGAGGCGGACGGCTGGAAGTTCGCCGACGGTGATTTCGTCGGCGAGAAGCCGATTGTGCGCGAGGAGCCGAAGATTGGTCGCAACGACCCGTGTCCGTGCGGGAGCGGCAAGAAGTACAAGAAGTGCTGCGGGCAGGGCAAGTGAGCTCGAATCCCGATTTCGACCGTTGGTATGCGGCAAAGAGCGCGCGCTTTCTGCTGGAGCCGACGCATCGTCTCGCGACGTTCGGGAACACGCTCGTCAACTATCACCTCATTTCGGAACTGGCGGACTATCCCGGAAAGATCCGCATCCGCGAAGGTCGGCTGGAGGCGCATCAGCCGCGTGTCATCACGCCGCGCTTTCAGGAGACGGAGTTCGAGGGCTTCGGCGACGCGGCGAAGGAATATTTCGACTTCCTCAAGTCGCACGAGGATCACCTGCGGATCTTGCAGTACGGCTATCACCTGAAGTCCGACAACTTCTCCGAACAGATCGTGACCGACAGCCTCGCGGCCGTGACGGCGCGCGTGAAGGAGGCCGTGCTCGCCTCCGGCGACACGTTCGCGGCGGTTATCCAGTGCGTGGACGAGCCGTGGGACGTTGCGCTTGTGGAGCTTTGGTTGCGCGAGATCAACCGCAGCGCACGGGGGAACATCGACGAGCTGCAGAAGAGCGGGAAGTTGTTCTGATAGTTTAGGAAGGTTGTGAAGAGATGGAACGTCAGACGAAAGTCATTGCAATCGCGAACCAGAAGGGCGGCGTCGGGAAGACGACGACGGTCGTGAACCTGGCGGCGGCGCTTTCGGCCCGCAAGCGTGCGGTGCTTGTGATTGACCTCGATCCGCAGGCGCATGCGACGCTGGGCTTGGGGCTTGAGAAGCAGCCGGGCATTTCGATGTATCCCGTCCTCACGGGCGCGAAGGATGTCGCGGAGGTCATTCAGCCGACGAAGTGGGACAACCTGAACGTGATTCCGTCGGAGGTCGATCTCGCGGGCGCCGAGGTGGAGCTTGCGATGCGCAACGACCGTCTGGAGGTCATTCGCAACGTGCTCGCGCCCGTCAAGGCGTCCGGCGCGTTCGACTACATCATTCTTGACTGCCCGCCTTCGCTCGGCCTCGTCATGACCTCGGCTCTCGCGGCGACGGATTCCGTTCTCATCCCGTCGCAGGCGGAGTACCTGGCGATGGACGGCCTTGCGCTCATTACGAACTCGATCGAGAAGCTGCGCGCGGGCGTGAATCCGACGCTGGAGCTTAACGGCATCGTCTTCACGATGGTGAACGCCGTCGCGCGGCTGACGACGGACGTCATCGAGGAGGTTCGCGCGCATTTCGGCGAGAAGGTCTACGAAACGGTGATTCCGCGCAACGTGCGCGTCTCGGAGGCCCCGTCGAGGGGCATGCCGGTCGTTTTCCTCGACGCGCGCTCGAAGGGGGCCGAGGCGTACAAGGCCTTTGCCTGGGAGTTCATGGCGAAGAACCCGACACGCTTTGCCGCGCCGCCGGCCGCGTCCGTTCCGCCGCCCCCGCCGCCGCCCGCTCCTGCGGCCGAACCGGTCTCCGCGTCCGAACCGGACACGGCGGCGGAACCTGTGGCGGATGACGCGGCGGCGCCGCTCCCGCAAGACTGAGGCCGGGAGAGCGACGGATGCGGCGTGCGCTCCTGACCGCCCTGTCGGTTTTTGCCGGATTCTTTGCGCTGTACGCGCTGACGGCCCAGCGTGGATTCGGGTGGGGTGATTCGGGCGAGTTCCAAGACTGGGTCTTGCGGCACGCGACGTTCATCTGCGGGCCGCAGTTCTCGAATGCGCATCCGTTTTATGTCGCATTTTGTCGTGCCGTCGCGCGGACGCCGTTTGCGGTGACGCTCGTCTCGTCCTTTTTCGGCGCGCTGTCCGTTGGCGGGCTCTATCTCTGCACGCGGCGCGTTGCGCTCGCCGTCCTTTTCGGCCTCTCGCAGATGCTGTGGTGGCTGTCGGCCGTGGCCGAAGTCCAGACGATGAGCCTGGCGTTGACGGCCGTGGAGACGGCCTTGCTCATTTCGCTGACCGAGGCGCGCGCAACGACCGAAGCGCGGACGGCGCGCGCGAACGCCGTGCGGCTCTTCGTGCTGGCGGTCGTTTCGGGGCTGCATCTCGGCGTCCACAACTTTGCCGTTCTCTCTTGGCCGGTTCTCGTGTACCTGCCCGTCGTGCTGGTTCGTCGGGGCGTCTGCCGCGCGGGCGGCGCGGCGTGTGCGCTGGTGGGCTGGCTGCTCGGCGCATCCGTCTGGCTCTACCATCTCGTGGTGCGCGGGCCGAGGGATGTGCTGGTTGGTTCGTATGGCGCGAAGGCGATTGGGATTCTTCCCGCCGACGGGCTTCAGACGGCCTTCAACTTCGCGTTGGCCTCCCTTTCGTTTTTCGTGCCGCTCGCGCTCGCGTGGTGGAATCGGCGGACGCTCCGAACCCTGTTTGCGCCCGCGCGGCTGTCCGAGGGCGCGGACGGCTTTCTGCTCGCGCTCTTTGCCGTCAATTTCCTCTTCTTCGTGCGCTACTTCGTCCCTGACCAGTCGCAGTTCCTGTTGCCGACGCTGTTCTATGCCTATGTCCTCCTTCGCCGCGTCGGGCCGAGCGTGAACCGCACGGTCGCGCTGGCCGTCCTGCAGGTTCTTCTGCCGCTCTTTTTCTATTTCATCGTTTCGCAACTGCCCGTGCCGTCGGAGCGGCGGGAGCGGCATCCCGGACGCGACGAGGCGCGCTACTTCTGTCTGCCATGGAAAATCTGACGCTTTCGGTTGTCGTTCCGACGAAGAACGAGGCGGCGAACATCGCCGCCTGCATCCGCGCATTCGACGACGTGCGTGACCGCGTCGAGGTCATCGTCGTCGATAACGCCTCGACGGACGGCACGCCGGAAATCGCGGCGCAACTGGGCGCGCGCGTCTTCGAGAAGGGTCCGGAGCGTTCGGCGCAGCGCAATCTCGGCTGGCGTTCGGCGCGCGCGGACTGGGTCGTCATTCTCGATGCGGACATGATCTTGCCGCCGGAGACGGTCGCGGAGATCCTGGCGGTCGCCGCGCGTGCGCCGCAGGAGGCGGACGCGCCCGTGGCGTACTGGATTCCCGAAGTGCGCACGGGCGTCGGCCTTCGCGTGAAGGCGCGCAACTTCGAGCGGAGCTTCTATGACGGCACGTGCATTGATGCGCTGCGGCTCTTCCGCACGTCCGTCCTGGCGGCGACGGGCGGCTATGACGAAAGCCTGATCGCCGGTCCGGAAGACTGGGAACTGGACATCCGCGTGCTCGCGACCGGCGCGCGGTGTGCCGTCCTCAACGGCCATTTGATCCACAACGAAAAGCGGTTGACGCTGCGGCGGATGCTCGCGAAGAAGGCGTACTATACGAAGTCGATGGCGGCCTATCAGGCGAAGTGGCGCGGACATCCGGCGTTGCGGAAGCAGTTCGGGCTGGCCTACCGCTATTTCGGCGTGTTCGTCGAAGACGGCAAGTGGAAGCGGCTCGTGGCGCATCCGATTCTCGCGGCGGTCATGTATGCCGAGCGGATTCTCGTCGGGCTGACGTATCTTCTTCATCGCTAATCGCTTACAGGAGGGAACGGAAGATGGACAGGGCAGAAAAGGCGGCGGCGCTTTTCACGGGCGGCTACAACTGTGCGCAGGCGGTCTTCGCGGCGTTCGCGGACGAATTCGGTCTGGACGAGGCGTTGGCCGCGCGGCTGGCGTGCGGTCTCGGCGGTGGCGTCGGGCGGATGCGCGAGGTCTGCGGGGCGGTCTCGGCGGCGGCGATGGTGCTGGGCATGCGCCACGGGCCGGACAAGGCGGCGGCCTATCCGGTGATTCAGGATTTCTGCGCGCGCTTCAAGGCCGAGACCGGCTCGATCGTCTGCCGGGAACTGCTGGCGGGAACGGGCGCGACGACGGGCGGCGCGCCGGAGGCCCGCACGTCCGCCTACTACCGGAAGCGGCCGTGCGTCGAACTCGTCAAGCTCGCCGCGTCGCTTCTGTCAACGCCGACGGCGTAAGCGGCCGCAGGCGACGCCGTGGCGGCCTGGGCTGGTCAGCCCTCGCGCGTCAGGTAGCGCAGGAGGTCGTCGAAGCGGTCGAGGCGCACCGTGTAGCGTGACTCGCCGAGTTGGCCGAACCCATAGGCGCAGAATGCGCTTTTCACGTTCGCGTTCGCCGCGCAGTCGAGATCCGTCCAGCTGTCTCCGACCATCCAGTCGTGGGGCGAGAGGCGATGCCCGTGCAGCCGTGCGGCGCAGTCGAGGAGCGGGCGCGCGGACGGCTTCATCTCCGCGCAGTCGCCGCCCGCGATCACGGCGTCGCCGAAGAGGTCGGCGAGGCCGAACTTTTCGAGGATTGCCCGTGTCGCGAAGTTGGGCTTGTTCGTGTTGACGCCGAGCCGCCAACCGCGTCGGGCGAGTTCCTCCAGCGTTTCGCGCACGCCGGGATAGAGCGTGACGGATTCGCAGCAGTGCTCGGCGTAATGGCTGCGGAAGCGTGCGGTGACGGCCTCGCCCGTCTGTTCGGGAATCGCGTGCGCGAGCAGGTAGCGCGCGCCGCGTCCGACGAAGCTGATGACGGTCTCCTGCGGCAGTTCCGCCAGGCCGAGGTCACGGCGCGTATGGTTGACGGTTGCCGCCAGGTCGGCTTTCGAGTCGATCAGCGTTCCGTCCATGTCGAAGAAAACGGCTGGCATGATGAATCCCTCTTTCTTTTTGAGAATTCGCAGCCACAGTAGGACTGCCGATAGAGGCCCAGCGCCGCCGCCCGTTGGACGGACCGCTTGAAGCCTTCCTTCTTTTTGAAGTCGATTGCGAGAAAGCGCGGCGCCGGGCGCGTGGACGCGGCGGCCTCCCCGGCGGCGAAGACGACGGGGCTGACCTTGTGCGGCGAGACGGTGAGCGAGGTCGTGAAAGCCTCAAGGCCGTGCGCGGCGGCGTAGTCGGCGGCTTTCGCGAGGCTGTAGCGGAAGCAGCGTGCGCAGCGTTCGCCTTTTTCGGGCGCGTTCTCGTAGCCGGATGCGACGGCGCGCAGCCAATCCGCATGGTCGTAGGGAAGCGCGATGAAGGGGATGCCTTCGGCCTTCGCTAGTTCGGCGGCGGCGGCTCGCCGCCGTTCGAATTCCGCTTCGGTGTCGATGTTCGAGTTCGCGAAGAGAAGCGTGACGGCGTGGCCGCTTTCCGCGAGACGCGGCACGCAGGCGGAGGCGCACGGCCCGCAGCACGCATGGAGGACGACGGTCATGGCGTCTCCTTCGCGCGGGACGTGGCGGCGAGAATTTTCCGGATTTGCCGCGCGACGGCGTCCGACGGATCGATGACGTCGGCGCGTCCCGCGCAGACGGCTTCGATGACGGGCTTCAGGTGCGGGAAGTGCGTACAGCCCAGGACGATCTGGTCGGCGCCGGCTTTCAGCAGCGGTTCGATTCGGCGGCGGACGATTCGCTCGACGTGTGCGCCGGACGTCTCGCCGCGCTCGACGAGACGGACGAATTCGTCCGCAATGACGGCCAGCACCGTCACGTCTTTCGCGAAACGCGCCTTCGTCTCGTTGTAGAGCCGCCCGTTGAACGTCCCTGCCGTCGCGAGGACGCCGACGACGCCCGTCTTCGACCGCCGCGCGGCCGGCTTGAGCGCCGGTTCGAGTCCGACGAACGGGATGTCGGGGAAGCGTGTGCGCAAGACGTCGATTGCCGCCGCCGTCGCCGTGTTGCAGGCCACGACGACGAGACCGCAGCCACGGCGCAGGAGCTCTTCGGTGTTTGCGATTGAAAGGCGCACGATTTCGTCTGTCGGCCGATTGCCGTAGGGGCAGTGCGCCGAGTCGGCGAGGTATTCCGTCGCGACGCGGGGGCAGAGCCGTCGGAAGGCGGCGAGGATGCACGTGCCGCCGACGCCGCTGTCGAAGAAGCCGACCTTCACCGCGTCCGCCTCACGAGTCATCGGACACTTTCCGGCGCAGGGCCTTGATGGCCGCATGGGCGTGCTTGGCGTCCAGCATCTTCTGCTTCTGTCGGCGGGAGCGGCGGCGTTTCTGGCGGCGGATTTTCTCGCGACGCTGCTGCGCCTCGCTTGTGCGGCGGTGCTCGCGCGCGAGAATCGCTTCCGCAAGCGCGCGCCGCGCCAGCCAGCGGTTCGTCTCGCGGCTGCGCGTCTCGCCGCAACGGACGGACAGTCCGCTAGGGTCGTGCGCGAGACGGACGACGTTAGAGGTCTTGTTCGTCTTCTGTCCGCCCGGCCCGCCGCCGAGAATGAAGCTCTCGTCGAGGTCTTCCTCGAAGAGGGACGCTTCGATCATCAGCGCCTTGATCTTCTCGATTGTCTCTGGGGAAATCATCCGTGGCACACTTTGTTGGGCTGGCGCGCACTCGCGTGCGAACGCGGCAAATTATACCACAAGCCCGTGTGTGCGGCAAATGCGCGGCCGATTATGCTATAATTCGCCGAAAAGAGTGACAGAAAGGAGTGGCAGAAATGATGAGGAAAAAAATCGCTAGTGGCCGTCTGCGCCCTGCTGTGCGCGGCGGCGTGCGCAGAAACCGTGAACTTCTGGGTTAGCTGGGATGTCAAAACGTTCACGACAGTGTCTTACAGCAAGAATGGGGTCAAGAACAACATCCCGAAAGGCACAAACCCTCCCTACAAGTTAACCGCCAATGTTGGGGATAAGATTAGTTTCACAGCGAACCTGGGTTCGGCCTGGTACGACGGTTATAATGTGGAAGATCCGGTGAGCGGTGAAAAGTTGGATCCTGGGGAAGTGATTACCATGGCGAATGCTTATTCCGGAAAGACGTTCATGATTGTCACCGGCGATTTGAAGAAGATCGAAGACCTGGGTTTGTACGTCAATACGAATAACCCTCCTTATCCTCACTGCGATCGAGGATTCACTAGATTAATATTCAATGAACCTAAACACACGGAACCCGTCAAGACATGGGCGGAGAAGGAGAAGAAATCGTGGAACGGTACGGTGATTAAGGAGTCCTATACGCTTAGTAGATTGCAGAAAGCTGTATCCGACAATCCAGAACGAACGTACAATTCCTTCCTGTTGGACGCGCCATTGCTGGATGTCGATCCGACGTTGACGATCAGCGACATGCAGATCGTGAGCAACAAGATGAAGGTTGTTGTCTCTGCGCATCTGAACGTGGACGACCCTGCGAAGGACAGCGCCAATCTGAAGGACATCAACGGTACGCTGTATATGCTGACGGGCGAGACGCTGGAGGCGTTGGAAGACGCGCTGAAGGACACGACGGAGCAGTATTTCCCGCTTACGTACGAAGAAGCGTATCTGAAAGAACAGGAGGCAAGGGACCACTTCGGCGCCGATCGCACGTACACGGTCGCCGGTGGCAAGGCCTACGTGACGCTTGACATGACGAACGTCAGCAATTTCGTGCAGATCGTGCTGGGCACGAAGTGGCGGGAGAACCTTTGACTTGAAACGAAAGAACGGAGATGAACATGAGGCGGACAAAAGGGACGATGATGGGCATGTGCCTTGCGGCGGGGCTGGCGGGAGCGGCCTCGTTGCCGACGCGCGTGGGCGATTGGCAGGTGGCGGCGGAGGGCGTTACGTTCGCGATTGCCCCCGAACCGCTCGTGCAGATTACGGGCGAGCGGATGGCCGCGTTGCCCGAAAAGCCGAAAAACGGGTGGTATGTGGGCGGGTGGCAGCGCGGCATGCGTCTCAAGGAGCTGGTCGCCTACGAATGTTCCGTGTCGGGCGCGTTGGTGCCGGAGTCCGTCGTCGTGCGGGCGGCGGACGGCACGGTGCTGACGGACGGGCGGGACTATGAACTCGAAAAGTCCTGGGCGGCCGTGGCCCGCCTGGCGGGCGGCCGCATTGGCCCGACGGATGCCGTTTTCGTCGATTACGCCTATCGTCCGCAGCGGCTTGACCGCCTGGTCCGTGCGGCGGACGGACGGCCCGCCTTGCGCAAGGGCGTGGCCAAGGCCTCAAACCCCGTGTTGCCCGAACTGAAGCCTGGCGATGTGCCGCTCGCGACGATTTGGCTGGACGGGCAGACGACGAAACTGGCCGCGCGCAACTTCTATCCCGTCCTTGAGACGGCGTTTCCCGAATCGGATGCGTCCGGCCCGTGCGCGGCGGAGCGGCTGCTGCCGAAGACCTACGGCAAGCTCGTGCGCGGCGAGCCCGTGACCATTCTGGCGTGGGGCGACAGCGTGACGGAGGGGAAATTCCTGTCGGAACGCGATCACTGGCAGCAGCAGTTCGTCCGCCGTCTGCGGAAGCAGTTCCCGAAGAGCGCGATCACGCTCGTGAGCAACGGCTGGGGCGGGCGGAACACGGCGACGTTCCTTGACGAGAAGCAGGCCCCGTCCGGGCATCCGCACAACTACGTGGAGACGGTTCTCGGCGCGAAGGCCGATCTCGTGATCATGGAGTTCGTCAACGACTGCGGCCTCGTTCGCGCCGAGCAGGTTCAGACGCGCTATGACCGCATTCTCGGCGACCTGGCCGCGCGGGGGACGGAGCTGTGCGTCCTCACGCCGCACTACACGCGGGCGGACTGGATGGGCCTGGCCGACCCGACGGCGACGACGGAAGATCCGCGCCCCTACGTTCGGCATCTGCGCGCCTGGTGCGCCCTGCGCCACGTCGCGCTGGCGGATGCCTCCTTGCGCTGGGGGCGGCTGGCGCGTCAGGGGCTGCCGTACCAGACGCTTCTCGTCAACGAGATCAACCATCCGAACGCCGTGGGGATGTCGTATTTCGCCGACGCGCTGATGGCGCTTTTCCGCCGGGACTGACGAAACGCGCCGAGGACACTGCGCGCGGGTCGCCGTGTCAGCGCGGCAACGGCCACTTTTTGCTATAATACGTCGCCATGGGTATCAAGATTCTAGGAACGGGGAGCTATTTGCCCCCGAAAGTCCTTACCAATGAGGACATCGCGGCGGCACTCGACACCTCCGACGAGTGGATTTTCTCGCACACGGGAATCCATGCGCGGCATGTCGCCGAAGAGGGCGAGACGACGTCCACGATGGCCGCGAAGGCCGCGAAGGCCGCGCTGGACGCGGCGGGGCTGGCGCCGGCGGACGTCGGGCTGATCGTGCTGGCGACTTCGACACCCGACTACAACACGTTTCCGTCGACGGCCTGCATCGTGCAGGGGCTTCTTGGCTGCGCGAACGCAGGGGCCTACGACCTGCAGGCGGCGTGCGCGGGCTTCGTCTACGCGCTGGAGCAGGCGCGCGGGTGGCTCGCCTGCAATCCGGGGCAGAAGGCGCTCGTCATCGGCTCGGAGTGCCTGACGCGCATTGTGGACTGGACAGACCGTGGCTCGTGCATCCTCTTTGGCGATGGCGCGGGCGCGGTCGTGGTCGGCTCGGACGGCGCGGCGGCCTCGCCGACGGCGGCGACGATTTTGGGGGCGGACGGCTCGGGCCGCCATTTCATCCAGCGCACGGGCGGCACGATGGCGTCGCTGCCGCTCGATCCGCAGACGGGCATTCCGACGGCCGAGCCGCAGATGCAACGGCCGACGCTTTCGCTCATGGGCCATGAGGTCTTCGCGTTCGCCGTCAAGACGATGTCGCGCGTGACGTGCGACCTCTGCGCGCGCAAGGGCGTCGAGCCGGCGTCGCTCGACCGCGTCTTCGCGCACCAGGCGAACGGGCGCATCATCGAGGCGTGCGCGCGGCGCATGAAGCTGCCGCTTGAGAAGTTCTGGCTCAACCTTCAGGACACGGCCAACACGTCGGCCGCGTCCATTCCGATTTCACTGGATCAGGCGGTGCGCGCGGGCGAACTCAAGGACGGCATGAACGTCGTCCTCGTCGGCTTTGGCGCGGGCCTGACCTTCGGCGGGACTTATCTGACCTGGCCTTGTCTCTAATTTCCAAAAAAAGGAAGCAAACCATGAAGAAAGTGATGATCACTGGCATCGGCATGCTCTGCGCGAGCGGCAACGGCAAGGCGGCCGCCTGGGCCAACATCAAGGCGGGCAAGCCGGGCATCGGGCGCATCTCGAAGTTCGACCCGTCCCGCTGCACGTCGCAGGTCGCGGGCGAGGTGAAGGACTTCGCGGCCTATGCGATCGACGGCGGGCTGATCGACAAGCGCGAGGCGCGGCACATGGCGCTCTTCTCGCAGTATGCCGTCGCGGCGGCGGTCGAGGCCTGGAAGGATGCCGGCTACACGGACGAGGCGAAGCCCGACATGGAGCGCGTGGGCGTTCTGATCGGCAACGGCATCGGCGGGCTGGACGTGACGGGCGACAACTACAAGGTGCTCTTCGACCGTGGGCCGGACCGCGTTTCGCCGCTGGCGATTCCCGAGCTGATTCCGAACGAGGCGGCGGGTAACATCGCCATCGCGCTGGGCGCGAAGGGCCCTGCGCAGGTCGTCGTGACGGCGTGCGCGTCCTCGACGGACGCCCTGGGCTTCGCGCTTGACATGATTCGCGCGGGCCGTGCCGACGTCGTCGTCGCGGGCGGAACCGAGGCGGCCGTCACCGAGTTCGCGATTGGCGGCTTCATGAAGATGAAGGCCCTCTCGACGCACTACAACGACGCGCCGGAGACGAGCTGCCGTCCGTTCACGAAGGGTCGCGACGGCTTCGTCATGGGCGAGGGCGCGGCCGTGCTCGTGCTGGAGAGCGAGGAGCACGCGAAGGCGCGCGGCGCGCATGTCTACGCGGAGCTCGCGGGCTACGGCGCGACGTGCGACGCCTACCACATCACGGCGCCGGACCCGTCCGGGGAGGGCGCGATCAAGGCGATTGAGATCGCGCTGAAGGACGCGGGCGTCACCGATCGCTCGACCGTCGACTACATCAACGCGCACGGCACGTCGACGCACCTGAACGACCAGATGGAGACGAAGGCGTTCAAGACGATCTTCGGCGAAGAGGGCGCGAAGAAGATCAACGTCTCCTCGACGAAGTCGATGCACGGCCATCTCCTCGGCGCGACGGGCGCGTTGGAGGCGGCGATCACGGCACTCGCGATTGAGGAGGGCTTCGTGCCGCCGACGATCAACTACGACGAGCCGGACCTTGAGGTTGACGTCGCGAAGGGCGAGACGCCCCTCGACCTCAACTACACGCCGAACGCGGGCGTCGCGCGCGACATTCGCGTGGCGCTGTCGACGTCGCTCGGCTTCGGCGGACACAACGGCATCCTCGTGTTGAAGAAGGCCTGATCGCGAAATGGAATTCCCTCAGTTCAAGACCGTCTACAACCAGAGCGGCGAATCGCTGTTGCCGCACCGCCCGCCATTCCTCTTCGTTGACCGACTGCTGTCGGCCGACGAGACGGGGGGCATTGGCGAGTACACGTTCACCCGCGAGAAGAACGACTTCTTCAAGGGGCATTTCCCGAACTATCCCGTCGTGCCGGGCGTCGTCCTCATCGAGGCGATGGCTCAGGTCGCGGGCGCGGTCGTCGTCGCGCGCGGCGTGCTGGGCGCGGACGCGACGTTCCTGCTGGCGGCCGTCTCCGATGCGCGCTTCCGCCATCCGTTCCGTCCTGGCGACAGGCTCGTCACGGTCGTCGAGACCGTGCGCGTGAAGAAGCCGCTCGGCATCTTCAAGTTCAAGGGCTACCTGAACGGCGAGGCGGACGCGAAGGGGCTTCCGGCCGTGGAGTGCACGGTGAAGTGCATGATGGGCGACGGAGGCGACGCGGCATGATCCGAATCGTCACGGCGGGCGACCGCCGCCTCGCCGCGTTCAACGCGCGGCCCGCGTTCCCGGAGGAGGCCGAGAAGGCCGCCGCCGCCGCGCTGGCCGACATCCGCGCGCGCGGCGACCGCGCCGTCCTCGACCTCGTCGCGAAGTTCGAGGGCTTCAAGGCGCGTCGCGCGGCCGATCTCAAGGTCGATTTCGCGGCCGTCTCCGAGAAGGGCCTCGACCCGAAGCTCGTCAAGGCCGTCAAGGACGCGCATCGTCGCGTTCTCGCGTTCTCGAAGGCGTCGCTTCGGCAGCCGTGGTCGATGAAGACGCCGAAGGGCGGCTCGGCGGGCGAATTCTACTCGCCGATGGATCGCGTGGGCGTCTACGTGCCGGGCGGCACGGCGCCGCTGGCCTCGACGGCAGTCATGACCGTCACGCTCGCGAAGGCGGCCGGCGTGAAGGAGATCGTCGCCTGCACGCCTGCCGGGAAGGACGGAAAGGTCAATCCCGTCCTGCTGTTCGCGCTCAAGCTCGCGGGCGCGACGGAAGTCTACCGCGTTGGCGGCATCCAGGCAATCGGCCTTCTGGCGTTCGGCACGAAGACGTGCCGCAAGGTGCAGAAGATCGCGGGCCCGGGCAATGCGTTCGTCACGGCGGCAAAGCGCCAGGTCTACGGCTATGTGGCGATCGACCAGGTCGCGGGGCCGAGCGAAATCGCCGTCCTCACCGACGGGTCGGTGGACGTGCGGTGGATTGCGGCCGATCTCCTGTCGCAGGCCGAGCACGGCTCCGGCTACGAGAAGTCGCTGTGCGTCTGCACGTCCGCCGCGTTCGCCGAGAAGATTCGCGCGGAAGTCCTCGCGCAGACGAAGACGCTTTCGCGCCGTGCGCTCGTCGAGCGCGTCATCGACCGCGACGGCATCCTCATCGTCGTCGCGAAGGACGTCGCCGAGGGCCTTTCCGTCGTGAACGCCTTTGCGCCCGAGCATTTCGAGATCATGACGAAGGACGCGCTCAAGGTGATGAAGGGCGTCCGTTCGGCCGGGGCCGTCTTCGCGGGCGCGTGGACGCCCGAGTCGGCGGGCGACTTCGTCGCGGGCCCGTCGCACGTGCTGCCGACGGGCGGCGCGGCGAACATGTTCAACGGCCTGACGCCGGACGACTTCCGTCGCCGTCACAGTTTCGTTGCCTTCACGCGGGAGGATCTCGCGCAGACGAGGCCCACGATCGAGGCGTTCGCCGCTGTCGAGGGGTTGGATGGTCACGGCCGCGCCGCGACTGTCCGCTTCGAATGACCTTTCTCCAAAGGCATGCCTACGGCATCGGCTGCGCCCTTGGCGCAGCCGTCTGGCCGTTTCTCGGCAAGCGGCGGCGACTCGCCGTCGACAACATCCTGCGGGCGAAGGTGACGAGCGACCCGAACGAGGCGCGGCGGATCGCCCGAACGTCGCTCTGCCATCTCGCCGGCCACATCGGCGAGGCGCTTTTCGTCCCGTCGGTCGTCACGCAGGCGAATTTCCGCGACCACCTCGACACGTCGGGCGCGCCGCCCGCGCTCGTGAAGCTCCTGCTCGACACGCCCGACCGTCCGATTCTGCTGGTCTCGTCGCACCATGGCGTCTGGGAGGCGGCGACGAACATCCTTTCGTTTGCGCGGCCGATGATCGCCATTGCGCGCGTGCAGAACAACCGGCTGGTCGCGAAATGGATGAAGAAGCACCATTTCCGCGGGCCGGTCACGATCGTGGACAAGAACCACGGTTTCACGCCGGCCGTCCTGACGCAATGGATGCAGACGAACGCCGCGATGACGATCCTGATGGATCAGCACGCGGGGAAAGGGGGCGCGCGGCTTTCGTTCTTCGGTCGTCCGGCGCGGACGTACACGACGGCGACGCGCCTCGCGATGCGGACGGGCGCGCCAATCGTGGTCGGCTCCTTCGTGCGCGTCGCGCCCTATCGCTATCGGCTCGTCGCGTCGGGCGACCCGATCGTCCTTTCGAAGGCGTCCGACCGGGACGCGGCGACGCAGTTGCTGAATGACCGCTTGGAGGAGGCGATTCGCCAATATCCCGAACAGTACCTGTGGATGCATCGGAGGTGGCGCGATGACTAACGTGACGGTCTCGCTGATTTGCGACTTCCTCTGTCTGGGGCTGAGCCTCGTCTTCCTCTGGTCAACGCTGATTGTCCTTGTGGGGCTCATCAAGCCCGCGAAGACCCATCCGAAAGCCGCGCGGAAGCTGTCGTTCGCCGTCCTTGTCTGTGCGCGCAACGAAGAGTCCGTCATTCGCCTGCCCGTGAAGAGCGCGCTGCTCGCGAAGTATCCGTCCGCGTGCCGCGAAGTGATCGTCTTGGCGGACAACTGCACGGATCGCACGGCCGAGGTCGCCCGCGCGGCGGGGGCGACGGTCTGGGAAAAGACGACGCCGAGCCGGGGCAAGGGCGACGTGCTGGCGTGGGGGCTGAAGCGACTGGCCGCCGAACGGTCGTGCGAGGCCGTGGCCGTCTTCGACGCGGACAACGTCTGCTCCGACGGCTGGTTCGACGCGATGAACGATGCGTTGCAGGACGGCGAGACGGTCGTCACGGGCCGCCGCCACGCATCCAACGCGCGGGCGAACGTGATCTCCGGCTGGTACACGGTCTACTGGGACATGATGAACGAGCTCTCAAACCGCGTGCGCACGAATCTCGGGCTGTCGGGCAAGTTGACGGGCACGGGCTTCGCGTTCCTCCTCTCTGCGCTCGGCACGGACGGCTGGAAGACGCGGACGATGGTCGAGGACGTGGAGTTCACCGTGCAGACGAACCTGCGCGGCGGGCGCGTCGCCTATGTGCCGGAGGCCGACTACGCCGACGAGCAGCCTGTCACGCTCCACTACATGTGTCGGCAGCTTCGCCGCTGGGCGACGGGCGGCTGGCAGGTCGTGCGCGCCTATTCCCTTCCGTGGGGACAGGCCCTCTGCCGGCGGCCGACGCTGCGGCTGTTTGACAGCTTTTTCGCGATTCTGACGGGAATGTCCGTCGCGTTCATCCTCCTGTTCAACTTTCTTGCGCTCTTCGTGCGCCTCGCGTGCGGAGCAGTGAATGCGGCGGCCGTCCACTTCTTCTTCGGCGTGTTCCTCTTTGTCTTCGTGATGGGCTGGTTCACGGCGTGGGCGGCGGTTGCGCTGTCGCCCCAGAAGCGGCGGCCGCGTGTCGCGTCCATCCTGCTGTTCCCCGTCTTTTCGCTCGTCCTCTCGGCCTCCGTCATCTGTGCGCTCATTTGCCCGACGCGCAGCTGGAAGCCGATTCCGCATGGCGCGACCGCAAGTTGACCGATGACATTTGCGCTCTCCACGAACTGGAACAACCGACGGCTCGCGACGGGGGAGGCGATTGTCGACGAGGCGCTGGAACTCGGCTTCGGGGCGTTGGAACTCGGCTTTCACACGTCGGCGGAACAGGTCAAGGGCTTCAAGGCGCGGCTGGACGAAATGCCCGTCGGCTCGATTCACGCCTTTTGTCCCGTGCCGCTGTCGGCACCGTGCGGGCATCCCGAACTCTATTCGCTCGCGGCCTTTGACGATGCCGCGCGGGCGTTGGCGCGGGTCCACGTGCGCAAGAACATCGCGTTCGCCGCCGAGATGGGGGCTGACACGGTCGTCCTGCATGCGGGGCGTGTGCCGTGTCGGACGCTGTTTCGGTGCAATCGGATGAAGAAGCGCGCGCGTCTCGGCCGTCGGCTCGTCGATGTCTTCCGTCGGGAACTGGACGCGCTTGTTCCCGTTTTGGAGGCGAACAAGGTCACGCTGGGGCTGGAGAACCTGCCCTATCTGGAGGGCTTTCCAGACGAGCGCGAGGTGGCGGCGCTTGTTGGCGACTGGGTGCGTCCATGGCTCGACACGGGGCATGCCTATGTCCGTGAGACGCAGGGCTGGACAGCCCATTCGCCATTCGAACAGTCGGTTAGCCCGTCAGCCCCATTCGAACATTCGTCATTCGATCATTCGATTATTTCCCCCATTGGTCTTCACGTGAACGACTCGTGCGGGGGCGACGACCATCTGCCGCCGGGTGAGGGGAAAATCAACTTTGCCGCGCTGGCGCCAGTCGCCCACGCGGCGCGCCATCTCGTCCTGGAGCCGCACGCGGGCGTCACGTCCGACTCGCTGAAGCGCGGGCTGAATTTCTTGAAATCCGTTTGGACGGCGCGGACGTGTCTCTCCCCGCACGCGGCGAAAATGTGATATAATTTAGTTGATTCTTCGTGCGTTGGCGTCCTGTCAGCGAGCAGAAGATTCTCTAGAGTTCAAGAACTGATGCGGCGTGTTTCGCGACGACAGATGCGCGACGGGCTGCGTCCACCCTTGGGCACCTAAAATCAATTTGCAACTGCAAAGCGATCGTCATGCGAAACCTGAGAAATTTCCCTGATAGGCGATACCTTGCAGAGGAACGCAGATGCGTTTCCTCTCTTCGTATTTCTATCAAGGCATCTCAGGGCCTCGCATGAAGCACGAGGAGAGGTTTCTTCTCGTGTCACGAGTGTTCTGTAGGGGCGAATCGTGCAGACGACATGCCTCCTGGTCTCTGTGCGCAAGCGGCGGAGGCTGGGGAGATTGAAATGACAGTCAGGAAAAGGAATAAACAGGAGACAGGTTCGCATCAAGTCTATGCGGCCACGCTTCCCGTTGGTTGTGCGACAGGGGTTGTCGTGGATGTGAACCGCGTCAATAATTTGGCGTTGCTGGAATGGCTGGATCGCCAGGCTGAAGACGCGCGCACAGCCGAATGAGCCGGACGCGGATGGTTACGCGCGGTCGCGTGCGGCTGATGGTGTCATGCGTCGGGGTGATTCTTTTTGCCGGCGGCGGTTGCCGGACGATTGAGGATCGCTTGGTTGCGGCGTGTTCAGCGCAGGAAGTCGCTCAGACGACGGCCGACTTTTACGTGAACGATGTGCAGGACGATTGTTGCGCCGTGGCGATTGTGGGCGCAGACGAGACCGTTTTTGCGTGTGCAGGCGGGGCGACCCCGCATACGCTCTTTCGCATCGCGTCTCTGTCGAAGTTCTTTCTTCATGTCACGATTCGGAATCTCGTTGCCGAGGGTCGTCTCAATCTCTCTCGGTCGGTTGCGTCATGTTCGACGATGGACTTGCCGCCCGAATACGAACGGATTACCTTGCAGGATCTGCTCCAGAACCGCAGCGGATTACCGCGCGAATTCATCGTTGGCTGGAATCCGATTGACACATGGACGGCGCTCTCCTGCGGTTTTTGGGGAACGGACATCTATGGGGACTTTGAGGCGCGGGATGATTTTGCGCGGATGACATGGCGTCCCCGGTGGCGGCGGGCGGTGCGGACAAGGCACGAAGTCTACTCGAACATGGGGTTTGGCCTTTTGGGAACGGCACTTGAAGATGCGTTGGGAACGACACTGGAGGATTTGCTGCGCGCGGAACTGACGGAGCCGCGACGGCTGTCTGATACGGCCTATGTGCCGCGAGATGGCCAGACCAACCGCGTGACACGTGCGTGTGCGGGGCAGTTGCCGTGGCTCGTTCGGCGCGGACAGCCTGTGCCAGATTGCCGATTGGGTTCGGCCCTGCGTGCGACGGGTGGTCTTTTCTCGTCCATCTCGGACTGCGCGACGCTTTTCGCGTCCTATTGGCCTGTGGTTGATGCGCAGTTGGCGGAGCGTCCCCTGGCAGACTGTTCGGATGAAGCCGTTTTTGGGCTTCTCCGCGTGAAGGTTCTGTCAGACGGTTCGCGCGTTCTCTATCGTGCGGGAATGACTTATGGCGGTGCGTCATTTGTGGGATTCGACCTTCAGACGCGGACGGCCGTTGTCATTTTGCGGAATGTTACCAGTTGACCCGACCAATGTGGTTTTGCCGTGATGGAAAGACTGCGGGACAGATTGGCATCGAAATCCGTTCCAATCTGTGTGAATCCGTGAAATCCGTGGCTTCACAAGGCCGCTTGCTACGCTAGATTCTGTCTCTTGCCCAGCGAAAGTATGCTATAATTCGCGGCATGAAAAAACGCGCGCGAGTTGTTGTCAGGTTCTTGGGCGCGGCGGGGGTGGGCCTCGCCGCGTTCGTCGGGTGCGTCACGAAGCCGTCGGCACCCGAACCCGTCCGTCCGCTGGAGGTCGTCGCCGTCTCGGAGTGTCCGCGTCCGTCGCAGCCAGAAGGGTTGAGCGGCGTCACGCGCCTGTCCGACAACCGCTTTTTGGCCATTGACGACCGAGGCGGACGGCTCTGGACGCTGGATGTCGCCTTTAATGCGACCAACGCGAACGCGCTGGCGAGTTGCACGCTTCCGTCGCATGTCGTGCTGGAAGGCGTCAGGGACGGCGAAGGCTGTGCGTGGGATCCCTTGCGGAAGTCCCTCTGGGTCAGCGACGAAACGGGTCCGTTCGTCTCCGAACATGACCCGAAGACGGGGCGGCGTCTTGGCGTGCTGGCGTTGACGGACGATTTTCGGAAGATTCGCCCGAACCGAGGCCCGGAGGGGTTGACGATTTCGCCGGACGGCTTGACGCTTTGGACATGTCCCGAAGAGGCGGTGGAAGGCGACGGGCCGCTCGCCTCGTCGACGAACGGGACGCTCGTCCGTCTGCACCGTTATGTGCGGCGTTTCGGCCGTGCGGCGTGGCGGCATGCGGAGGAGATTCCGTATCAGGTTGATCCGCTGGGCGGACGGGATTACGGCGGGAAGTCGTGCAGTGGCGTTTCGGGGCTGTGCGCGCTTTCGGACGGCACGCTGCTCGTCCTTGAGCGCGAAATGAGCGTGAAGGGTTTTCTGCCGTCGTTTCGCCTTCGGCTGTACGAGGTGCGGCCGGGCCGGCCGAAGCGGCTCTTGCTCGACCGCAACACGGGGCTGGCGATGTACGAGGGGATTTGCGTGGCGGAGGAGGCGGCCGACGGGTCGACTGTCCGTCTTCTGCTCGTCTCGGACGGCGGGGGCCTGCCGACGGAGTCGCTGCTCTTGATTTCCTGCGGGCGGAAAGTGTATAATACGCGCGAACATTCCCCAGAA
>CAZWQY010000003.1:0-120479 GCA_964636295.1 uncultured Lentisphaeraceae bacterium | reverse complement strand
TGAGGCGTTCGTGGGCGGACTGGTGGGACGACCCCGCGCATTCGGGCCGGCACGGTCGGCCGCGCCTCGTCCGGGGCGACGCCCGCGCGTGGGTCTAAACCGACTTCGACGGGAACGGGCACGAGACGCTGCGCGTCGAGCAGCGGAGCGGCGCGTCGTCCGCCCCTCTCCAGTCCTTCGCCTACGCCCCCTGCGGCGACCTGCTCGCCGTCGAGACGTACACGAACGGGACGGCGTCCGTGCGGGAATCCTACGCCTACGACCTCCTCGGCAACCGCGTCGCGACGACGGACGCGCTCGGCAATGCCGTCTTCAGAATCTTCGATCCATTTGGCAACGTGACTGCCGAATGGGGCGCGACATACCCCGTCGAGATGGACTACGATTCGCAGAACCGCCGCGTCGCCCTGCGCACGACGCGGGACGGCACGGCGTGGGACGAAACGCGCTGGACGTACGCCGCGGCGACGGGCGCCTGCATGTCGAAGACCTACGCCGACGGCTCGGCCGTCGCGTACACCTGCACGCCCGACAACCTGCCGCTCCGCACGACGTACTCTCTTTTTCAGGGTGAGATGGGAAACGGGAAAAGGCCGGACAGAGACTGGAACAGGCCGTATTTGCGGGGGCGAGGGACAATTTCGCAGTGAGCGAGAACTGAAGCACGAAATGGGAAAAATCGGGGTCGATTTCGCCCGAATAAAATAGAAATGGGAAAAAACGACAGGCCTCTTGAAGCCTCGTTCAACAGGTCTTGAAGGAGCGCTCAACGGGCATCACGTCCCTTGGGCGCGCTTTGTCCCGAAAGAATCCTCCGCACGGCCGTCCTGCCGCCGCCGTCAGCGTTCTGGACGACCCTGCGGAGTATCGCTTCTGACGGCGTCATGGCTGCAGCGACCCTGCGTGGGCTTCGGACTCGAAGTCGAGCGCGATGCGCGTCTGCTTGCGCTCGCGCGTCGAGTAGACGCCGAGCGCGCTCGTCTCGTTCGTCACGCTTCCGCACGCCTCCACGCGCCGGAGCGCGAGGTAGTCGCGGTTGATCCAGAGCGTCGTCTTCGGGCCCGTGTAGACCGAGAAGACCGGGATCTTGTACTCGTCCCAGTTGATGTCGCCGAGGTTCGTCGCGGTTGCCGACGAGGCGACGACGCGCACGCCCGTCGGGGTTTCGGCGCACCCCGCACAGGACACGGCCGCCATGGCGGCGAGGACGCGCGCCCAGCGGGCCGCCGACGGACGGAGCGGGCGGATCATTCCGCCCTCCACGCGGCGTAGGCGACGCGGAAGGCGTCCACGACCTGCCGCAGCTCGTCCTGCGTGAGCCGCATGTCCGCGAGCGCGCCGACGAGGTCGCCGAACGCCCGGAGCGTGAGGCTGTACGCCGAAAGCCACTTCTTCGGGCAGAGCCACGAGATCGCGTCCAGCGTCCCCATGACCTTCTTTGCCGCGCCGAGGTAGGCGGCGATGTCCTCGCGCGTCGCCGTGGGGATGCGGTCGGCGAGCGAGTTCGCGCAGTCGAGCGCGTAGTCGAGCGCGCCCGTCGGGCCGCCCGTCAGGAACTTCCATCCGAGCTTGATCTTGCTGATGTTCATTTTCATCTCTCCATCATTGGTTTTTGTTTTTGCGGAAATGCGCGATGGCCCCTGCGGCCCGTCCGGCGTCATGGCGCGGCCTCCCCCGCCGGCCCGAAGACGACCGTCGTCTCGTTCGTCGTCGCGGCGTTCTCCTGCCTCTGCCGCACGACCGTCCGCAGTCCGGGCGGAAGGCTCGCGAGTCGCCTCCTCTCCGCCGCCTCCCGCCTCTTCTGTTCGAGCGCAAAGCGGGCCTCGACCGACAGCTTCTGGTTCGAGAACGGCCGCGAGAAGCGGTATCCGTCCTCGTAGGTGATCGTCTGCACGAGGTTCGTCATGTCCTCTTCGGTTTTGACGCGCCGGCCGTGCCATCTCGTGCGGCCGGCCTCCGTCGCCATCTCGCGGGCGTAGAGAGCCCGGATCGCGGCGTCCGGCACGGCCTCGTCGACGGAGTTGCGGAGGATGCCGTCGGTCTCCTCCTGCGTCAGGACGCCGCCCGCGACGAGGGCGTTCGTGATCGCCACGTACTGCGGGTAGGTGTCCGAGACGTAGCTGCACTTGCCCCACTCGTCGGCGAGTCCCGCCGCGTCGATCCACCCCTTGAGCGCGTCCCACTTCCCGATGGCCTTCGCCTCGGTGATGATGGAGAGGCACGAGTACTGCGTCGCCTCCGCCGGCGCGCCCCAGCCGAGGACGGCCGCCAGGAGGGCTGTCATCCTAATTCTCATCTTCGATCTCCTTTTCGTTTGGTGCGTTGTCGAGGACGTCCACGTCGATCGCGAAGGGTCGCGGCAGGGAGGGCGGCGACAGGAGTCGCCTCTCCTCCGCGTCGTAGACCGGCGTCCGCAGGAGACTCCACGTGCGGCGGCTCTCCTGCTCAGGCGCGCGGTCGAGGGGCGGCGCGAGGTAGTCGAGGAGGTAGACGCCGTTCGTCGTGACGGGCGACGGCTGGACGTATTCGCTCCAGACGTGGATCGTCATGCCCGTGCACGCCGGCATGTGCCCTGCCCAGGACAAGTCCGCCACCCGCCCGACGTAGAACCCGATCCAGTCCGCGTCGTTCGTCGATCCCTTCGGGCGCGCGTCGATGTGCAGGACGTCGTCTGCGATCCACGGGTCGTGCCTCCAGCGGATCGTCGGGTAGTCGTTCGTCGCGACCGACCCGTCGTCGTAGAGGGACACGTCGAAGACGATCCGCGCGGACGGGACGGACGCCGGCTTGTTGGAGTCGCTGCCGGCGTAGGCGATGCAGAGGGCGTACGCCGCGAAAAGGAGCGACGGCAGCGCGGATGCCCCGGCCTTCCGGCTGCTCTTGTACAGGAGGGCGATCCCGCAGACGGCCGCGACGGTCGCCAGGGCCGCGAAGGCGGCCATCGCGGCGGCGAGGAGGGCCTGGCGCATCTCCTGCCGCCCCGCCCACGCGACGACCTCAAGCACCTCGCCCAGCGTCAGGCAGTCAGTCATTGCGCTTCCTCCAGACGAGGGTTCCGCCGCTCTCGACCGCGTCGTAGACGTTGTTCCCGACGCGGATTCCGGCGCCGAAGGACGCCTCCTTGACGTACTCGACGTAGTCGCTGCCGGGAACCTCGATTTCCGCGCCGAAGAACATCTGCGACGGGACGACGCCGTCAACCGGCGTCGGGACGGCCTTCATGACCCAGTGCCCGGCGTGGCTGTCGGGAGACTCCGGCCACGTGATCGTCGCGGGGCAGTCGGGGTCGTCCTCGGCGTAGAGGAGGCACTTGCCGCCCCCGCCGCCCTTGATCGCGCAGTTCGCGCCGCCTCTCGTCGGCTTCGCCGAGTTGCCGAAGACCACGTACCACGCGCCTTCCGCGCGGTCGAAGCGGATGTCGCTGAAGACGGGGTCGGCGAACGCCGCCGCGCTACGGTTGACGCGCATGTAGGGCTTGCCAAAGGCGTCGCAGATCTCGAGGAAGCCGTTCGAGCCCGCGCCGCCGGAGAGCGCGACGTCCTTCGCCCGGATGACGAAGCACTGGTTCGACCCGCTCACGAGCTTCTGCCACTCGTAGCCGGCCATGAGCCACATGTTCGGGCGGTCGACGACGAGGGTGTCAGCCATCGGGTTCTCGACGCCGTTCGCCGTGCGGCCCGCCCACGCCCGCGCCGCTTCGAGCCGGTTCGAGAGCGCGGCGTTCTCGGCCTTGAGCCGGGCGATGTCGTTCGTCAGCTGCCGCTCCTTGAACCCGAAGTACCAGGCCGTCCAGTCCCTGGAGTCCCAGACCGTGCGCCACTCGCCGTCCCTGTTCTCGTTGAGCTGGAGGGACGCCGGGACGGTCGAGAAGTCCATTCCCGGCTCCGGCCGATAGCGGCTCCTGGACGCGGCTTCCGCCGCCGTCGGCGGGTAGTTCGTCGCCGAGAAGTTCGCGTTCGTCGCGCCGGTCGTGAAGTTGTAGAGCCGCGCGTAGCCGACGCTGAGGGTCGAGACGCTTTCCTGCACGCCGGCGAGGCCGTCCGCCGTCGCCAGGCCGGCCGTCGCCTCGGCGATCCTCGCGTCCGTCTCGTCCGCCGTCGGCCACGGGGCGTTTGCGACCTCGACGGCCGCGAAGTCGATGCGCGGCGTCGGGAGCGGCAGGGCGTTCGGCGACGCGCCCGGCGACGGCCTGAGGCGCAGCGTGAACGCCGCCGAGTAGACCGAGCCGGGGATGCCGACGAAGCCCCTGTAGGCCGTCGCGCCGCCCGCCTCGCACGCGGGCGTCCACGCCGCCCTGAGGACGTTCCCGGACGCGCTCGCGGGCGCGCTCCACCACGCCGAGCCCATGCCGTTGGTCTGCCAGTAGAGGCGCGGCTCGCCCGCGACGGCGAGGGGCTTTCCGTAGCTGTTCAACGACGCTTCAAGGTCGATTGAAGCGCCCGCGAACTGCTCGAACGCGACGGGCGCGGCGCGGCTCGTCTCGACAGTCCAGCGGAGCGGGACGGCGGCGCGGAGGGAGAGGGCCCCGCCCAGCGCGAGCGCGGGCAGGAGGCGGATGGCGGATGTCGTTCGTTTCATGGTGTGGTTTCTGGGTGTCGTTTGGCATGGATCACTCGTCTTTCGGGCGCATCATCGGGAATGCCCACTTCGAGACGATGTAGGGGTGCGTCTCGTAGTACGCCGCGACAGACCGTCGCTTCGCGCCCGTGAACGGCTTCGCTCGCCCGAAGGCGAGGACGAACACCGTCTCCTTCTGGCCTGCCGCCGATCCGTCCGCGTTCAGTACGGTCAGCGAGCCCTTGCCGTCCCACCGGACGAGGCGTCCCGTGTCAGTCCTGTGGAGGCTTAGGTCTTGGCCCGAGGCGATTATGAACGTCCCCTGCGTGACGTCTTCGGCGATCTTGCGCATCTGCTGCTCGTCGAGCCTTGCGGCTGTCCGGTTGCGTGGAACGTAGAAGCCCTCGTGCGGCGTCTCGTCCACGCATGCCGACACGTCTCTGGAGATGTCGTCGTAGGCTGCGGCGAGCGCATTCCGGATGTCCTTCGCCGTCGTCAGGGACTTCCTGTTCACGTGCGCCCTGAAGTACGCCCACGTGTCCTTCTTCAGGTTTTGCTCTGGAATGTCCTTCGGCGTGCCCCACGGGAAGTCCCCGCCGACCGCGACGCCGGATATGGCGGACTCGTTCGTCGTGACCCCGCAGACGGAGAAGGCGTGGACGTCGGCGGACTTGAGCATCCCCCCGTCGAAGCACATGGGGTGGTAGCCAGCCCCGGCGACGGTGCGCACGCTCTCGATCCCGGCCCATGGCACGTAGTTCGGCGTCTCGCGCCACGTCGGCCCGACGATCGGAAGCTTTACGCCAAGCGTCTCGACGCCGGAGACGCTGGCCGAATAGGCGACTGTGACGGATGACGTCCAGCAGTCCGGGGCCGGCCATCGGAACGTCCCGACACGCGCGAAGCCAGCACGGCTGTCAAGGACGAGGTTGAAGGCGTAGCCTCCCCGGCCGTCCACTGATATGGCGTATCCAAGCCCGTAGTCGCCCTCGTCGACCATGCCGCTCAGGTTCGTCGAGTCGAGATCGAGGTCTTCGACCTTCACCGTCGCGGACGTCGCCAGCGCGACGCTTCCGTTCCCGTCGCTGTCGAGCCATGCCGCCGTCGCCCGCTCGACCGTGGTCGTCTCGGCGGAGACGTCCTCCGATCCGTCGAGGGATGCCGTGCTGAACTTGTTCCAGTCGAGCAGGGCGACGAAAGAGCCGGTCCCGCCCGTCGCGGGTGCCTCCTGTCCGCCGAAATGGACGGCGTCGCCCTCGCCCTTGAGCGTGAGCGTCCCGGAAACGAACCCGGAGATCTTCTCTCGGCGGAGGGCGTAGGAGAAGCCCCGGTCGTCGGGCGGGTCCATCCCGGCGAGTTCGTCCTCGCGCATGTAGAACGAAACCTGGCTGCAGACGTCGAGCAGGGTCGAGCAGGCGGCCGAGGCGGCGTTTGCGAGCGCGAACCGCTCCCACCAGACGCGGGCCGTGTCCTGGGTCGCCACCCCCTCGATCCGCGCGCCGGACGCAAGGTCTCCGAGCAGGCCCTTCAGTGTCATGTTCGTGAGTGCCGAGCCGCGTCCCGTCCCTGAAGGGCAGACCCCATAGGTGCGGTCTGTGCCCATGTCCTTGCCGTAGACGTCGTCGTAGATGGTCGGGAACCTGCCTTCGTGCATGTAGCCGTCCCAGTCGCGGCTGCCCGTGACGCTGAGGTACGGGGGAATCGTGTAGGGCGTGTCGTCCTTGTCGAACACGCCTTTCGCGTCCAGTTCGCCGAGCAGGACGAGGTATCTGGCCCAGTCCGCCGTCTTCGTCTCGTCGTCGAGGCACCACTTCCCCGTTGGCATCGCCGCGTGGTCGATTCCCGGCGCCAGCCAGTAGGCGTCGCCCGTGAGCGGGTTGGCTCCAGCGGCGGACGCGAAGCCGAGCTTTGAGCCGCCGCCGAACACATGGGTGCCGAGGATGTCGCGCAGGCCGCTGCCGATTCTCCGCCCGCGCGCGGAGAGGTTGCGGTTCGACGCATAGGCGTATTCGCCCATGAGGTAGAGCGCGTCGACGCCGTTCGTGGAACCCGTGAAGTCCGTCTCGACAAGTCCCTTGGCGTCGTCCGGACGGCGGGGGCCGCAGTCGGTGAGCGAAGGTATTACTGCCCGTTGCCAAAGTGCCTCCGCCGCGCCGTACATGGCGGACATCGCGTGTCCGTCGAGCCGCAGGGCGGCGGACTGGATCGGGACGGCGCCCGGTATGGCGGCCGTCCGCAGCTCGCCCGACCGCACGGCCGGCTCCGGAAGTTTCAGGAATGGCACGTCGCCAGGGCTGCACGCGAGCGAGGCCGAGAGGATTGCGGCAACGGCAATGTTCATTCGAGTCCCCCTTCGAAGATCTGGAGTTGCGGGGCGACACGGAGATCGACGACCTTGCCGCCGCTGACGAGGTAGAGCGGGAAGGTGTACTTCGTGGCGTCCTTCTGGAGCCTGTTCAGGTCGCCGAACCCGCCGCACGTCGAGACGGAGAGCGACCCCATCGCGTCGTCGGAGAACTCGGCGTAGATGATGCCGTCGCCCGTCCCGACGTCGAACGAGCCGCCGCTTCCCAGCGTGAGGCCGCCGGCATTCCACCAGCAGTTGACGACCGTTCGGCCCGTGACGCCGCCCTCGTCGTCCGTCTCCTCGACGAGGCCGAACGCGGACGCCGAGAGGTCGGCGCCGACGGAGCCGGACGTCTCCCCGCCGCAGCCCGAGCAGCGGATGACGGGGTGCGCCGGGTCGGCGCGGTCGACCGTGATCCGGCCCGTGCCCGGCGAGACGTCGTCGTCGCCCCGGAGGTTCGCGCAGAAGTCCACGAGGCCGTTGTACGTCTCGACGAAGCGCGCGAAGACGCGCCCGCAGAGCGCCTTGCCGTGCGAGAGGTACTGGAGCGGGCCGTTCACGTCGCCTCCTTCTCGTCCGCCGTGCCCTCGCCGTCCGTTCCGTAGCCGCGCAGCCGCTCCGCGCCGAAAACGACGGCGGTGTAGTGGGCGTCGGAGACGCGGCGGAATCGCACGTCGTCCTCGTTCACCCGGACGTGCACGCTCCAGGCGTCGCCCTCGTCGTGGACAAGAGAGACGTCGGCCATCGGGATGGTTCCGCCCGCGTCGTCGTTCCACCCGCCGCCCATCGCGGACGAGTCCCAGTAGGACGTCTTGACGTCGCGCGTGAACTTCGCGACCATCGCGTCGCGGCAGGCCTTCGCGGCGGCGTGCGTCATGCCGACGTAGCGGAAGGACTTGCGCGCGTAGCGGTGAATCTCGCGCATCGTCGAGTACCAGCCGCTGACGTTCGCCGACGTGTAGCCCCAGCTGCCCTGGATGATGGACTGCGAGTAGGTGACGGTCAGGGCCTCCTCCACGACGACGTTCGCGTCCGAGTGCGATGTCAGCAGGCTCATAGCGAGACGGCCTCCTGGAGCAGTTCGGCGATCTTGTCGAGCTTGGCGTTCTGCTCCTCGAGGAGCTTCTCGCGCTTCTTCTCCAGCGCGTCGGCCTCGTCGAGGGCGGGGTTGTTGTCCGGGTCCTGGGCGGCCTTCCATCCCTTCAGCTGCGCGAGGCGGTTGCGGTGCCACTTCGACCGCGCGCGCGGGCTTATGGCCTCGATGCGGGCGATCTCGTCGTCCACGCCGCGTTCGCGGTTCGCCTGCTTGCGCGCCTCGGCCCTCTCGTCGCGCGCACGGTCGCGCTCGTCGCGCGCACGGTCGCGCTCGCCGCGCGCCCAGTCCCCGAAGCCGACGCCGCGCGCGCCCTGCGCGTTCGCCTCCCACGCGTCGGCCTCGGCGCGCTTCGCCGCGATCTGCGCCTCGACGCGCGCGATCGCCTCGGCGTAGGCCTTGCGGATCTCGCCCGCCTTGCGCTCGCCCTCCTCGCGCATCGCCTCCAGCCGCGCCTCGGCCTCCGCCTCCGCCAACTCCTTGGCGCTGCGGTGCTCGCTGACGAGCCGCCGCGCCTCGGCGACGACGTTTTTCTGGCGCGCGACGGCCAGCTCGAGTTCCTTGCGCGCGATGTCGACGTCGTACCCCCCGCCCGTCGCCTGCGCCGTCTCGACGCCGCGCGTGCGGTCGGCGACCTCGGCCTTCGCCGCGTCCAGCATCAGCTTCACCTTCGCCCTCAGGCGCTCGACCTCTTTCTCGGACTGCAGGCCTGCCTTCTCGCCCTCTTGCGCGATCTTGTCTTCGAGGGCGTAGTACCGCTGGGCGAACACGACGGCCTGGCGCTTGCTCTCGGCCAGGCGCTCCGCCGCCTCCTTCGACTTCGCGGCGGCCTCCTCCTCGGCCTGCCGCGCCTCGTCGGCGGCCTTGCGCCACCGCTCCACGCGCTTGAGGTACTGCGCGTGCGCGTACTCCAGCGTCATGTACTCGCGCGAGAGGCCTTTCGCGGCGAGCTGGGCGTCCTTCGCGAGGCGGTTCCACTCGCGGAAGAGCGAGACGGCCTTGCCGACCGCCGCCGAGGCGACCTCGGCGGCCGCGCCCCATATGCCGCCCTGCATGAGCATGCCGATCGAGTGCCCCATGATGCCGCCGAGGTTGCCGAACGCGCGGCCCATGATCTGCACGCCCTGCGACATCTTGCCCATCTTCTTCATGAGCTCGGCGGTCTCCGCGTTCACCTTGGCGAAGCCGCTGCCCGCCATGACGGTCTGGAAGACCAGTTTGACGATGTTGCCGTCCATATGCTAGACTACCTCCCCGATGAGACCGACGAACGCAGGATCCGGAGACGGCAGGGCATCCCCCTTCGGGGGTGCGCTCGACGTCGCGCTTGCGGCGGCCCTGCTGCTCGCCGTCATCGTCCTTGTCCTCCTCCTTGCGGCGTGGGTCCATGACCCGTCGGCTCCCCGCGGGCCGCTGCCGTGGTCGTGGTAGCCGCCCTCTCCCTGACCTCCTCGCGGGCGCGGCAGTAGGCCGCGAGCGCGCGGTCGCGCGCCGCCGCGAGGTCGGCCCGCCCCGTCGCGAGAAGCGCGCGCCGAACCGCCTCCTCCAGCTCCGGGACGGTCATGCGCCGCGCCTCCGCCGCCGTCACGCCGATCCCGACGGCCTTCGCCTCGACGAGCAGGCCGAGCGTCGGCGACTCCGCCGCGCCCTCGCCCTCGCCGCCGCCCTCGCGGACGGGCTTCGGGGCTTCCGCCGCCGGCGCGTCCGGGCCGAAGAGGACGTACTCGACCGCCGCCGAGAGCTGCTCGCGCGTGAAGCCGCACAGCCGCTTCGCCGCGAAGCGGTAGACGGCCCGGACGGCCCGCGCGGGACGGAACGCGTCCGCGAGCGCCGCCGCCGGGCGCGAGAGCGCGTAGGCGTGGAGCCAGAGGAAGTTGCGGTCGTCGCGCGTGTCGATCCAGCGCTCGGCCTCCTCGATCCAAAGCTCGTGCGCGATCGTCGGCTCGCGCAGGACGAGCGGCGCAAGCCACCGCGAGTCGCGCGGCAGGAACGCCGTGCGCGGCAGGTGGACGGCCCTCGCCGCGTCCTGCGAGAGTCGCACGCGCGCGGCGAGCGCGGCGAGGCGCACGACGTCCTCTGGCGCGGGCTCGACGCCCTGCGCCTTCATCTGCGCGAGGTCTCTCCTGAAGATCGACGGCAGCATGGCGTCAGCTCCCCGACGAGACGCGCGTCTTCTCCAGCGGCTTCGACAGCGTCGCCGTCCACGTCGGGAGGTCCGAGTCGGGGTCGCTGCACGTGAGCGGCGAGGAGACGTCCCAGCCGGCCGCCGGCGTCAGCGTCGGCTCGGCCGCGCCCGCCTGGAGGACGGTGACGGAGACCTGGACGTGCGCCGTGTGCGGGTCGCTCGCGACGGGGTCGCCGTTGACCGTGTGCAGCCCGACCGTGCAGGAGATCTCCGCCCCGCACTCGGTGAGCTCGCACTTCTCGCCGCCGAGCGTGAACGCGCCGAGGAGGGCCTGTGCGACGTCGTCCGCCGAGAGCTCGAACGCGGGCACCTTGAAGCAGTTGCCCGTCGCCGCGCCGTCCTCGACCTGCACCGCCGTCGCCGACACGGTCGGCTCGCCCGCGCTCGACGTCTTGACCGAGACGGACTGGAGCATGTACTTCTTGCCGTCGATCTCCTTCACCGCGCTGAGCGTGACCGCGCCCGCCGCGAACGAGACGTCCGCCGCGACCGCGTACTCGTTCGACGGCGAGGCGTTCGCCGTGCCGTAGGCCTTCGTCGCGCAGATCGCGCCGTGCTGGCCCGTCCGCTCAAGGTACTGCCCCGACCTGTTCTCGGTCGAGGACTTGCAGATCAGCTTGCCCGCGACCGCGAGGCCGCAGTAGTCCGTCTTCGATTCCCAGCTCATTCGTTTCTTCCTTTCGGGGTTTGGGTGTTTTGGGGTTTTGGCGTTTGGATGTTTGGGGCGTCAGGGGCAGCGCACCTTGACGGCGACCGACTGGGAGAACGTCCGGGCCTTCGCGTCCCCGTCGCCCTCGTCGAACTCGCCGCCCGCGAGCCGGACGCCGACGACGGCGTCGCCGAGGGCGGCCTTCGCCGCGCGGACGTCGCCGTGCCAGGACTGGAAGAGGCCCGTGACCGCCTCGTAGGCCGCGAGCGCCCGCGAGAGGTCGGGGTCCGCCGCGAGGGAGAGGGACGCCTCGACGCTGACGCGGACTTCGGCGACCGCCGCCGTGTAGGCCGCGCACGCGCGCGGCGAGACCTCGACGCGGGCGAGGGCCGTGCGGTACGGCTCAGCCCCCTTTGGGTTCGACCCGCTCGGGCCGAGGAAGTTCCCCTCGACGGGGATGCCCTTCAAGAGGGGTTTAACGGCCTCTGAAACGCGGCTGCAGATGTCTTGTTCGATGGTCATGTGGTTTGGGGGGTTGGAGGTCAGCTGGCGCGTCGGATGATGCGGCGGCACTCCTCCGCCATGGCGTCGCGCACGGTGCGCGCCGCTTCGGACGCGGTCGGAAGCAGCGACGGGTCGCGCGGAATCCGCACGCGCGCGGCGAGGGCGTAGAGGACGACGGGCCGCTCGCCCTTCCGGCGGTAGCCGAGGAGGACGCGCTTCTGCCCGGGGCGGAAGACCGTCCAGCCCCGGCTGCGCAGCTCGGCGACCGTCCTGCCGTAGGCCGCGCGGTGCTTCGGGATGGTGTAGAAGCGGCGGCCGCGCGCCGTCGGCGTCGCGAGCAGGATGTCGTGGAACGCGCGCGACGCGCCCGCGAAGGGCACGACGACCTCGCCGCCCGCCGCGTCCGCGTGTGGCGCGACGGCCGCGACGGCGTTCTCGACGTGTCCGGTCGGGGCCGCGCCGAGCGCGAGGGCCGTGCGGTGGCGCGACGGCGCGACGGTGCGCAGGTGGCGCTTCACGCGCTCGGAGAGGGCGTTGGCGGCGACCTCGTTGAGGTGGCGTCGCCCCTCCGGCTTCAGCAGCCGCACGAACTCGCCCACCTTTCCGAGGCCCTCCACGTCAAGTCTGATGTCCATGCCGCGCCCCCTCATCCGAAGAAGGCCTCGCCGAGGCCGTAGCGCCGCGCCGCGTCGGCTATGTCGCGCTCGCCCGGCGAGAGGTCGGGCGCGGCGGGCGCGCCCGTGCCCTCGCCGTCCCTGAACAGCCCCAGCCGCTCGCATGTCGCGCGGTCGACCTGCAGCCATCCGAGGCCGGAGGCGTAGGCGAAGGGCGGAAACGGGTTGCCGAGCGCGTCGCGGAAGCCGCCCGCGCCGTCGCCGAGGGCCTGCCAGATCGGCGAGCCCTTGAGCGCGACGTAGCCGCCGCCGTCTCCGTGGAAGCGGCGCGGGTAGGCCCCCGCCCAGCCGACGGCCTCGCCCGCCGCGCGCCAGCGCCTGTCCCAGTCCCCGCGCGGTGCGCGGCGGAAGGCGAGGCGCGTGAGGATCCAGGCCGGGAACCGGTCGAGCGTGCCCGCGTTCTGCACGAGGATCTGCGCGGCCGACGCGGCCATGCCGCGCTGGGTCTCGATGATGAGGTCGAGCCGCCGTTCGGCGGCGGGGTTCCGGAGGTCGTCCGGGTCGGCGTGCTCCGTGGGGACGCCCGCGCGCGCGAGCGCGTCGAGCAGGATCTCGCGCGCCCGCGTCGCGCCGATCTCGCCCGCCGCGAACGCCGCGCAGACCTCGCGCATCCTGGCGAGGACGGGCGCGGCGGCCATGCGCGCGGAGAAGACGCTGCGGCGCAGGATCTCCCTTGCGACGCGCTCGCGAAGCTCGTCCGAGCCGAGCGAGGTCGGCAGCAGCTCCTTCACGCGGATGATGTCGGCGGGCGTCATGGCTGTCAGTCGAGGAGGCGTTCGGGTTTCGGCGGCGAGAACGCCGGGGCGGCGGCGGCCATCGTCTGCCCGGCCGGCGCCGCGTCGAAGTCCTCCGGCTTGTTCCTGCCGGCGGCGACGTCGCGGAAGAAGGCGATCGCGTCCTCCCGCGCCTTCGCGCGCGCCTCGCCCGGCTCCGCGAAGCGCTTGACGACCGAGACGACGGCGTAGTCGATCGCCGGCCCGATGCAGCTCTCCGGCAGCGTTTCGGCCGCCGGGTCCATGCGGACGAGCCCGTTCGTGCGGATGTACCCGCGCGCCCAGTTCGCCGTCTGCGAGAGAAGCTCCGGGACGGGGTCCGTCTCGAAGTCCCGGCGGTACGCCTCGACCTCGTCGCGCGAGAGCGCGGCGACGAGGTCGCCCTCCGTCAGTTTCCTCCAGGCCATGCGGTCTCCCGTCTCCTTCGGCCCTAGCTGAGGGTGATGCGGCGCGCGCACGCGGCGCTCACCACCTCGACGTCCTCCGACCAGTCGACGGCGAGGATGTCCGAGCGGTTGTTCTCCGCGCGGTACATGCGCACCGACTCGACGGAGTTCGAGCCGATCGAGAAGGTCTTCGCGAACGACGGGTCGTACTGCGTCGGGTTGTCGTTGCCGGTGAACAGGAAGACCTCGCCGCCGACAATGTTCGTCGCGGACTTGGCCTTGCCGAACTTGTTCGAGTCCTTCGAGAGGACGCCGACTCGGATCTCGATCTGCGGGTTGAGGAGCATCGCGGCGAAGTCGGCGAGGCCGACGGACGACTTGATGCCCGTGAGGCGCTTGACGACGTTCGCGTGGTTCTTGAGGACGCGCCACGCGCCGAGGCCGATGACCATGCGGTTCGGCATGAGGCCCGTGGCCGTGGCGATGGCCTCGATCTGCTCGTCGATCTCGTCGATCGGGTCGTTCTCCGCGTCCGACCAGACGCCCTTGCCGTCGGCGGCGGACACGCCCGACTTGACGAGGGCGAGGACCTTCGCCTCGCGGGCGAGCGCGGCGTTGATGACGAGCGCGCGGGTCTTCGCCTCCTCGAGGGCGGACTCGGCGTCGCCGGCCTGGTCGCGCTCCTGGTCGTCGATGGCGACCTCAAGCGCGTTCGCCCGGCAGTTGAAGACGCCGTCCGTCCCGTCGAAGGCCATCCGCGTCGCGGGGCCGCCGAGGGCGCGCTGCGTGTCGTAGACCTGGAACGCGTTCTTGTCCGAGAACTTCTTGAACTGCCCGCTCGCGACGCCGACCGGGACGCGCGGGGCGATGAAGTCTGCGAGGGAGGTCTTGACGTCCTGCGCGACGCCGAAGGCGTAGGTCTTGAGGGTTTCCTTGTAGGTGGAGGTGCTGAGCTTGCTCATTGTGTTCTTTCCTTTCTGCGTTGCTGACGCTTAGCTGACGGTGACGGTCTGCGGCTGGAGCGGGGCGATCTCGACGAGCTCGTCTGCCGAGCCGGACTCAAGCGCGACGCCGACGGCGACGTACGTGCCGGACGTGGACGGCAGGGCCTTGACCTTGCCCGTCGCGTCGAGGACGACCTTGCTGCCGACGGCGACGTCTCCGGCCGCCTTCGCGCGGAGGACGCCGCCGAACGCGCCGAGGATGGCGACGTCGGACTCCTTCGCGCCGCCCTCGGTGACGATTCCGAGCGCGTTCACGCCGTCCGAGACCTTGAGGCCGCCGTCGTGCTCGACGACGAATCCCTCCTTGCCGGTGAGGTCGGTGCCCGCCTTGTTGGCCAGGCGGACGAGGGCCTTTTCGCGTGCGATGATTTCCATTTCCGTGTTCCTTTCTGCCTGTCAGTCGTTGAAGAGTTCCGGGGCGGCGGCGCGGCAGGCGGCCCAGGCCGTCTGGAAGTCGCAGCCGGCGTGCGCGGCGCGGTACTCGCCGATGGCCTTGTTGCGCTGCAGATCCCTGCAGGCGGCGTCTCTCGGCGCGCCGCCCTTGTTCAGGACCTTCTGCGGCGCGTCGGGCCTCGGCGCGTCGGGGATGCCCGCGACGAGCGCCCTTGCGACGTCCTTGTTGGCGATGTACTGCGCCTTCAGGACCTCCTTGTTGCACTTCTTCGCGTTCGCCTCGGCGAACTGCTCCGCCTCGGCCTCGAGCGCGGCCCGCTCGGCGCTGGCCTGCAGTTCGGCGGCCTTGGCCTTCGCGTCCTGGCCGTCCTTGATCGCGGCGAGAACCTGCTCCTCGTCCGCGTCAGCGGGCAGGGCAAGCGCCTTCTTCAGTTTCTCGATGTCCATTTCGGGACCTTTCGTTTCCTCAACGTTGTTGACGCCCGGATGCGGCCCCTTGTTGAGGATAGGGGCCACCGGGATGTTCGGCTTGTTCGTGAGGGCGACGGACGTCATGTGCGTCGGACGCCCCTGCGAATCCGTGTACCACGTCACCGAGAGGAAGCGGAGGCGCCTGTTCGTGACGGCGGACGCGCCCGTGTCGGTGAAGCGGAGGTCTCCGAGGAGTCCGCGCGCCTCGTCGACGCGCAGGTTCGACACCCACGCGGCGGCCTCGGTGTTCGAGTCGATCCGCTCGACCTCGCTCTCGTGCTCGAAGTCCATGAGGATCTCCTTCGAGCCGTTGGCCTTCCAGTCGGCGACCACCTGTTCGAGGCCCTGCCGGTCGCAGACCTGCGGCGACCTCTCGCCGGGGAACCTCCCGAAGGGGCAGAGCTGGACGCCCGCGAGCGTCTCTCCGGGGGCGACGGCCTTCGCGGCAATCGGCTCGGCCTTCATCGGCCACCTCCCGCAGCCCCCGCGAAAACGCCCCTAGGAGCGCGAGGAGCGGAAGACGGCTCGTTGTGCGTCCGAGACGCGCGGAAAGATTTTAAACGGGGTTTAAACGCGATTAAAGGGGGTGCCATGTGTCGCTGTGTCCTTCGTGTCGTTCTTGGGGGCTTCGGGCGGCGGCCGGGGGGCTTTTTGCGGCGGTGTCCTCCGCCGCGCCGCCCATTGCCTCGGCCATGGCGTCGGCGATGACGGCGGCGGTGGCGGGGTCGTCCGGCACGAGGTCGGGGAGCCGCGCGGCGAGCGCCTCGGCGGCCTCCTTCGAGGGCGCGTCGAGGAAGGCGGAGACGGCCTCGCCGAGCGGGCCCATGTCGGCGGCGAAGGCGGCGAGGGCGTCGCGCGCGCCGCCGCGCGCGTCCGCCGGGGCCTTGTTCGGGACGGGCGCGGACAGGCGCGCGGCAGGCGCGGTCGGGAGGCCGCCGTCCGCGTCCCCGCTCGCGGGGTCGGACTTGACGAGCCGGAAACCGACGGCCTCCTCCAGCTCGCCCTGGTCGATGGCGTAGCCCGCCGCCTTGAGCCTGCCGGCGAGGTCTGCCACCTCCGACGCGGAGGGCGTCTTCTCGTTGGAGAGGCGGAACTCCGCCGCGACCGGCCGGCCGGGGAACGCCAGGGCGAGATATCGCCGGAAGAGGTCCCTGTTCAGCGCGGACGCGACGAGGACGCCGTCGCGCGCGACGATCTCGCGCCAGACCTCCATCTGGGCGCCGCCCGCGAGCGCGCCCGTGTCGGCCTGCGCGAGGCTCGTCAGCGTGCCGCCCGTCGCGAGGAGGACGATGTACCTGTCCTGGTGCTCGACGAACGGCGTGAACGGGTCGGTTCCGCGCGCCTCGGTGGCGAGCTCGATGCTCGACCCGTTCGGGAGCGCCATGTCCTGCCCGTTCGCCCAGGCGTTCGCCGCCGCCACGTAGGCGGGCACGTCCTTCTCCGACGTGCCGGGGGCCATCACCATCGCGGCGTGCGGGATGCCGTGGCGCTCGATGAAGCGGCCGTAGTCGCGCTCGCCGAGCGCCTTCCGGATGTAGACGAAGAGCGCGGGCCAGTCGATGGCGCGGCGGCGCGCGAGCGTGACGAGCCGCGCGTCGCGCACGTCGCCGAGTCCTGCGGGCGTCTCGCGGCAGTCCGGGTTCCAGAGCCACTCGCCCGCGTCGTCCCGGAGGAAGTTCCAGCTGTTGAGCGGCTGGATGCGGCGCACGGCGTCGCCCTCCCAGATCGGCTGGAGGTGGACGTAGCCCCGGAAGAACGCCTCGTCCATGCGCTCCAGCGCCTCGTCGAAGTTCTCGATCTGCGCGGCGAAGCGGGCGAGGGCGTCGCGCTGCTCCCCGGCGAGAGCCGGGTCTGCGCCGGCGATGGCGACGAACTTCTGCTGCAGCCCGGCGAGCGCGGCGGCGCGCCGCTCGACGCACGTCATGACGACGGGGTCGGTCTGCTCGATCTCGTTGTAGGCGTACTGGAGGCGCGGGCTGCCCCAGACGCGCGCCGCGTCGAAGATCGCCCCCGCGCGGGAGATCGAGAGCCCCCGGAGCGGGTTCGTCCGCTCCAGCCAGGCGAGTGAGCTTGCACGCAGGCGTTCCATGTCAGATCGTCCTTTCGTCCGGGTCTGTCGCCGCGCCGCACGCGGCGGGCCGTACGGGTGCGCCGGCGGCCCTGACCGCCCGCACCAGGAGCGCGAGTCCCCAGAAGTGGTCGGCGTGGCCCGTGGCCGTGGACTCCGCCGCGATGGAGACGCGGCCTGTCCTCGTCCGGATCCGCGCCGGCTTGCGCAGGTCTTCGCGCATGATGGCGTCGCAGGGGTAGGTGATGCGGGCGTCCTCGTGCCAGGCGCAGAGGTCTGTCGCCATGAGTTCCTTGACGGGCGCGGTGTCCCTCCTGCGCCCGTCGAGCGCGAGGCGTTCGCCGATCGGCTCCGACGACGCGAAGTTGACGCCGACGACCTTGTTCCCGCCCGGCTTCTCATCGAGCTCCTGCGTGAGGCCGAGCCCGATGCCGGAGCTGTCGAGCGCGAGGCGCACGAGCGCGCGGTGCGCGACGATCGGCTCGAGCATCCGGCGCTGCGCGGGGATGCGCGTGCCGTGCACGCGCAGGATGAAGAGCGTCCTGAGGCACGAGCCGACGAGCGCCGCGAACGGGTAGACGGCGTAGTCGCGCGTGCATGCCACGTCCCCGCCGCCGTAGACCGTCGTCCCGTCGGCCGCCGCCCGGTCGAGGATCTGCGCGACCGCCGCCCCGACGGCCTCGGCCGTCTCCTCCGTCCCGCTCCCGTCCACGTCGAAGATGGGCGCGGCGTTGTCGGTGGCGCGGGTGATGAGGTCCCAGGCGAGCAGCGCCCCCGTCTCGCTCGCGAACGCGCACTCGTAGTTCTGGTCGTAGCTCGCCTTGTCGAGTGCCTGGGCGCGCGCCTCGTCGGGCGTGATGGGCCGGCGCGTCCTTGCGTCGTAGATCTTGACGCCCATCTTCCAGGCGTCCGAGCGGCGCACCCTGGAGAGCTTGAACTGGCCCTCCGTCGCCATGCGGTAGAACATGTTGCCCGTGCCGTTGCCGGTCGAGGCGACGCGGCAGAGGAAGTCGGGGTTGCTCGAAAGGATGGGCTCGGCCGCGTCCCAGATGGCCGCGCCGTCCTCGTGGAAGGCGAACTCGTCGAGGATCAGGTCGCCGGAGAAGCCGCGCGCGGTGCGCGGGTTGGCGGCGAGGACCTTGATGCGGCCGGTCTTGCCCCTGACCTTCACGGCGACCTCGAACCGCATGTCCCTGTATTCGATGGACGCCGAGAGGTCCCTGAGCCCGTGCGCCTCGATGACCTTCTGCTTCGCCTCGTCGAGCCTGCGGCAGACCTCGGCGCACTTGAGCGCGAACTCCTGGCCGTTGTCCTTCGAGTTGGAGAGGACCGTCACCAGCCGCCCCGGCCGCGTCAGCAGGCGGTTGACGGCCCAGGCGGCGAGCGTGAACGACTTGCCGATCTGGCGCGACCAGTGCAGCACGAGGATGCCCGTCTCGTTGTCGTCGAAGACGGGCTTCTGGTATTCCCGGAATCTGATCAGCGGCTCGTTCATGGCTCGATAAACCCCCTTTTCGCCGTCACGGACTCACCCGAACAGGGCCTCGCGGACCTTCGCGATCTTCTCGTCGTCGTCCAGCGAGTCGTCGGCGGCGACGGCCTTGATCTTCGCCGCCTCCTCCATGGCCCTCTTCGCCGCGTCGAACTCGAACTTCTCGCGGGCGAGGGCGAGGTCGGCCTCGCGCGTCCTCTGCGCCCGCGCCTTGAGACCCAGGTCCTCCTCCTTCTGGAGCCTGTCCTTGATGGCCATCGCGCTCTGGATGAGCGACGAGGCGGTCTTGGCGTCGGACTGGAGCGCGGCCTCGGTGGCGAGGGCCTTGAGGGCCTGGACGATGGCCTCGTCCTTCGTGGACTTCCGGCCGAGCGCGGCGGCCTCGGCGGCGGCGACGGCGGCCTCGTGCATGCGGTGCTCGTGCTCGGCCTCGCGCATCTGGGAGAGCCAGGCGTAGAAGCCGGTGCGCGAGGGCGCGCGGCCGAGGCCGAACTCCCGCGCGGCCCACGCGGCGGCCTCCTGCCACGGGCAGCGCAGGGCCTTGTAGTAGAGCGTCCAGCCCTGCTCCTCGCTCAGGCTCGCGGCCCAGCTGTCGGCGCGGGTCTTCTTCATCACAGCCCCTTGAGGGCGTCGCGGCCCATGGCGGTGACGCCCCAGACGGTGTCGCCGACGAGGTTGTCCCACTTGTCGACGAGGGCCTTGTCCTCCAGGTAGAGGAGCGCGTCGTGGAACTCGTCGGTGGTGAGGTCGTGCCTGTCCATGGCGAGCTCGACCTCGGCCATGAGGGTCTTCTCCTTCAGCCCGCAGCCGACGCGGGCGAGAATCCTGAGGACGCAGCTGTTGAGGGCGGGGTTCTTCACTACTTGTGCCCTCCCACGGTCGCCTCGCGGGCGAGGCGCTCGAACGTCTCGATCCGAGCGGAGTTCGCCGCGACCCTCTCGACGACGGGGTCGAGGCGGCGGTGGAGCTGGAGGGACCGCTCCTCGCTCTTGCGGTCGTTCTCGCAGAGCTTCGCGAAGAGGCGGTTGAGGGCGGGGCCGATCTCGTTCACGCGCGACTCGATCGCGCAGCGGTGCGACTTGCACTCGCCGTGGGTGACGAAGGTGTCGTCGGAGTCGAGCGGGCGGCGGGGCCTGCCGGCCTTGCGCCGGCACCAGAGGGCCGTCCCGGCGGCGGAGAGGACGCCTGCGACGCCCGTGAGGAGGGCGGTGACGAGGGCGGGGTCGACGAGGGACATGCCGCCCGCGAGGGCGACGTCCGAGGCGGTCGCCGACCCTGCGGCGAGGAGGACTGGTAGGAGCGTGTGCGTCATGCGAGGTGTTCCGTTCGCGGTTCAGGAGCCGTCCGGGCGGCCCGCCGGGCAGGTGGCGGCGGCTGGAGCGCGGCGGCGCCACGCCGGTGCCGGGCCGTCCGGACGGCGCGCATTGTCTCATATATCTCGGACGCGGGAAACGGGACGCGGGACGCGAGGACGAAACGGGCGAAAAGAGAGGGGGGCGCGCGCCCGCCGCGCGGCAGGTTCACGCGGCGGGGACGAAAAAAGAAAGCCGCAGCGAAACGCTGCGGCCCGTGGGTGGACTTGACAGGGCAGAGAGCCTACTTTGACGTCCGTCGGAGGAATGTCGAGACGACGCTGACGAGCGTCGTGCCCGCGACCACCCCTGCGACCCACGGCTGGCTGATCGCGGCACAGTAGGCGGCTGTCAGGAACGCGGCAATCGTGATCGCGAAGGACATCCACTGTCCGCGTCTGGTCTCGACGCGCGCCTCGCGGATGTCGCGATCCGCGATCTCGGCGTTCCTGCGCTCGTTTTCCTGCCGGGAAGTCGCCTCGCGCTCGGCCATGGCGAGGATTCGCTCGGCGAATCCGGGCGCGACGCGCTCGTATTGCTCGATGAGGTCAGGCGGGGGGGGATTGGGCCTCGGAAATGCTGTTCGGCCTTGACCGTCGCCAAGGCTGCCTTAGCCATGGACGCGCTCCCGCTGCCGTGCATAGGCCTCGCCGACGTAGGCGGCCGTCCTCTTCCAGTCGCCGGCAAGAGCCCTTGCGTCGGCACGCATGGATTCCTCTTCCGTCAGGATGCGCGGCAGGGCAACAGGAGGATTCGCGCAATAGACAGCCCGCAGGGCGTCGGCCATGCCGACGCCCTTCACGCCGCGAATGATAAGTCTGTAGATTGCCTTTGCCATATCTGGCGATGTCTCCTTTCAGGCACGCATTGTACCATAGCCCTGACGCGGGGTTCAAGCCGGACGCCGCGCGCGGACGCCTACCTGTCGGACTCCCTTTCCCGGCCGTAGTTCGCGCCCTCCACGTCGTATTCATCGTTGTTGATGGCCTGCGAAAGGGCCTTCTTTTTGTTCTTGGAGTCCCAGAGCCAGTTGTTGCGCTTTTCGAACATCAGCCGCGTCCAGAAGAAGTCGGCTTCGTCCACGGGCTTCTTCTGCTCGATCTTCAGGGACTTCAGCAGCCCCTTGAGCCTCTTGCAGTTTTGCCTGTTCTGGTCCTTCAGATCCCTGCCGCAGGAACATGGCCTTATCGTGTGTATCTTTCCGCGTCTCTTGCTGTTCTTGCAGAGCGGACAGGCAATCATCGAATACTTCTTGTACCGCTTCTCGGACTCCCATTCGCCGACCTTGGCCCCCTGGATGTAGGTCGACTCGACAGTCCATCTTGTCACGCCCACGGCGTTCCCGTAGTAGCTTGGCGACATGGTCTTGTGCCCCTGGCACAGGTAGCAATCGACAAACACCTTTTCATAGCCGCAGTCCTTGCACTTGTCACAGATTGCACTCGCCGCGGTAGACACGAGTAGCCCGACGACAAATATTAACCTTTTCACCTCACGGCCTCCTGCAGTTCCTCGAATCCCCTGAGGGCGTGGCCGAGGGCGCGGTTGACGCGCTCCAGCTTCGCCTCGGCCGCCCGCGCGCGCGTCCGCCAGTCCGACGCCGACGCCGAAACGCCCTGCGCCGCAGAACACGCGTCCGTCAGCCCCAACAGCCAGTCGGCGGAACAGGCGTGTGCGCGGCAGATCTTCTCGATGATTTCGGCTCCAGGAAGTGAACCTCCTGCTTCATAACGCGCCCATGCATTGTATTTGATGCCAACAGCCTCAGCCATCTCCCGCAAGGAAGATGGTCCACGAAGTTCTCGCATTCTGTCACCGATTGTGCTCATAGGAATCTTTCACAATTTTGATAAACCACATTAACTGTATTCACAGATTTGTGCTATACTACGCACTGCTGTCACGAAAAAGGCAACAGACATTATAACAAATGTATCCTGTGAAAGGAACGAAGGCAATGGGGAATGAACGGGAAGAGGAGACGGGCGTCGCGTCGCGCGACGTCTTCGCGGAGGTGGCGGAGATCGCGCTGGGCGCGGCGTCCGCCGCGCCGCGCCCGCAGGGCGGGGAGGGAGGCCTGACGATGGAGCACGTCAACGTCAACGGGATCGCGCTGCTGGTCGCCCTCGTCCACGCCGTGGTCGTGGGGGTCGTCTGCTACGCCTGGGGCTACACGGACGGCGCGGCGCGGCGGCGGGGAGGTGCGCGATGAAGATCCTCCAGCAGCGCGTCATCACCTACCGCTATCCGGCCGCCCGCGCGAACGCGGCGCGCCTCGGCGTGTCCTACTCGGCCTACATCAACTGGCTGCAGACGGGGATGAAGAACATCGGCCCGGACAAGCGCGCGCGCGTCGAGATCGTCGAGGTCGACGGTCGCGGCGGCCGCGTCCCCATCGACGGGATCCTTTAGCACAAAAACGAGCAGTGAAACAGCCTTGAAGGGAAGTTAAAGCCATGGAAAAGACAACTGAAATCGTCGTCGCGACGCCCGTCGAACCCGTCGCCGTCCGCGTGCCCGCCGAAGCGGCGGTCGCGGCGCAGCTCCTGTCGCAGTACCGCCGCGCGGAGTGGGCGCGGGGCGCGTTCGTGCGCGAGGCCGTCGCCTTCGGCGCGCTGATGATCGCGGCCGAACAGGTGCTGGGGAGTTTTGTGACCGCGGTCACAAAACTGGATAAATTGTCAAAACGCGGAAGAAATGGCGAAGGACGCGCAAATAGCGGTCTTGAGGGGTGGCTTGCGGAACGCTGCCCGGAAATCAACTACGTGACGGCGCGCAAGTACAAGTCGATGGCGGCGAAGATGGCCGAGATGCTGGGAGGCGAGACGGCGGAGGTTCTGGCGGCGCTGCGCGCGCCGCACAAGCGGATGATCAGCTACGAGCCGAGCGGCGCGGCGGCGGACGGCCTGGCGGAGGCGTGCGGGACGGTGAGCGAAGCGGTGATCGCGGCGCGCGAGGAGATCTTCGCGGCGGCGACGAGCCGCCGGAAGCTGGAGCAGCTGTGGCTCGCGCTCGCGGGGGTCGACGGTCGCGGCGCGGCGGGGCGGCCGAAGGGCCGGAAGGCCGCGCCGGCGGAGAAGACGGCCTCGGAGGCGGCGCAGGAGTTCTGGGCGCTGACGATGGACGCGCTGCAGCGTCGCTCGGCCGCGCTGCAGAGCGCGGCGGCGTTCCTGACGGCGGCGCAGGCCGAGGCGGCCGCCACCGTCCTCGGCGACCTCGCCGCCGCCGTCGGTCGGCAGCGCGCGGCCCTGCGCGGGGCGCAAGGGAAGGCACGGCCATGATGCACCAGGGAGACCTCTTCTGCGACCGCGAGATCGCCGCCCTCGTCCGTGACGAGGCGGCGCTCAAGTCGGCGGTCGATGCGCTGCCCGACACCGTGACGATCACGGCGTGGGACATCCGGCGGGCGTTCGGGCTCTCCGCGATGACGGTCAACCGCCTCCGGGAGTCGGGCGCGTTCAAGTACTTCGACATGAGCAGCGGCGACACGGCCCGCCGCTACCGCTACGACAAGATCTCGTTCGTCGCGTTCCTGCGGAGCCGTCTCAACAGGGGGTGCTGACCATGTACTCTGCATCGTCCGTCGACGGCGAGGTCCTCGCGCCGCTCACCTACGCCCAGCGCGTCGAGGTCGCCGACCGCCGTGGCTACATCGAGCGCGTCAAGGCGCAGGCGCGGGCGGGGGGTCTCGTCGCCGCGCTGAAGGCGGTCGCCGCGTCCGCCGGCGTCCGGTACGGCACGATGCGGCGGTGGTACTACGCGGCGGAGAAGTCGGGCGACGCGGCGCTCGTCGACGCGCGGAAGACCGTCCGCCCGCCGGAGGAGAACGCCTACTACCGCGAGTTCTGCCGCTACTGCGAGATGGACCGCAACGGGGACCGCGGCGGGTACGACGCGCTGATGCGCGACTTCCGCCGGGGCTTCTGCTTCTCGTTCGGCACGTGGCGCGACTGCTGGACGCGCGACTACCCCTGCCTCGCCGTCCCGCCGCTCTGCCCGGCGAACTACGTTCCGAGGGGCTTCACCTACCAGCGCATGATGCAGCTGCGGCGGGCGGACGGGACGCGGGCGATGGCGCTGGCGTGGACGCGGCAGGGGCAGTTCGCGGCCCTTCGACACACGCTGCCGGTCATCCGCTCGCGCGTCGGGCTCCGGCCAGGACAGGTCGTGCAGTCGGACGACGTCTGGCACAACGTCGACGTCTACGCGCCCGGCCAGAAGGGCGTGTTCAACCCCCTTGAGTTCGCCTTCTACGACGTCGCGAGCGCGTACAAGATCGTCTCGCTGATGAAGCCCCGGACCCTCGTCGTGGACCCGAAGACGGGACGGGAGCGGCGCGACAACCTGAAGGAGCAGCAGTACCGCTTCGCGGTCGCGAACCTGATGTGCTGCGTCGACTTCCACAAGGACGGCATCACCCTGATCGGCGAGCGCGGCACGTCCCGGCTCAACGACGAGGTCCTGCGTCGGATCGCGGCGTCCTCGATGGGCCGCCTCTTCCGCTTCCAGACGAGCGGCCTGAAGAACGCGCCCGCGCACAGGGGGATGTTCGTGGGGAACGCGGGCGGCAACCCGCGCATGAAGTCGCTCTGCGAGTGCGCGCACAACGTCCTCCACAACGCGACGGCGTCGCTTCCGGGGAGCCACGGCCGCGACGCGGCGCACCTGCACGAGTCGAACGCGGCGGTCGTGGGGTACTCGGAGAGGATGGTCGCCCAGGCGGAGCGGATCGACCCGGCGATCCTCCCGCTCCTCCGCCTGCCGATCCTCGACTACAAGACGTACCGGCAGTACTTCTACGCCATCGAGGCCGAGGTCATGGACCGCACGGAGCACCGCCTCGAAGGCTGGGAGGAGAACGAGGTCTCCGAGTTCCGGCTTTCGCCCGGCTCGCCCTGGGTCAGGGCGGACGCGCTCAAGGACATGGACCCGGCGAAGGCGGCGGCCGTCTCGGCGGTCGTCTCGTCAGACCCCGCGAACCTGATGCGGCGGCGGAAGCTCTCGCGGCGCGAGGCGTGGGCCAGGGGGCGGGGCGAACTCGTCCGGTGGCCGCTCGCCGAGGCGCCGGCGTTCCTCGACCCGCGCGACGCGCGCGAGGCGACGGTGCGGCCGGACGGGACGATCGCGTTCACGGACGCGCAGTACTATCCGGGGGAGCAGAAGCGCTACGTCGCCCGCTACAGGGACCGCCGCACAGGGGTCGAGCGGCTGATCGCGCCAGGCACGAAGGTGCGGTTCTTCTGGATACCGGTCGGCCCCCTGGAGAACCAGATCTGGATCACCGACGAGAAGGACGACGTCCTCGGCATGTGCCCGCTGCTGAAGACGGCGAGCTGGAGCGACGAGCGCTCGATCAGGGCCGCGATGGGCCAGCAGCTGGCGCAGACGGCCGCGCTCATGGCCGAGACGCGCGCGGCGGGCGAGATGGCGGGCGTGAGGCGGCTCGCGGCCGAGAAGGTGAACGCCGCGATCCTCGCGGCGGCGAAGGAGGCGAAGTCGAGGCCCACGAGGACGGGCGGCGGCGGGCGCGCGTCGCTGGAGGAGCTTGCGTCCGGGTCGCCGCCGCGCGTGGACGCGGAGGAGGCCGCGCCTGGCGGCGGGTTCGACGCGGCCGGCTTCCTCGCGCAGACCGCCGCCGCGCGGCGGCCCTAGGGCCGCCCGGACGGGGGCCGCGCGCCCCCGCGCTTTCCCAACAAAAGGATGAAACAAACGAAAGGAGCAACGAGGATGAACGAAGTGAACGATTCCGACGCGACGGCCAGGCCGGTCGGCGCGCCGGCCAGGACGGACGAGCAGGTGCGCGCGGTCATCGCGCAGCTTGTCGCCATGCGCAAGATCGACGAGGAGCAGGGCGAGCTGATCTTCTGGCTGCACGGGTTCGGCCAGGACAAGAGGCTCTCCGACGCCAGCCTCTCGGCGATGATGAAGGTCAGCCACGCCGCCGTCTCGCAGCTCTTCAGCGGCAAGTACTCCGCCGCTGACTGGGCGCCGATGATGGACCGCGTCCGCGCGCTGAAGGAGGTCGAGGAGGAGGAGATGAAGAAACTCGACCTCGGCTTCGTGATGACGCACACCGCGAAGACCATCTTCGCCGCCTGCGAGAGCGCGATGACCGACGGCATGCCGGCGTTCATCTTCGGCGCGTCGCAGATCGGCAAGACGACCGCGCTCGAGGAGTTCCAGCGCACGCACAACCACGGGAGGACGAAGTACCTCCGGCTCGGCTCCCGCTGGACGAAGCCGAGGCTCGTCCGCGAGCTCGCCCGCGCGTGCAAGGCGCGGTCGCTCCGGGACAGGAAGTCCTGGCAGCTGGAGGAGTCGATCTACGGCTCCCTGAATCGCTACAACCTCCTGATCGTCGACGAGTTCCACCTTGCGATGGAGACCGTGAACGAGGCGGCGAGCCGCGAGATCGTCGAGTTCATCCGCGAGGTGTTCGACCGGACGCGCTGCGGGCTCGTGCTCTCGTCCACCAAGGTCGGCATCCAGGGCCTCGAGGAGGGCCGCAACGCGATGCTCTTCGACCAGCTGCGCCGGCGCGGCGTCGTCAAGATCGTCCTGCCCGACGTGCCGCCGCTCAGGGACGTCAACGCGATCGCGCGGAGCTTCGGGCTGGAGCCGCCCAGGGGCGAGACTCTGGCGGGAATCAAGCGGCTCCTGCGGGACCGCGGCCTCGGCGTGTTCGTGAAGTACCTCCAGAAGGCCCACAGCCTCGCCGGGGCGGAGCCGCTCACGTGGGAGCGGTTCGCGTACGTGAGCGACGGGTACGCCGCCCTCGCCGACATGAGGAACGAGTACTGATTTCCATGACATCCGAAAAGAAACCGAAAGGAAGGAGGCCAGACATGGCGAAGACGGCAAGGACGATGACGGACAGCCTCGGCAACGAGGTGCCGGCGAAGTACGTGGGCGCGTACGACAAGGCGCGCGACAGGACGGCGAGGAGGATCCTCGCGCGGTTCAGGAAGGCGAGGGCCGACCTCGAGCGCGTCGTGCGCGAGAGCGTCGCCGACCTCGAGGCCCTCAAGGGCGGAAAGGAGCGCGTCGGCGCGAAGGGGAACTTCTCGGCGCAGAGCTTCGACGGGCTCGTCTCCGTCTCGATCCGCCAGCAGTACTCGATCCGGCTCGACGAGCGCGTCGTGCGCGCCCGCGAGCTGATGCTCGAGTACGTCAACGGAGTCCTCGACCGCGTCAGCGGCGTGGACGTCTCGGCGCTTCGCCTCCTCGTCGAGGCAGCGTTCCGCGCGAACGCGCAGGGCTACCTCTCGACGGGAAAGGTGCTCTCGCTCATGCGCATGGAGGTCGCCAGCGAGACGTGGCGCGAGGCCAAGGCCATCCTCCAGGAGGCTCTGCAACCCGTGCGCGGCAAGCAGTACCTCGCGTGCGAGGTGCGGGAGTCCACGCAGGACGACTTCCGTGCGATCCGCCTCGACATCGCCGACTGCTGGCCGAAGGCCGGCCCGGCGGCGGGAGGCGCGGAATGAGGGTCTCGGCGGCCCAGCTCCGCGCCTACGGCGAGGCGGCGTCCGCCGCCTGCCGCGCCACAGGGGTCGCCCGCGAGGCGCAGCGGCAGGCGTTCCGCCGGCGGATCGTCGAGGAGGAGGCGGGCGTCGGGTCAGTCAAAGCCATCCGCTCGCAGGAGGCCTACGACGCTGTCATGGCGCGGCTCTGGGAGGAGGCGGGCGACTACGGGAGGGCGAGCCACTACCGCATCAGCGCCGAGCGGCGGCTCGCCTACCTCGTGCGGGTCATGGCCACACAGGTCATGCAGCTCAAGGGCGGGTGCGAGGCCGCCGCGCAGGCCTATGTCGGCGGCATCCTCGACCAGGCGCGCGTCCCGAACGGGTGCTACCTCGGTTCGGAGGACTACTGGATGGACGTCTCGTCGGCGCGACTTCGAGAACTCGTCCAGATCCTCGACACGGAGCGCCGGCGGCTTCTGCGGCGAGCGGGGGCGGCGTGGCTGTCCTTCTCCGACCGTGTGCGCTACGAGGCCGATGGACCGGTGCTGGTCGTCCAGGGCGTGCCGCAGGGCTACTACGCCGCCGCCCGCTTCAAGGTCAATGTGCGCAGACAGGAGACCGCCCATGCTCGTCCTCAACCTCACGCGGCGGTGGTTTGACGCCATCTGGCTCGGAGGGAAGCGGACCGAGTACCGTTCCGCCAAGCCGTACTGGACGGCGCGTCTGCGCCGGCTTCGCGAAGGGGATGTCATCCTATTCCGCCCCGGCTACGCGCGTTCGGCGGAGGATCTCCTCGCCCGCGTCGTGTCCGTCGACATCGGGCCGTGTCCGTATCCGGGCTGGGACGGCGATTACTTTCGGATCCACTTCGTGACCGACGGAGACGCCCCCGTTCCATGACCGTTCAAGGTGAGATGAAGACACCGAAAAGCCCCCTTCAAGCGATGGCCTTGAAGGGGGCTTTCTCATCGATCGACGATGGTCTTTTCAGCCCGATTTCCCATTTCGATTTTAATTTTTCCCATTTCGAGTTAGAACATACAGTACGCAAGCGGTCGGTGGATGGAGAACGTGTACGACGCGCAGCGGCAGGTCGTCGGGACGAAATATGGTGACGGCGCACAGGACATCGTGTACGTCCGCGACGCCTACGGACGCGTCGTGTCGGAGTCCAACGCCGTCGCGTCGGCCGTCTGCTCGCTTGCCGCGTCCGGGACGGCGACGAACGAGGCGTGGACGGTCGGCGGCGACGCCCTTGAGATCGTGCGCTCCCTCGATCCGCAGGGCAGGCCGGACGGGCTCGCCGTGCCGTCGTCGGGGTACTCGCTCCGCCACGCATACGCCGACGATGGGAGCGTGGAATCCATTTCCAACGCCCTTGCCGTCGTCGCGTACGACTACACGCCCGACCGCCTCGACGCCGGGTACACGCTGACGCTGTCCAACGGCGTGGCGTTTGCGCACGGCCTTGCGCGAGACGGCTTCCGCCGTTCGCTCGTGACGGGTGTCGCGAGTTCCGTCGACGGCGCGGCCGTTGAAGACTTCGACTATTCCCACGACGCGCTCGGACGCCCCGTCATGCGCAACGGCGACACGTTCGGCTACAACGCCCGTGGCGAAGTGGTGTTTGCGACGGTTGGCGGGAACGTGGAGGCGCACGGATACGACGGCATCGGCAATTCAACCATTGCCGCGTTCAACGGCGCGACGAATGCCTGCACGGCCAACGGCCTGAACCAGTACGCTTCAATCGTCTGCGCCTCCGCGTCTCCGTGCGGGACAACTGTTGAATACGACCTCGACGGGAACACGACACAATGCGGCGATTGGACGTACACCTACGATGCGGCGAATCGTCTCAAGACCGTTTCCTCGAACGACGTGCTGCTTGTGACGAATTTCTACGACGCGAAGGGCCGCCGCGTCCGAAAGGTGACGCCGGAATCGGCAACGACCTTCTTCTACGACGGCTGGAATCTCATTGAGGAGCGTGTCGCCAATGCGAACGGCACGGCTTCGGCGATTCACTACTACTGGGGCAAAGACCTCTCCGGGACCTTGCAGGGCGCGGGGGGCATCGGAGGGCTTCTCTACCTTACGGTTGATGGCGCGGTCTATGTTCCGTTCTACGACGGCAACGGCAATGTCGTGCGCTACCTTGACGCGAACGGCAGCACGGTCGCCCAATACACCTACGACGCATTCGGTCGCACGATTTCGCAAACCGGCTCGTTTGCCCACGTCTTCCGCCACCGCTTCTCGACGAAGTACTTTGATTCCGAGACAAGTCTCTACTACTACGGCCACCGCTTCTACTCGCCCGTCCTCCGCCGCTGGCTCACCCGCGACCCGATTGAGGAGGACGGCGGGCTGAACCTGTACGGCTTCTGCGGGAACAACGCGGTCAACAGATTTGACAGTTTGGGTCAGGCGCATTTTGAAGTTCGCGCCTTGAAAGGGGCTGGGAGGATTTGGCCGTACATCTGTTTTGCCGGAATCATAGGCGTACTGCCCTCCCTCGCGCTTGACTTCGGGCTTGCCGACAAGATGAACATCGAGATTCTCCACGAACACCTGTTCTATGACGACGGCACGAACGTTAGATACGGAGAAAAAGGGAGATTTTCCGAGGAGACAAGGGTGGGATATCGAAGAAACGTTCAGTGCCATGCCGCCAGTTTCAAGTCCGGAATCTTGGCCGTCCATTCGGCCCGTTTCTCCGGCAGTAGCTCATACCGTCGTGCGGCGACTGACAGGTAGTCGTCCGCGACGTCGATTCCGACGAACTGTCTCCCCGTGAGCCGCGCGGCTATCCCCGTCGTGCCGCTCTCGGCGAACGGGTCGAGTACGGACGCCCCCTCCCTCGTGCTCGCCAGTATCGCCCTGACGACAAGTGCCAGCGGCTTCTGCGTCGGGTGCCTGCCGCAGGTCTTCTCCCACGGCGCGATGGCCGGCATCCGCCACACGTCCGTCATCTGCCGCCCGCCGGCCAGCCGGTGCATGAGCTCGTAGTTGTAGAAATGCGGGACGCGCCGTTCCTTGCGCGCCCACAGCAGGATCTCCGTTGAGTGCGTGAAGCATCGGCGGCTGAGGTTCGGCGTCGGATTCGTCTTCTGCCAGGTCACGGCGTTGAGCGTCTTGAACTCCAGTTCCGACAGCACGTCCGCGACGGTGAAGACGTTGTGGAACGTCCCGCAGACCCAGATGGTCGCGTCGTCGGCCATCGCGTCGCGGCACGCCTTGAGCCAGCTGCGGGTGAATTCCCGGTCGGCCTCTCTTCCGCGCGACCTGTCCCACGCACCCTTGTTCACGGAGACCCTTTTCCCCGCCTGCACCGAAAAGCCGCCGTTGGACAGGAAATAGGGCGGGTCGGCGAACGCCATGTCGAACGGCCCCAGGCCTCCCGCCCTGAGGAGGCCGGCGCAGTCGCCTTTCAGCAGACGGAAGCATCCGTCCGCGGAGGCATGGTAGAGGCTCATATGAACAGCCTCTCGGAGATTCCGTCTTCGAGTTCCTTGATGTTGAAGAGCGTCGGGAGGACGTCGAACGTCTCGCGGAGGTTCTGCCGCGCGCTCAGCCATCCCTTGCCGTCCGTGAACCACACGAACTTGAAGCCTCTGACGGACTGCGACTCCATGGCCAGCATCTTGTAGGAACGCGCGGTCTCGTTCAACTTCGAGCCGCCGCTCCCGTAGAAGTTCGTCTCCACCGCATAGACGCAGTTCCGCGTATGGACGACGAAGTCGAACCGCTTCTCCGTCCGTCCGGCGTTCGTCAGCGGCGACAGGTCGATTCGCCATGACGCGCGGATGTCGCTCGCGTTCATTTCGGGATGGTATTCCACGTTGGCCGCGTCGAGGAAGCCTTTCACGAGGTCTTCCATCTGGTGTCCGCCCCGGTTCTTCCGCCCGTTCGAGTCCAGCCCCACCTCGACGCCGACGACGTAGTCGTAGAGGTTGTTGACGAGATGTCGCGAAATCAGGTCGAACAGGCCGGTCTTGCGCATGAACGTGCAGTATTCGTCAGGCGACTGGACGGCATGGGCGAAATCATAGACTCCGCCGCCTTCGTCGTCTCGGGCGTATATCTCCGTCTCGCGCTTCGCCAGCAGGATCGGAATCGCGGACAGGATCGAGGGATAGCGCGCACAGAGGCTGCGGAAGTCGGACTCGACGTTCTGCGAGCCGATCAGCGCGTTCATCAGGTGCAGTTCCGCCTTGTGCAGCCTGGCGTTGGCGACGACCTTCCCGAAATCCACGTAGTACGAATACGACGAAATGCTCTCGCGGAATTGGCCAAGCCACGTGTCGAAGTCTCTCATGTCACTCCTTGTAGTTCCGTATGGCAAGTTCCGAAATCGGCCCGCGTCCGCCGGCCTTCGAGTTGATCATGCGGCTTGCGGACACCCTGCGGACGTCGAATCCCCCGTAAAGCTCCTCGAAGAACGAGTCGTCCGGGTCGGCGTTGTGCGGATCGGAGTTGGACAGCAGCCACGTCTGCCTGGCGGCGTCGAGCGTGCGGCAGAAGTCCGCCAGCCGCTTCTGCTCGCCGTCGTCGAATCCGTCCTTCGAATATGCCGTGAACGCCGCCGTCCGCGTCAGCGGACGGTAGGGCGGATCGAAGTAGAAGAACGCCCCGCTCCCGACATCGTCTGCGGCGCAGGTGAAGTCGCCGCACCGGATTTCGACTTTCCGAAGCAGGGCACTGTCCGCGCGTATCGTCTCCTCGTCGCAGATGCACGGACGGGCAGCCTTGCCGAACGGGACGTTGAACACGCCCCTTGAATTGACGCGGTACAGTCCGTTGAAGCACGTCCGGTTGAGGAAGATGAAGAGCGCCGCCGTCTCCGCCCCCTCCGCGTTCCTCGAATTGTAGCGGTCGCGCTTGTCAAGGAACAGGGCCCTCCGCGCGGTTTCGTCTCCGCAGCCGGCATATTCCGCCTGAAGGGCGCGAAGCCGCGCAATCAGTTCGTCCGGCTCGTCTCTGACCGTCCTGAAGCAGGTGACGAGGTCGGCGTTCAGGTCGTTGATGACGGCGCGTTTGACGTTTGGGTATTTGGCGAGCACGTGGAACAGCATGGCCCCGCCGCCGACGAACGGCTCGACATAGACGAGATCCCTGCGTTTGGCGAAATCGGCGGGGAGCAGATCGTCCAGTTGCGCGATCAGCTGCCCCTTGCCGCCTGCCCATTTGACGAACGGCTTTCCGTTCATGGCTTGTCCCGTTTTTCATGCGCCCTCTGCCGTCGCAGACCCCGTGTCCGTGCATGAAAAAAGGCGCGCTTCCTCTTTCATGCACTCACCCGAAGCCCTACCACAGGCCCAAACCGAATACATGAAAGAGGAAGTGCGCCCAGACGGGCGCACCCCTACTGACATGTCGTTCGGTTGATGAAATAGTGGTAGTATTTCGGGTGAACGACTTGTTAGCGTTGATGCTAAATTGTTCTTCGGCACGGCGGATTTCTCCCCGCCGCGTCCGGCCCCGCGCCGACGGCCTCGCCGCCGTGCGCAGAACATCGGGAATTATACCATAAAGCCGTCCTCCGAGAAATGGCCTGTCCAACGGCGTCCTTGTCAGGAGATGCTTTCTGTGGGCGAGCGGGCATTCGGCTGCGGCCTGTTTTTGGTATAATACGCCGCACTATGGCGGAACAAGAGAAAGCGAAGCTGCTGGAGGTCGAGGAAGTTCGGCAGCGGATTGAGGGCCTGAAGAAGAAGGTCGGCGAGATGGCCGACTACATCAAGATCGGGGAGCGTCGCGCGAAGCTCGCCGACCTCGAGGCGCAGCAGGCGACGGGAGACTTCTGGAACAGTCCGGCGAAGGCGCGCGACGTCATTGCCGCGACGAACGCGGAGCGCGCGTATGTCGTGCCGTTCACCTCCCTCGAGAAGACGGTCGAGGACGCGGGCGTCATGCTGGAACTGGCCGAGATGGAGGAGGGCGAGGCCCAGCAGATCGCGCTCAAGGACACGCTTGGCGAGTGCGTGAAGGCCGACGACTTCTTCGGAAAACTTCGTCTCCAGTCGCTCCTCGGCGGCAAGTTCGACGCCTGCAACGTCTTCGTGAAGCTGCACGCCGGGCAGGGCGGAACGGAAGCGTGCGACTGGGTCGCGATGCTCTACCGCATGTACCAGCGCTATGCCGAGAGCCAGGGCTGGAAGGTCGAGGAATACGACACGCAGGAGGGTGAAGAAGCCGGCTACAAGGACGTCTACTTCAAGGTCGAAGGGCCCTACGCCTTCGGCATGCTCAAGGCCGAGCGCGGCATCCACCGCCTCGTGCGCATTTCGCCGTTCGACGCGAACAAGCGTCGCCAGACCTCCTTCGCGTCCGTCGAGACGGTCGCCGAGATCAACGACGACATCGACGTCGAGATCAAGGACGAGGACTTGCGCATCGACACCTACCGGTCGGGCGGCGCAGGCGGCCAGCACGTCAACAAGACCGACTCGGCCGTTCGCCTCACGCACTTGCCGACCGGCATCGTCGTCGCCTGCCAGAAGGAGCGCTCGCAGCACATGAACAAGGAGAAGGCGATGAACATGCTGCGCGCCCAGCTCTACGAGTACTACGAAGACCAGAAGAAGGCCGAGATGGATCGCTTCTATGGCGCGAAGTCCGAAAACGGCTGGGGCAGCCAGATCCGCTCCTACGTCTTCTGTCCGTACACGATGGTGAAGGATCTCCGCACGGAGTGCGAGACGAGCGACGTCAACGCCGTGATGGACGGCCACATCCAGCCGTTCATCGAGTCCTGGCTTCAGATGAAGGCGAAGTGATCCCTTGTCTGACGAGCGCAATCTCTATGGCCGTGCGATCGGCGTTGACCAGCGCGGACGCCACCGGACGTCGGCGTCGGCCTTTGACGCGGCCCTGAAGGATCTTCTGACCGAGAAGAGCGAGTTCTTCGATTCGCTCGTCGATCGCTGGCGCGTACTGTTCCCGGATGTGCCGGCGCGTCCCGGACGCTACGAGGACGGCAAGATCTTCGTCTACGTGAAGACGGCCCCGACGCTCTTCTTGCTGCGTCCGAGGCTTCGGCAGATGGCCGCGAAACTCGCGGCCCTGCCGGGCGCGCCGAAGCGCGTTGACCTTCGTTTGGAGATTCATTCAAGTTGAAGTGCGGTTTGATTCTGACATGAAACGCCCTGAGATTCTGGCCCCGGCGGGGGATTTCACGTGCCTTCAGGCAGCTCTCGACGCGGGGGCTGATGCCGTCTACTTCGGTCTCGGCACGTTCAACATGCGCGCGCGGAGCGGCGTCAACTTCACGGAAGGGGACTTGCCCGAAATCGCGCGCCGTTGCGGACGCGTGAAACGCTACTTGACGCTCAACGCCATCCTGTTCGAAGACGAGGTGGATGCGGTCGAGCGGACGATTTGCGCGGCGAAGCCCTATGTCGACGCTTTCATCGTCTCCGATTGGGGCGTCATTTCGCTCTGCAGGAAGCACGGCGTCGCGTTCCACATTTCGACGCAGATGTCGGTCTCCAACTCCGAGGCCGTGCGCTTCCTCGTGTCGCAGGGCGCGTCGCGTGTCGTTCTTGCGCGCGAGTGCACGCTCCGCGAAGTCGCCGCGATCCACGCGAAGACGGGCGTTGAACTCGAATGCTTCGTGCATGGCGCGCAGTGCGTCGCCGAATCGGGGCGGTGCTTCATGAGCCAGGACGTCTTCGGCAAGAGCGCCTGTCGCGGCGAATGCGTCCAGCCCTGCCGCCGGAAGTTCCTCGTGCAGGCGGTCGACTTCTACGAGGACGCGCAGGGCGAGCCTGTGCACGAAGGGCAGGCGGCCTATGTCGTCGAGCCGCACACGGTCCTTTCGGCGCGCGACCTCTGCTCGCTTGGCTTCGTTGATCGCCTCATGGCGGCGGGAATCGCCTCCTTCAAGATCGAGGGGCGTGCGCGTAACGCGAACTACGTGAAGACGGTCGTCGCGGCGTATCGGCGGGCGGTGGACGCCGTCTGCGACGGGACGTACACGCCCGCGCTTGTCGCGGAGCTGACGGCGTCGGTGAAGACGGTCTTCCACCGCGCGTTTTCGGATGGCCTCTACTTTGGTCGGCCGGGGGTTGACCAGTTCACGCAAACGGAAGACTCCGAGGCGACGACCGTGAAGCGTCACATCGGCGTTGTCATTGACTATTTTCTCAAGGCCGGCATTGCACAGGTGAAGGTGCAGGATCATCCGATCCGTCCGGGCGACCCGATTCAGATCCACGGGCCGACGACGGGCGTCCAGGAGCTTGTCGTCGGCGAACTACACCGCGACGAGGCGCGTCCGCCCGTCGGCGAGAAGGGTTCGTGGGTCACGTTCCGCGCGCCGCGCTGTCGTGTCGGCGACAAGGTCTTTTTTGTCGAGTCGCGCGGGACATCGCCGTCGGCGTGATTCGACGGGAAGAAATTTGGTATAATTGCCGAAAATGCAGAAGGACATCCAAGTCGCCGTCTTTGAGGGCGGAACGATTCGCGTCGCCGTATCCGGTCATTCCGGGCGCGAAGCCGTCTTGGCGTTGCCGACGAGCCGTCTGCTGGTGAAGATGGTGCGTGTGCCGGCTGGGGAGGACGCGGTCGCCGTCGCGACGCCCGTCTTGCAGGCGATGAGTCCGTTCCCCGACGAGCCGCTGACGGTCTCGTGCGAGACGGTGCGCGAGACGGCGGAGGGTGCGGTCGTCCTGGCGGCGGCGTTGCCCGAAGGTGCGTCGGACGACATTGCCGAGGCTTTGGACGCGCAGAAGCTCAGCGTGACGCGCATCGATCTCCTTGCGCTGGGCGAACTGCGCGAAATCTGGGGGCGGTTTGACGCGACGGACGGAAAGCGGCGGCTCGTGCGTCTCACCTCGGCGGCCGGAACAACGCTCCTTGTCTTGGACGGCGACATGCCCGTCGCGATTCGGGGGCTTGTCGAATCGGACGATCCGGCGCGCGAGGAGATGTTGCTGTTGCTGGAGGCGGAGGCATTCGGCGGCCCGAAGCCGCTCGCGGAGACGGTCGAGGCAGCCGTGACGGATGCGGCCGTCGAGGGCATTGCCGCGCGTTCGGCCGATCCGTCGTCCCTCAACGCGCTTCCGGCGAGCTGGCGCGAGGTGCTGGAGGAAACGCGCTTCAAGAAGCGTCTCGTCCGCAACCTGTCGGTCGCCGTCGGCCTGTGGCTGGTGGTCATGGGCGTTCTCTTCGGCGTGCCGGTCGCCTACGGCTTCTTGACGGATCACCAGAAAGACCTGTCGCGCCAGCATGCGCGGCAGTACCGTCAGGTCAGCGACAAGAAGAAGAAGGTCGACGTCTTCAAGACGTATTCAGACCATGGGCGCGGCGCGCTGGAGATCATGAAGGCGGTGTCGGATCGTCTGCCGGCGGGCATCACGCTGTCGGGCTGGGACTACGACCGCGCGAAGGGGCTTCGGCTGTCGGGCGAGGCCGAGACGGACACCGAGGTCTATGACTTCAAGAATGCGATGGAGGCCCTTGCGTTCGGCGAGGACGAGGAGGCCCCGCGCGTCTTCGCGACCGTCACGCTTGGCCGGCTCAACATGATGCGCGGCAAGCAGCGATTTGATCTGGAGCTGGGCTTTGAGTCGCCGGAGGAGGAAGAATGAATGCGCTAACGCTCAAGCAGAAGGCGGTCTTCGCCGCGTTGGCCGTCGTCGGGCTTTACGTCCTTGCGGCGCTGACGTGGTTCATTTCGGCGGAGTCCGCGTGGAAAAAGGCGGCGCGGCGCTACGAGCAGGCAAAGGCGACGTATGCGAAGGAGGAGCGGCTCATCGCCGACAAGGCGAAGTGGGACGTGGCCTACGAAACCGAAAAGGCCGCGATGCCGACGTTTGCGGCGGGCCAGGCGACGGACACGACGTGGCTGCAGAAGATGGGCGAGGTCGCGAACCGAAACCTCATCCAGATCTCGCAGCGCGGCACGCAGAAGGAGAAGCTGGAAATCGACGACGTGACGGTCTTGCCGATCGACGCGAGCTGGGAGGGCTCGCTGGAGGCGCTCGTCAAGTTCCTCTACGAACTGGAGAACTCGAAAGAAGGCCTTTTCGACATCGCCGAACTGGACTTCAAGCCGAGCGCGAAGAAGGGCTATCTGCGCGGAACGTTCACGCTCAACTGCGCATACATGAGGGAATGAGAAGGTGAAAGGGATTCGATTGCCTATGAAGAACTGTCTGCTCTTTGTCTTGGCCCTGGCCGTCGCGTATCCGACGTTGGCCCAGTCGCGTCCGACGCTTCTGGGGCGCGGCGGCCGCACGAGCGCGCGCGCGGTGAACACGGCGCGCCCGACGCCGTCCGCGCCGGCGACGGCATCGGCGGCGAAGGACGAATCCGCCGCGCCGACGGGCGGGCACGCGCTCAACTGGGACGGCGCGGCGAGCGACATCATCATCATGGCCTACGGCGACGAGGTCGGCAAGACGATCCTCAAGGATCCGGCGTGCCCAACGGCGACGATCACGCTCAAGTCCAAGCAGGGGCAGAAGCTGTCGCGCGAGGAGTACCTGGAGGCGATCGAGACGGTCCTTGAGATGAACGGCATTCATCTTGAGCCGTACAAGGACAGCTTCATCCGCGCCTTGCCGCGCAAGGACGTGCGCAAGGAGGGCATCCCGATCCTCATGGATCCCGACACGAAGCTCGGCGAGAGCGGTAAGGTCGTCTCGATGATGATTCCCTTCGAGAACATGACGGCCGAGGACGCGCAGAAGGTGCTGGAGGGCTTCAAGTCGAACGCGGGGCTTCTCATCGTCTTCGAGCGGACGAACAAGATCCTCGTCACGGACACGGAGCAGAACATCAACCGCATGATTGAGATTGCGCGGGCGATTGACGTCGCCGCGCCCGTGACGGAGCAGGTCTTCGTGCGGCAGATCAAGAACGCGTCCGTCGACGAGGTTCAGAAGGCCCTGCAGGCGATTGTCGATGACGCGATGAAGTGGCAGGAGAAGAACAAGGCGCCGACGAATCCGTCCGCCCAGCAGCAGACGGCGCGTTCGCCGCTGCGGCGCGGGCTCCTGGGCCGCAACCAGCCGGCGCAGCCGCAGCCGCAGCCTGTCAGCAACGAGTCGCTCGTCATGACTGTCTCGGACGCCGATCGCGGCATGATCCGGGGCAAGGTGCTGATCGTTCCGGACGAGCGTTCGAACAAGCTCATCGTCATCACGTCGAAGGCGAACATGGACTTCTTCGACAAAGTGATCGAGCAGCTGGATGTCGAGACAACGCCGGACACGGTCGTGAAGGTCTACCGTTTGAAGTACGCGGACGCGGAAGACGTCTCGGACATGATCAACGACCTGATCGGCAATTCGTCGTCGTCGCAGAGCAAGAGCAAGAACACGAACCAGAACGCGAAGAAGGGGTCGGGCGGCAACATCACGCGCAGCAGCAGCGCGCCCGCGACGGCGGCGAGGAAGCCGGCGAACCAGCGTTCGGGCGAGGCGAAGGCGGGCGAGCTCTCGAAGGACAACACGACCGTCCTTGCCGACAAGCGCATCAACGGACTCGTCGTGATGACGGACAAGGAACTCGTTCCGACCATCGAGTCGATCATCGAGTCGATGGACGTGAAACTTTCTCAGGTCTTGATTGAGACGATGATTCTTCAAGTTCAGTTGTCAGACAGTGCGGAAACGGGCATTGACTGGGTGACAGGCCTTGCGAACAATGAGCGGAGCCGTGATGTCCTTCAGGGGCTTTCGGGCGGTGGCGGAACGGCGAAAATGGCCAATGTTGGAACGCTTGATTTTTCGTCGGCAGACCATTTGATTTCTCCGGGCGCGGCAGGCGCGAGTTATTATATAGCCTCGAAGATGTTGAACATTGGCGCTGTAATGCATGCGGCAAAAAGTGATAGCCGTGCGAAACTTGTGGCATCACCGATTATCATGACGCTGGACAACAAGGAGGCGACGATTGAAGCGACTAAGATGCGCTATTTGCTGAAGGGCTACACCTATTCGGGATCGACTTATAACGGGAGTGCGGTGCCGGATTATGAGCAGAAGGAAATTGGATTGACAGCGAAAATCACGCCCAAGATCAATCCGAATGGAACGGTCATGTTGACGATTGAGGAGGAGTTTTCCGCGTTGGGAGACAGCCAGACCATCCAGGCGGCGACTGGTGGAACGTCAAATAACCAGCAGGTCGTCAGCGGCATCAATGTTGAGACGACGGTTACGCGTAAACTGTCTGCCGACATCACCGTCGAGAATCGTCAGACGGTCGTCTTGGGGGGGCTTTCGCAGACGGAATATTCGACGATTGACAGCGGTATCCCGATTCTGAAGGATATTCCCTATATTGGTCGTTATCTCTTTGGCTCGACGAAGGATGTTGAAACACGGCAGGAACTTTTGATGTTTTTGACGCCTTATGTGCTTGACGATGCGGAGAGTGCGGTGGCAGAGGCGCGCCGGCGCAAGTTGACTTTGAGCGATGAACGACCGTGGGATGATCATGGTTGGAGCGCATCGCCTTTGGCAGATGCAGTGCCGCTTAAGGAATTGCTGAAGCGTCGGCAGCGCGAATGGGCCGCTCAGGACAAAGAATATGAGACGCAACTGGAATTGGCGAAGAAAAACGAAAAACGTGTAGAGGAGCTGAAGGCGCGTGCGGCAAAAGAAATGGCATTGCGTGCGGTTGAAGCCAAGCGTCTGACAGATGCGATCAATGTGCTCGAGGAGAAGAAGGCCGAGGCGCGCGTCGGGGCGGAGGTCAAGGCGCGGGAGATGAATGCTGGGCTTTTGAAGCAACTGCAAGAGGAATCCGAGGCGGCGGCCGAGGAGAAGAAAGCCGATGCCGTCGAAAAAGCGAAGGGCGAGTGAGGCTGGGTTGACGCGAGAGACTTAAGGGGCGAGAAGCCCCTCTTGCCCCTCATGTCCCTCAAGTCGTTTCTCGCGCCCCTCGCGCCTCTCACGCCTCTCAGGTCGCTTCCTCTCTCGCCCCTCGCGTCACCACTTGATTTCCACCTTTGTTAACACGACCTTTCTCTGACATGAACTCAAAAATCCTTTCCGTTGCCGCTGTTTCGCTGGCCGTTGTTGCGGCGGCGGTCGCGGCAATCGTCGTGAGCGTGAATCGGTCGTCCGAGGCCCAGGCGCGGGCCGAGACCGAGGCCGCGGCTGCCGAAAAGGCGATGGCGCTCGCCAAGGCCGCGACGAAGACGGCGGAGTCCGAGGCGGCGAAAACCCGCGCCGCCGAAGCGGGACTCGAGGCCGCGAAGGAGACGCGCGCGGCAAATGCCGCCGCCGCTGAAAAGGCGAAAGCGGAGTCCGAAGTCGCGGCGGCGAAGCGCGCCCAGGCCGAGGACCTGCGCAAAAAGGCCGAGGCCGATGCCGAGGCCGCGAAGGAGAACCGGCTCGCGGCGAAACTGAAAGCCGAGGCCGCCGCCGCCGAGAAGGCGAAAGCCATGGCCTTGCAGAAAGCCGAAGCGGCAAAGGCCGAAGCCGCCGCCGACCAGCTCGCGGTGGAAAAGCTCCGTTCCGAGAAGGTCATTGCCGAGGCGAAGCTTCTTGAACTCCGAAAGATCGACTTTGAAACGGCCGAACGCGACTTGCGGGAATGGCGGCAGGATCTTGAAGAACGCGAGCGCGCGCTCGTGCCGGAGAAGACGGTTGCCGACCTCGCCTGGGCGGGTGGCATGGAGGACACGGTGATTGATTCCGAGGGAAATGTCCGCAAGCAGACGAAGAAGCCGTATCGGGCCGAGGACGACCGGTCGTTGCCGCGCGCGACGCGGAATCTGGCGCGTGTCGAGCGAGAAGTGTCCGAGACGGCCGCGCAGGAAGTTGCGCGGACGCGCGCGGCGGTCGTTGTCGCGCTGGAACGGCTCTATGTCGCGGCACTCGCGGACGATCGCGTCGTCGATGCCGACTACTATCGCAAGGTGCTCAAGGCCCTTTATCCCGACTGGACGTTCACGGGAGACGGGGAAACGCTTGGCGAGTCCAAGTTTCCATTGTCTAACAGCCCGGAAAGGTGATATAATACGCGCGTTGTTTCAACCAACCACAACAAAACCAAAGGAGAACAGAACCATGGCACACAAGATTGCGGCCGACAAGTGCGTCGGATGCGGATGCTGCAAGGACGCTTGCCCGGCGGAGGCGATTTCCGAGGGTACGCCCTACACGATTGATCCGGACAAGTGCGTTGACTGCGGCGCTTGCGCGGCGCAATGCCCGAACGAGGCGATCAATCCCGCGTGATTGAGTTCGTCCAGGAAACCCTGCTGCTGCTTCCATTCCTCTTTGCGACCTATCTGGTCCTGGAGGCCGTGGAGGCGCATGCGGGCGGTGCGCTCGAGAGAATTCTCGAGCGTGCGCGTTTGATTGGGCCGCTGGCGGGGGCGGCCGCAGGGGCCGTTCCCCAGTGCGGCGTTTCGGCGGCGGCGGCCTCGTTCTACGCGGGCGGCGTCATTACCGTCGGAACGCTTCTCGCCGTTTTTCTCTCGACATCCGACGAATTGATTCCCGTTCTCCTGTCCAAGCAGATTCCGCCGGCGTTGCTGATTCGGATTGTGCTTCTGAAGGTCGTCGCGGCGGTTGCCGTCGGCTTGCTTGTGGATGGGGTGCGCGCCGTCTTTCGTCTGCGTCGGCGGGCGACGTATGTCCATGACCTGTGCGAGCATAGTCACTGCGGCTGTCGCGCGCACAAGGGCATTCTCGTGCCGGCGCTCATTCACACGGCGGAAATCTTCTTTTTCATCGTCCTCGTTTCGGGCGCGATCGAGCTGTCGCTCCACTTCTTTGGCGAAGACTGCTTTCAGACGTTGCGCCTCAACACGCCCGTCCTCGGCGAACTGGCGGCGGGCGCGCTGGGCCTCGTGCCGAACTGCGCCGTCTCCGTCGCAGGCGCCGAACTCTACTGTTCGGGCGCCATGAGCGGGGGGGCGCTGATGGCGTCGTCCTTTACGGGTTCGGGCCTTGGGCTGCTCGTTCTCTTTCGCACGAACCGCAGCCTACGCGAGAATCTGGCGATTCTCGTCCTCGTCTACGTGACGGGTGTCATTCTTGGGCTTTTGACGGGGCCGCTGCTGTGAAACGCCTCCCTCTGCGCGCGTGGTCGGCCGTGCAGACGTCGTTTGTCGGGCGTGTCGTCCGTCGCTTCCTCGACTGCAACTGCACGATGCATGCGGCGGGGCTGACGTATTTCTCGTTGCTCGCCGTCGTGCCCGTCCTCTGTTGCATCCTCGTCGCGGCGAAGGCCTGTCGGGTTGACGAATATGCGCGCAACCAGCTGAACGCGCGGATTGACGCGCTCATCGTCGAGATCGAGCGTGCGCCGGACGGCGAATTACCGCTGCTTGCCGCATCCGACGAGGATGCGCGCCGCGCGAAACGGCTCGCGGCGTCGGAGTTTGCGCGCGAGGCCCGCGTCGTCTCGAACAAGCTTTTCGCGCGCGTCGAGTCGTTTGACGTCGGGACGTTCGGCTGGATTGGCTTCGGCTTCCTTCTCTGGACGGTGATCTCGTCGCTGGCGTCCGTCGAGACGAGCTTCAACGAGATCTTCGGCGTTGCGCGGGCGCGCCCTGTCTGGAAGCGCGCCTATCTCTACCTCTTCATCCTTGTTGTCCTGCCGGTTCTTGCGACGGTGGCGATGTCGTTGCCGATTCTGCGGACGGTCGAGGATGTTCTCACATGGACGATGGGGCGGCTCTGGGTCACGAAATGGATGTCGGATGGCCTGATTGGCCTTTTGGATTCGCGGCTCTTCGGCTTCGCGTTCACGCTGGGCGCGGCGTCGCTGGCCTTCGGCTTCTTCTTCTGGATCGTGCCGAACTGCGCCGTCCGCTTCCGCTGCGCCGGACTGGGCGGACTCGTCACGGCCGTGCTGTTCGGCGGCTGGCTCAAGCTCTGCGCGGTCGCGCAGGTCGGCATCGCGAAGTCGTCCGCGCTCTACGGCTCGTTCGCGTTCCTGCCGATCGTCCTCGCCTGGCTCTACATGAGCTGGCAGATCGTCTTGCTGGGTGCGTGTCTCGTGCGGGAACTCGCGCTTCGCGGCGGCTCGCTTCCGAAGGTCGGAGGCCGAAGCGGTCGGTCGGGCTTCACGCTCGTCGAGATGCTGTTGGCGACGTTGCTGGTGGGCGTTCTCACGGCGTTGAGCGTGATGACGTTTCAGTCCGTCTCGCGCGGTTGGCAGGTCTCGACGGACTACCTTGACAAGATGCAGCGCACGGACTACGCCCTTGGCCAGGTCATCGCGGGGCTTCGTTCGATGTACTATCCACACGATGGCAAGCAGAATGCCGACTACGGCTTCGTCCTCGAAGACCGTGGGTCGGGCGAAGACCCCGACCGCTCGGACGTCATCACCTGGTCGAAGACGGGTCCGGCGATTGTCGGCACGAAGAGCGCGCTTGCCGACACCGTCCACCGCGTGCAGGTGATGGTGCTGGAGGAGGGGAATGGCGATTACGCCGAGCCGATCCAGAAGACGGGGCTGTACGCGCGTCTCTGCGGCGATGCCGCGCTCATTCCGAAGGACGGCGGTGACGACACCGACTACTCGTTTGCGAACGACGAACTCTATCAGCCGATTCTCGTCGCGGATGGCGTGACGGGCTTCAACTGTCGCGTCCTGGCGACGGCGGAGGAGGGGAAGAGCGGCGCAACGGACGGTGCGGGCGAAAACGAGAAGCGGGATTTCGAGGACACGTTCGATGCCTCGAACGCCGTTCCCTACAAGGTCGAGCTGACGTTCCACATTGAGAAGCCCGACGAGAACTTCCGCTCGCAGACCGTGCGCGCGCCCATGGTGCGCATCGTGCGCATTCCGATTCACGAGCAGTCGCTGGATGGCGCGTTGCCGCCGGGCGGCGAAGAGGCCGAGAAGGAGGGAAAGGGGGCGAAGCGCAAATGACGGCGAAACGCGGCAGTGCGCTTATCGTCGCGCTTTGGATCATCGCCGTCCTCTCGGTGATGGTTTTCTCATTTGCGTTCGAGGCGCACCAGCAGGCCGGCATCAACCTCTTCGTGCGTGAGCGTAACCGCGTCGCGCGGCTGATCGAGCCGGGGCGCATCCTCGGCGAGGCAATCCTTCTCGGCTTCAATGACGCAAAGGGCTGGAGCGACGGCGAGGACGCGCAGGAACTGGACGAGGAAGACCGCTTCTATCTTGAGAAGCGCGCGCTCAAGTTCGAGTCGAAATGCACGGTCGGCCCGATTCTGCTGGACGAGTCGGACGAAGAGTCGGGCACGGTGACGGTCGAGATTCAACTGGCCGGATCGGGAGCGTCGAACGGCATCAACGTCAACGAACTCTACGCGGGCGGCGACAAGAACTATGCGCTGCGCTGGCAGATGATTCTGAAGGCATCCGGCATCGACGAGGAGCTGGAGGTTGACGCGCCGGAGGCGGACGGGCGCGGTACGAAGAGGCACAACCTCATGAATCTCCTTGTCGCGAGCTGGAACAACTGGCGCGACACGAGCACCTCGACGAAGGGTCCGCTTCCTGACCTCAATCCGCAGGAGGACGATGGCGCGGACGAGGCGTGGTACAAGCAGCTGAACGAGCGACTGGAAGACGAGGCGCGCGGAAAGGCGGCGCGAAACGCCGCGAAGGAGGAGATGCTGCTGCCGCGCAACGGTGCGATTCCCGACGTCAAGGAACTGGCCGCCGTGCGTGGCTTCCGTGACTTCCCGGCTGTCCTCACGGGCGGGCTACTTCATCCGGATGCGGACGAGTCGGAGGAGAATCCGCGCCTCAAGGGAATCGTCAACGTCTTCGGCACGTCCGGGAGCGCGAAGGTGAACGTGAACGACTGCACGGTCGAGCAGCTTCTGACGGTGCCGGGCATCTTCGACGAGGACGCGACGACTGACGGGGATACGGCGGAGTCGGAGGAGGTCGCGCGGGCGATCGTCGAGGCGCGTGCCGTGATGCCGGAGGGCGCGGACGTCGACGAGACGCGCGACTGGTGGCCCTACAAGGACTGGCAGGATCTTTGCCAGCGCGTCTCGGACTACGCGAACATCGACATCGGGCAGGAGGCGAACGAGTATCTTTGCTACACGCCGGACGCGGACACGGTTTTCCAGATGCGAATCGTCGCCGCGTCGATGGGCATGACGCACGAGGCTTCGTGCGAGTGCTACGTGAAGGACGGGAAGGTTCGCTACCTCAAGTGGCGCGAAGATTAGCCGCGCTGACGTCGGACAAGACGCTGGTCTACGCATCCTTCGACACCGCGCTTCTTGCGCTCAACCAGATCAACGACTGGTGCGAGGACACGACCTCCCGGATTGGCGGACGGGGCTTGGCATCATTATGCTGTCGTCTACGAAAAGGGCACGCGCACGCTGCGCTACTACATAGTATACGGCGCGGAAGACGTTTGAGAAGACGACGGCGGATGTGCCGCAGGCGTTCTTTCCGATGGCGCGGAATGTCGAGGCGCGTACGAATGGCGGCGCGCTTCGGGTTGAGATCGGAAGCGAGGATAACGGCGGGAACACGAGTGGCGGGTATGCTTTCGCCGATCCCGATTGCGTGTTCTCAACGGGGAGTTTCACGGCCGAGACGTATTTTAAGGTCGAGGGAGCAACGACCTACTACGGCGACCTCTCGCGGGACGGCCGCCGACCCGTTCGTCCCGGGACGCTTTCTGATCGCCACTGCGAACGGCATTGTCGAGTACGTGGACGGCGGCAAGACCTTTCGTGGCACGTTGCCCGGCAGTGTGGGCCTGGGGTATGCATTGGCGTTTGACCGGCATCGCCGTGGGGTGATTGCCACCTTGTCGCGAGATCGCGAAGACATCTGCATTTCGCATGATGGGGGCGCGCACTGGTCGGTTCTGCCGGGCGGCCTGAGAGTTCCGACTGGCACGACCCATCGACTTATCCTCGACCGTGGCCGCCTTTTCATCCACACGCGCGGCAGTGGCGTCTGGATGCGTAAGGTCAAGTAAGGCCGATTCTGGTAGAACGCGGCGGCGACAGGGTGAAAATCGCTGCAAGCGGAAGCCGACGGAAATGTCCGTCGGCTTTTCTATTGCACATCAAACGGACTTCCCGATTGGTATGTTGGATTCTGCGACAATCTTGCAGCACTGGGCGTGTAACGAAACCAGCGAACCTCCATGACATCGCCCCGAACAATGTAGAAGACCGAATAGTTGCGAACCCTGATTACGTAATACGGTTGAGCGACATCGGGTTCTCGATACACGGGCTGCGTTATGGTCGGATGCTCAAGCGTCTCATCAATTGCCGCATACACATCCTCGACCAATTTGTCGGCAGCGGTTGGGTTGTGCAACTTAAGTTCAATGTAGGCGACGACTTTGTCGAGTTCATCGACAAACGTGGGACGGACGTCAAGCGTGAACTTCTCGCCGAGCATCGCGACGCTCCTTGAGGATTTTCAGCGATTCCTCTCGCGAATAATGACGCGGATCGGATTCGCACATTGCGTCAATGCGTCGAAGTTCGGATAGGACAGGGTCGTTCAAATGCTTGTAGGCTTCAAGGCTCATCGTCACCATGCACCCGTAACCATTGCGCGTGAAAATGACCGTGTTGCCACTTTGGACATAGTCGGCAATCTCCGCGAACTTGTTCCGCAAATCGGAAATCGGGCGAATGTCTGAATTATGACTCAATGTCGGATGCATAGAAACTCCTTGTAATAGACATTATTATATCACAATCTTGATAACGATGCGGAATGTCCTTACACATAAATCGTTGCAAAGCACCGCCGCATTTATATAAATGCGGCGGTGCTGTTGTCAGGTTGCGACCCAGTGGTAGCAGCTTTTGCGGAGGCCGCGCAGACGCGGAAGGGCGAGGCCAACGAACCACCCCACGAGGAAGACGCCGAGTACGGTGCCCTCGCGTACGCCTTCGACGCGCCGGAGAAGAGTCCAAGAGACAATCAGGGCTGTGAGGACGAGTGTGGCGTCGAACGCCGTCTTGACCCGTGCGAGGGGCAGTTTGGCCGTCTGCGCGACCGTCTTGATGAGCGCTTCGGCTGGCACGCAGAGGAAGTCCGAATGCACTTGGCAGACGATGCCGATGGCGAGCAAGGCGGCCCCGCCGACGAACAGGACGAGCTGCAGGGGATAGATTGTCGTCACGAGCGGCCGCGTGAGCGCCATTCCGCCATCGATGCAGAGGCCGAAGAGTGCTGTCGCCGGAATCTGAAGCAACTGGAAGATCTCGAACCGCCGACGCAAGATCACGATCTGCGCGAGGACGAAGAGGATGTTCATGAGAAACGTCAGCGTGCCGTAGGAGAGCGGCGTCGCGCACGCCAAGACCCATGGGACGCTGGAGATGGGCGTTGTCCCCAGCCCCGCCTGCGTGGAGAGCGCGATGCCCAGTCCAGCGGTCGCCACGCCGAGGGCGAAGAGTGCCGCCCGCCGCTTTCGGTCAAACGTCAACATGGCCGGTTCGCCTTGGCTCAGTGGTGGTGATGGAGGAGATGGACATCGCCGAGGCGGTTCATCTTGTCGGTGTCGAGCGAGGCGAACGTGCGGTTGATCTGGTAGATGGCGATGCCGAGGACGAAGACAAGCACGAAGACATCGAGCAGAATCCCCAGTTCGACGACGAGTCCGTATTCAAGCAGGATGCCTGCGCCGAAGACGCTGATGCCATTCTCGAAGACGAGGAATCCGAGCACTTGCGTGACGGCCTTCCGCCGCGAGCAGATCAGGAACAGCCCCGTGCCCATCGTCGCAAAGGCGACGGGAATGGCCAGCTCGCTCGCAATCGCCTCGTGGATGTGCAGGAGCTTGCCGACGGCGAAGCTGGCCGCGACGATCAGGAAGACGAGCAGCTGCGAGACGCGGAAAGAGACAAGCGGCTCCATCTCGCGTTTGGCGTGGACTTTTCGCACGGCGTAGAGCAAAAGCGCCGGAAGCGCCAGTCCCTTGACGAGCGCGTTGACGACCGCGACTGTCCAGATGCGCAGACCGGGCGTGCCCGCGCCCGTCCAGTTCCAGAGCAGGAGCGGCAGAAGACCAATGAGCCAGCCCTGTGCAGCGACGAGGCGGATGGCGGGCGGGAGGCGTCCCGTTCCGGCGAGCAGGAGGTTCGTCAACAGGAACAGGGTCAACAGGATTTCGGATGCGCTGATCATGGAAAGGAATCTCCGGTTCAGAAAAGGACGAAAAGCAACGCGCCGAGCGTTGTCAGGAGAAGCGTCGCGAGAAGGACTTGCGGCGTCTTGAGGAAGCGCATTCGCGCCATCGTGGATTCGACGATGCCGACGGCCACCGCCGTCACGCCGACGCCGCCCATGAGGAGCGCGAAGCGCAGGGCGGGCGCACACGGCAACGTGGGCAGAAGCATCGCGACGAGAAAGGCCGCAAGCAGTTCGAACTTGAGCGCCGCGCCGTAGTGGATGAACGCAAGATCCGGCCCGGCGTTGTCGAGGATCATCGCTTCGTGGATCATCGTCAGTTCCAGATGCGTTTCCGGGTCATCGAACGGCACACGGCAGCATTCGGAAAGGAGAATCGCGAAGAAGGCGAGGCCCGCGAGCAGGAGCGACGCGGCGTGATGCGTCCAGACGCCTGGCGGATAGCCGGCCAGCAGGTCGGCGAGGGAATCGCCGCCCGTCAGAAGGACGAGAAAGCCGAGCAGGACGAAGACCGTCGGTTCGACGAGCGCGGAGAACTGGACTTCGCGGCTCGCGCCCATGCCCTCAAAGGCACTCCCCGTGTCGAGCGCGCCGAGCACCGTGAAGAAGCGTCCCGTACCGAGCAGGTAGAAGAAGACGACGGACGAGAGGGCGGCGAAGGGCGCGGCGGCCGCGTTCGTTGCCGCATCCGTTTCGAGCGACCAGGGGAAGACGAGCGCGGCGAGGAGCGTCGTGGCGAGCGCGATGGACGGCGCGAGGTCGAAGAGCCAGGTCGACGTCGCGGAGCGCGGGCACGACTTGCGCAGGAGCTTTGCGAGGTCGAAGTAGAGGCGGAAGAGTCCAGGCCCGCGCCGTCCGGCGAAGAACGCCTTGGTCTGGTTGACGAGGCCGAGGAAGAACGGCGCGAGCAGGAGCGCGCAAAGGAAATAGAGAATGTTCATGGTTCAGACAAGCGAGGCGGCGAGGAGGACGAGGACGGCGAGCAGGGCGAGGAAGATGTAGAAGTGGAGCGAGCCGTTTTGCAGGAGATGCGCGCGCTGGAAGAGGCGGGCGCACCACGTGAAGACCGGCCGCCAGAAGTTGGTGAGCGTCCGGTCGTCCGTCTCCGTCACGAACGCGGCGTCCGTCGGCGTGGCGGGATGTCCTTTGAACGGAATGAGGTGATGGCGCGGCTTGAGGAGCGGCGCGAAGAGATCGACGAGCGGCTGGGTGAACGCCGTCGCCGTGTAGGCCATGCGCGCGGTCGGGGCGTGGTAGCCACAGTCCCAAGTCGGGCAGGCGGGCTTGACGCGGCCGCGTGGACAGAGGAAGCGGCGGATGGCGACGAGCGCGGCGACGAGGAGAACGAGTGCGACCGACAGTCCAACGACGGCAAGGATCGACGCGAGCAGGGCATCTGGCACGGGAGCGACGCCGAGCGCGGGCGGAAGAAGTTGTGCGCAGACGACGGTGCCGACGGTCAGTGCGAGCGAACCGAGGAAGAGTCCGAGCGGCGCGAGCCACATGCGCGCGGGCGTCTCGACGGCGCGGGCGGCGGCCTCCGAGCGCGGTTCGCCGAGGAAGGTCGCGCCGATTGCCTTTGCGTAGGCGGCGGTGGCGAGGCCGCCCGTCAGCGCGAGGGCGACGACCACGAGGAAGCCGGCGGCCATCAGCGTGGGGACGTGCGAACGAATCGCGTGGAACGCCGCGAGGTAGATGAGGAGTTCACTCAAAAAGCCGTTCAGCGGCGGAAGCCCGGAAAGGCCAAGCGCGTTCAGGACGAAGAGCGTCCCCGTCTTGGGGAGACGCTTTAGGAGTCCGCCGAGCCGGTCTTGGTCGAGCGTACCCGTCTGGCGCAGGACGGAACCCGCGCCGAGGAACAGGCCGCCTTTCAGGAAGGCGTGGTTGAGGATGTGGGCGAGCGCACCGGAAAGGGCGAGTGCCGCGATGGGGGCGGACGCAGGGCCTGTCCCCAGCGAACCATTGGGGCCTGTCCCCACGAAACGGGGGTCTGTCCCCAAGCAGGCGAGGCCGAGGCCGAGCGCGACGACGCCCATGTTCTCGACGGAGGAGAACGCGAGCAGTTTCTTGAGGTTGACCTGCGGCAGGGCGAAGAGGATGCCGCCGAGTGCGCCGAAAATGCCGAGAACAAGGAAAATCCAGCCACTTATCGCGAACATTTCGGGGGCCTGTCCCCAAATCGCGGGGGTCTGTCCCCAGGGGGTGGCGAAGCGGAGGAGGCCGTAGTAGCCGAGGGGGATCATCGCGCCGGACAGGATGGCCGAGGCGGGCGCGGGGGCGGCGGGATGCGCTTCGGGCAGCCAGACGTGGAAAGGCGGGAAGCCGATTTTGAGTCCGAAGCCGACGACGGCGCAGACGAACGCGGCGAGCGTATAGCCCGGTTGGTTAAGGAGAACGCCCGCGAGCATGAGCGCACAGGCGCCCGCGTGGCACGCGAGGAGGTAGATCCAGGTGGCCTTGCGGACGGACTTCTCGGTGTTCTCGAACGCGACAAGTCCAGCCGAGGCAAGGCCCATCGCCTCCCAGGCGAGGAGGAAGGTCAGTCGGCCGGGGGCGAGGACCACGCCTGCCATGGCCGCGAGCGTCGTCACGAAGAAAAACCAGAAGCGCGGCTGGTGGCGGCGCGCCTCGCCATGAAGATAGGCCGTCGCATGGAGCGCGGCGGCCAGTCCGAGTGCAACAAGGGGAATGAGAAAGAGAATCTGAAGTTCCTTCACGGAAAATCCTTTTGAATCAGTCGATAAATGCGCGAATTCGCGGGAAAGATGTCAGTCTAGAGGAAGCGCAGGGAGACGAGCCGGAAAATGTCGCGCAGGCGGATGGGCCAAAGGCGCGAGGGCGTTTCGGCTTCGAGCGGATCTTGGATGAACGCGGGCAGCTCGGGATTGAAGTCCAGCCCCGTGAGACGTTCCAGTTCGTCGATCGAGACGATGTTGCGCGCGGCCCATTCGCGCCAGGAGACGTCTTGCCGGAAGAGCATCGCGACGGCGCGCACATCCATGCCCTCCTGCGCGATGATCAGCTGATAGAAGTCCGTCGGCACGTCAATGTCCGTCGCGCCGAGCGTCTCGCGTCCGTACTGCGGCGAGAGGCAGCCGACGACGACCCAGATTTCGCCGTAGCGGGCCGTCCAGAGGTCGGCGATGCGGTGCTCGACCTCGCGCCAGACGCCGCGGTTGAGGGCGGGCGTCTGGGGGGCGACGTTCGACATGAGGAACGTCTTGCGGCGTTCGGCGTCGCCGTAGCGCGTCGCGATCGCGTAGTTGGGCACGAGGTGGCCTCGGTCGTAGCCGCTTTTCGCGTAGGCGTCGGGGCGCGGCGCGGCCGGAATGGCGTGGTCGATGCGGAACGAGGGACGTTTGCCGGCCTCGAACTTCGCGTCGCGCGTCACGTGGTAGGCGCACCAGACGGGATGCCGCAGCGAGTCCGACCAGCCGATCGCAAACTCGCCGCGCCGAATGATGCGGATGTCGTTCGGCGCGGGCGCGCCCGTGCGCACAGGCGGCCCTGCGAAGAAGACCTCTCTGGCCGGCGCTTCGAGGTCGTATTCGTAGACCGCGTCGTGTCCCGTCCATCCCAGCGCGTCCGTCAAGTCGGCGAGCGGGTTGCCGAACCAGAAGAGCGGGACGGTGACGACCTTCGGGAGCGTTGCGAACTTGCGGTTCAGCCACGCGCGCGGATGGTGGACGAACCACTCGGCGCAACCGCCCCAGATCGCGAGAATGACGAGAAGGACAATGCCAAGCCGAAGCGACAGCCGCTGGGACGCCGTCCGCCGCCGTCGCTTCTTTCCGATTCCTTTCTTCTTGCCCATCCGCTCCTAACTCCCAAACTTCCAAACGCCCAAACCGCCGAACGCCTTACAGGTCGCCGAGTTCGATTCGGATCGTTCGGGACTTCATCGCCTGGATGGCGTCGGGATCTTCGTCGCCGACGCCGTGGCGGACGATGCCGTCCGACTCCGGTTCCGGGATTCGGATCTGCGCCCCGCAGGCGGGGCACTCGGTCTCCTGTCCGATCATGTCCAGCGAGGCCTGGATTTCGGTGTGGCACTTCGTGCAGAGAAAGTCCGTGTAGCTTGACATAGAGGTCGAACCCGTTTTAGAGGCCAAGCTTCGTGGCGCTGCGCCACTGGTAGTACTTCTTGAGCGTGAGCTTCTTCGCGGCGGCCTCGTCGCAGAAGATCCAGCAGTCGTTGTGCGCCTGGAGCGCGGAGGCCGTGCAGAACTGGGTCATCGGGCCTTCGACGCAGCCCTTGACGGCGTCCTGCTTGTTCGCGCCGAACGCGAGCAAAATGACCTTCTTCGCCTCGCAGATCGTGCCGACGCCCATCGAGAGCGCGCTCTTCGGGACGGCCTCCATGTCGCCGTTGAAGAAGAGGCGCGCGTTGTCCGCCACGGTCGAGGGCGTGAGGTAGACGATCGACGTGCGGCTCTTGAGCGACGTGCCCGGCTCGTTGAACGCGATGTGCCCGTCGGAGCCGATGCCGAGGACCTGGAGGTCGATGCCGCCGGCGGCCTTGATCTGCTTCTCGTACGCCTTGCATTCCCGTTCGGGGTTCTTGGCGAGGCCGTTGAGCACGTGCGTGTTCTTGATCTGAATGTCGATCTTCTTGAAGAGGTTCTCGTTCATGAAGTACCGGTAGCTCTGGTCGTGCGTGCCGGGAAGCCCGTAGTACTCGTCGAGGTTCCAGGTCTTGACCTGCTTGTAGGAGACCTTCTTCGCCTGGACGGCCTTCGCCATCTCGTTGTACATGAGGACGGGCGTCGAGCCGGTCGCGAGGCCGAGCACGGACTTCGGGTTCTTCTTCACCTGGGCGGTGATCATGTCCGCCGCGAGCTTCGAGGCCTCTTCTTTCGTTTTGCAGATGACAACTTCCATGATTTTTCTGTTCCTTTCAGATTGTCGGACGGGGTGAGATTATACCTCAGTCGTCAGTCGATGTAAAGGGCGGGAATGTCCTGTGGCGTCCGCGCGCGTTCCGCCGGCTTTTCGGCGGCAGTCGCGGCGGGCGGCGTCGGCTGCGCCTGTTGCGTCGCCCGCTCGTCGAGGGCGGGCATGGGCTCGTCTGCCGTCGGCGCGCCGCCGGTTGCGCGGTAGAGCGCGCGGATGCCGACGACGAGGCCCCAGAGGACGAGCAGGGCGACGGCGGCGAGGATGCCGAGACGCCAGACGGTCGGCGGAACCGCGATGCGCGGCCGGTCGCGGAGCGGCGCGGCGTAGCGCGAGAGCCGAGGCGTCGTGGGGGCCTCGGAGACTTCGTGTGGCGCGGCGGCGGTCTCCGCCGGAGACGGCGCCGGCGCGGACGCGGTGGCGGCGGGAAGGGGGGCGCGCTCCACGATCGGCGGGATGTCGGCGATTTTCTCCTCGACGCTCGCCGCTTCGGGCGCGGGGGCGCGTTCGCGAATCTCCAGTTCGCGGTTGCCGTTGAAGATTTCCGTGAACTCGTCCGTCAGCGGCTTGGGGTCGAGCCCGACGGCCTTGCAATAGAGGCGCACGAAGCCGCGTCCGTAGATGGCGGCCGGGAAGTTCGCGAAGTTCTCGTTCTCAAGGTCTTCCACGCGCGCGGGCGTCATGTTGGTCTGTTCCGCCAGCTGGGCGACCGAGAGGCCCTTGGCTTCGCGCGCGGTGCGCAGGGTCTTTCCGAATTCGATCATTCTGTCTGTTCCTCCTCTGAAAAGAGATCGGGCGTGTCCGTCGGCGGCATGTCGTCGCCGTCCGGCGTTTCCTCTCCGTCTGCGGCGGCCTCCGCCTCGTCTGCCGCGTCCGTCGCGGCGGCCGCTCCGGATCCGTTGAAGACGGCGAGCAGCTCGTCCTGCGACATGACGATCTGGCGGGGACCCATTCCCTGCGGGGGCGAGACAATGCCGCGTGCCGTGAGCATGTCGAGGATCTTCGCCGCGTGGTTGTAGCCCCAGCCCATCTGGCGCTGGAAGTGCGAGGTCGAGGCGCGGCCCGTGTTGATGACGCACTCGACGGCCTTCTTGAAGTCGTCCGCCGCCGCGTCGGCCTTGACTTGTGCGCGCAGGTCGGCGGCGGCGGCCTTCGTGGACGCGGCCTGCTCTTCGGGATCGGCGAAGAGGTCTTCCTCCTCGTCCTTGATCGTCGAGAGCTTCTTCGTGAACTTGTCGTCGAACTGGACGGACGAGTGCTCTTCGATGAACTTGACGACGCGCTCGATCTCCGGGTCGCTGATCCACGCGCCCTGCGCGCGGATGAGAAGCCCGTCCTTCGACTTGAAGAGCATGTCGCCCTTGCCGATCAGGTTCTCGGCGCCGCCCGCGTCGAGGATCGTGCGCGAGTCGATGCCCGTCGCCGTCTTGAACGCGACGCGGCCGGGGATGTTCGCCTTGATCGCGCCCGTGATGATGCGCGCGTCGGGGCGCTGGGTCGCGAGGATGAGGTGGATGCCGGCCGCGCGGGCCTTGGCCGTCAGGCGCGCGATGTGGGGCGAGACCTCCTTCGAGCACTGCGACATGAGGTCGGCGACCTCGTCGATGATGATGACGATGTAGGGGACGGTCTTGGGCATGTCGCTGCCGACGGCCGTGTCGCTGCCGAACATGTCCGTCTGCGTGAAGCTCGGCCGGTGGTTGAAGTCGTAGATGTTGCGCACGCGCGCGCGGGCGAAGAGCTTCAGGCGCTTCTCCATCTCCGCGACGGCCCACTTGAGCGAGAAGACGACCTTCTGGTTCTCGGTGATGATCGGCACGATCAGGTGCGGCAGCGAGGCGTAGCTCGTGAATTCGACGGACTTCGGGTCCACCATGATGAGCTTGAGTTCGTCCGGCGTCTTCGTCATGAGCAGCCCGTTGATGAGCGAGTTGAGGCAGACGGACTTGCCCTGGCCCGTCGCGCCGGCGACGAGCATGTGCGGCATGGACGCAAGGTCGGCGACGAGCTCCTTGCCGGCGGCGTCCTTGCCGAAGAGAAGCGGCAGCTCGCCCGTGCAGGCGCGCCAGGCGTCCGACTCGATGATCTCGCGGAAGGAGATGCCGGCGGGGCGGCGGTTCGGCACCTCGATGCCGATCGACTCCTCGCCGGGAATCGGGGCCTCGATGCGGAGCGACTTCGCGTGCAGCGCGCCCATCAGGTTGTCGGAGATGTTCGTGACGGCCGAGTAGCGGATTCCGGGCGCGAGGTTGAGCGCGTATTTCGTGACGACGGGGCCTTGCACCGTGTAGGCGAGCGTCGCGTCGATGCCGAAGATCTTCAGCGTGTTGATGAGCCGCGCGGACATCTCCTCGACGTCGCCATGGTCGGCCGCCGACTGCTTGAGCGGGTTGAGGAGCGAGAGCGGCGGCAGGACGTACGGGCCCTTGTCCTCGGCTTCGGCCGGATCCTGCGCCGGGGCGGCGGCGCGGCGCGCGGGCGGCGTCGGCGCGGCCGGGGCGGGGGGCGGAAGGGCGCTTTCGGCGCGGCCGCCGTGCTTCGCCTCCCAGATCGCGAGCTTGGCGGCCTCCTTTTCGGCGCGGCGCGCCTCCTTGGCGGCAAGCTTCTCCTGGCGGATGCGCTCCTTCTCCTCGGCGCGCTGGCGGCGCGCCGCCTCCTTCGCCGCGCGGGCGGCGTCGAGGGGATCGCCGTCCGCCGGGACGGGACAGGCGTCCGCCAGGGCTTCGGCGTCCTTTTGTCGTCCGCCGTTCCCCAGCGCCCAGCGGAAGAGGGCGGCGAAGAAGTCCGCGAGATTCCGCGCGCCGACGGCGCCGACGAGCGACAGGGCGAGGAGGATGACGACGAGGACGGCCGAGCCGAAGTCGCTCAGGAGCGGGGAGAGGCAGCGCGTCATGATGAGGTAGCCGATGACGCCGCCCGCGTCCGCGAGGTTGAGGTGGCGGGCGAGGGACGAGATGCCGTTCGCGTGTGCGCCGAGGACCTGCAGGAGGCAGGCGACGGACGCGAGAAGGGCGGTGAACCAGAGCTCGCGGCGGCCGGGGCGCATCCGGCGCCCGCGCACGAGGCAGAGCGCGGCGATCACGCAGACGAGCGGCACGATCCAGATCGCGAGGCCGAAGACGAGGTAGCCGTAGTAGGCGAAGCCGTCGCCGAGCGCGCCGATCCAGTTGTGCGAGGGCAGGGGCGGGACGTTCAGTTCCGGGCGCGTGCGCCAGTCATAGGAAAGCAGCGCGCCCAGGGGGAAGAGCGCGAGCGGGAAGAGCAGCCAGGCGACGACGCTGCGTCGCGTCTCGGCGCTGTCAGGGATGCGGGAGGGCGGGTTGGTCATGGACAGGTGCGCCGCCGGCCGGACCGCCGACGGCGGCGCTCTGCTTGACGGCATGGTAGAGGACGATGGCGAGGACGAGCGCAAGGAGCTTGATGCCCCAGTTGTCCGTCAGGAACGCGAGGCGATTCATGCGCGGTCTCCCTTCTTCAGAAAGCGGGCCTGGACCAGGGCGAGCAGGCGGTTGGCCTTGCGCTCGCGGAACATGGCCTTGGCGATCCAGCGCACGAGCGACGGCGCGCTGGCGGCGTCGCCCGCGTAGCGGATGATCCGCCCGTTGTGGGCGACTGAGATGGCCCCGGTCTCCTCCGAGACGACGACGACGAGCGCGTCCGTCTCTTCGGAAAGCCCGACGGCCGCGCGGTGGCGCATGCCGCTGACGGCGAGCGCGGGGTTGTTTGAGACGGGGAAGATGCAGTGCGCCGCCGCGAGCCGCCCGTCGCGCACCGTGACGCCGCCGTCGTGGAGCGGCAGGGGCGGCGTGAAGACGCACGTCAGGAGCTCGCGCGAAAACGTCGCGTTGAGCGGCACGCCCGTCTCCTCGTAGCTGCGCAGGCTGATGCCGCGCTCGAAGGCGATCAGCGCGCCCATGCGGCGGGCGGCGAGGCTGAGGATCGTCTCGGCGACGTATTCGGGCGTCGCGGCGCCGTCCGGCCCGTACTTGCGCTTCTCCAGCGAGCCGAATGCGCCGACCTGGCTGAGGATGCGGCGGATCTCGGGCTGGAAGATGACGACCGTCGAGATCGAGAGGTAGACGAGCAGGCTCCGCAGGATGATGGAGAGGACGTCGAAATGGAAGACGAACGTGAAGAGCGTGAGCGCGGCGGCGAGAAGCCCCACGCCCATGAGGACCTGGCCGAAGCGCGAGCCGCGCGCGCGCTTCAGGATCGCGTAGATGACAATGTAGAGGATCGCGATCTGCGCGATCGCCGACAGATCGACCCAGTCAGCCATGCGCCGCCGCCTCCGCGTCGTCTCGTTCGCCTCTTTTCGTCTCGTATGCCATAAGTGAAATTATACCAAAAACGCGCGCGTCGCATTTGCGCGGTCGGGGCGACGGGGCGGGAACGGCGCGCCGCGCAAGCGCGCGTGAACTTATGGTATAATATTTCCCCATCAAAACGAGAGGCATTTTGCCGAAAGAGAGACAGATGGCTACGAAAAAGAAAGACCGCCGCGTCGAGATGTCCGTCGAGGGACTGAAGGAGGACTACGCCTGGCACCTGCGCTACACGCTCGCGAAGGACGACGCGCACACGACCCCGCGCGACCGCTACACGGCGTTCGCGACCGCCGTCCGCGACCGCATCGTCGAGCGTTGGATCTCGACGCAGGAGGAGTACGGGCGGCAGAACACGAAGCGCGTCTACTACATGTCGCTCGAGTTCCTGATCGGGCGTCTCCTCGGCAACAACGTCATCAACCTCAAGGCCGACCAGCTCTGCCGCGACGCGCTCAAGGACTTCGGCGTTAACTGGAACGACCTCCGCGACTACGAGACGGACGCGGGCCTCGGCAACGGCGGCCTCGGCCGGCTCGCCGCGTGCTACCTCGACTCGATGTCGACCCTTGACCTCGCGGGCATGGGGTACGGGCTGCGCTACGACTACGGCATCTTCCGCCAGCGCATCGTCGGCGGCAGCCAGGTCGAGGAGCCGGACCACTGGCTCAAGGACGGCTATCCGTGGGAGATGGCGCGCCCCGAGTACGCGCAGCACGTCCATTTCGGCGGGCACGTCGAGTGCCACGCCGAGAAGGGCCGCCAGGTCTGGCGCTGGGTGCCGTCCGAGATGGTGCAGGGCGTTCCCTACGACCTGCCGGTCGTCGGCTACCGCAACGCGGTGAACTCGCTCCGCCTCTGGTCGGCGAAGGCCGTCGACGACTTCGCGCTCGAAAGCTTCAACAAGGGCGACTACGTCAAGGCCGTCGAGACGAAGGTGCTGGCGGAGAACCTGACGAAGGTGCTCTATCCGAACGACAACACGTCGGCCGGCAAGGAGCTGCGCCTCCGCCAGCAGTACTTCTTCGTGAGCTGCTCGCTGCAGGACATCCTGCGCCGCTACCGCCGCCTCAATCCGACGTGGGACGCGCTTCCGGAGAAGGTCTTCATCCACCTCAACGACACGCATCCGACGCTCGTCATCCCCGAGCTCATGCGCATCCTCGTCGACCTTGAGGGGCTGGGCTGGGACCAGGCGTGGGACCTGACGCGCCGCGCGACGGGCTACACGAACCACACGATCCTCCAGGAGGCGCTGGAGAAGTGGCCGGTGCCGCTGATGGAGCGTCTGCTGCCGCGTCACCTGCAGATCATCTACGAGATCAACGGGCGCTTCCTCCAGAAGGTGAGCGCGCTCTATCCGGGCGACATCCAGAAGCTCCAGCGCATGTCCCTCATCGACGAGGGCGGCGTGCGCTCCGTGCGGATGGCGAACCTCTGCCTCGTCGGCACGTCGTCCGTCAACGGCGTCGCCGAGCTGCACTCGAAGATCCTGAAGGAGAGCCTGTTCAAGGACTTCTACGAGCTCTGGCCGGAGAAGTTCCACAACGTGACGAACGGCATCACGCCGCGCCGCTGGCTCCTCAAGGCGAACCCGATGCTCGCGCAGCTCGTCAGCGAGGCGATCGGCGACCGCTGGATCACGCACCTCGACGAGCTGAAGGGGCTTGAGAAGTTCGCGGACGACGCGAACTTCCTCGACGCGCTCGCGAAGATCAAGCGCTCCAACAAGGGCCAGCTCGCGGCGTGGACGCAGAAGAGCCTCGGCCTCGCGCTCAATCCGGACGCGATCTTCGACGTGCAGGTGAAGCGCCTGCACGAGTACAAGCGCCAGCTCCTGCTCGCGCTCTACATCATCGTCTTCTACAACCGCCTGCTCAACGACCCGACGTACGACCCGAAGCCGCGCCAGTTCATCTTCGCGGCGAAGGCGGCGCCCGGTTACTATATGGCGAAGCTCATCATCCGCTTCATCCACGGCATCGCGGGCGTCGTGAACGCGAACCCGAAGACGCGCGACCGCCTGCAGGTCGCGTTCCTGCCCGACTACCGCGTCTCGCTCGCGGAGAAGATCATGCCGGCCGCCGAGGTCTCCGAGCAGATCTCGCTCGCGGGCATGGAGGCGTCGGGCACGGGCAACATGAAGTTCATGATGAACGGCGCGCTCACGCTCGGCACCTACGACGGCGCGAACGTCGAGATCAACCAGGAGGTCGGCGACGCGAACATGTTCCTCTTCGGCCTGCGGACGGAGGACGTCGCGAAGCTGCGCCCGACCTACGTCGCGCGCGACTACTACCGCAAGGACCCGGAGATCAAGCTCGCGCTCGACATGATCCGCGAGAACGTCTTCTCGCTCCTCGAGCCGGGGCTGTTCGAGCCGATCCTGCGCAGTCTCCTGGACTACAACGACTACTACATGCTTCTCGCCGACCTCAAGGACTACTGCCGTGCGCAGGATCTCGTCGACGCGACGTACCGCGACGCGAAGAAGTGGAACCGGATGTCGCTCGTCAACATCGCGCGTTCGGGCCGGTTCTCGTCCGACCGCGCGGTGATGGAGTACGCGAAGGACATCTGGCACATCGAGCCGGTCCGGTTCGCGTAAGGGTCCGGAGACCGCTGGAATCCGAATCGAAATCAGAAACAACCCAAGGCAATCCGAAATCCCATGAAATGGACTAAATCGCTCATCCAGACGCTCCGGGAGAATCCCGGCGACGCCGAAATCGACTCCCACAAGCTCATGATCCGCGCCGGCCTCATGAAGAAGGTCGCGGGCGGGCTCTACTCCTACCTGCCGCTCGGCATGCGCGTGCTCAACAAGGTCACGAAGATCGTCCGCGAGGAGATGGATCGCGCGGGCGCGCTGGAGATCGTCCTGCCGATCCTCCAGCCGGCCGAGCTCTGGCAGACGTCGGGCCGCTGGGAGGCGATGGGCCCCGGCATGTTCCGCCTCAAGGATCGCGCGGCGCACGACTACGCGCTCTCGCCGACGGCCGAGGAGGTCGTGACGGACGTCGTCAACGGCGTCGTCTCGTCCTACCGCCAGTTGCCCGTCACGGTCTACCAGATCCAGTGGAAGTTCCGCGACGAGATCCGTCCGCGCTTCGGGCTGATGCGCTCGAAGGAGTTCCTGATGAAGGACGCCTATTCCTTCGACACGTCGCTGGAGGCGGCGGACGCGAGCTACAAGGCGATGTTCGACGCCTACACGCGCGTCTTCGCGCGCTGCGGGCTCAAGGCGTATCCGGTCGAGGCCGACACGGGCGACATCGGCGGCAAGTTCAGCCACGAGTTCCACGTGCTCGCCGACGCGGGCGAGGACGGCATCGCGTTCTGCGACGGCTGCGGCTACGCGGCGAACCTGGAGAAGGCGGAGCGCGCCGTCCCGTCTGATGCCTTCGCGCCGTGCGGGCCGTGCACGCCCGCGCCGACGCCCGCGAAGACGATCGAGGAGATGGTCGCGTTCTTCGGCGTGCCCGCGACGAAGATGGTCAAGACGCTCGTCTATGTCGCGGACGGCAAGCCCGTCCTCTTCTGCGTGCGCGGCGACCGCGACCTGAACGAGGTGAAGGCCAAGCATCTCGTCGGCGCGAAGAAGTTCGCGCTCGCCGACTTCGAGACCGTGCAGAAGGTGACGGGCGCGCCCGTCGGCTACGCGGGCCCGGTCAAGCCGGCGGCGGACGTGCCGGTCTACGCCGACCTCGACCTCAAGGGCGCGAAGGGCATGATCACCGGCGGCAACCTGCCGGACGAGACGGATCTCCGCGACGTCGACTTCGACCGCGACTGCGCCATCGCCGCCTACGCCGACCTCGTGGTCGTGCGCGACGGCGACGTCTGCCCGCACTGCGGCAAGCCGCTCGTCATCAAGCGCGGCATCGAGGTCGGGCACGTCTTCAAGCTCGGCACGAAGTACACGGACGCGTTCAAGGCGACGTTCAAGAACGCGGAGCTGAAGGAGAGCGTCATGGTGATGGGCTGCTACGGCATCGGCGTCTCGCGCACCGTGCAGGCCGTCATCGAGCAGTGCCACGACAAGGACGGCATCGTCTGGCCCGCGTCCGTCGCGCCGTACGAGGTCGTCATCGAGAACCTCGACCCCGACAAGGCCGAGGTCACGAAGGTCGCGGACGAGCTGGAGGCCGCGCTGGAGGCGAAGGGCGTGGACGTGATCGTCGACGACCGCGCGGAGCGTCCCGGCGTCAAGTTCAAGGACGCCGACCTCATCGGCTTCCCGGTGCGCGTCGTCGTCGGCGCGAAGGGGCTGGCGAACGGCGGCGTCGAGGTGAAGCGCCGGTGTGAAGACAAGTCGCAGACGAAGGTCGTGCCGCCGGCCGAGGCCGTCGCGGCCATCCTCGCCGCGCGCGGCTGACGGGCCGTCGCGGTCGTCGTCCGGTGAAGCTGTCCGTTCGGATCTGCCTGGCCGTGCTCGCGCTCTACGCGGGTGCGGCCCTCTTTGGCGAGGCGCAGTACCGGATTGCGCGGTTCCGGGACGTGACGCCGGCCTACAACCGCGTCGCGGCGGAGCAGCGCTTTCTGCCGCCGCTCGTTCCCGCGCCGAAGACGGGCGAACGCTATCTTCTGGGGACGGACAGCCTGGGCCGCTCGGTGGCGCTTCGGCTCGTGCAGGGGGCGCGCATCGCGTTCCACGTCGGCATCGTCACGTCGCTCATCGCGATTCCGCTCGGCGTGATCCTCGGTCTCCTTGGCGGCTACTTGGGCGGGAAGGTCGATTCGCTCGTCCTCTGGCTGTCGGCGACCGTCGCCTCAATGCCGGGGCTGCTCTTCATCCTGGCGATTTCGCTTGTCGTCGGGCAGGGCCTCTTGGGGATTTACCTCGGCATCGGGCTGACGACCTGGGTGGGCACGTGCCGGACGATTCGCGCGGAGGTGATGAAGCACCGGGATCGCGCCTACGTGCAGGCGGCGAAGACGCTCGGCTACTCGCCGCTGCGCATCATGTTCCGGCACATCCTGCCGAACGTCGCGCACATTGTCCTCATCCAGTTCTCGATCCGCTTTCCGTCCGCCGTCTCGACGGAGGTCTTCATCAGCTTCCTCGGTATCGGCGTGCAGGGCGAGCCGAGCTGGGGAATCATGATCAACAGCGCGCGGCTTCGTCTCTGGCAGGGCGTCTGGTGGGAGATGACGTTCACGACGCTGGCGATATTCCTTCTCGTGCTGGTCTTCAACCATCTCGCCGACGCCTTGCGGGATCGCCTCGACCCCGCGCTCCGGGATTCGTGACGCGCGCGCCGCCGAGTCGGTCGGGCCTCGGCGAATTGTGCTATAATATGCACTTGTCGTCATGCGTGACGGCATATTCCACGATAAACTCTACGGAAGAAAAGAACATGAACTACACGTACACGTGCCTCAATCCGATTGCGGAATGCGGGCTGAAGAACCTGGGCGAGAACTACGCCCGCACCGAGAAGTTCGAAGAGGCGGACGCCGCGTTCGTCCGCAGCGCCAAGATGGACGAGCTTGTCCCTGGCGCGAATCTCCTTGCCGTCGCGCGCGCTGGCGCGGGCGTCAACAACATCCCTCACGCCGAGTATGCGAAGAAGGGCATTGTCGTCTTCAATACGCCGGGCGCGAACGCGAACGGCGTGAAGGAGCTTGTCATCGCGGCGATGCTGCTCGCGAGCCGCGACATCGTCGGCGGCGTCGAGTGGGTCAAGGCGAACGTCGCCGATCCGGCGATCAACAAGGCGGCCGAGAAGGCGAAGAAGGCGTTCGCCGGCACGGAGATCCAGGGCAAGAAGCTCGGCGTCATCGGCCTGGGCGCAATCGGCCAGAAGGTCGCGAACGCCGCCGTCGGCCTCGGCATGGACGTCCTCGGCTACGACCCCTACCTTTCTGTCGATGCCGCGCTTCGCCTGACGACTGAGGTCAAGGTCTGCAAGAACGTCGAGGCGATCTACCGTGACTGCGACTTCATCACGATTCACGTGCCCGCGCTCGACTCGACGAAGGGCATGATCAACGCCGAGGCGATCGCGCTCATGAAGACGGGCGTCATCGTCATCAACGCCGCGCGCGACGCGCTCGTGAACGAGAAGGACATGCTTGCCGCGCTTGCGTCCGGCAAGGTGCGCAAGTACGTCTCCGACTTCCCGAACGCGACGACGGCCGGCCAGAACGGCTGCCTCGTCATTCCGCACCTTGGCGCGTCCACCGAGGAGGCCGAGGACAACTGCGCGGTCATGGCCGTGAAGGAGATGCGCGACTACCTGGAGAACGGGAACATCGTCAATTCGGTGAACTATCCGGCCTGCACGCTTGGCCCGGCGACGAAGCCCGGCCGTCTCGCGATTCTCCACAAGAACGTCGCGAACATGCTCGGCACGCTCACGTCGATCCTCGGCAACGCCAAGGTCAACATCGACGCGGTCGCGAACAAGAGCCGTGGCGACTTCGCCTATACGCTCATCGACGTCGACACGCCGGTCCCGGCGGACGTCGTGAAGGTTCTCGCGGCGACCGAGGCCGTCATCAAGGTCCGCGTCGTCAAGTGAGGGACATGGCGGACTTTCCCGACTGGGGGCAGTTCACGCCCGAGCAGGCCGCGGCCGAGTTGCCGCGGCTGCTTGCGCAGTCCGAGGCGTCCGTCGCCACGCTGGAGGCGTCCGCGCCGACGACCTACGAGGGGCTTGTCTGGGCGCTGGACGACGCGACGCGCGCGCTTTACCGCATGTGGGGACAGGTCACGCACCTCACGTCCGTCATGAATTCCGACGCCTGGCGAAAGGTCGAGGAGGGCTTTCAGCCGCAGCTTGTCACATTCTCCCTGCGCGTCGGCCAGTCGCAGCCGATCTACCGCGCGGCGAAGGCGATCCTGACGACGGACGAGGGGCTTTCGCCCGTGCGGCGGCGTATTCTCGCGAAGATGGTCGAGGCGGCGGAATTGGCGGGCATTGGCCTGGAGGGCGCGAAGCGGGCGCGGTTCAACGCGATTCAGGCGTCGCTCGCGAAACTGGGGATGGACTTCTCGAACGCCGTCCTCGACGCGACGAAGACGTTCTCGCTCGTCAAGGACGGAAAGACCTACACGATTGACGACGCGAACTATCCGGAGACGATGAAGCACTGCGCCGATCGCGCCGTGCGCGAAGCCTTGTGCCGTGCGCGGTCGACGCGGGCCTCCGAGAATGCCGCGCGCATCGACGAAATCCTGAAGCTGCGCGCCGAGTTGGCCGCGCTTCTCGGCTTTTCGTCCTATGCCGACCTTTCGCTTGCGACGAAGTGCGCGCCGTCCGTCGCCGCCGCGTTCAAGATGATCGACGATCTCGATGCGGCGACGGCCGCGCCGGCGGAAGCCGAGGCGCAGGAACTGCGCGCATCCGCGCCGGCGGAGATTCCGTCGGTCGAACCGTGGGACACGGCCTTTTGCGCCGAGCGTCTGCGCGAGCGGAAGTATGCCTATTCCGAAGAGGAATTGAAGCGGCATTTCGAGTTGGAGGACGTCCTGCGCGGACTCTTCCGGATTTCCAGCTTGCTCTTTGGCATCTCGGTCGAGGAGGTGACGGGCGACGCGAAGCCGTCCGTCTGGCATCCCGACGTCCGCTTCTTTGCCGTGACGGAAAAGGGCGAGACGATTGCGCACTTCTACTTTGACCCGTTTGTCCGCAACGGACTCAAGAACGGCGGCGCGTGGATGAACGAGTTCCGCAATCGGCGGGTGCGGCACGGCGAGGTGGCGTTGCCGCTCGCGCTGGTCTGCACGAACTTTCCGGCGCGGGACGAAGAGGGGCGTTGCCTTTTGCCGTTCCGCGAGGTCGAGACGCTGTTTCACGAATTCGGGCATGCGCTTCAGTGCATGCTCACGCGCGTCGAGGAAGAGGATGCCGCCGGCATCAACCTCGTCGAGTGGGATGCGGTGGAGGTTGCTTCGCAGTTCATGGAGAACTGGTGCCTGGATGACCGGACGGGAATCGATGTTCCGGCGGCGTTGAAGGCCAAGGTGCGCGCGGCGAAGAACTTTCGCGCGGCGACGGCTTGTCGCCGCCAGCTCGCTTTCGCGAAGACGGATCTTCTGCTTCACAAAACCTGGGGACAGGCCCCCGTGGCGGAGACACCTAATTGCGTTAAAGCGGCTGTTTTTGAACATTTTGGCGTGCCGACGGTGGCTGGCGACGGTTTTCTCTGCTCGTTCAGCCACATCTTCGCGGGTGGCTATGCGGCGGGATACTACGGCTACAAGTGGGCCGAGGTGATGAGCGCGGACTGCTATGGGGCGTTCGAGGAGGCGGGGCTGCCGGACGACGAGACGGTGCGGCGCATGGGCGCGCGTTACCGCGAGACGGTCTTGGCGCTCGGCGGCTCGAAGTCGGCCCTTGAGGTGTTTCGCGATTTTCGGGGACGCGATCCGGAAATCGCTGCGTTGGCAAGACAATGGAGTTCCACATGACAGACATGACGACAGACCTTCCGTGGATTGTGGCCGCCTATCTCGTGGGCGGGATACCGTTTGGCTATCTCATCGGCCGATTGCGCGGCATTGACGTGCGGACGGTCGGCTCGAAGAACATCGGCGCGACGAACGTCTTTCGGACGGTTGGGAAGAAGTGGGGGCTGTTGGCGTTTGCGTGCGACGTCCTGAAGGGGCTGTTGCCGACGCTCGCGGCGAAGGCGTTCGGCGGCCCGGCCCTTTGGGTGGGCGTCGTCTGCGTCGTTGGGCATATGCTCACGCCCTACATGAAGTTCAAGGGCGGGAAGGGCGTCGCGACGGCGTTTGGCATGCTCCTGGGGCTTGTCCCCGGCGTCGTCGGCACGGCGTTTGGCCTGTTCGCGCTTGTCTTCGCGTGTTCGCACTACATTTCGCTGTCCAGCTGTTCGGCGGCGGCGTTTCTGGCGGTTGCGATCTGGTTTCCCGTGCTGGGCGCCGAGGGGCGGGCGAATCTGCCGCAGTGCGTGCTCGTCACGGCGATCGCCCTCTTCGTCATCTGGAAGCACCGGAGCAACATCGGGCGGCTTTTGCGGGGGACGGAGAGCAAGATCTATCTCTTCCGCAAGGCCGCGTAACCGCGTGACGTGAAGAAGCCGATTCCATACGTGAACGAAGCCGTCGCCACGCGCGACTTCAAGTACTACATCTTCGACTGGGATGACAACATTCTCCACATGCCCACGAAGATTCGCATGGAGCATCTGGAGGAGAACGGCGACTGGAAGCCCGTCGAGGTCTCGACGGCGACGTTCGCGCTCGTGCGGGCCGACGTCGAGCATTACCGCGCGCCCGGCGGCGACTGGGCCGAGGCGTTCCGCAACTTTGAGGATCCGCCGTCCGCGACTGACGGGGCGAGTGAAGCGCCGAACCGCTTCCTGGAGGACACGATTGCCGCGCTTGAGAAGGTCGAGCACGGCGCGAAGCCGGGTCCGAGCTACAACGCGCTGAAGAAGACGCTGCGCGAAGGGCGACTGTTCGCAATCGTGACGGCACGTGGCCATTCGCCTGAAACGATTGAGAAGGCCGTTCGAATCTTCATCCGCTACGCCCTCACGGAAGAGGACCGTGTTGAGATGATGTCCAACCTGCGCGGCTACCGGCGGTGGATCGATGGCGTCGGCGACGGCGAGTTCGGGACGGACGCCGAGGAACTCGACTACTATCTCGGCATGTGCCGCTATGCGGCCGTCACCTACAAGGGGTTCAAGGCACGGATGGCGAACGATCCGATCTATCGCGAGAAAATGGCCGTCGCCACGACCGTCACGCGCCCAGAGCTTGCCAAGGAGTTCGCGATTCGCGACTTCGTCGAACACGTCTTCCATATGCTCCGTCGTTCGGGGCGGCTTGACCGGTCGGTCTCGATCGGCTTTTCGGACGACGACGTCGGCAACGTGAAGACGGTTTCGAGCTTTATTCGCCGCGAACTCTCGAAGCGTTTCGAGGGCTTCAAGTTCGTCGTCTACGACACGTCCGACCGTTCGCTGTCCAAGGGTCGGAAAGTCTGCGTTTCGGGGCAGCTCAACCTGCCGGGGTTCTGATTCCATGCACACGCTCGCCCTCCTTCTTGCCGCCGTCGTCGTCGGAACGTGGAATGGGAACTGGTTCCCGTCCGGACGCGCCGAGCACCGCGCGCACCCCGACGTCGAGGACGCGACGATCACGGCCGTCGCGCAGATGCTCGCGCGCGGGCTGGATGCCGTCGATCCGATGCGCACGAACGACGTGATTCTCTGCCTGAACGAGATTCGCGGGCCGCGCGTCGCCTCGAACCTCGTCGCGCGCATTGGCCGCACGAATCTCGTGGTCGCCTCCATTTCAGGCTATCGTCGCCGCGACCGCTTTGACCAGCAGCAGGACGTCGTCGCGACGACGTTGCCCGTTGTCGAGGCGGGCTGGAAGAAGTGGACGTCCGCCGGGAAGCGGACGCCGCCGCGCGGCTATGCGTTTGCCGCGCTCCAGCTTGACCCCGCGACGACGGCGGCCGTCTATGCCGTCCATCTCAAGTCCAACTACCGCGCGAAAGGGCGCGAGGCCAAGGAACTGAACCGCGACAAGCGGACGATTGCCGTCGAGCAGCTGCTGGCGCAGGAAAAGCGCGTCGGGCGCGGGCGGCGGCCCGTTCTCGTCGCGGGCGACATGAACGCGGACAAGTGGCGCAAGGAGTTTGCGGACGAGAAGATCTTCGACCTGTTCGACGCGGCGGGATTCCTGAACCTGCTCTCGATTCTGCCGCCTGAATCGCGCGGCACGCATCCCTCGCGGCGTTATGGCGACAGCGCGCTCGACTACATTTTTGCGCGCGACCTTCGTCCCGTCGCGCAACCGCGTCTCGTGCCAAGCGAGGCGTTGTCCGACCACAACGCGTTCTTCGCCGTGCTCGCGCCGTGACGCGCGCGCGGGCGGCCGTTTCGTGGGCTTATGGCGAAATCTCGTAGAACGCCGCCTGATACGGTTCGAGCGTGACGGTCATTCCGTTGCGTTGGCCCAAATTCTGTCCCGTGCGAAGATCTCGCACGGTTCGCGTCCCCGACCACGACACCTGCGTGACGCCGTCCGATCCGTTGGATTCGCCCTCGCGCACAAAGCCAAGGTACATCTTCTCGCCGCCCTCGCAGGGGAATAGCGTGAATGTCCTTACGCCCGTGATGCCGTTCGACCTGTATGTCACGCCGACATCCGGAAGGAAACGCGCGAATTTCGCGGCAATTGAATCTCGGTAGGCCACCGCCTCCGCGACGGTGCGTTCCGTCATGCGCAACGTATTGTACTGTGGCCGCACACGGTCGATGCGCACGGCCCCCTTGCCCGAAGCAAAGAGGTCGTCAAGTGCGCCGACGGCCTTCAGGTTGCAGTGGATGTCGTGCGTCGCCGAAAGCCTGTCCCCGACGAGGCATCCGCCGTTGGCGACGAACGCCCGCATTTCGGCGGCCTCCTTCTCCGAGAGGGCGGAGGATTCCGGCAGGATGAGCACACGCGCCGTCGTGTTCCGGAGTTCGCCGGACTCGATTTCGCCGTACGCGACAAAGCGGTAGGAAATGTTCATGTCGTCCAGCAACTTGCACCACACCGCGCGCGCGGCAAGGAAGGAGTCGTAGCGTTTCTCGATCTGCGCGGCGTGGATGGACGCCTGCGAATAGTGGATCAGCGCCTGCGGACGCTCGTCGAGCGTTTTCAGCCGTGCGGCGCCGCCGTTGATGAAGAAGCGGAGCGCGGACGAGAGTTCTTTCACCTGATTCGGAATGGTGAAGTCGGGGTTCAGCACGTTCATTCCGTCGAAGTAGGAGACGCCAAAATTCCGGAAGCGCAGCGCATCAAACCAGACTCGATGCTCAATGTCCGGTCCGGAGGCGCCATACCCGTACCACGGCTTGATGAGCGGCCTCCTAAACGAGCGGACGATCTCGGCCAGATTCTCCTGGTCATACGCGGCACACACGCCGATGGCATCGGAGAGCAGCCACATGTCCATTCCCGTGTACCCGTTCGGCGGCTGGGTGCCGGACATGTCGAGCGGCACGCCGGGGCATTGGGCATTGATTGCCTCCTTCACGGACTGGAAGTAGTTGCAGTACGTCAGTTCCATGAACCGGCGATGATCCGCCCATGCCGCCCATTGGCGATCCTTCGCGTGCGCGGCAAGTGCCTCTTCCGTGGTGAGCGGCGTCACGTCTTCCCAGGAGGGAAACGCCGTCTTCCACGAGGCGTTCAGCTTCTCAAGTGTTCCGTACGTCTCGCGAAGCCACGTGCGTTCCGCCGCCAGCGTGTGCGGCGAGAAGCAGAAGTCGAACGACGTTCCCCAAAGCGTAAGCGAGTTCTCGTCGCCGCAGTCGAAGCTCGTCGGGGCAAAACGTTTCCGTTCTTCGATGCATTTCTCGATCCGTGCACGGTCGGCGGCGATGTAGGCCGGATCGTTGAAGCAGGGCTTTCGGCAGAGATAGCGCTTGTCTTTCGTCTTCGCGTACGGTTCGGAGAAGTCCTCGGTGAATGTCCAGAGGTGCGTGCCGGTCAGCGGGAAGTTCATGTGGAATCCCATCTGACGCGCCTCGTCGAAGAACGGGCTTTTGTCTTCCGCATGCCAGTACCGCAGTTCGTTGACGCCGATTGCCTTGTATTGGCTGAAGCGAAGCGGGTTCAGATAGCGCCTGGGCGCACTGCAGTAGAAGCTCTCGCCAACGGCGAACGGCATCCTGTACGTTCCGTCTTCCGGGAAAAGGCGCGCCACCTTTCGCGCCGTCGCCGCGCCCGTCGCAGGCCGTCCCTCGGCCTTGGCCGACCAGTCGCAGACGCGCCCCTTGCTGTCGCGGAAAAACGTATGGACGATCTTCATTCCGCCGCCCGGGACGTCGACCGTCTCCACGCACCGCTTGGCGTCCGACGGCACGGAAACGACGCGGTTTGCCGCCCATGCGACGGCACGGGCCAGGATGCCCAGCGAGTAGTCCTGGTATCTGAAGGGCGGCTCCGGCTTGTCGTACGGGATGGCTGGCGTTAGTCCGCCGTCCGCCGGACGGTCGATTCGGGCGGCCCGCGCCTTTCCGGCGGAAAACGCCGTGACCCGATTCGCGCCGTGCGGCAGAAGAACGTCGTCAATGGCGGACGTGATGTATTTTGTCCCGGCGGCATCGGGCGAGGCGTCCGGCATGATCGGCTGCTTCATGCCGATTTCCACGAGTCCCACGCCGGATGCGGCCCGTCGTGCAATCGTGGCGCGGTTTGCCGCATCGACGTGTCGCCAGAGATTGCCGGCGATGACGATGGCGTCGAGCGGACGCGACAGCTCCTGCTTCAGCGAAAGGTTCGCGTCCTCGTACGTGAAGCGTCCGTAGCGGTCGCACATTCCCCACGCCATGATGTCGCGGTGGTCGGCAATGCGGATGACGCGGTGGTCGAGATCCATGCGCTGGGCCAGTTCCACGACTTCACGCGCCTGGCGCAGATCGACGAGGAAGAACACCTTCAGCTTGCCGCCGGCGTACGGCTTCATCCACGCCGTATGCGGCGTGACCAGCTCTTCGGAGAGCGTCAGCTCGAACGGCTTCAGCTCGGCTGGCTTCGCCTTCGCCTTTCTCGGCTTGATGCGGACGTCGGACGCGAAGGGACGCTCCGCCTCAAACACGGCACGGCCGGACTCCTTGGCGACGACATGCGCCACCTTCAGGCCTTTTGCCTTTGCGCCCAGCGGTATCCGAACCGCCGCGTCCGGCGCAAGCTGCACCGTGCGCGCAACCGTCTGCGTCGATCCGTCCGCCTTGGCGAGTTCGATTTCCGCGTCAACCAGGTAGCGTTTCGCCGCCATCAGCTCGACGGAGACGTTTCCGTCGTCGCTGACCGGGAACGAGGCGCAGATGCCGTTCTCCGCGCCGTCGGGACGCTTCATCCCGGTTGCAGGGTAGAAGGTGAGCGTTGTCTCGAACGTCTTGCCGGCGGCAACCTCGACGGGCTGGAACGTCCATTCCGTCGTCGTGTCGTCCACGCCGCCGAGCCAGAAGTATTCGGAGGCGAGCCGTGAGTAGTCAAATTCGCAGACGAGGGTGCCGCCCGCGCCGTCCGCCGCCGCGACCCATCCGGCGATCGCGTCCGTCACCGGCAGGTTGCCGCCAGTCGGGCCGATTCGACGGACGCCCTTTGCCGTCGGGACGAGATAGCGTTGTCCCGGACGCTTGAACGCGGCCATCCCGTTGCGGAAGTACGGTTCAAAGACCTGTGCCGCCATGGCTTCCGGCAGGTTCCGGTAGAAATACGTGCAGTCAAGCGCCGCCGAGCGGGACGTGATTCGAAACGTCTTCGACAGTTCGAGGAACGGGTAGTCTTTTGGTGCGGTCAGCGACAGGCGAAGCGCGGCTTCTTCCGGCGTGTTCCGCAGAATCTCCGCGCGGTAGACGCGGTCATACGACCTCCCGCCGACGCGCAGACGATCCGTGAAGAGTCGAGCGTTGGGATGAAGGTCTCCTGCGTAGTTGACGCCCGTGGCCTTCACCGTGAATTCCCGGCAGGTGCCGCCTTTGGCCGGCTCGAAGACAAGGCGCACGTAGCCGTTTTCGAGGACGAACGTGCCCGCCTCTTCCGTGAGGGCGCATCCCGGAAGGTCGTTTCGCGGTGGAAGGAACGAATCGAGCGAAAACTCGTCGAACCAGGCCGTTCCGTTCAGCTTCAGCCGTGCATAGAAGACGACGTCCTTCACGGCTCTCGGCGGCACGAAGTGCCCGGCCAATCGTTCCCATCCGTGCGTGCCCACGCTCGGCGCCCGCTTCGTCGAGATCCATTGGCTTCCGCCGTCCCGGTAGTTGACGCACAGTTCGATGCCGAAGTTGTCATGCGACGGCACGGCCTCCGGCGGCAGCCCCTCGCATTTCGTCCAGACGGAATACGCAAACGGCGCGGCGTCTTCCTGATTGAGCGCGACTTTCTGGTGGGCAATTGCCTGTCCCTTCATCCCCGCCTCGAACGCGAGGCGAAGGCTGCCGCCCGCGCCGTCGTGGGAAACGGCGGCGTCCACCTGTCCGCGATAGATTGACCAGCCGCTTGATTCGGCGGCGAACGAACCGTTCACGACCCTTTCGTCTGCGACGGCCGACGAGAACGCGAGAAGGGCAACGGCGCAGATTGTCCGAGTCCGGTTTCGATGCGAAAGCAACGTGGAAATGCCCATGAAGTTCACTCCTTACCTGATTGTGAAGACGAGGCCGAGCTTTTCGGAAGAGAAGGACGACGCCTCGCCTGTGGCCCTGCTTTTGAAGCGCGTGTCGAACAACTCGATTCCGGCGTTAGATTGGCAGGAGGCGTATGCCGTTTTGATTCCCGTGGCCACGGCGGCGGAGACGGACGGCTGTTCCTCGCCGTTGGACAGCGTCAGGCACATTCGGAATCCGCAGTACTTCATGCAGTCGGTTTGCCAGAACTGGAAGGCCACGCTTCGGTCGGATGCGCGGCAGGCGGATGGCGGCGACGACCAGTTTCCGCCTCGGGCGCACCGCCATGTCTGGTATCCGATGTCGTCTGCCGAATCGCCGAGCGGATTCACCAGAACCTCGCCGCTGTCCCAGCCCAGCGGAATCATGTGTTCCTCTGTCTTGTTGAAAAGGTCGATGCACCATTCGGAGACGTTGCCGTGCATGTCGTACAGGCCAAAGGCATTCGGAAGATAGCTGCCCACACGGGCCGTTCCGTGGCTTGGCCCGGACAGGAATTCCGCGCCGCCGCCCATTATGCCGCCGTTCCCCGCGTAGCGTCCGAGGAGGTCAAGGTGCGGGTTCGTTGTCTCGTCTTTTGACAGGACGTCGCCGCCATCGTTGAAGTCGTGATCCTGTCCCGCCCGGCAGGCGAATTCCCACTGCGCTTCCGTCGGCAAGAACAGCCGTTCGCCAAGTCCTGTGCGCATGCGCAGCCGTCCGATGAAGTACTTGTCGCCAACGGCAGTGACGGTCTCGCCCGCTGAATTCGTGGGCCAGACCTGATCGCCGCTCCACACGGAGTTGGCCGGAATGCGGCCTTCAAACGGCCGCAGGTCGCCCTCGACCGGGAACGTGAACGAAGAGCCGTCCGCTCCCATGACGTTCTTCCACTGCCATTGCGTGACCTCGAACACCCCCATGTAGTAGTCGTTTGTGAGTTTTACCTGATGACGGTATTCGCGTGTCGAATCATATCCGGCGGACGTCGGCTGTGCGCACATCCACCACGTCTTGTCTTTGGCCGGAATCTTGCGCATCACAAACAGGTGCTTGCGGTAGTCGTCCGAACCAATGCCGCCCGGCAACTGCCCGACGTCCTCATAATACCAATTGGCGCCCGAAACAATGTCGCAGACTAGGTAGTCCGGGGGCGCGTTCGTCGGCCAGGCCTTGATTTCCGCCTTGATGGCGCCCGCGTCAAGGTGCGCCAGTTCACCGTCCGGCAGCCAGTAGATCTTGCGGACTCCCGTTTTCACCACGCGGAACGCATCGCCCACGACCTTGGACGTGTCGGACGCACGCAGGGGAATCCACGCGCCCGACGCATCGGAGGCCGTGTTCGTGCTGAATGTGACCGTCACGACGGCGGGCGCGCCCGAAAGCGTGTAGCCGACCTCAAGGCGTTTTGCGGCGGCTTCCTGCCGGATGGACACGTCGCTTACCAGCGGATCGGCGGTTGCCGATGCAGCGATTGCCGGCAGGAGCAGACAGAAGGGCAATCTGCATTTCATGACATTCGTCTCCCGTCATTCGACGATCGTGTAGCAGAGGCGTGCGCCGATGGCTGTCCGATCCATCTGCCAGCAGTTGTTCGATCCTTGGCGCCAGCCGCTTTGGCAGGCCGCGGCTGTGCTCGTCCATCCGCCGCCGCGCTTCTCGTAATGCGTCGTGATGAAATCCGGCGCGCCGTTTGTCGGCCCGGCAGGGTCGATGTAGACGCGCGTCGAATCGCTGTAGCTTTCCATTGATGCCCAGCTGCGATGATCCCGACACCATTCGGCCACGTTGCCGTGCATGTCGTAGAGTCCGAACGCATTGGGCGCGAGACTTCCGACGCGCAGCGTGCCGTTCGACGTCGCGGTGTCGTCCGCGCCAACGGCAATCGCGTTCGCGGCATAGCGGGCGATGTTCGTCAGCGTCGCATTCATCACGGAGGCGTCGCTCGTGTAATCCGTTCCGTCGCTGAACTGCGTCACCGTCCCGGCGCGGCAGGCATATTCCCACTGTGCGGCGGTTGGCGCGTGGAGATATGTTCCAAGTCCGGTTCGCGCGCGCATTTTCGCGATAAATCCTTTCTCGCCCACCGCGTAGTTGTCCTGGGTCTCGCTGACCGGCCCCGAGTAGTAGGCGCCAAAGAGATGCTCTTCGGGGTTGAACGTTTCCACCGGAAGCAGGTCCCCCTTGAGGGTGCTCGGATTCACGTCCATGACGTGCTGCCACTGCCATTGCGTGACCTCGAAGACGCCCATGTAGTAGTCCTGCGTGAAGCCGACGAGATGGGGCGTGTCGGTGTCCGCTTTAAATCCCGGTTGCGTGGCGGCGATGCCCATTCGGAACGTCTGGCCCTTGGCAGGGATCTTTCGCATCACGAACAGGTGTTTGCGGTAGTTGTCCGAACCGATTCCGCCCGGCAGTTGCTCGACCGTGTCGTAGTAGAACCGCGTTCCGTCGATCAGATTGCACACCATGTAGTCCGGCGGCGTGTTGGTCGCAACGGCGTGGACGACGGCGCGGATTCGGTTTGGCGCGATGATGTGCCTTCCAGGCCACGATCGCTCCGCCGCCCAATACGCCTTTCGGCTTTCGCCGGGCTGCACGAGACGGAAGGCGTCGCCCGTGACGTGCCGGATGTTTTCCTTGCCAATTGACGCCCATCCGGTCAGACCGGCGGCATCGACGAAGTTCGTCTCGAAATCCAGGGTGACGATGCCGGGTGCGCCTGTCAGGTTATAGGTGATGGCGACTTTTCGCGAAGTCTGTTCCATCGTGACGTCCGACACAATCGGGAGCCCCCCCCCCCCAGAGCAAGCCTGTCATGGCACAACACGAGAGCGCGACCGCGCCCTTGTCCAGAACTGTCGAACGCTTTTTCATTTGGTTTCCTTTTTTTTTTTGGGGGGGGGGGGGGGGGGGGTGAACCTATTTCGGGAGTTCGCGGACGCGCCGTTCGAGGCGCGGCAGGCGGACGATGAAAGTCGTGCCCTCGCCGACGGACGACTCCGCGTCGATCGTGCCGCCGTGGTCGCAGACGATGCGCTTCGAGATCATGAGCCCGAGGCCCGTGCCTTTCTCCTTCGTCGTGCGGTAAGGCTCGAAGAGGTGGGCGAGCTGTTCGGCGCTCATGCCGAGGCCCGTGTCGCGGAAGGAGACGGACACCGTCTCGTCGTCGGAGGCGAGCGTAATCGTGATCGCGCCGCCGTCCGTCATCGCCTCCAGCGCGTTCTTGAGAAGATTGAAGAAGACCTGCTCGATCTGGTTTGCGTCGAGCGCGACGGCCGGGAGCGCGGCCGGCACGTTGAGCGTGACGCGGATCTTGCGCTCGACGAACTGCTCGCGCAGCGTGTCGAGGCAGCGCCGAAGCGGCTCGACGGGCGAGCCGGGCCGGAGGTTCGGACGGTGCGGACGGAGCGCGGCGAGGAAGTCGCGGATGATGCCGTCCAGACGCTTCACCTGCTGCATGCAGGTCTGGATCGTCTCCTTGTCCGTCGGATCGCGCTCGATGAGCTGGAGGGAGAGGGATATCGCGTTGAGGGGGTTGCCGATTTCGTGGGCAACGCCGGCGGCGAGATCCTGCACGGCCTTTGTCGCGCCGGCGCGCAGCTCCTCCTCGGCGCGCGCGCGTTCGGCGGTGATGTCGCGGAGGTAGACGATCGTCTCGTCGTCGAACGGGAGCGTCTGCACGTCCAGCGTCCGCGCGTCCGGATAGGTGAGGGCGAGCGTGCGCCGCGAGGCCTTGCCGAGGGGAACGCCGAAGTCGGGCAGGAGCGTGGCGGGGTCGCCGCCGAGAAGGGCGGTCGCCGCCGGGTTCGCCTGAATGACGTCGCCGTCGGCGTCCAGCCGGACGACGCCGTCCTGCAGGATGGTCAGCAGCTCTTCGGAGCGCGCGAGCTCGTCGGCGACGAGCTTGTACTGCTCGCGGAGGTTTTCGGCGCTGAGCTTGCCGATGTGCTTTCGGACGCCTCGGAAGAAGTCTTTCACGGCCTATTTCTTCCGCAGGTCGATGACGCGCTTGATCTTGCCTTCGCTGCGCGGCAGAGAGCCCGGCTCGACGAGCGTGATCTTCGGCGAGAGCCCGATGATCTGCTTGACGGCGGCGAAGACCTTCTTGCGCAGGGCCTCGAGCTCGCGGATGTTGTCCGAGAACGCCTCGGGCTTGAGCTCGACCTTGATCTCGAAGAGGTCGAGCGTTTCCGTCGGCGTGAGCAGGATCTGGTAGTGCGGCTCGACTTCGGGCAGGGAGAGGAGGGCCGTCTCGACCTGGCTGGGGAAGAGGTTCACGCCGTGGACGATCAGCATGTCGTCCGACCGCGCCTTGATGCGGTTCATCCAGCGAACGGTGCGGCCGCAGGCGCACGTCTCCGCGTGGAGCGTCGTCAAGTCGCGCGTGCGGTAGCGGATCATGGGCGTGCCGAAGCGGTCGAGCGTCGTGAAGACGAGTTCGCCCTCCGTGCCGTCCGGCAGGACTTCGAGCGTTTCGGGGTCGATGACTTCGGGGTAGTAGTGATCCTCGAAGACGTGAAGCCCTCGGCAGTGTCCGCACGAGCCGGCGACGCCCGGCCCGGAGATTTCGGTCAGCCCGTAGATGTCGTGCGCGACGATGCCCGTCGCGGACTCGATTTTCGCGCGCATCTCGTCCGTCCACGGCTCGGCGCCGAAGATGCCGTGGCGGAGCTTCGTGTCGCGGCGGAAGTCGATGCCGAGCTTGCGGGCGATCTCGATGATGTGCAGGAAGTAGCTCGGCGTGCAGGCGATGGCGGTCGAGCCGAGGTCTTTCATGAGCATGAGCTGCTTTTCGGTGTTGCCCGCGCCCGTCGGGAGGACGGCGCAGCCGAGCCGTTCGCCGCCGTAGTGCGCGCCGAGTCCGCCCGTGAAGAGCCCGTAGCCGTAGCTCACCTGGAGGACGTCCTCGTCCGAGAGGCCGAACATCGCGAGGCAGCGCGCCGCCGCGTCCGCCCACACGTCGATGTCGCCTTTCGTGTTCGGGATGCAGATGGGCTTGCCCGTCGTGCCGGAGGAACAGTGGAAGCGGACGATCTCCTTCATCGGCGCGGCGGTGAGTCCGAGCGGATACTCGTCGCGGAGATCCGTCTTCTTCATGAAGGGGAACTTCGCGAGGTCGGCGAGCGTGACGAGGTCGCGCGGCTTGACGCCTTTCTCGTCGCAACGGCGGCGGAAGAGCGGCACGCGCTCGTATTCGTAGGGGATGAGCTTCTGGAGCTTTTCGAGCTGGAGCGCCTGAAGCTCGGCGCGCGGCATGAAGTCTGGCTTTGAAATCGGATTCATCGTTTCTCCCATTCTCTCATTCGACCATTCAAACATTCGATTATTCGATCATTTCCCTCATTCATTTCCCCAACTCTCTCACGAGCCGCCTCATCTGCGCGTCGGTGCCGATCGTGATGCGCAGGCGGTCGCCCGTCTTGGGCCCCTTGAAGTAGCGTACGAAGACGTTTTTCGCCTTCAGTGCGGCGAAGAGCGCGGCGGCCTTCTGCGGACGCGGCGGCTTCGCGAAGACGAAATTCGTTTCGGACGGAATGACGTCCCACCCGCGCGCGGTCAGTTCCTCCGTGAACCAGGCGCGCGTCTTGACGACCTTCGCGACATTCGCCTTCATCCACTTCTGGTCTTTTGCGGCGGCGAGGGCGACGGCCTGGGCGACGGCGTCGACGTTGTAGGAGTCCTTGATCTTGTAGAGGGCGTCGATGAGCGGCTTCGGGCCGACGCAGTAGCCGACGCGCAGGCCGGCGAGCGAGTAGCTCTTCGAGAACGTGCGCATCACGAGGACGTTGCGGTTGCGGGGCGCGGTCGCGAGCGCCATGCAGTTGGCGCGCGCGAAGTCGGCATAGGCCTCGTCCACGAGGACGACGCCCTTGAACGCCTTGGCGAACGCGGCGACGGCCTGGGGCTCGCGGAATTCGCCCGTCGGCGCGTTCGGGTTCGTCAGCAGGAAGAGCGAGACGGACGGGGGGCAGTCGTCGAGCGACGCGACGCCCGTCCACGGGACGTTCCGGATGGCCGCGAGCGTCTTGTAGAGCGAGTAGGAGGGATCGAGCGAGCCGATGGTTTCGTCGTCCTCGACGAAGGCCCGCGCCGCGAGCGCGAGGACTTCGTCCGACCCGTTGCCGACGAAGACGCGGTCGGGCGTCGTCCCGTTGAGGGCCGCGAGCGTGGCGCGGAGTTCGGCGAAGACGGGGTCCGGGTAGCGGCGCAGACGGTCGAGGTCAAAGGACTTGAGGGCCTTTGCGCACGCCGGGGAGGGCGGATAGGGGTTTTCGTTCGTGTTGAGCTTGACGACGTTCTTCGCTTTCGGCTGTTCGCCGGGCGTGTAGGCTTCAAGCTTGCGGACATGGCGGGCAATCATCATATGGGCGTATTATAGACTTTCTCGCGCGCGCCCGCAAGGCGGAGACATGATTTTTCCTCCCCAACGCGCGGGCCATTGACAGGAAAAAAAAAATGAATATAATTAACTGCAAAATTTCGTGAAAGGCGAATTCTTGGCGCCTGGCCGAGACTGCGCCAATCACTCACATAAGGAGGTTGGTCATGCAGAAGTTGCTTTTGCTGGGCGGTCTGGTCTGTGCGCTCCCGTTCGTCGGCGGCGCGTCAGGAATGGGCGGAAACCACGTGCCGGACGGCACGAACGTGTGGATCGGCGCGGCGTCCGGCGGCAGCTGGTCGAACGAGGCCAACTGGCGGGCGGAGTCGCCGTCGGGCCTGTCGGTGAAGGAGCTCTTCGCCCGGCACTGCGTGTACGACCTGCGCGCCCTCGGCAACGGGGCCGTCGTGACGAACGACCTCGTCTGTGCGAACGTCTACGGCGAACGCGATTCCAAACAACACACAATGGTCGCGGGCATTCTCTGCGCGGGTGCGGCGGGCGACGTCTGGACGATTCGGCAGAATGGCGGCAAGGGCCTCTTCTTCTGTTCGCCCTGCCGCCTCGAAATCGACGACGGCACGCTTGTCTGGGAGGATGTTGCCAGCGGGGCCTACCCCTACAAGGAGCCGAACAAGTACGGCACGGGCGAGTTCCGCTTTCGGAAAATGCCCTCCATGTGGGAATCCGTCGGCCATGTCCGCGCGGGCACGCTTGGCTTTACGAACAACGCGGGCACGTTGACCTACTGCTGGCGCGTCTACGACGGGGCGCGGCTGGCCGTCCATGACGGCGTGACGAAGATTTCGCAGATCTTCTCGAAATCAGGGGATGGCACGACAGCCGCGATCGACGTGGCGGCGGACGCGACGCTGCAGCTCAACACGGGCTTCAACAACTACAAGAGCGGCGAGTCTTTCTATGGCGACTTGACGGGCGCGGGGACGCTGGCGATCTCCGGCGGCGGCGTCCATCGTTTCTGGAAGGGCGGTGACCGCGACACGCTGTCCTTCACGGGGACGATCCAGCCGTATCTGGGCGAACTCGAACTCGGCACGGCGGAATCCCCCGTGGGGCTGAACGCCGCCGCGAAGGTGGACGTCGCGGGCGCGGGCTGGCTCCGCCTCTTCGGCAGCCAGACGATTGCCGCGCTGTCGGGCATCGGATGCGAAGGCGGCGTGTCGTATCCCGCCGCGAGCGTGCTGACCGTGGCGGGGACGGGAACGCCGTCCACGAACGTCTACGCCGGGCGCGTGTCGGGCGGCGACTTCGTCAAGCGCGGCGCGGGCGACACGCTCGTCCTCAAGGGCGCGTCCGTCAACACGGGCACGACGCGCGTGGAGGAGGGGACGCTCGCGCTCTCGCGCGGCCTCCTGCGCAAGAACCTGCGCGCCTACTGGAACTTCGACGATCCGGACGACATGGGCGCGGACATGTCGGCGGACGGCCTTCTGCCGCTCGCGGTTGGAAAGAACGCATCCGTTCGCCCCTGTCTCGTGGACGACGGCGTGTCGGGCCGCGCCATTCATTTCGGCGACGGGCAGGACATGAAGAAGGGCGGCAAGTTCTATCGGGCGAACACGGACGCATTGAATGCCGTCGGCGTTCTGCCCAGTGTCCGCGTGGCGTTCACAATCAGCTTCTGGATGCGTCCGACGCCGGGCAAGTGCGGTAGCGGGACGAACTTCCTCAAGATCGACAACGGCAACTCTAGTAAGGACATCGAAACCGAAGACGGCGTCGTGACGCGAGAACCCAATTGGGACGGACACGGATTCTTTTTCGGGTCTGTCAAATTAGACGAGGACAAGCTGGACGCGGGAAATAAGGATGCAGCAATTCCCGCGTTCCAGCACCTCGGCTTCTACTGCGGGACGGGCTGGACGCGCGGCGGCGCCTATAACGACGGGGGAACTGAAAAGCCCTTTGCGAAGAGGGTTGCAATCGCGAAGTTTGACAGCGCGGACTATCTTATGGACGGTGCGTGGCACCACGTGGTGGGGACGTACTCGAACCGCGTCATCCGGATCTATGTGGACGGCGTGCTGAAGGACGAGCGGACGCGCGACGGCGACCTCTCCCTTTCGGGCAACCCGTACGTCCAGCTCTGCAACTACGCGGACGACATCGGGCACACCTATTCAGGCGACCTCGACGAGATCCAGTGGCTGGCGGAGGCGTGGAGCGAGGCGGACGTCCAAGCCGAATACGCGGCGCGGAATCCGGCGGCGTTTCGCCGTGGGCTTCCGAAGCCCGTCGCCCATTGGACGTTCGACGAGCCGAACGCGGCGAATGGGTATGCGGATGTGACGGGCAACGGGTTTGACCTCGTCAATGCCTCGACGAACGGCACGGCGGTTGTCGGTCACGAGGCGGTCTCCTACACGGGCGAAAGCGGCCTCACGGGCGGCGCGGCGAAGCTCGTCGGGAAAGCGGCCTACCTCAAGCTGAAGGACGGCGTGGACATGACGTCCGTGCTGCCGGTCGGCTCGTCTTTCACGATCGTCCTGCGGTGCGGCTATCCGGGCGACGCCCCGTTCTTCATGTTCGGCGACGGGACGGCGGAACACAGCGTCTATCTAGGCGATTGCGACTGTCCGCGCATCCAGTACTGGCTGGTGGGCGACAAGACGTCGTGGAACGCGCGGCTTTCGTTGGGCGACTGCGGCACGTACGGGTCGTGGATCTACTTCCACCAGTCCGCCTACTGCCTGAACACGCTCGTCTACGATGCGCCGCGCAAGACCCTGCGCCTCTACCGCGACGGGAAACTGCTCGTCATGAGGGACAAGACGTTCTCGATCAACCCGACGAAACTCCAGTGGGGATACGTGGACGGACGGTGCTTCGAAAATCTGCGGCTGGATGACCTGCGCATCTACAACGAGGCGCTGACGTCGGAAGAGGTCGCGTGCGTCGCCCGATCCGTCCGCTACGGCGGCACGGACGCGCCGTATGCCGACCGGCCGATCCTGTCCGCCGACTCGCCTGTCACGGTGGCGGCCGGGGCGACGCTGGAGGCGCGGGGCGCGGAGGTTCACGGCGTCAAGTCGCTGGCGGGCGCGGGAACGGTGAAGGTCGTCGGCTCGGCGGCGTTCCATGCGGCGGACTACACGGGCTTCACGGGCTCGGTCGTCGGCACGGGGCGTCTGCTCGTCGAGCCGGGGCAGACGGTGCCGCTGACGGCCGCGCAGGTCGCGGCGGACGTCGCCTTCAAGGATGACGTGGTGACCGTGTCGGCGGCGAACGAGACGACGCCGCTCGTCCGGACGGCGGGGCGCGTCGTGCTGCCGACGGCGGGCGTGCTGAAGCTGGCCGGGGCGACGACGGCGAACGGGTTCTTTGGCAAGACCTTCCTGCTGGCCGAATGTTCGGCGGCCGTCTGTCCGCCCGATACGTCGGCCTGGACGTTCGAGCCGGCCTGCACGGACAGGCCTTCGCTGAAGTTCAGGTTCGCGAACGGCCGGCTCTACGCGAAGGTCGGCGGGGGCGCGCTGCTGATCATCCGCTAACGTTTCACGGGGCCGTCTTCTGATAACGATCAACGCAGGGAGTCACGAAATGAAGAACACGACAGAAACCGTCTCGCCGAAAGTCGGCACGCGAAGTCACCTGGCCGCCGTTGGGGCGGCGGTCGGGCTGCTGGCCCTGGTTCCGCCGGGAGCCGCATCCGACGCCCCGGCGCCCGCCGGGCGGCGGCTCGTCTGGCGGGACGAGTTCAACGGGACGAAGCTCGACACGACGAAGTGGCGTTTTCGCCAGACGATGTACGCGGGGGACTGCCAGTACGTGGAGGACGCCTCGACCGTCCAGGTCACGAACGGCTGCCTGCGCCTCCGCGTGTGGGAGACGGGGAACACGAACTGGCCGTTCCGCCTGCCGCGCGGCCTCGCCACGCACGACACGATGGGGTTCAAGTACGGCTACCTGGAGATGCGGGCGCGCCTGCCGTTCCGCCAGGGGGCCTGGCCGAGCTTCTGGATGCAGTCCACGCCTTCGCTCAAGAAGGCGGGCTGGATGAGCGAAGTGGACATTCTGGAGGTGTTCTCCAGCACGAACACGGTCGTGGCCAACCTCCACAAGTGGGGTCCGAAGACGGCGACCTGCGCGTCCGGGCACGTGATGCTGAAGGGCGGCGAGGGGAGCGGCGACCGGGCGTACACGTTCCCGAACCCCGCGACGCTGAACGACGAGTTCCACGTCTACGGGTTCGAGTGGACGCCGACCGAGATGTCGTTCTTCGTGGACGGACGGAAGTACTATTCCTGCCCCATCGGCGCGGCGCACGAGTTCGCGCCCGAAATGCCGGGCATGGAGGGATTCCAGGACTTCCACAGCGTAATCGTCAACAACGAGATCTTCACGCCCGCCCACGGCTGGTGTCCGGCGAATTTGCGGCTCGTCCCCGGCGCGGAGAAGATGCCGATCGCCTACGACATCGACTGGATTCGCCTGTGGCAGAAGCCGGGCGAGGAACTGCGCGTGCTGTGACGGGGGCGAAGATTTGATATAATACGCGCCACCATGGAAGAGAAAATCAAGGCGAAACTCGAGGAGCTGCGCACGGGGCTTCAGGCCGACGGCGGCGACCTCGAACTGGTGAAGATCGACGGCAAGGTCGTGTACCTCAGGCTTGTCGGGCATTGCGGCAGCTGTCCGTTCGCGATGATGACGCTCAAGCAGGGCATCGAGGTGGGGCTTCAGGAGATTGACCCCGAGATTACGGTCGAGAGGGTCGAGGCGTGAAGACGGTCAACGTTTCGCTCGTCGGCGTCGGCGGGCAGGGCATCATCCTGACGGCCGACCTTCTCGCGAAGACGGCCGCGCTCGCGGGCTATGACGTCAAGAAGTCCGAGATCCACGGCATGTCTCAGCGCGGCGGCTCGGTGACGAGCCAGGTGCGCTTCGGCGCGTCCGTCGCCTCGCCCATCATCCAGGAGGGGACGGCCGACGTGCTCGTCTCGTTCGACAAGCTGGAGGCCCTGCGCAACGCGGGCGTTCTCGCGACGGGCGGCACGGCGTTCGTGAACGACGCCTACCTGACGCCGGTCACGGTCTCGTCCGGCCAGCAGGCGGACGTGGAGGATCTCGACGGCAAGCTCCGCGCGGCGTTCGAGAAGCTTGTCCTCGTCGACGCGATGAAGGTCGCGACGGAAGAGGTCGGCAACCCGCGCACGATGAACATGGTCATCGCGGGCGCGCTCTCGGCGTTCTGTCCGTTTGAGGAGGCGACGTGGCTCGACGCGCTCGCCCAGCTTCTCACCGGCCCGAAGGCGAAGCTTCTCGACATCAACAAGAAGGCCTTCGCGCTTGGCCGTGCGGCGGCGCAGGCGAAGTAGCCGAGGGGGGACTGCGTCATGAAATTCAAGCAGGCGATCATCTGGACGCTTGCGCTCGCGCTGGGCGCGGGCCTCGGCTGTCTCAACGTCGGCGCGCTCAACGGGTTCATGGACTTCGTGGCCGCCGCCTACACGCGGTGCTTCCAGTTCGTCGCCGTGCCGACGGTCGCGCTCGCGATCCTGACGGCGATGGCGTCGCTCGGCGAGGGCAAGAAGATGGGGCGCGTCTTCGCGAAGACGCTCTCGCTCACGGTCTTCACCTCCTTCCTCGCCGCGCTCGTCGGGCTGGGGCTTTACCTCGTCGTCCAGCCGGGCGCACTCTCGCCGGACGCGCTTGCGTCCGTCTCCGACGCGGCGAAGGGCACGGTCGCGAAGATGGCCGAGACGCCTGACACGATCTACGGGCACGTTCTGAACGCGATTCCGAACAACCTCGTCAACCCGTTCCTGACGGGGAACGTCCTGCCGATCGTCTTCATCGCCGCCGGCCTTGGCCTCGCCATCGCCGTCCTGGGGAAGACGAGCGAGAACGTGAAGGCGCTCCACCGCGCGCTCATCGGCTTGCAGGAGGTCTTCTTCGGGATGATCAAGGGCCTCATCTGGGCGCTTCCGGTCGGCATTGTCGCGTTCGCCGCGCAGCTGGCCGCGCAGATGTCGGCGGGCGTCGTCGTCGGCTCGATCGGCAAGTACGTGCTGGTCGTCCTCGGCGGCAACGTCATCCAGTTCTTCGTCGTCCTGCCGCTTCTCTGCTTCCTGCGCGGCATCAACGGCTTCAAGGTCATGCGCCAGATGACGCCGGCCCTGCTGATGGCGCTCTTCACGAAGAGCTCGGCGGCGACGCTGCCCGTCACGGTCGCGACGGCCGAGCGGAACATGAAGGCGAAGCCGTGGGTCGCGCGCTTCATCCTGCCGCTCTGCTGCACGATCAACATGAACGGGTGCGCGGCGTTCATCCTCGTCACGTCGCTCTTCGTCATGCAGAACTCGCCGGCGTGCGGCATCGTGCTGACGCTGCCGACGATGCTCGTCTGGTGCCTCGTCGCCGTCATCTGCGCGATCGGCAACGCGGGCGTGCCGATGGGCTGCTACTTCCTGACGCTTTCGCTGATGGCGGGCGTCGGCGGCAACCTCATGATCCTGGGCGTGATCCTGCCGATCTACACGATCATCGACATGATCGAGACGGCCGAGAACGTCTGGAGCGACTGTTGCATCTGCGCGATCGTCGACAAGTCGACGCCGGAGGCATAGGCGCGGAAAGTTTGGTATAATACGCGGCGTTTTGACTGTCCCGTGGTGTAGTGGCCGCACAGGGGTTTTTGATACCCTTAGTCCTGGTTCGAATCCAGGCGGGACAACCCGTCAGACGGGCGCGACGCAAAGAGGCGAACACGATGAAACTTGAGATTTCGGAAGACTTGAAGGACTGGTACGCGCTCTCCTGTCCCCTCGCGGGCCTGCGGTTTGACGCGCGGACGCTGGCGCTTTTGGATGCGGACGGCGACGGGCGCATTCGCGCGGACGAGCTGCGGGCCGCGCTCGCGTTTCTCGCGGCGAAGGGCGTCGCGGTTGCCGACCTCTTCGGCGACCACGCGGCCGACGAGGCGGCGCTTGCGGACAATCTCGCGCAGCAGGCCGATCTCGCGAAAGTCGAGCCGTCGGCGGCCGAGAAGGCCGCGTACGCCGACTGGGAGGCGAAGGGCCGCGATCCGTCCGTCGCCGTCTGCGGCGACGGCACGGCGGCGGCCGAGGCCGCGTTCGCGGCCGTCGAGCCGCTGGTCGAGGCGTTCTTCACGCCGCCGGACGACTTGCCGCTCGTGACGGACGAGCCGGACAAGGCCCTGCCGCTTCGCGACCATCTCAATCCGAAGCACCTGGAGGCGATTCGCGCGTTTGCGGAGCTGTGCGTGCGTCCCGTCCTGGGCGAACGGGAGACGCTGACGCGGACGGACTGGAAGTCGGTGAAGGCGGCGTTCGCGTCCTACCGCGCCTGGTGCGCGGCGAAGCCCGTCCTCCATGCCGAGGCCCAGGCGGCGCTGGTCGAGGCGGAGCGGCTGTTGCGCTACAAGATCTACCTCGGCGAGTTCCTGCGGAACTACGTGACGATGGACGGCCTCTACGACGAGGCGTCGCCGGCGATCTTTCAGGTCGGCACGCTGCGGATCGACGGAAAGGAAATGGATCTCTGCTTCTCCGTCGCGAGCGAGGCGGCGCATGCCGCGCTCGCGGGCAAGTCCGACTGCTGCGTCCTCTACCTGAAGCTGACGCGCCCGTCGGACGGCTCTTCGCGGTCGATCTGCGCCGTCGTGACGGCGGGAACGATCGGCGGGCTTTACGTCGGGCGCAACGGCGTCTTCGACGATCGGGACGGCGCGCACTGGGAGGCCGTCGTCACGAAGGTCGTCGAGGCGCAGGTGTCGCTTTCGGAGGCGTTCTGGTCGCCGTGGAAGAAGCTCGGCACGGGCGTCGCCGAGACGGTGAAGAAGTTCTTGGGCGATCGGCAGACGAAGTCGGTCGCGAAAGTCCAGCAGGGCGCGGCCTCGGCGCAGGCGGGCGGCGCCGCGCTCGCGAGTTCGGTCGCGGCGATCGGCATTGGCGTCGGCATGGCGGGCGCGGCCGTGGCGTCCGTCGCGGCGGTTGTGCGCGGGCTTGGCCCGTGGCAGCTGCTGGCGGCGATTCTTGCGCTCGTTCTGGTCGTCTCGCTGCCGAGCGTCGTCCTCACGTGGTTCAAGCTGCGCCGCCGCGACCTCGCGGCGATCCTGAACGCCTCGGGCTGGGCGGTGAACCGTCCGATTCGCTTCTCGATGGCGCGGGCGCGTGGCTTCACGAAGTGCGCGAAGGCGCGGGACGGGTGGCTCTATGCGCTGCTGGCCGCGCTTGTCCTCGGTCTTCTGGGGTGGACGGCGTGGAACGTGTGCGGCGCGGCGAAGTGTCAACAACAGGAACAGGGCGCGGCGGCGGTTGCCGCGTCCGCACAATCGGAGGAGACGAAATGAAGAAGGAAGAAAACGCGGTTGTCCAGTCGATGCGGGCGGGCTTTACGCTCGTCGAGCTGCTGGTCGTCGTCGCCATTCTCGGCATTTTGGGCACGATTGCCGTGCAGAACGTCATCGGCAACATCGGCAAGGCGCGTCTGACGGCGGCCGAGCAGGGCGTCCAGTCGCTGCACGAGGCGTGCACGACGTACTACATCCAGCACAAGAAACTGCCGACCTCCCTCGACCAGCTCACGGAAGGCGACGAGCCGATCCTTGAGAGCGACAAGGGCCTCTACGATCCGTGGGACAACAAGTACGAGATGGAGAAGAAGGGCAAGAAGGTCGTCATCAAGTCGGCGGGCGAAGACGGCGTGATGGGCACGGAAGACGACATCCGCAGCGACGCGAAGAAGAAGAAAAACTAAGACGCGCGAAGGGTTGGGGATGCACCTCAAGTTCATGAAGGTCACGGGATCGTGGCGCGAGGTCGCGGACGCGGCGCGCACGACGATTCGGCAGGACGAGGGCACGGGCGAGCCGAGCGCGCGCTGGAAGAAGCGCATTCTCCTGGCCGAGCATTCGCCGATTCGCAAGCTCTGCTTCAACTGGAAGTGGGCGGACTTGCCGTACTGGGTCTCCGTCCACCTCGTCCGCCACAAGTTCGGCATCGAGCATTTCGTCTCGACCCAGCGGACGGATCGGACGGGCCAGGATCGCGCGGGGGCGCGTCAGGACGCGCCCGTCCTGCACGAGTGCTTCGCGAACGCCCAGGCGCTGATGTTCATCTCGCGCCGTCGTCTCTGCGGGCAGGCCAGCCCGGAGACGCGCGCGGCGTGGCGGCTCGTCGTGGACGCGCTTGCCGAGAAGGAGCCCGAAGTCGCGGCCTGTTGCGTCCCCGAATGCGTCTATCGCGGGTTCTGCCCCGAATTCAAGCCGTGCGGATTCTGCGGCACGCCGGCCTATGAACAGGCCGTCGCGAAGTATCGCGAGGTTCCGCCGCCGAAGAAGAAGCCCGTCGCGTAGGCGGCGGGCGACGGCTGTCGGAGGTGTGGCGACCGTGTGGGATTCAGTGTCCCGCGCGGTCGTCGGTCTTTTCGGGAAAGGCGACCTTGACGCCTTTTTCGTCAATCGCGTAGCGGATGTTCGCCTGCGCGACCTGCATCGAGTCGTAGCGCAGGGTCAGCGTCTTCGCCGCCATGTCCCATCGGTAGGAATCCTTCTCGATGCCGTTGTAGCGCGCGAGGGCGGCGACGATTTTCGCCTTGTCCGCCTCCTGGAGCGCGGGCATCGTGACGGTCATCTCGCGGACGTCGGCACGGCGGCAGCCGCCGAGGAACAGGAGGAAGAGAACGACGAGAAGTGAAACGCCTTTTTTCATTTTAATCTCCAGTTGAATTCCAAAGTTGAATCCCAAACTCCCAAACCTCCAAACGCCCAAACTCCCCAAAACTTCTCAGCCTACTTGAACGTGCTGACGTCCTTGTCCGGGCCGAAGGGCGACAGGGCGCGCAGGTTCGCGATGACGGGCGGAAGCTTTTCGAGGACGTACTCGACCTCGTCCATCGTGTTGTAGCGCGAGAGCGAGAAGCGCACGGAGCCGTGGACGGCCGTGAACGGCACGCCCATCGCGCGGATGACATGGCTCGGATCAAGCGACCCGGACGCGCACGCCGAACCCGTCGAGATGCAGATGCCGAGGTCGGAGAGATGATAGGCGATCGCCTCGCCCTCAATGTACTCGAAGCTCACGTTGAGCGTGTTCGGCAGCCGCCGCGACGGGTCGCCGTTGATGCGGACGTTCGGGCACGCCGCGAGAATCCCGGCTTCCAGCCGGTCGCGCATGGCCGCGACGTCGACGGCTTCCTTTGCCATGCCGAGCCGCGCGAGTTCGCACGCCTTCGCCAGCCCGACGATGTAGGGGACGTTCTCCGTTCCCGCGCGGCGCGAGCGTTCCTGGTGGCCGCCAAGCAGGAAGGGCTTCACCTTCGTGCCGCGCCGGACGTAGAAGATGCCGACGCCCTTGGGGGCGTGGAACTTGTGGCCGCTCATCGCGAGCAGGTCGACGGGCATCTTCTTCACGTCAACGGGAATCTTGCCGGCGACCTGCACCGCGTCCGTGTGAAGGACGGCGCCCCGCTCCTTGCAGATGGCCGCGATCTCGTCCAGCGGAAACACGACGCCCGTCTCGTTGTTCGCGTACATGATCGCGACGAGGACGGGCCGCTTCCCGGCGGACTGGATTTCGCGCCGGAGCTGGTCGAGGTCGAGGTTGCCGAGGGAATCGACGCCCAGTTCGACGACCTCGTGCCCCAGGGCCTTGAGGCGGCGGCAGGGCTGGAGGACGGCCGGATGCTCGACGGCCGTCGTGATGACCTTGAGGTCTTTCCCGTAGTATTCGGCCGTGCCGCGAATCGCCGCGTTGTCGGATTCCGTCGCGCAGGAGGTGAAGATGATCTCGTCCGGCTCGGCGTTGAGGAAGCGGGCGACCTCGTCGCGCGCGCGGTCGACGAACTTCGCGACCTGGCCGCCGAAGGCGTGCATCGAACTCGGATTGCCGTAGAGTTCGTCGAAGAAGGGGCGCATGACGTCACGGACTTCCGGGGCGACCCGCGTCGTGGCGTTGTTGTCAAAATAGACTGTTCGCATCATTTGGGGGCGTATTATACCACAAGTTTCGGCGAGGGGACAGATGGCCGCGCGGGCGTCAGACCGAGTGGACGGTGAGCTGCGGGAAGGGGATGGCGATGCCGTTGCGCTCGAACGCGGCCTTGACGGACATCAGCGTGTCGTTGTAGACGGCCCAGTAGGTCGCGCCCTCCGTCCAGGGACGGATGTTGAGCGTGACTTGGCTGTCATCGAGCGAGGAGACGAACACGGCGGGCGCGGGGTCGGCGAGGACGCCGGGCACGGTCGGCAGCGTCTCGAGGACGATGCGGATGGCCTGCCCCACGTCGCAGCTGTAGTCGATGCCCACCTTGAGATCGACGCGCCGGCGGCCGAGGGCCGAGAAGTTCACGATGGGACTGCCCCAGGCGCTCTTGTTGGGGATGATGACCTTCTTGTTGTCGGCCGTCGCGAGCACGGTCGCCATCATGTCGACCTTGCGGACGCTTCCCTCGTGGCCCGCGACGATGACGTAGTCGCCGATCTTGAACGGCTCGTTGACGGCGATCATGAGTCCGGAGGCGAGATTGCCGAGCGTCTCCTGAAAGGCGAAGCCGAGGATGAAGCCCGTCACGCCAAGGCCGGCGACGATGGGCGCGATGTTCACGCCGAGCTGGCCGAGGACGAGCACGAGGAGAACCGACCAGCACACTTTCGACGTCGCGTTGCGGACGAAGTTCGCGAGCAGCGTGTCCTTCTGCCGTCCCTTCGAGACGGCCTTGCCGACGGCGGCGACGATCAGTCGCGTCGCGAGCCAGCCGAGGAGCAGGATCGCCAGCGCGCCGAGGAAGTCGAAGGCCAGGGCGATGCCCTTGTCGGTCAGCCAGTTGGCTGCCTGCTGGACGACGTCCGGCTGATGGCCGAAGCGTTGTTCGAGTTCGGCGCAGATTCGCGTGCCGAGGGCGAAGTCGGTGGTCGCAAGTTCGTTTGTCATGTCGAGATTATAGCACATTTCGACGCTTGTCGCCGCACGGGGAATTTGGTACACTTCGGGGAATGAAACGCAAGAGTTTGATGCTGTCCCTGTTGGCCGTGCTGGGCCTGGCGCTGTCCGCCTCGGCGGAGATCCAGGTCATCAATGGCGTGCGCTACGACTGCTCCGACGGGCTGTGCCGCCGGCTCGATGCGCCGGTTGCGGAAACGTCTGCCACGGACGCGCCGCCGCCGTCCGCGCCCGTCGCGCCGCCGCGCCTTGCGCAGGGCTTCATGGACGCGGACGCCTTTCTCGCGTTCCTGCGCGGTGCGTCGGCCGCGCCCGCGCTTCCGGCGTCGGGCGCGCTTCTCGTGCTGGCGTTGCTCCTCGCGGGGGCTGCGATGAACCTGACGCCCTGCGTCCTGCCGATGGTGCCCGTGAACCTGATCGTCATCGGAAAGTCGGCGCGACGCGGGCTTCTTTACGGGCTGGGCATTGCGCTTGCCTACGGGCTTCTGGGCGTGCTGGCGGCCGTGGGCGGCCTTGCGTTCGGAACGATTCAGGCGAGTCCCGCGTTCAACGTCTTCGTGGCGGCGGTCTTCGTCGCGCTCGGCCTGTCCCTGTGGGGGGCTTTCCCGATTGACTTCTCGCGTCTGCGGGGGCGTCTGCCCGCCGGGTCGGGGGCGCTCTTTCCGCTTTTCATGGGCGCGCTTTCGGCCGTGCTGGCGGGGGCGTGCGTCGCGCCCGTCCTGATTTCTGCGCTGCTGCTGACGGCGAGCCAGTATGCGGCGGGGAATCGCCTGGCGTTGGCGTTCCCGTTTGTCCTGGGCCTCGGCATGGCGTTGCCGTGGCCGTTTCTGGGCGCGGGGCTGAAGGTCTTGCCGAAGCCCGGCGCGTGGACGAAGGGCGTCAACCGGGCCTTTGCCGTTCTCGTCTTTGTTTTTGTCGTCTGGTACGGGCGTCTGGCCGTTTTGGGGGGACGGGGGGCGGACGCGCCGGCGGCGGACGGCGGTGCGGGCACGGCGGTCGAGGCGACGCCCGCGACGTTCGAGGCGGCGCTGGCGGCGGCGCGGGCGTCGGGGCGGCCAGTCCTCGTGGACTGCTGGGCGACGTGGTGCAAGAACTGCACGGCGATGGCGCGCGGCACGCTGCGCGATCCGCGCGTCGTCGCGGCGTTGAAGGGCCATGCGGTCATTCGCCTGCAGGCGGAGGATCTTGCGGAACTGACGCGACTTCCGGGCTTCGGGGAGGTTCGGGGACTTCCGGCTTTCGCCGTCTACGAGAGAGCGAACGGCGTCGTCGCTCCCGCGAGGGGCAATTTTTGATATAATACGCGCGAGTTTTCACAACCACCAAGGAGACACACAATGGTCTACTCGACAGAAGTCGAACATCAGTGCCCGCTCATGAAGGGGTGCAATCACGGTCCCGCGCCGATTCCGGAAGAAGGAAAGTGGGTGCAGGCCAAGCAGATCAAGGACATCAGCGGCTACACGCACGGCGTGGGCTGGTGCGCGCCGCAGCAGGGCGCCTGCAAGCTCTCGCTGAACGTCAAGAACGGCGTCATCGAGGAAGCCCTCGTCGAGACGATCGGCTGTTCGGGCATGACCCACTCCGCCGCCATGGCCTCCGAGATTCTCGTCGGCAAGACGATTCTCGAGGCACTCAACACCGACCTCGTCTGCGACGCGATCAACACGGCGATGCGCGAGCTCTTCCTCCAGATCGTCTACGGGCGCACGCAGAGCGCGTTCTCCGACGGCGGCCTCGTCATCGGCGCGGGCCTTGAGGATCTCGGCAAGGGCCTCCGCTCGATGGTCGGCACGATGTACGCGACGAAGGCGAAAGGCCCGCGCTACCTCGAGATGACCGAAGGCTACTGCACGCGCATGGCCCTCAACAAGGACGGCGAGGTGACCGGCTACGAGTTCGTCAGCCTCGGCAAGATGACCGACTTCATCAAGAAGGGCCTGTCCCCGAACGAGGCGTGGGAGAAGGCGAAGGGCCACTACGGCCAGTTCGAGGGCGCGGCGAAGTACATCGATCCGCGCAAGGAGTGAGCCGGCGTCCGAGTCCAGTGTTCGAGAAAGGAATTTGAAAATGGCTTGTAAGAAAGTTTGCAACAAGGCTGCGGCGGCGAAGGCCTCCGAGAAGCTGTTCGAGGGCTACGAGCGCCGCGAGGCGAAGATCCTGGCCGCGCTGAAGCCCTATGGCATCAAGTCGATCGAGGAGTGCGCCGAGATCTGCAAGAAGGCGGGCATCGACCCGTACAAGATCGTCGAGGAAACGCAGCCGATCTGCTTCGAGAACGCGAAGTGGGCCTACACGGTCGGCGCGGCGATGGCGATCAAGAAGGGCTGCGCGAAGGCGAAGGACGCGGCGGCGGAGATCGGCGTCGGCCTCCAGTCGTTCTGCATCCCCGGCTCGGTCGCGGAGAACCGCAAGGTCGGCCTCGGCCACGGCAACCTCGGCGCGATGTTGCTCGACGACGCGACGGAGTGCTTCGCGTTCCTCGCGGGCCACGAGTCGTTCGCGGCGGCGGAGGGCGCGATCAAGATCGCCCTCAACGCGAACAAGGTCCGCAAGACGAACCTGCGCGTCATCCTCAACGGCCTCGGCAAGGACGCGGCGTACATCATCTCGCGCATCAACGGCTTCACCTACGTGAAGACGGCCTTCGACAACAAGAAGGAGAAGCTGCGCGTCGTCGAGGAGAAGGCGTTCTCGAAGGGCCCGCGCGCGGCCGTCAAGTGCTATGGCGCGGACAACGTCCCGGAGGGCGTTGCGATCATGCAGAAGGAGAACGTCGGCGTCTCGATCACGGGCAACTCCACGAACCCGACGCGCTTCCAGCATCCGGTCGCGGGCACCTACAAGAAGTGGTGCTGGGAGAACGGCCGCAAGTACTTCTCCGTCGCGTCGGGCGGCGGCACGGGCCGTACGCTCCATCCGGACAACATGGCGGCGGGTCCGTCCAGCTACGGCATGACCGACACGATGGGCCGCATGCATTCCGACGCGCAGTTCGCGGGCAGCTCGTCCGTCCCGGCGCACGTCGAGATGATGGGCCTCATCGGCATGGGCAACAACCCGATGGTCGGCGCGACCGTCGCGGTCGCCGTCGCGGTCGAGGAGAGCTTCAAGAAGTAAGCGCCTCGTTCCCATCGAGGGGTTCAAAAGGTCGGGCGGGACAGCAGTTCCGCCCGACCTTTTTTTTTTCTGCTTTTGTCGTGCGCGCGCTGGCGTGACAGGGACGAGGGCGTTTTGCTATAATTCGCAGACTATGAAAAAATCTGTCGCGTCTCTTCTCTTTTGCCTTTTTGCGGCCTTTGCCCTGTCGGCCGCCGATGTCCGTCAGGTGTTCCGTCCGGAACGGTTCTCGCGTGGGAACGGAAACGTCGCGGTCGTCGATCCGATCGATACCGCCGCGTGGGTCTGGCGGCCGGGGTCGGATGGCGAGTCGTTCACGGCGCGTGGCGCACAGCTTGGGCCGGGCATCTTCCTGAAGTTCCGCAAACGCTTTTCCGCCCTCGAAGGGAAGCCGCTGCGCCTCGACGTCAGTGCGGACGAACGGTTCGTCCTCCTGCTCGATGGGCGCGAGATCGCGCGCGGACCGCATCGCGGGCTTGTCCAGCGCTGGAACTACCAAAGCTATGAAATCGCGCTGGAGCCGGGCGAACACGTGATGGAGGCTGTCGTCTGGCGCGTCGGGGCGAAGGCCCCCCTGGCGCAGCTGACGTTTCGCGGCGGGTTCATCCTCCACGCCGAGGGCGACTACGACGCGCAGCTGACGACCGGCAAGGCGGCGTGGACGGTTGCGACGCTCGCGAACACGAAGATGACGGACTACGGGAAAAGCTTTACGTACGGCGCCGGGTCGGGAGCGCAGTGCGAAGTCGTCGGCACGTCGTTCTGGGGCGAGGAGCCGTCGGCCGAGGCGTTCAAGCCCGTTGTCGTCGTCCGTGCGCCGCTTCATCCCAAGGGCCAGTACGGCGGCTTCGCCAACGGCTGGCTTCTCGTGCCGACCACGCTGCCGGACCAGATGCATGAACGCAAGACGCCCGGCGCCATCGTGCGCGGGTCGGATGTGCTCAAGCCCGGCACGGTGATTCCCGCCCAGACGCGCCTCAAGGCCTACTGGGACTTGGGCGATTACTACTGCGCCTATCCCGACCTGCGCGTCTCCGGCGGCAAGGGCGCGGTGGTCAAGTGGGGGTGGACGGAATCCCTCCGCGACAAGCACGGGCAGAAGGGCGACCGGGCCGCGTTCGACGGCAAGGAGTTCACGCAGGGCATGGTGGACACCTTCCGGTGCGACGGCCGCGCCGACGCGCGGTTCACCGTGCCGTGGTGGCGCTGCGGCCGCTGGTGCCTGATCGAGATCGAGACGGGCGACGCGCCGCTGACGCTCGACCGCGTGGAGATCATCGAGACGCGCTATCCCGTGCCGCCGACGGCCTCGTTCGAATGCGACGACCCGACGCTCGCCGCCGTGCAGAAGATTTGCGTGCGCGGGATGCAGATGTGCATGCACGAGACGTTCTTCGACTGTCCGTACTACGAGCAGCAGATGTACCCCGGCGACAGCCGCGTGCAGTTCCTCACCGTCGGCGCGCTGAACGGCGACGACCGGCTCATCCGCTACGCGATCTCGCACTACGATTTCGACCGCCGCGAGAACGGCATGATTGCCATGAACAGCCCGACGCGCCTGACGCAGGAGTCCGCCACGTACACCCTGTGCTGGCTGCTGATGTTCCGCGACTACCTGATGAACCACACCCATGCGGACTGGCTGAAGGCGCGTCTTCCCGGCATGGTTCACACGCTCATGAACGTCGCCCTCTACGAAAACGACGACGGGCTTCTCGTGAACCTCCCCGGCTGGGCCTTCATGGACTGGGTGCCGGCGTGGGACAAGGCGCGCGGCGTCGCGCCGGATGGCGCGGGCGACCGGCCGAGCGCGCTGAACAACCTCCTCTACCTCCACGCGATCCAGTCGGCGGTCGAGACGGCGGACGCATGCGGCATGAAGGGGTTTGCCGACGACTGGCGCGCGAAGGCGCAGCGACTGGGCGAGACGATCCGCGCGAAGTTCTGGGACACGGAGCGCGGACTGGTGGCGGACACCCTGGCGAAAGACGTCTTCAGCGAGCACGCGCAGTGCCTGGCGCTCCTCGCCGACATCCTGCCGCCTGCCGACCGCGACCGCGCGTTCAAGGGTCTGATCGAGGCGAAGGACTTGAGTCGGACGACCGTCTACTTCTCCCACTACCTCTTCGACACCTACATCAAGTTCGGTCGTGCCGATCTCTTCCTGAAGCGTCTTGACCTCTGGCGCACGTACGTGAAGATGAATCTCGTCACGCCGCTGGAATCGCCCGGCGCCAACGCCCGCAGCGACTGCCACGCCTGGGGGTCGCATCCGCTTTACCACCTCCACACGGGCGTGGCCGGCGTCAAGAGCGCGGCGCCGTTCTTCGCGAAAGTCCGCATCGCGCCGCAGCCGGGCGGCCTCGCGTGGCTGCGCGCCAAGACGCCGCATCCGCAGGGGCTGATCGAAACCGACCTCTCGTTCGCGGACGGCGGCGTGAAGGGCACGGTGACGCTGCCGGGCACGCTGACCGGCACGTTCGAGTGGAAGGGGACGGTCGTGCCGCTGAAGCCGGGGCGGCAGAACGTCTCGATCGGCTGTTCCGCCGAGGCGGGGCTGGCGCGGCTGCAGGAACTGCCGTGGATCGGCGACGGCCGCGCCGCGCCGACGAACGCGGCGGATTTCTACGCGGTCGATCCCGCGCCAAAGTTCAAGACGGAGTTTGTCTTGCCTCCGGGGCAGACGACGGCCCGCGTCCGAATCGCCTGCGCCGGCTATTGTTTCGCGGAACTGAACGGTCGTGCGATGCGCGGGTCGGACGTGATGTCGCTCTGGAGTCCGTTCGACCAGACGGTCTACGCGGACGAACTTGAATTTGTGCCGGAGGCCTTCCGCCCTTGGCCGCAGACGAACACGCTGACCGTCTGCCTGGGCAACGGCTTCTACAACCTGCCGCCGCTGGCGTTTTGGGGCAGCCTCGTCTTCCGCGACCGCCTGGCGCACGGGCGGCCGTGCTTCAAGGTTCTCGTGGACGGCGTGGAGCGTCCGCTTGCGTGGACGTGGCGCGACACGCACATCGTGCGGAACTGCGTCTATCTGGGGACGGAAATCGACAAGACGCGCGTGGTGGCGGAGCCGTGGCGTCCCGCGTCCGTCGTGTCCGGGCCGAAGGGGACCGTCGTGGCGCGCCGTTCGCCGGCCGTCGTGGCCGGGCGGGCGCGGTCGGGGCGGGCGCGGTGGCTGGACGTGGCGCGGAAGATTCAGGTCATCGACTTCGGCGAAAACAGGACGGCGACGACGACGTTTGACTTTCGCGGACAGCCGAAGGGCACGCGCATCGAGATCGTCTACGGCGAGCGGCTGAACGCCGACGGCTCGGTGAACGTCCGCACGCAGACGGCGGGGCAGATCAAGCGCGGCAACGGCGGGCCGGGCGCCCCGCGCGTCGCCTGTCAGCGAGACGTCTACGTCTGCGGCGACGGTTCGCGCGGCGAGGTCTTCCGTTCGTGGTTCTCGTGGCATGTCTTCCGCTACGCCGAGGTGCGCGGGTGCGACCGTCTGCTGGACGGGCCGGCGGACGCGGTGGCCACGCCCGTCATGAGCGCGCTTCAGACCTCGGCGCGGGCGGCGTCCTTCAAGCCCGCGCGCCCCGAATTCGCGCAGCTCCACGACATCTGCCGGCGGACGTTCCTGGCGAACACGATGGGCGGCGTCCAGAGCGACTGCCCCGGCCGCGAGCGGCTGGGCTATGGCGGCGACATCGTGGCGACGTGCGAGGCGTTCATGCTGAACTGGGACATGCGCGAGTTCTACTTGAAGACGCTGCAGGATTTCGCGGACGAGGCGGCGGGCGACGGATGGATCACCGAGACGGCGCCTTACGTGGGCATCGCCGACAGGGGGTTCGGCGGGCGGTCGGGTCCGGTCAGCTGGGCGGTGGTCGTGCCCGTGCTCATGGACGCGCTCATCCGCCACTACCCCGACGTGAAGGCGCGGGCGCTCGCTTTCTATCCCGTCTGCGCGCGTTACGTGGACTTGCTCGACAGGAAGTGTCCGTCGGGTCTCGTGCCGGACTGCATCGGCGACCACGAGTCGCTGGATCGCGCGCCGAACGCGGTCACGGCAACGGCGCATTGGCAGACGTTCGTGCGGCTGACGGCGTCGTTCGCGGAGATGCTGGGGAAGGCGGACGAGGCGCGGCGTTTCCGCGATTTGGCGGACAAGATCAAGGCGGCGTTCCAGACGCGCTTCGTGAAGGACGGCGTCGTGGCGAACGGCTCGCAGAGCGCCCAGTCGATCGCCCTCTATCTGGGGCTGGTGCCGGAGGCGCAGCGCGCGGCGGCGGAGCGGGCGCTGCTCGCGGCGATCGAGAAGGCGGACTACGGCCCGACGACGGGCATCTTCTCCACGCGCTATATGCTGATGTACCTCTCGGAGCACGGACGGCGCGACATGGCGGAGAAGATCGTCCTGCACAAGGGCTTCCCCGGCTGGCTGCACATGATCGACCGGGGCGCGACGACGCTGTGGGAGACCTGGCGGGAGTCGGACGACGTCTACTCCAGCTGCCATCCGATGTTCGGCTCCGTGGACGAGTGGATTCTGCGGTTCGGCGCCGCCCATTCCGACGGTGGGGCGGACTCTTGACGGCGACGCGGCGGAAGTGGTATACTCCGCGCCGTTTTCCCGAAAGGGACAGAGGAAATCCGAAAATGAATCGCAGCGCGTTCAGCAACAACTGGTGGTGGCATCACGGGTCTGACATCCGTGGGCCGGTTGCCGTGTAGTTGCGAAGCGCGCGACTGAAGCTCGAACCCCAGAAGGCGGATCGTCAGACGAAGACGATCCGCCTTTTGTTTTTTTTGCATTTTCATCCAACGAAACAGGAAACCGAATCATGCTCAAATGCCTCGCTGAAAGCGAATTTGTCCGCCGCACGAACGGCGGCTTCCGCACGCCCGTCTACCGCGAGTTCCTCGCCGACCGCGAAACGCCCGTCGCCATCCTGACGCGCGCGGCGGCGGACGACGGCGTGTTCCTTCTCGAAAGCGTCGCGGGCGGCGAACGTCCCGGCCGCTACTCCTACCTCGGCGTCGATCCCTACGCCGTCGTCACGGCCGCGCCGGGCGAGCCGCCCTTGGCGCAGGTGAAGGCCGCGTTGAATGCGCGTCCCTTCGCGCCCGCGCCCGAACTGCCGCCGCTTCAGGGCGGCGCAATCGGCTATCTCGCCTACGACGCGGTGCGGGCGTTCGTGCCGCGCGTGACGCTGACGCCGGAGCGCGGCACGTCGTCCAGCGCGTTCCTCCTCACCGACACGCTTCTCGTGATGGATCACGTGCGGCAGACCGTCCTCGTCATTCGCGTGGCGGGCGTCGCGGCGGGCGAGACGGCCTCCGCCGCCTATCGGCGCGCGCAGGACGAAATCGACGCCGTCGCCCGTCGGCTTCTGAGCGCGGCGTCGATCGCGCGGTTCGCGGACGCGCCGTCCGCCGCGTCTGCGTCACACACGCTCACGCCGTTCCGTCCCGAGATGACGGAGGCGGAATTCGAGGCGATTGTCGTCCGGTGCCAGGCGGCGATTCGCGCAGGCGAGGTCATCCAGATCGTGCCGTCGCAGAAGTTCACGGCCGAGACGGACATTCCGCCGCTCGCGCTCTACCGGGCGTTGCGGATGGTGAACCCCTCGCCGTACAACTTCTTCCTGAAGCTGGGGACGAAGGTGCTCATCGGCTCGTCGCCGGAAGAGCTCGTCCGGCTTCAGGGCCGCACGGCCTCGACCGCGCCCATCGCGGGGACGCGCCCGCGCGGCACGACGGACGAGGCCGACCGCATTCTGGAGGCGGAGCTTCGGGACGACCCGAAGGAACGCGCAGAGCACGTGATGCTCGTCGATCTCGGACGCAACGACCTCGGCCGCGTCGCGCGGACGGGGAGCGTGACGGTCGATTCCTTCGCGCACGTCGAGCGCTACTCGCATGTGATGCATCTCGTCTCGCACGTGACGGGCGAACTGGCGGCGGACAAGGACGCCTTTGACCTGCTGGAGGCGGCGTTCCCGGCGGGGACGCTCACCGGCGCGCCGAAGGTGCGGGCGATGGAGCTCCTGTCCGAACTGGAGAAGTCGCCGCGCGGCATCTACGGCGGCGCGGCCGGCTTCTTCAGCTACACGGGCGACATGAACTTCGCGATCGTCATCCGCACGATGATTCTGGAGAAGGGCGTCCTCACGATGCGTGCGGGCGCGGGCATCGTGGCGGACTCCGATCCCGCGAAGGAGTACCGCGAGACGGTCAACAAGTCCAAGGCCATTTTTGAGGCGGCGCGCTTCGCCGCCGGACTGTAAGGGCTTTCGATGAAAGGGCACGACGATGATTCTTCTCATTGACAACTACGACTCCTTCACCTACAACCTCGTCCAGGCGTTGCGGTCGCTCAACCGCGAAGTTAAGGTCGTGAAGAACGACGAAATCGACGTCGCGGGCATTGCGGCGCTGAAGCCGGAGGCAATCGTCCTTTCGCCCGGGCCGGGCAACCCCGACTCGGCGGGCGTCACGCTTGCGGCCGTCAAGGCGTTCGCCGGCAAGGTGCCGCTTCTCGGCATCTGCCTCGGCCACCAGTCCATCGCCCAGGCGTTCGGCGCGAAGATCGTGCCGGCGAAGCGGCTCATGCACGGCAAGACGAGCCGTCTGCGCCATGACGGAAAGGGCCTCTTCGCGGGGCTTCCGCAGGGCATGGCGGCGATGCGCTACCACTCGCTTGCCGTGGATCGCGCGACGCTGCCGGACTGCTTCGCGGTCACGGCCGAGGCGGAGGACGGCGAGATCATGGGGCTGCGCCACAAGACCCTGCCGATCGAGTCGCTGCAGTACCATCCGGAGTCCATCGGCACGCCCGACGGCATTCGCCAGCTCAAGAACTTCCTCGGCATTCGCACGCGGACGGAATCAAGCGCGGCGGCGGCCGCGTACCGGGCGATGACCGCGCTCATGCGCGGCGAGATGTCCGCGCGCGAGATCGCCGACCTCCTGACCGACTACAACGCGCGCGGCATCACGACGGACGTGCTGACGGGTTCGGTGCGGGCGATGCGCGAGGCCGGCGTGAAGGTCGATCTCGGCGGCGTGGAGGCGGTCGACGTCGTCGGCACGGGCGGCGACGGCCGCCATACCTTCAACATCTCGACGGCGGCGGCCTTCGTCGCGGCGGGCGCGGGCGTCGTCGTCGCGAAGCACGGAAACGTCGCGGCGACCTCGACGTGCGGCGCGGCGGACGTCCTGCGGGCGCTCGGCTACGACCTCTCGCTGCCGCCGGAGGCGGTCGCGCGGGCCGTCCGCGAACGCGGCATCGGCTTCCTCTTCGCGCGCAACCTCCATCCGGCGATGCGCTTCGCCGCGCCCGTGCGCAAGGCGTTGGGCTGCAAGACGATCTTCAATCTCCTCGGCCCGCTCACGAATCTGGCCGGCGTGCGGCGGCACGCGATCGGCGTGTACAGTCCGAAACTCGCGCCGCTCTTCGCGCAGACGCTGCGCGACCTCGGCAGCGTGCGCGCGCTGGTCTTCTCCGGCACGGACGGACTGGACGAGATTTCGCCGGACGGGCTCACGTTCGTGACGGAGCTGAAGGACGGGGCGATTTCCTCGCGGCTTCTCTCGGCCGCCGAGCTTCTGGGCGAGACGTTTCCGGCGGACGACCTTGCGGGCGGCTCGCCGGCGGTGAACGCCGAGCTGATGCGGGGCGTCCTGACGGGACGGGTCGGCGGCGCGAAGCGCGCGGCGACGCTGCTCAACGCGGCGGCGGCGATCTACGCGGGCGGAACGGCCGAGACGCTTGCGGACGCGGTGGCGCAGGCGCGCGCGTCGCTCGACACGGGCGCGGCGTACGCGAAGCTCGAAGCCCTCGTGGCGTTCAGGGCATAAGGCCGATTATGGTATAATTCGCGGCATGAACACGAGAAATGTCCTGATTCTGACGGACGGCAAGGCCGGGCACGAGAACCAGTCGCGCGCCTTTGCGCGCGCGCTGGGCGAGACGGCTGACTGCGTTGAGATCCATTTCAAGTCGAAGGCGCACAAGGCGCTCAGCTATCTCCTCGATTGGCTGGGCGTCTCGACGCTCTCCCTTTTCACGGGACTGGACGCCTGTCCGCCGCGCGGTGCCTATTCGGCCGTCGTCGGCACGGGGTCGGGCACGTTCTACGCGGTGAAGGCGTTGGCGCGGCGGCTGGGCGTGAAGGGCGGTGTCGTCCTCTATCCGCGCGGCTATCGGATCGCGACGTTCGACTGCATTCTCGCGCCCGCATTCGACCGTCCGGCGAAAGCCCCGAACGTCGTCGAGATCGCGGCGAACCTCGTCGCGAACGACGCGGCCTTCTACGCGAAGGGCGTCGCCGACTTCCGCGCGCGGACGGCCGTCGTTCCCGAAATCGCCGTGATCGTCGGCGGGCCGAACAAGTGCGCGACGCTGACGGCGGAGGCCATGCGGCGGTGGCTGGACGCGATCTTCGCGCAGCCGGGCGCGAAGGCCGTGACGACGTCGCGCCGGACGCCGCCGGCCGTCGAGGCCGTCGTCGATTCGTATCCGTGGGACTACAAGCTCATCTACTCGAAGGATCGCTTCAATCCGATTCCCGCGTTCGTGAGCCTGGCGAAGCGGCTTTACGTGACGGCCGAATCGACGGGCATGCTCTCCGAGGCCTGCACGTTCGGTTCGGCGGAGGTCATCGCGCTCGACAATCTCCGCCCCGGCCCGCACAAGTTCCGTCGCTTTGTGGACGGCCTTGTCGCCGGCGGCTTTGCCGCGTGGGGTGCTCCGGCCGCGTCCGCCGCCGCGCGCAAGGTTGACCTTTCCGAGCCGTTCGCCGTCGCGCGTCGCCGGATGGGATGCTGATGCGGCGGCGTCTCGTCCTCTTTTCCGTCCTTGTCTGCCTGCCGGCGGCGCTGCTGATCGGCGGTGGCGTGGCGCTGGTCGCGGCGCATGTCCCGCGGGCGATTCGCGCCGAGCCGTCGCGCATCGGCCGCGCGTACCGCGAAGTCGCCGAGGCGATGGCCGAGCGGCCGGACGGCTACGCGACCGTGGCCGAGCGGCGGACGGGCTGGCGGCAGGCCGGCAAGGTCGAGGGCCTGCCCTGGGGCTATGTCGCGTCGGAGGAGACGGCGACGGTCTGGCTGCGGCGCGGCGCGGCGGACTGGCGGCTCGTGGACGTTCCCGCCTTGCATCCGTTTCCCTACGCGCTCGTCTTCTACGGCGGCGGCGGACTGGTCGCGCTGGCGCTGGTGGCGTTGAGCGCGCTTGCGGTCGTCTGCCTCGTCCGCTTCGCGCGGGCGCGCGACGACTTTCTCGCGGCGACGGCGCACGACCTCACGACGCCGCTGGTGGGACTGCGCTTCATGGTCGGCCGCGACGACGCGGAGGCGCGGCGGCTCGTCGAGCGTCTGCTCCTCATCGTCGGCAACGTCACGGACTTCCTGCGGCTCGGCGGCGTGCGCCGTCCGCCGGCGCGGACGGTCTTCGACCTCGCCGCGCACGTGCAGGAGGCCTATCGGCTCTTTGCCGACGACTACGCGGAGGAGGCGTCCGGGCCGGTCGCGATTGCGGACGCGCCTGCGGCGGCGCGGATGGTTTGCGCGGACGAGACGCGGACGCTCCAGATCCTCTGGAACCTGTTCGGCAACGACCTCAAGTACGCCGCGCCCTACGGGCGGGTGGCGGTGCGCTTCCATCGCGCGGGCGATTGCGTCTGCGTCGATTTCGTGGACGAGGGGCAGGGCCTGACGGCATGGCAGCGGCGGCGCGCGTTCGACCGGCATTACCGCGCGCGCACGGTGCTGACGTCCGGGAAGGGCGGCTTCGGCATCGGACTGTGCACGGCGCGGGCCTTCGCGCGGGCGATGGGCGGCGACCTCACGGTGCGCGCCAACCGTCCGACGGGGTGCGTCTTCACGCTGGCCCTGCCGGCGGCGGACGCGCGTTCGCGTTGCAGGTGAAAAAAAATGGTATAATGCTCTTTGTAGACAGCAACATCCAAATAGTAAAGGAACAGAACATGAATCTCAATCGTCGTCACTTCCTCCTTGGCAGCGCGGCGGCCGCCACGCTCGCGGGCTGCGCCACGAACAAGATGGGGCTGCGTCCGCTCAAGCCGGGCGAGAAGCGCACCGTCGCCATGATCGGTCTCGGCATCCAGGGTCGTTCGGCGCTTCTGCCGCAGTTCCTCCGCCAGGCGAACGTCCGGGTCACGGCCGTCTGCGACTGCGACCGCGTGCGGTGTGCGGACGCGAAGGCGCGCGTGGACGCGTTCTACAAGGACGGCGCGTGCAAGACCTACGCCGACTTCCGCGACGTCCTGAAGGACCCGACGATCGACGCCGTCTGCATCGCGACGCCCGACCACTGGCACGCCTACATGTCCGTCGAGGCGATGAAGCACGGCAAGGACGTCTACTGCGAGAAGCCGCTGACGTTCTCCGTCGACGAGGCGAAGAAGATCATCGCCGCGCAGGAGAAGTACGGCCGCGTCTTCCAGACCGGCTCGATGCAGCGCAGCTGGGCGACGGTCTCCGAGTTCCGCGCGGCGTGCATGATCGTCCGCAACGGCTACATCGGCGACCTCAAGTACGTGGACGCGAACTACGGCATCGGCGGCCAGAAGCTCGGCGGCCCGTCGCATCCCGTGCGTTTCTTCGACAAGCCGGAGGACGCGGCGACGGAAGGCGCGCCGAACACGGACGTCGACTGGAACATGTGGCTCGGCCCGGCGAAGTGGCGGCCCTATTCCGACCGGATCGCGCCGCGCGGCGTGAACAACTTCTACCCGATGTTCTGGCGCTTTGACGACGACATCGGCACGGGCTACAACGGCGACTGGGGCGCGCACCACCTGGACATCGCGCAGTGGGGCATGGACATGGACGACTCCGGCCCGTACCGCATCATCCGCTCGGACGAGCCGTATTCGACCAACCTCTTCCACGGCGGCCGCCGCCAGTTCGGCATGCGCATGCTCTTCCGCTCGAAGAAGGACGGTTCGGACATCGAGCTTTACCACGGCCCGTTCGGCGTCTGGGGCACGGTCTTCTACGGCACGAAGGGCATCGTCGCGGTGAACCGCGGCAAGATCGCCGTCTGGTCGGGCACGGGCCTCGTCAAGCCGACGAAGGAGGTTCGCGACGCGCTCCAGAAGATGACGTTCATGCCGGAGAAGGTCGTCGCGGCGTCGGTCGGCAAGGACTACGGCACGGATTCCTCCGCGAAGAAGGACAACGCGCTTTCGGAGGCCCTCGCGAAGCTCATCGCGCACTTCGACCTGAAGAAGGCGCCGGTCCAGCTCTACAAGTGCTCGAACCAGGTCGGCAACTTCTGCGACTGCATCGAGACGCGCGCGGCGACGGTCTCGCCGACGTCGGTCGGCGGCCGCAGCGGCGTGCTCTGCATCCTCTGCAACATGTCGTACCAGTACGACACGGGCTTCGACTGGGATCCCGTCAAGATGGAGATCGCCGGGGCGAACGAAAAGGGCATTTCGCTCGCGCGTTCGGACTACCGGGGCTGGGACATCGTCGTCTGACGCCACAAACGGCAATAGACCTCAGGCCGAGGTTTTTGGTATACTATCCTCCTGGCGGCGAACAGTCGCCAGGAAGGATTTTTTTTGACATGAAGCGTGACGACATCGACAAGGTTCTCATCATCGGCTCGGGTCCCATTGTCATCGGGCAGGCCTGCGAGTTCGACTATTCCGGCACTCAGGCGTGCAAGGCGCTGCGGGCCTGCGGCTACAAGGTCGTCCTGGTGAACTCGAATCCCGCGACGATCATGACCGACCCCGTGATGGCCGACGCAACGTACATCGAGCCGCTCAACGAGGCGCGCCTCGAGCAGATCATCGCGAAGGAGCGGCCGGACGCGATTCTGCCGAACCTCGGCGGGCAGACGGGCCTCAACCTCTCGATGGCCCTTGCGAAGAAGGGCGTGCTTGACAAGTACGGCGTGAAGGTGATCGGCGTCAACCTCGACGCGATCGAGCGCGGCGAAGACCGCGAGATCTTCAAGGCGACGATGGCGAAGCTCGGCATCGAGACGCCGAAGTCCGGCATCGTCCACTCCGTCGAGGCGGCCGTCGAGCTGGTCGAGCGCGAGATCGGCTATCCGGTCGTCGTGCGTCCCGCCTACACGATGGGCGGTTCGGGCGGCGGCTTCTGCTACAACGTCGAGGAGTTGCGCGCGATCTGCGCGCGCGGCCTTGATGCCTCGCTCACGCACCAGTGCCTCATCGAGGAGTCGATTCTCAACTGGGAGGAGCTGGAGGTCGAGGTCGTCCGCGACGCGAAGAACCAGATGATCGCCGTCTGCTTCATCGAAAACATCGACGCGGTGGGTGTCCACACGGGCGACAGCTTCTGCGCCGCGCCGTTCCTGACGATCTCGAAGGAGCTGGAGGAGAAGCTGCGGCGGGATGCCTTCCGCATCGTCGAGGCGATCGGCGTCATCGGCGGCTGCAACGTGCAGTGGGCGCACGACCCGAAGACGGGGCGCGTGGTCATCATCGAGATCAATCCGCGCACGTCGCGCTCGTCGGCCCTGGCCTCGAAGGCGACGGGCTTCCCGATCGCGCTCGTCTCGGCGAAGCTCGCGGCCGGGATGACGCTGGACGAGATGCCCTACTGGCGCGACGGCAGCCTTGAAAAGTACACGCCGGACGGCGACTACGTCGTCCTCAAGTTCGCGCGCTGGGCGTTCGAGAAGTTCCGCGCCGTCGAAGACCGGCTGGGCACGCAGATGAAGGCCGTCGGCGAGGTGATGTCCATCGGCAAGACGTACAAGGAGACGTTCCAGAAGGCGATTCGCGCGCTGGAGCGCGGCCGCGCGGGCCTTGGCTTCGCGAAGGACTTCCACGAGAAGTCGCTCGACGAGCTGCTGAAGCTGCTGTCCGTGCCGAACTCCGAGCGGCACTTCCAGATGTACGAGGCCCTGCGCAAGGGCGCGACCGACGACCAGATCTTCGCCCGCACGGGCGTGAAGGCGCATTTCGTCCGCGAGATGCGCGAGCTCGTCGAGGAGGAGGAGGCGATTCTGCGCCACAAGGGCGGCCTTCTGCCGGATGACCTGCTCGTGCAGGCGAAGAAGGACGGCTTCTCCGACAAGTACCTTGCGCAGCTTCTCGGCGTGACCGAGAAGTCCGTCCGCGACCAGCGCACGCGCCTTGGCTGCGTCGAGCGGTGGTTCGCCGTGCCCGTCTCGGGCGTCGAGGGCCAGGCCTACTACTATTCGTCCTACAACGACCCGAAGCCGGGCGTTGCGGCCGCGTTCGGCGAGGCGCCGGTCTCGTCGAACCCGAAGAAGGTCTTGATTCTCGGCGGCGGGCCGAACCGCATCGGCCAGGGCATCGAGTTCGACTACTGCTGCTGCCATGCGGCGATGGCGATGAAGAAGCTCGGCTACGAGACGATTATCGTCAACTGCAACCCCGAGACGGTCTCGACCGACTACGACACGTCCGACAAGCTTTATTTCGAGCCGGTCACGGTCGAGGACGTCCTGCAGATCTACGAGGCCGAGAAGCCGATGGGCGTCATCGTCCAGTTCGGCGGGCAGACGCCGCTCAACATTGCGCGCGGCCTCCAGGAGGCCGGCTGCCGGATTCTCGGCACGTCCGTCGATTCGATTGACGACGCGGAAGACCGCGACCTCTTCCACTCCATCATGGATCGCCTCGGCGTGCCGATGCCCGAGTCGATGATGGCCAGCGACATCGACGGCGCGCTCGCGTGCGCGGAAAAGCTCGGCTACCCGCTCATCATCCGTCCCTCGTTCGTCTTGGGCGGGCGCGGCATGGAGGTCATCTACGACGAGCAGCTGCTGCGCGAGTACGTCGCGAAGGCCGTGGGCGTCACGCCCGACCGTCCGCTCTACCTCGACCGCTTCCTCTGCCACGCGCTGGAATGCGAGGCGGACGCGCTGTCGGACGGGTCGGACATCTTCATCCCCGCGATCATGCAGCACGTCGAGCTGGCTGGCATCCATTCGGGCGACTCGGCGTGCGTCCTGCCGCCGGCGGGCATTTCGGCGCGCAACCAGGCGACGATTCTTGACTACACGCGCCGCATCGCGAAGGAGCTCAAGGTCGTCGGCCTCATGAACATGCAGTTCGCGATCGAGTTCACGGAGGCCGAGCCGGAGGGCAAGGTCTACGTCATCGAGGCGAACCCGCGCGCGTCGCGCACGGTGCCGCTCGTCTCGAAGGTCGCGGGCACGCAGATGGCCGGCATCGCGACGCGGCTCATGCTCGGCGAGACGGTGAAGGGCCTGGGCCTTGAGCAGGAGAAGCACGTCGTTCCCTACTTTGGCGTGAAGGAAGCCGTGCTGCCGTTCGACAAGTTCCCGGAGGTCGATCCCGTCCTTGGGCCGGAGATGCGCTCGACGGGCGAGGTGCTGGGGCTGGCGGACACGTTTGGCCTGGCCTACTTCAAGTCGCAGGAGGCGGCGGGCGCGCCGCTCCCGACGAAGCCCGGCAAGGTGCTCGTCTCGCTGTCCGAGAAGACGGCCGACGCGGCCGAGGCGACGAAGAAGCTCGCGAACCTCGGGTTCACGGTCTTCGCGACCGAAGGCACGGCGGCGTGGCTGCGCGAACAGGGCGTCGCGGCGTATGTCGTCGCGAAGATCGGCGAAGGGCGGCCGGACTGCCTGGACGTCATCAAGAACCGCGAAGTCTCGCTCATCGTCAACACGCCGTCCGGGCGACGGGACTCGCGGGCCGACGACAGCCGGATCCGCCAGAACGCGATCAAGTACAAGGTGCCGTACCTGACGACGGTCGCGGCGGCCTGTGCGGCGGCGGAAGGCATCGCGGCGGCGATGAACGGCCAGGGCGAGGTGCGCTCGCTTCAGGACTACCACGCCCGCATCGGGAAGTGAGCGGGCGTGGGCGCGCTTGACGGTGTCGGCGCGAATATGATATCATACGCAGAAATCCGTCTGGATCGGGCTTCCTTCAGCTGCCCGAACGGTAAGGAAAGAAAGGAAAACGAAAATGCCGAAGATGAAGACAAAGAAGTGCGCCGTCAAGCGCATGAAGCTCTCGAAGACCGGTAAGGTTCTTCGTTCGCAGGGCGGTCACGCCCACCTCAACAACGGGAAGAAGCGCAACCGCAAGAACAACCTCTGCGGCCGTACTGCCGTCGAGTCCCTCAAAGTCACCAAGACCTACGCGCGCGCGCTCCAGGGTCGCTAATCGAAAGAGGTAAATTACCATGCGTGTTACGAATGCTCCTGCTTCCCGCGAACGCCGCCGCCGCCGCCTTGCGCTGGCGAAAGGCTTCTATGGCGCCCGTTCCAAACTCTTCCGCACGGCGACCGAGGCGGTCGATCGCGCGATGCGCCTCTCGACTGAGCACCGCAAGCTCAAAAAGCGCGACTTCCGTCAGCTTTGGATTGGCCGTGTCAACGCGGCGGCGCGTCAGGAAGGCATCAGCTACTCGAAGTTCATGGCGGGCCTCATCAAGGCCGGCGTGACGCTGAACCGCAAGATGCTCTCGGAGATCGCGATTCACGATCCAGCGGGCTTCAAGGCGATTGTCGAGATCGCGAAGAACGCCTAAGTCGTTCTGAAACGAGTGAAAGGGCTTCAACGGTTGCTCATCAACTGTTGAAGTTCTTTTTTTTTTTTTTTTTTTGTGTGTCATTGGCAAATCGTGGCGAAAATGAAGAAAAAAAAAAATGATTCCAGGCCTTGCCCTTGTGGCGATGGCCTTTGTCGGGTCTGCGGCTGAGTCCGTTTGGGAATACGATCCGGCGGCGCAGACGCTTTCGGATGGCACATGGACGCTGATGGCGACAAGCACAAGCGGGAATAATTGTCTTCGACTGGGAGTTGGCGAGGCTGAACGGACGGACGGTCGGACGAACGCACCTTGGGCGTTTCCCGCCGCGATTGACACCTCGCGCGGAGGTCGTCTGGATCTTACCGGCGCGATTTACACCAAGGGGCAGAAAGGCGTCGAGTCGGAGCGCTGGGCAATCACCGAGGTGATGGACAATGCGTTTGACAGCATCTCCAGCGGAATTGTGACCGCATTCATTGCGCCAACGACGCTCACGAAGTACGGGATGCAGACCTTTTACACCACGAAAGGACTGACGAACGTCGTCTTCAATTGTTCGGACTTGACAGGGACATTCTGCATTTGGGGAAATGACTTTGCCCATTCGGACATCACGCGCCTTGTCCTCAATCTGCCGAATGTGGAGAAGATCGGCAATAACGAGCAGCAGGCCGGGAATTTTAATGCATCGACCTTTACGGAGACGGATCTCTCGACCTGGGACTTGACGCGCGTGAAGGTCGTTGGGTTTATGGCCTTGCGGGCAGGCGGCAATAAGAGCCGTTCGGGCGGGCCGACGGGTAATCTCGTCCTCCCGAATGTGGAGACGGTTTGTGACGGCGCGTTTGATGGTTGGACGCGCGTGTCGTCTGTGGCGTTCGGCACGAAGGGAACGCTGAAGTCCCTCGGCAAGACGCTGTTCTGGAATCCCGATGCCAAGAATGGCCTGGCTGCCGGACCCACGAAAATCGACTTTGGCAAGAGCGGAGACTTCTCCGTCGATCCGCAGGCCTTTTATGCGGAGCTACCGGGCAAGGTCGCGGCCTGGCCGGACGGCATGCCGCTTCCGTTGGAAGAGGTCTGGTTTGCGGGGCCGGCGCCGTCCGTCGAGACGCTGGACCGCATTCTCGTGCTTCGGACGCCGGGCGACGACGGCACGAAGTCCCTCACGATTTTTGCGCCGCTCGAAGATGAGGCGACATGGCGGACGCTCTGCCGTCCGTTTGCGGACGAGACGGAGGCGGCCGCCGCGCGGGCGACGGGCAAGAACGTCGCGGGCGTCTATGTGCGGGCGGATGGCGTGCGCGTGGCTTGGCTGGTCAATCGGACGGTCTTCGAGACCGTGACGGCGACGCCGCGCCTCGCTGACCCGTCGGCGGGCACGGTGACGATGACGACCAACGGCGTGGCGGTTGCGTCGGGAACGGAACTGGCGCGCGGAACGGAAGTGACCGTGACGGCGACGCCCGCCCAGCCGACGACGCGCGTCTCGTGGGAAGGCACGTTGCCCGATGGCACGACGCCGACAGATGCCTCGTTCACGTTCACGGTCGGACGCGGGCCGTCCACGTTCACGGCCGTCTTCTCGCGCGCGTGGGAATACGATGCGGAGTCGAAGACGCTGTCGGACGATGTTTGGACGCTGAACGCTACGCCGACGGATGCCAACGCGCGTCAATTGAAGATCGAGCAGACGACAAATGCGGTCGAGAAGGCGCGGACAGGTGAGCTGAACCTGATGGGACATGTCTACACAAAAGGGGCGGTTGGTTCGGATGCGGCGCGCTGGACGATTGTGGAAATCGTCTATGGGGCGTTTAATGGCTTCTCTATCGCTTCGTTTGATGCGCCGACGACGCTCGTCACTTTGGGCGGACAGGCATTTAACGGCGCGAAGTCTCTTTCGCGCGTGAACATCCAATGTCCGAACCTGACGAAGTTTGGCGAGTACGGCTTTATGTTCGGCAATAGCGTGGCGAACCTAGTCTTTGATGTGCCGCAGTTGGGTGCGATTGGGAAAACAGGGAAAGATTTCTCCAATGCGACGTTCAGCGAGACGGATCTGACGACATGGAATTTGTCGGGGTTGACAAACGTCTACAATGAAGGCTTTGCCATCCAGGGGCCGGGTCCGCAGGGAACGCTCTCTCTCCCGAATCTCAATATGGCGAGCAATTCCGCATTCGCGGGCTGGAAAAACCTTTCGGCTGCCGCGCTGGGCACGAACGGCACGTTGAAGGCGCTCGGCAGTCTGATCTTTGCCGGGAACACGGCGACTTTGAAGCGGCTTGACTTCGGCACGAGCGCCGCGTTCACGGCTCAGCCGGACACGTTTTTGGCGGCGGCGAACACGCCGCTTCCGCTGGAGGAAGTCTGGTTCGCGGGGTCGGCGCCGTCCGTCGAGACGCTGGACTGCATTCTCGCCCAGCGTTCGGTTGCCGCCGACGGCACGAAGCCCGTCAAGATCTATGCGCCGATGATGAAGCCGTCATGGCAGGTCGTCTGCCGTCCGATTGCCAGTGCCGAGCGAGCGGCCGCGCAAGCCGTCCGTCGCCGAACCGGCCATCATGTCGTTGGCGTCTACGAAACGCAGGACGGTCGCCGCGTCGCCTGGCTGATGCAGAATCCGGGCTTTGACTATTCGGTCGGCTGTCTGCTCATCATTCGGTAGCGGCGAGGACTTATGGGCAGGCGCACACGTTTTTCATCTCTCGCCGTCCTTGTCGTGTGGGCGACGTGTGCGGCAGGCGCGTCTGGGGGCGCGCCGGCTTCTCCGCTCCGCTGGCAGCCCCTGTACGAGCCGGGGGGCGGCGGGGCGCTTGTCTCGGTTGCCGTCTCGCCGCATGATCCGCGCCATGTCGTCTCCGGCGGCGACATGTTGGGCACGGCCGTCTCGTTCGACGGCGGCGAGAGCTGGACGCCGGGGCTTGGGTTGCCCTCCTACGAGATGGCGACGCCGACCTTTCACCCGACGCGGGCGGACGAACTTTGGATTGGCTCGTGCATGGGCCCGTTCGTGAGCCGTGACGGCGGCCGCACGTGGCAGGGCCGTCGACGGGGGATGCCCGAACCGTGTGCCTGGAAGTATACGGCGATGATCGAGAAGGTGCTCGTCGATCCGTCGCATCCCGCGCGTCTGCTGGCCTTCGGCGGCAGTTCGCGCCGCTGGGGACGCTGCGCGACGATGGGCGCGGTGTGGCTGAGCGAGAACGGCGGCGACGACTGGCGGCGGCTCGGCACGGTGACGGCGGCGGGCTTCACGACGAACGCCGTCACGGGTGCGAACATCGTCAAGGCCTGGTGGGGCGCGGAGCGGACACCGTGGGTGCATCTCTTTGCGGACAGCATCGGCTGGCTCTCGTCCCTCGACGGCGGCCAGACGTGGCGGCGGCGCAAGGTCGGCGGACTCCCCGGCCCGCTGACGGACGTCACGACCCATCCGTCCGATCCGAACGTCGTCTGGGCCGTCGTCGCGCCGGGCGAGCCGGGGGTGGACGGCGTGCGTGCGCCCGGCGGCATCTGGCGCAGCGATGACCGGGGGCGCACGTTCCGCCCCTCGGATACGGGCATTGACAAGTTGTCCGACTCACATCCGAATCGCGTCACGCGCTTTGGCGCGATCGAGGTTTCGCCCGTCGCGCCCAATCGGCTTTACGTGAGCGACTTGGGGTGGCGCGCGGCGTCCGTCTGGACGAGCGCCGACGGCGGTGCCTCCTGGCGGCGCGCCTGTGCGCGCTGGACGCTTCGCACGGCCTGCTTCGCCGGGCCGAGTTGTCGCCTTGCCGCGTCGCCGACGGAACCGGACGTCGCCTACGCCTGGAACTCCGAGTATGTCATTCGGACGACGGACGGCGGTGCGACATGGACGGACATGACGGCGTACCAGCCCGATTCGGAGGGACAGCCCGACAACTGGCGCGGGCGCGGCTGGAACGGCTGGTGCTCGCAAAACGTCGTCTTCAATTCCTTTCGCAAGGGACAGGCGATTGTCCAGGCGATGGATGCCGCGCGCGCGTGGATTTCCGACGACGGGCTGAAGACGTGGCGGTATGCCCGTGGCGACGTCGCGCCCTGGAACGGCGGGGTCGGCGCGGCGTTCGCGAAGGACGGCACAATCTACGTCACGTCGGGCCAGCGCGGCGCGAACTGCGGCGTTCTCGTCAGCCGCGACGGCGGCGCGACCTGGCGCGCGCGGTTTGGCGCGGCGGCGGGGCTGCCAGCGTTCGCCGACGGCAGCTACGGCGCCGTCTGGGCCGATCCGGACGACGGCGCGCGTGCGGTTGTCGTCTTCGGTGACGGGATTTACCGCACGGCGGATGGCGGCGAGACGTGGCGGCACGAGGCGGCGGCGGGACTGGCGGGCGCGTTCGTCACCGATCCGACGCGACCCGGGCGGTTCTACGTGCGCAACCGGAAGGGAATCTTCGCGACGGTGGACTGGAAGACGTTTGCGCCGCTGGGCTTCGTGACGGACTGCGAAGGCGGAATCGCGTGCGACGCGCGCGGGCGCGTCCTCGTCTGCTGTGGCCGCGTCGGTGACCGTGCGCAGCGCGGGCTGTGGCGGCATGATCCGGCGACGGGTGCGTGGACGCAGCTGTCGGACGAGCCGCTGGCCTGTGCGGTCGCGGCCGATCCGCGCGATCCGACGCGCCTCGTCCTCACGACGATGGACAATCCCTACCACGACTTTGCGGGCGGCCACGGCGTTTTCGTGAGCGCGGACGACGGTGCGACGTGGACGGCCGCGAACGAGGGGCTTCACGTGCGGCGGCTCACCTGCGTCGCGTTCGACCCGTTCGATTCCGAGCGGATTGTCGCGGGCACGTGCGGCGGGGGCTTCGTCACGGCGCGCTGGCCGGCGCGGTGAGCGGAGGCGCGCGTCGGATTTGGTATAATGCTCGGCCTTGAACGAGCAGGATACGGAACTGTGATGCGAATCCATTCATACGAGACTTTTGGCGCGGCGGACGGGCCGGGCGTCCGCTTCATCGTTTTCTTGAGCGGCTGTCCGTTTCGCTGTCGCTACTGCCACAACCCCGACACGTGGGCCCGGCCGCCCGCGCACGAGGCGACGCCGGACGAGGTGCTGGTGCGCGCGCTTCGGTATCGCCCGTATTGGGGTACGGAAGGGGGGCTGACCGCATCCGGCGGTGAGCCGCTGCTGCAGGCCGAGGCCGTTGCGGAACTTTTCGAGAAGGCGCACGCGGCGGGGGCGACGACGTGCCTCGACACGGCGGCGGGGTGCTTTGACCGCGCCAATCCGGCGCATCGTCGGCTTTTCGCCGCGACGGACACGGTGCTGCTCGACATCAAGCTCTTCGACGCGGCGGCGCATCGCGCGCTCACGGGGGCGGACAATGCGCCCGTCCTCGACTGCGCGTGCTATCTGGCCGAGATCGGAAAGCCCGTCTGGATTCGCCGCGTGCTCGTGCCGGGGCTGACGGACGGGGCGGAGGACTTGCGTCAGACGGGCGCGTTCATCCGTGCGCTCGGCAACGTGCGGCGCGTGGACGTCTTGCCCTATCACGCGCTCGGCGTCCACAAGTGGCAGACGTTGGGACTCGACTACACGCTGGCGGATGCGCGGCCGCCGACGGAAGCCGAGCTGTCGCGTGCGCGCACGTTGCTCGCCGTCTCGCCCAATTGACGGCGGTGGCGCGCGGCGGCCCTAGGCGCGCATCGCGATGGTGTGGGAAAGGACGGCGAGGGACTGGGCGAGATCGACGTTCTGGACGACGACTTCGGGCGGCACGTCCAGCTGGACGGACGTGAAGTTCCAGATGCCTTGGATGCCGGCGGCGACGAGCCGGTCGGCGCATTCCTGCGCGGCGGCGTTCGGGACGGTCAGGATGCCGAGCTTGATTTCGAAGCGGCGGACGACGCGCGGCAGGTCTTCCATCGGGCGGACTTTGACGCCGTGGAAGGTTCGCCCCATCAGCCCCTGGTCGGCGTCGAACGCGGCGGCGATCGACAGGTTCTGCTCCTCGAAGCCGCAATAGCCCAAAAGGGCTTTGCCGAGCGAGCCGACGCCCACGAGAACGGCGTCCGTCGTGCTGTCCCAGCCGAGGGCGCGGTTGATGGCGTCCTGGAGCTCCAGGGCCGGGTAGCCGCGCCGGGGCTTGCCGGGAACGCCGGCCATGGCGAGATCCTTGCGCGCGAGAACGGGGTCGAGGCCGAGCCGTTCCGCGACGATGGCGCTGGAAATGTGCAGTTCGCCGGCGGCGATCAGTTCGCGGATGCAGCGCAAGTAGATCGGGTAGCGGCGGATGGTCGGCAGCGGAAGAACGGCCGGAATCGTCTGTTCGTTCATGGCGGTGCGTATTATAGCACAAGAGACGGACGTTTTCATTCGTTCCTGGAGGAGGTCGTGGGATTGACCGTTCTTGTGCGATTTTGATATACTACGGCCCGTTTTGACCGTGAGAGTGTAGCGCGCGTGCGCGAGAGTATTGCGGGGAATTACCAGAAAAGGCAAAAATGGATCAGATTCGGATCAAGGCGGAAGCGCGTACCGAACAGGGTACGGCGGCTGTCCGTCGTTTGCGCCGCACGGGGATGATTCCCGGTTCGGTGATGAAGATGAAGAAGGGCGGCACGGAGCTCGTGAAGCTTCCGGAGCACGACTTCATGATGGCGATGCGTGGGCGGACGGGCAAGCAGGTTCTCGTCACGCTTGACATGGAAGGCCGCGAGGTTCCGGCGCTTCTGCGCGAGATGCAGAACGACGTCCTCAAGGGCACGCCCATTCACGTGGACTTCAGCGAGGTGTCGCTGTCCGAGAAGGTTCGCATCACGGTTCCGCTCTATCTCGTCGGCGAGGCGAAGGGCGTGAAGATCGGCGGCGGCGTTCTTGAGCAGGTGCTCCGCGCGATTGACATTGACGTCCTCCCGGCGGACATTCCGGAGAAGTTCGACATCGACGTGTCGGCGCTCGACTTGGATCAGACGCTGTTCGTGCGCGACCTCAACCTCGGCGACAAGTACACGGTCGTGACGCGCGGCGAGCTGGCTCTCGCGGTCGTCAAGGCTCCGGACGATGCGCCGGCGGCGGGCGCGGCGGGTGACGCGGCCAAGACCCCTGAGGTCATCAAGAAGGGCAAGGAAGAGGAAGCCGGCGCGGCTGCCAAGAAGGAGGAGAAGAAGTAATGAAGAAGTACGATGCTCTCTACATCTTCGTCGGCGTCGCCAAGGACGATGCGGTCGAAGCCCCGCTCGAGAAGGCTCTGGCGGAAGTGACGCGCGTGGGCGGCAACGTCCTCGAGAAGGTCGTCCTCGGCGGGCGCACGTTCTCGCGTCCCATGAAGAAGCGCGATCGCGGCACCTACGTGAAGGTTCGCCTCGAGCTCGACCCGGCCAAGGTCGACGAGCTTGTCAACCGCTATCACCTCGTCGAGGACGTCTTCCGCGTCCAGATTCTCGCGGTCGATGACCGTCGCGAGGCGAAGATTGCGCAGGAGCGCGCCGAGCGCGCCGAGATCCAGGCGAAGAAGGACGCGGCGGCTGCTGCGGCCCTCGCGGCCAAGGTCGAGGCCTGAGTCGGAAAGGGGTGCCGCAATGGCGTCTTTCAACAAAGTGATCCTGATGGGCAACCTCACGCGCGACCCTGACGTGCGCGTGACCGGGTCGAGCGGCATGAAGGTCGCGCGGCTGGGTCTCGCCGTCAACGAGCGCCGGAAGGACCGCAACGGCAACGTACAGGACTTTCCCGTGTTCGTCGACGTCGACGCCTGGGACAAGCTGGCCGAGCTTTGCGGGCAGTACCTCTCGAAGGGAAGTTCCATTCTCGTCGATGGGCGTCTTCAGATGGACACCTGGGAGAAGGACGGCGTCAAGCACCAGAAGCTCAAGGTTCGCGCGAGCACGATCAAGTTCCTGCCGAAGGGCGACCGCCTTGCGGGCGGCCCGAAGCCCGTCGTGGAGCAGACCGCGCCCGAAACGGCCGAGAGCGATTCCGCCGACATACCGTTTTAAACTGGTCGAAGGGTCGAAAGGCCCGGAGATCGAATAGTCAACTTTAAGGAAAAACAAAATGGCTTTCAAGAAATCCAACAGCTCGGCCGGCGAGGAGTTCGCCGCGAGGAAGCGTCCGCCGCTCCGCAAGGGCGACGCGATCGATGTCAACGACATCGAGACGCTGAAGTACTACATCACCGACTACGGCAAGATCCTGCCGGCGCGCATCACCGGCGTGACCTCGCAGCAGCAGCGCCAGATTCGTCAGGGCGTCAAGCGCGCCCGCAACATGGGCCTCATGGCCTAACGGGAGGAGCATCGATATGGCACAGCACATCGAAGTCATGCTCATGGACAACGTGAAGAAGCTCGGCAAGGCCGGCGAGATCGTCAAGGTCGCCCCTGGCTATGCCCGCAACTACCTCTTCACGAAGGGTCTCGCCGCCATCGCGACGGAAGCCGCGAAGCGTCGCCTGAAGAAGCTCGAGGCCGAGCGCGCCGCGCGCGCCGCCGAGGAGAAGAAGGCCGCGCTTGAGATCGCCAAGAAGCTCGAGAAACTCGAGATCACCGTTTCCGCCCACACGACGGACGGCAAGCGGCTCTATGGCGCGGTCAGCGTCACGGACATCCTGGCGGCGATCGAGGCGAACCGTGGCGTCAAGGTCGAGCGTCATCAGCTCGAACTCGAAGACGCGCTCAAGGAAGTCGGCGTCTACGAGCCGACGATCGATCTCGGACGTGGCGTCACCGTCAAGTTCAAGATCACCATTCTCGACGAGGAAGCGCCGGAGGCGTGACCGAACTCGGAGAAAAATGGAAACTTACGCGGGAGACGGTCGGAAACGGCCGTCTCTCCGTAGTCATGCCCCTTTACCGTCTCGCGTCCGAGGCGGAGGGGAACTTGCGCGCCGTCGCCGCGCTTTTCGAGCGGCATGGCGTCGAGACGGAGCTGGTTCCCGTTGATGACGGAAGCGGCGACGGCACGGCGGAAATCTTGCGCGGCATCCGGCTGGACGGCTTTTCGCACGTCACGCTGAAGAGCGTCGTCTGTCCGCGCAACGGCGGCAAGGGCGCGGCCCTCCGCGCGGGCTTCGAGGCGTCGAGCGGGCGTTACGTGCTTTTGCTTGACGGCGACCTGGACATCCAGCCGCAGCAGACGCCCCACTTTTTTGAGCAGCTTGTCGTTCGTTCGGCCGACATCGTCGTCGGCTCCAAGAGACATCCGAAGTCCGTCGTGCAATACCCGTGGCACAGGCGGCTCGCGAGCGTCTGCTACTTTGCGTTTGTGCGCGTGGCGTTTGGTCTTCGAATCACCGACACGCAGACGGGCATGAAGCTCTTCAAGCGCGAAGTCCTCGGAGAGGCGCTTGACCGGATGCTCGTCAAGACCTATGCCTTTGACCTTGAACTTTTGACCATTGCCGCGCAGCGGGGCGCGAAGATCGTCGAGGCGCCGGTCGTCATTCGCTTCGGCGACAAGTTCGGCGCGCTTCGGGCGGAGACCGTTCGGCGGATGATGCTGGACACGCTGGCCGTCTTCTATCGGCGGCGGATTCTCGACTACTATTCGAAGTGCCTTGTCCCGCCGAAACTTGACGGTGCGCCGCTCGTCTCGATCGTGATTGCCTGTCCGAAGACGAGCTGGATGCTGGACGAGTGCCTGGCGGCCATTCGGGGGCAGTCGTACGCGAACTGGGAGGCGATTGTCCTGCCGGATGAGGCGGAGGGCGAGCGGACGGCGGATGTGGGGCGCGTCCGCTTTCTTCCGACGGGAAAGGTGCGCCCTGCCGAGAAGCGCAACCTTGGCATTCGCGCGGCGAAGGGCGAGATTGTCGCGTTCATCGACGACGATGCGTATCCGGAGGCGCATTGGCTTGAGTATGCCGTCAAGTATTTTGGCGATCCGGGCATTGGCGCGGTCGGCGGTCCGGGCGTAACGCCGCCGGGCGACGCGCGTCTGGCCCGTCTGGGCGGCCGCGTCTACGAAAGCCTTCTCGTCTCAGGAACCTACAGCTATCGTTATCGCGCGGGCGGCGTCCGAAAGGACGTCGATGACTATCCGAGCTGCAACCTTCTCGTGCGCAAGGATGTCCTCGACCGAATCGGCGGCTATCGGACGGACTTTTGGCCGGGCGAGGACACGTTGCTCTGCAAGGACATTGTTGACAGGAGCTGGAAGCGGATTGTCTACGATCCATGGGTCATCGTCTATCACCATCGGCGACCGCTCTTTCGTCCGCACCTGCGCCAGTTGGGCCGCTACGGGTTTCATCGCGGCTACTTCTGCAAGCGATTCCCGTCCAACTCGCGGCGGCTGTCGTATTTTATTCCGACGCTTTTTGACGGGTATCTGGTCGGACTGGCGTTGTTTGCCGGACTGGCTGCGTTCGGCTGTGTGCCGGTGGCACTTGTCGCCGTCTTCGGTGTGCCGCTGGCATTTTATCTTGTGCTCGTGGCGGCCGCGTCGTTCAGCCTTCATCCCGTGGATGACCTGCTGACGGCCCTTGGCATTGTCATGAGCCATGTCTGGTATGGCATCCAGTTCCTGTGTGGACTCTGTGCGGCGAAGGCTCCTTGCGAGTACATCGGCGCAGACCATGCAGGCGGAAGTTGAAAGACTTGACTTGTTCGGGGTGAGGCCGTGCTGATGGAAGCCGGGACATCGCTTCTTCTCCTGCTCGCGGGCGCATCGACGCTCGCGTGGCTCGCCGC
>CAZWQY010000002.1:87025-123128 GCA_964636295.1 uncultured Lentisphaeraceae bacterium | reverse complement strand
CCTGCCCGGCGCGGCGGGCGGGGCGTCCGCCGTCCCGTCCCCGTTCTTCACGGGCGAAGCCCGACGTGTCGGGCCTCGGTCGCGTGTTCCTGATGCGCAACTACCGCCCCGGTCTCGCGAAGTGGCAGACAGCCGACCCCCTCGGCTACCCCGACGGGTGGAATGCGCTGGCGTATTGCGGGAGCCGTGTTCAGGGGAGCTTTGATTTTCTTGGAGGAAGGTGTGGAAGCATGGAAGACTTATGGCATGAGTACCGGGATTGTGCATTTGAGACACGCCCAGGGACTGCGTACGAGAGTCTGAGTCCACCCCGCCCCATGACTCGATATGAAGATGTGATTCGCTCCATTGAGGGGTTGGATGGATTGACGGTGACCCATCAGACGAAGCAGTATGTGTACAGTTGGGACTGGGATTATGTGAGTTCGTCGAGTATTTGGAGACGGGATGGGTATGAATATCAGGAAAAATACTACCAGCGACATGAATTCGTGTCAGTTACAAGTCTCGTGACGTTTTCAACGAGCAGTTTCTTGGATGCTCTCGGAAACATCTCAACAGGTGTTGGCGGCGCAGTTGAGATAGCAAGCATACTTTTCCCTGGTCTTGGAATTCCGAGTGCGATTGCAAGCGGAATGACATTGGCAGGGTTTGTCTCCTGGCTGGGAGAACAGCTGACTGGGAATACCCAAAAAGTTGATCTTATGGTGCGATATGTGGAACGCTGGACGGACGCTTGGAAGATTGAGTTTTGGCATAGGAGAGAGGAATAGGTGTGTTGTGCGGAATGTTTAGAGCGGCGTTGACTTCGGTTTGCGTCTTCTTTGTGGCGTCCGCCATTCACCCACTGCGGGTGGTGGGCGCGCCACCCGGTTTCATGATGTCGTCCGACGTGGGGGGCGTCCTTTTGCTGCCTACGCGGGAGGCTCTTTGCAGGTTTGGGTCTATCAGCGTCGTGTGCGGACTGGGTTCCAAGGGGCGGCTGACGCTTCCGCTGGACATCCGATGCACGGCGGCGGGCGGGGTCTGCGAATGGGAGTTCACGCGGACGGGAATCGGGGAGCCTGCGCGTTCGAGTGGCTGGGGATTCCGAAACTTTTTGTGTCGGGAGCCGCTTTCATCGAGGAGCGTTGACGACGTGAAGATGTCCGTCGCCGAGCGCGGAGACGGCCGAACGGAAGTTGAGATTTCGTGTGGAAGGAACTCTTTGCAGGGCGTGTGCGTGTATAGGCGCAAGGGGGTGTCGTGGTATCGCGTCCTGCCGTGTGGCGACGTCCCTCGAGTCGAAGTGCCGAACCTGGGGGCCTTCGCGGCGGGCGATGACTTGCGGGTTCTGGACGGGGTCGTGCCAGTCACGCTCTGGATGCCGGATCCTGTTGCGCCGAATGCGGAGCGGGCAAGGCGAATCGTCCTCGTGACGCGGCACGCGAAGACGGGCGGACTGTCCCATGCCGTGTATCGGGATTCCGACGGTCTGTGGGTGTTGGCGCAGGTCGTCTATTGGGGCGAGCAGGGCGTCGACTCGTCGGGAAACTGGTCGCCCTTGCGCGCGCTCGGATGCGCTTCCGAAATGTGTGAGCGGCTTTTCCCGTTTCGCGGGACGGAGCGGAAAAGTTCCTGCAAGTTGCTTGGACGGTCAGGGGGATGGGAGACGGGCGTCGTGCGTGGCGTTTGGGAGACATCGGACGGCGTCCGCGCGTGGTTCGCGCTGGAAGGCCCGAAAGCCGGTGTCGTTGCGGTTGCCATCAGCACGGATGAGGCAAGCGCAGCGTACCCAGAAGCCGTACCGGACAGGGCGCCTGGCATACGACCCGACGAGTGCCTGTTTCTGGAGAACGATGGAAGGGACATATCGGGGGTGACCAATGCCGTGACCGGGGTCGTCACGCTGCTGAATGGGTATGCTGACGCTTTTCGGGATGAATCCGCAGACGGAATGACTTCGGCAAGTGATGTTCACAGAGTGACATATGTCAGCCCGTCCGCCGGGTGCGGACGGATTGTTCCGTTGTCAGAACAGGCGCCAAGATCGGGCGCAACGGAATCTCCGAAAAGGATTTGCAATGACTGAAGACGATCGGATGTACGCCAGACGATGGGAGGAATCGCGGTGATTGGAATCTTGTTTCTGTCCCTGTGTGTGGGCGCGCCTCGGATGGCGCAGGACGTCACGCTCGACGAGTTGCGCGCGCTGTGCGTTCGCGAGACGAACTTCGATTTCTGCGGAAGCGGATGGCCTGCGGACACGAATGCCGTTGGACACACGGAGCGGGAGCTACGTGCTCTGCTGTCGTGCGGTGCCGCGCATTATGGATTCCGCCTCGAATTCCAGCGGCGGCTGGAGGCGTTGGACCGGGCGATCCTGGCGAAGGATCGTGACGCGATTCCGCTGCGTGCCGCAGACGTGCGCAGCCTCATGGAGTCGCTTACGGACAGGGCGAAGGGCGAGAATGGCCGCTGGCTTCTGCTGTACCGCTGTCTGGAGAGGGCTTCCTACGAAATGGCGCGTGTGGACGAGGCGGCGACGTGGGACGATGCCGCGCTGCTCGACCTGCTGTTGCCCGACCGCCTGTTTGTCCCGCCGCCCAAGCGGATTCACCGGGCCTCGTATCATCTTCTCCGGGGCTTTCGGAGGCTGCTTGTCGTCGGCGCGTTGATTCGGCGATACCAGCGAGATCGGGGGATTCTCCCGCAGCGGATGGAGGACATGGCCCTCCCGTCTGGATTCATGCGGCTGGAGAGCGGAATGCGTTTGCATTACGAGGCGGAGGGGAACACGTGGCATCTCTACTATGCCCGGGCGGAACGTGAGGCGGGAGCGTTCAATGTCTACGTACCGACACTCAGTGTCGGAGACCTGGCGAAGTGGCCCTGCTGGGGTTCCCCGAACTATTCGTCCGACTTTTCGCGAAAAAGGCGTTTCGCCTATTGTCGGGGAGATGTGCTGAACGCGGCCTCGGACGTGTGGGCGTGTCGGCTGGAAAACGGAAGGTTTGTCAAGGGAGTGGCGTTCCTGTCGACTGCCGTGGCCTCTGGTGGCGTTGAAACGGCTGGTGATGAGCCAGTTGCGACGGCCGAAGGGTTGCCGTTCTTGGAGAGAATGGCGACTGAATCGCAAAGGAGGGAGTTCGGGCCGTTCCCCGCGTGGACGGTCGGCGAAGACGGTTTTCGCTGGTATCTGTTTTCTGTGCGGTATATGCGTGACCTTGAATCTGATGTTCGCGACTGCAATGTGTCGGTGGTCTCCGCATTCTACAGACGGGAAGAAGACGGTTGCTATAAAATCAAATTTAGCATGCGGAAACGGATGTCAAAGGTCGAGCCGTGGAAGGAGGTCGATTGTCTGGAGATCTGCGGCTCCCTTCAGGATGAAGATCTTCAGGGGTTCAAAATTCGTGAGAAGACCATGTCGGACATAAAGGTTCGCATAGATGTGCGCACGGGGGCATGCCGCTATTTTGCGATAGACGTTCGTTACGGGAAATGGGGCAATGAGCTAAGTGCCGATTTGCCGAACTGACAAAATGCCTAAAGATCCAAATTTTCCACGCACAATTGATGAATAGACAAGATATATTTGTGTCTTCATGCTTTCAATGCCTTGTTGTACGAAACCCGATGTCGAAAATGAAAAGTGTTCTGCCAATCGTGATTCTTGTCGCCTCTCTCGTCCTCTGCGGTTGCGAGACGGCGCCGCTGTTCCGTGGATACCGCTGGTATTGCCGAGGGGCATACGCGCAATCGATTGCGGCAATGACCTATTACCTCGAACATTCGCGTGATCGGGACGGAAACAGGGAGGAGCGCGCGGCCGGCTTCTTCTATCGGGGGCTGTCGAAGACTGAGTTGGGGAGAAGTCGGGATGCCATTTCGGACTACGAGGAGGCACTTGTTCGGAGTCCGGACTTTTTCTACGCCTCGTTCAACCTTGGCGTCGAGCATGTCCGCCTGCACGAATACGACAAGGCCTTGCCCGCGCTTCGCAAGGCCTGGGCATCCATGCGGAAGGCGGGGAAAGGCGAGTTGGAGGAATCGCAGCTTTGGAATCGAAAGACCTTTTCTCGGAACCGGGCCTATGGCTTCTATTACTACGGCACGGCGGCTGTCATGTGCGGAGCCGTGGATGAGCTTGGCGCACTGCTCCGGGAGTCGGAGGCCCTCGCGTTTCCCGTGAAGAGTGCTTCCGAGGCGAGGGAGGTTTTCCGGCGGATTGTGTCTGGCGCGCTCACGCTTGAAGAGGGGCGGCGACAGGTCGAGGCATGGCTGAAGGGCCTGGAGTCGAAGAGAACGCCTGCCATGGGCTAGGGCCTTGGAAACGACCATGACCGCCCGTCTTGCCTTCGGCTTCCACAACCCGAACCACGCGGCGGCGCTCGCGTGCGCGCTGCTGCCGCTGTGCTGGGGGTGGCGGCGGGCCGCGTGGGTCGGGCGTTCCCTCGCGCTCGCCCTGTTCGCCGCCGTCCTCCTGACGCAGTCGCGTACGGGCCTTCTCGTGGCGGTGCTGGAGGGCGCGGCGTGGTGGACGCTCCGCCGCCGCGCCCGGGCTTCGGGCGTTCCGGCGCATCCGTCGCCGACGTCGCGCGCCGTCTGGACGAATGCGCTCGGCCTCGTCGCGCTTCTCTCGCTCGCCCTGTGGCGGGTCGGGCCGCGCCTCGTGCTCGACGGCTCCATCCTGAACCGTCCGAGGATCTGGCTTGCGGGTCTGCGCCTCTTCGCGGCGAACCCGGACGGCGTGGGCCTTGGCAATTCCGGCGCACTCGCCTCGGCGTTTCTGCTGGACGGCATTCCGGACGTTCGCACGCTCGTCAGCGCGCACCTGACGCTCCTCGCCGAGTTCGGCTGGATTGCCGGCTGGGCGTGGTTCGCGTTCGCCGCCCTCGCCCTGTGCGGCGTCCGCCGGAGTCCGCGCGCCGGTCTCGCGTTCGCGGGGCTGCTCGTCTCGGCGGCGGCCGCGACGGTCTTCGACTGGCCCGTGCTGTTCGACCACTCCGGGCTGGGCGGCCTCGGCCGGGCGAACTGGATCCTTTCGTGGGCGACGCTCGCGCTCTTCGCCGCCTTCGGCGTCCGCCTGTCCGTCGCCGGCCTCCGCGCCGCCGGGACGTTGCGCGCCGTCATCCGCCGCGCGTCTGCCGCGCTCGCCGTCGCCGCCCTGCCCGTTCTCGTGGCGCGGCTCGTGCCGCCGGGGAACGCGCCGCAGGTGCAGGACGGGTACGCCGCCGCTGGCGCTGCGCCTCGGACGCTCGCGCTCTACGACGCCTCCTGGGGACTCCGGGAGGTCTGCGCGCGCGCTGGGCGGGACGTCCTTGTCCCCGTCCGCCCCGTCTCGCGCTACCCGTCGGGCCTCGGCCTCGACGGCGTCGGCCGCGTCCTGCTCTTCGGCGACTGCCGCGAGTGGGTTCACCTCGTCCCGAAAGGCGTCCCCGTCACGTGTTCGGAAGACTGACAGCCCTCGCGCTTCTTGCGGCCCTCCCGGCGGCGGGGCCTGTCCCCGCCCGCGCGGCGGAGGCCGAGGTCGGCTGCGTCGAGGTCGCGACGCGCGCGCCGCACAACCCCGTCGTCCCGGTCTGGTATCGCGTGCCGCGCGGCTACGACCCGTCCCGCCGCGAGCGGTGGCGCGTCCTCGTCCTCTTCGGTGGGCGCAACGCCGACGGGCGGCCCGAAGTCTCCGGGAAGCCCGGCTGGACGGCGTGGGCCGACCTGAACGGCGTCTTTCTCGTCTCGCCGACGCTGAGGGACGACGCCTACTGGGAGCCGGAGGCCTGGTCGGGGCGCGCGCTCCTCGACGCGCTGGACGCCCTCGCCGCGAAGTATCGCGTCGCGGCGTCGGGGCTTCTCTTCTACGGCTACTCGGCGGGCAGCCAGGCCGCGAACCTCTTCCCCGCCTGGCGGCCCGGCCTCTGCCGCGCGTACGCGAGCCACGCCTGCGGCGTCTTCCACGCGCCGTCCCCGAAGATGCGCGGCGTCGCGGGCCTCGTGACCTGCGGCGACGCCGACGTCGCCCGATACGCGCTCGGCCGCCGCTTTTTCGCCGCCAGCCGCGCGCGCGGGCTCTCCGTCGTCTGGCGGTCGTTCCCGAACCGCCCGCACGACGTGCCGGAGGCCTCGGCCCGCCTCGCGCGGGAGTTCCTCGCACACCACCACTGGGCGCACCCGGAGGACCTCGGCGGCGCGCCCGTCCCGTCCCCGCCCGCGCCCTTCGTCGGCGACGACGCGGACGACGTCTACTTCCCGTCGGACTCGCCGGCGGCGTCCGCCGTCCTGCCCGAAGACCGCGTCGAGCTGCCGTCGGAGACGGTCGCCGCCGCCTGGGGGACGCCCGGCCTCGCCGCAGACGGGGGACGGCGCGAACCTCGCGTCTCCGCCAGGACGTTCCGAGGCGTCGAGGTCGTCTTCTCCGTTCCGGACGGCGTGCGCGCCGACGCGCGCGTCCTCGTCCTCCTTGGCGGACGCGGCTGGACGGGCGCGCAGGCCCTCCGTGACCTCGGCTTCGCGGACTGGGCCCTGGCGCGCGGCTGGTGCCTCCTCGCGCCCTCGTTCGGGGACGGCGGCCGGGACTCGCGCGCGGCGGCGGAGGCGTTGTCGTCCGCGCTCGGCGACTTGCGCCGCCGGCACGGTCTCCGCCCCTACCCCGTCTTTCTCTACGGCTACTCGGCGGGCGGGGAGCTCGCGGCCCTCCTCCAGGCGCGTCCGCCGTTCCCCGTCGCGGCATGGGCCGTCCACGGTTGCGGCGTCTTCCCAGAGGCATTCCGCGCGGACGCGCCCGCGCTCGTCTCCTGCGGCGTCGGGGACGAGGGGCGGTTCGGCCTCTCGCGCACCTTCGCCTGCCGCTACCGGGAGGCGGGCGGACTTCTCGTCTGGAGGACGGCGTGGGGCGGTCACGAACCGGACGCGGGCGCGCTCGCCCTCGCGCGGGAACTCTTCGCGGCGGTCTCCGCCGGCGCGCCGTGCGCGCTCTGGGGCGAGGACGACACGCGGCGGGTTCTGCCGCGCGCGCGCATCGACCCGGAGTACGCGAACCCGCTCTACACGCCCGCGATGGCCGAACGCTGGAGACGCGAATAGTCAGCCCCTTGGCAGGAGGCCGTGCGGATGGTATAATTGCCGCCGTTTGTAGCAAGGAGAACAAAAGGAGTACTGACATGCAGACATCGAGAAGGGACTTTTTCAAGGGCGCGGCGGCCGTCGCCGCCTTCGGCGGGCTGTCCGCGCGCGAGGCGCTCGCGCACGCCGCGAAGCCGAAGCCGAACAACAACCCGATCTGGCTCATGACGAGCGCATTCGCGAAGGACCCCGACTTCGAGGCGGTCGTGAAGCGCGCGAAGGCCGTTGGCGCGCAGGGCCTTGAGCTTTGCGTCTTCCGCCGCGACACGGATCGCCAAGACCATATCGCGACGCATCTCGACTACGACCACTTCACGCCGGAACGCGCGCAGCAGGTGATTGACATCTGCAACCGCGAGAACCTCCGCATCTCCGTCGGCGCATACGACAACCTCATCGGCGGCAAGCCAGAGCTTCAGGTCGTGAACCAGAACCATGTCCTCAAGCTCATCCGCATCGCGGCGATGCTCGGCGGCGACGCGAACGACGTCGTCTGCGGCACGTTCGTCGGATACGATCACGTGCTGGGCCGTCAGGATGGCGGCTTCGAGAAGAACCTCCTGAAGTTCAAGAAGGTCTTCCAGCCGATTCTCGACTACGCGAAGTCGCTCGGCGTGACGGTCTGCGTCGAGAACTGTCCGATGGAGGGCTGGCAGCCCGTCACGGCGCCGGACGCCTACAACAACCTGCCGGGCTGCCTCGCGGCGCGCAAGCTCATGTACGCGGTTCTCGACGACGACAGCGCGCTGCAGGAGACGTACGACCCCTCGCACGACGTCTGGCAGCACATCGATCCGACGGACGTCATCAACGCGATGGACTTCCGCAAGCTCCGCCGCGTCCACATCAAGGGCACGCGCAACTTCGTCAACGACGCGGAGGCCGTCCACTGGGGCCGTCTCTATCCGCAGCAGTCCGTGAACGCCGCGCTCGCGCAGAAGGCGGGCGTGCCGCTGCCGGGCGGCGAGTGGGATCGCCTGAGCTACGAGCCGCGCCTCCCCGGCTTCGGCGGCAACGACTCGTGCGACTGGACGAAGTTCCTCGAAAACCTGATGGCGAAGGGCTATGCGCATCCGTTCGTGATCGAGAACGAGGGCTGCAACTCCTCGCACACCGGCAACATGGGCGCGACGCTCCAGGGCTTCAAGGCGACGGTTCTCAACACGGCCCCGGTCGTCTGGCCGCTTGGGCCGGACGGCTATGCGTTCGACACGAAGGCGCTGAAGCCGATGACGAACCCCGGCGTCAACCCGAAGGTCGTCACGATGAAGGATCTCGCCTAAGGTGGATGGAGCCCGAAGATGCGCAAGGACATGAAGGCGTTCGGGTGCGCGATTCTCGTGGGCGGCGCGGCGGTTTTCGCCGCGCGCGCCGAGCGGGTCGCGCTCTTCAACGGAACGGATCTTGCCGGCTGGACGGCGGTCGCGGATCATGACGTCACGGGCGGCTACTCGGCGACCGAGCCGACGTGGTTCGTCAAGGACGGGACGATCCTGACGACGGGAACGCCGTTCGGCTACCTGCGCACGAAGCGCGGCGATTTCGGCGATTTCCGCCTGCACGTCGAGTACCGCTGGTGGCGGGAGACGGCGCGACCGAATTCCGGCGTCTTCGTGCGCCTCTCCGACGCGCGTGGGACGTTCATCCCGACCTGCCTTGAGAACCAGCTCTGTCGGGGCGCGATGGGCGACGTGCTGGGGCTCGCGGGCTTCCGTTTCGCGGGCTTCGAGCCGATGTCGCCCTTTGACCCGGCCCAGCCGCTTTCGGGCATCACCAGGGCCCCTCGGAAGGGCGCGGACGTCGAGCGTCCGTTCGGCGAATGGAACGTTCTCGAAGTCGAGATGAAGGGCGACACGCTCGTCAACCGCGTCAACGGCATCGAGCTTAACCGGCTGCGCGGCGTGTCCGTCGCGCGCGGCGCCATTGCGCTCCAGTCGGAGGGCGGGGCGATTCAGTTCCGCAACATTTGGATTGAAGAGGCGACGCGCTGAGGCGCGTCCGCAGACAAGGAAAGGGTCGTGAAGATGGAACAGCCTGTCGTTGGCATTGTCATGGGTTCGGACTCGGACTGGCCGCTGGTGCAGAAGGCATGCGCCACCCTGGCGTCGTTCGGGGTCGCGTACGAGACGCGCGTCATCAGCGCGCATCGCACGCCGGACGTCGCGCTGGAGTATTCGCGGACGGCGGAGGCGCGCGGCCTCAAGGTCATCATCGCCGCCGCCGGCGGCGCGGCGCATTTGGGCGGCGTCCTTGCGGCGGCGACGGTCTTGCCGGTCATTGGCATTCCCGTCGCCGGAGGCGCGCTGAACGGACTGGATGCGCTCTATGCGACTGTGCAGATGCCGTCGGGCGTTCCGGTCGCGACGGTCGCCTGCGGGAGCGCCGGCCCGACGAACGCCGCGCTGCTGGCCGTCCAGATCCTTGGCACGGCCGACGCGGGGCTGCGCGCGAAGTTCAAGGCGTACAAGGAGACGCTCAAGGAGAAGGTCGCGGCGGCGGACGCGCGGATTCACCAGACGCCGGCGGCCGAGGGCACTTGCTGAACGGCGCGAAAAAGCGTATAATCCGATTTCATTCGCCAACCTGATAAACTCTACGGGCGGATAAACAACAAAAAACACGATAAACTCTAAAAGAAGGAAGCGAAAATGGCAAGAGCCTATAACTTTTCCGCGGGTCCCGCGGTTCTCCCCTTGGACGTCCTGCAGGACGCGCAGAAGGAGCTCGTCGATTACAAGGGCTGCGGCATGTCCGTGATGGAGATGTCGCATCGCGGCAAGGACTATGACGCGATTCACCAGGAGGCGATCGCGACGTTCAAGGAACTGTGCGGGCTGAATGACGACTGGAGCGTCTGCTTCATCCAGGGCGGCGCGTCGATGCAGTTCGCGATGATTCCGATGAACTTCCTCGCGGCGGGGGCGGTCGCCGACTACGGCAAGCAGGGCACATGGTCGGCGAAGGCGCTCAAGGAGGCGCAGCTCGTCGCGAAGCTTCGCGGCGCGACCGTGAACGTCGCGGCCGACTGCCAGAAGGACATTCCGACGCGCATGCCGCGCGACGACGAGTGGAAGTGGACGCCGGGTGCGGCGTACAGCCACATCTGCTCGAACGAGACGATTGCCGGCGCGACGCTCCGCAACTTCCCCGTGACGGGTTCGCCGCTCTTCTGCGACATGTCCTCCGACATTCTCTCCTGCGAACGCGACTACACGAAGTTCGACCTCTTCTACGCGGGCGCGCAGAAGAACCTCGGCCCGTCGGGCATGGCCGTCGTCGCGATCCGCAAGGAACTCGCCGCGAAGGGCGCGGAGAACATTCCGACGATGCTCCAGTACCGCACCTACGTTGACAACGACTCGCTTTACAACACGCCGCCGACGTGGGGCATCTACGTCTTCGGCGAGACGATGAAGTGGGTGAAGAAAATGGGCAAGGAGAACCTCTTCAAGCTCAACGCCGAAAAGGCGAAGAAGATCTACGACGTCATCGACTCGAGCGACTTCTGGACGGGCACGGCCCTGCCGGAGTTCCGCTCGAACATGAACGTGACGTGGCGCATCAAGGGCGGCGACGAGGCGCTTGAGAAGCAGTTCCTCGACGAGGCCAAGAAGCTCGGCATGTCCTCGCTCAAGGGCCACCGTTCGGTCGGCGGGCTGCGCGCGTCGATCTACAACGCCTTCCCGTTGGCGGGCGTCGAGGCGCTCGTCGATTTCATGAAGGACTTCGAGAAGCGCAACGGCTAATCGTGCGCGAGCGTCCGTTTCCCTTGACGCTCGCTCACGTGGGCACTGGCGCGGCGATTCTTCGGGTCGTCCGCGCCAGTGGCTTGTTTCGGAAAGGGGCTTTTGATTCCATGCGCACATGCGTGCGACTGACTGACCATGCTTGAATTGTTGACAACCGCGTTTTACATCGTCCTTTGCGTGCTGCTGTTCGCGCTCGCGATTCTCGTGCACGAGTTCGGCCATTTCATCGTCGCGCTGAAGCTCGGCCTGCGGGTCGAGGCGTTTTCCATCGGCTTCGGCCACGCGCTCTGGAAGAAGACCGTGCGCGGCGTCGAGTATCGCGTCGGCTGGATTCCGCTGGGCGGCTACGTCTCCATTCCCGACGTCGATCCCGAAGGGACGAAGGCGTTGGAGAGCTCGTCGAAGGGACGAACGGGCGAAGCGTCAAATGCGAAGCGGCCGTCTTCGCGCATTCCGGCGTGGAAGGAGATGGCCGTCGCCGTTGCCGGCCCTGCGATGAACGTCGTTTTGGCGGTTGTCCTGGCCGTTGGGCTTTCGTTCGTGCCGAGCGCGAAGTTCGGGACGCTCGCGGCGAAGATCGGGCGTGTGCCGGAGGGCGGCCCTGCGGCGGCTGCGGGACTGAAGGCCGGAGACGTCGTCCGTTCCGTCGGCGGGCGGCCCGTCGAGACGTGGTCGGAGATGCAGACGGAAGTCCAGATCGCGGGCGGCAAGCCGGTCGAGTTCGTCGTCCTGCGCGGCGCGGCGCGTCCGGAGGAAGTGCGGCTCTCCGTCACGCCGACGCGCGATGCGGTCACGGGCGCGTGGTACATTTTGGCCTTGAGCGAGACGAATGCGACGGGGGCCGTCGCGTGGATGCCGGCGCGCAGCCCGTGGAAGCAGCTGGCGTGGGACGCGGGGTCGATCTTCCGCGTTCTGAAGGGACTTGTCACGCCGAAGGAGGCGAAGGCGACGGCGGGTGCGCTCGGCGGGCCCGTGATGATCGCCGAGGGTCTCTACCGTCAGGTGCGCCGCGACAAGTGGGACGGACTCGGATTCCTGCGCTTCCTGAACGTGAACCTCGCCGTCCTCAATCTCCTGCCGATTCCCGTTCTCGACGGCGGGCTGATCCTTTTCGCCCTCATCGCGCTCGTCTGCCGGCGGCGGCTGCCCGACTGGTTCGTCGCGAAAGTCTCGATGGGCTTCATGTTCCTTTTGATGGGGCTGATGGCCGTCCTCATCCTGAAGGACGGCTGGCGGAGCTACAAGATCCATTCCTATCGGCCGGACGCCAACGCACAGACGAATGTTCTCGAGAAAGCAGACGCGCAGCCTTAAGGTCGGGAATCTGCCGCTTGGCGGCGGTGCGCCGGTGAGCGTGCAGACGATGGGCAACGCCGATCCGCACGATGCGGCGGCGTGTCTTCGCCAGCTCATGGACTGCGCCGCGCGGGGGTGCGACGTCTTTCGCCTCACCGTGCCGGACGTGGACGCGGCGCGCGTCCTCGGCGAGGTGCGGAAGGCGTCGCCGATTCCGGTTGTCGCCGACATCCACTTCGACTATCGCTGCGCGCTTGCTGCGCTTGCGGCGGGGGCGGACGCGCTTCGTCTCAACCCCGGCAACATCGGCTCGCGCGACCGCGTGCAGGCCGTCGCCCGCGCGGCGAAGGCGAAGGGCGTGCCGATTCGCATTGGCGTCAACGGCGGCAGTCTGGAGAAGGGCGAGACGCTGGTCTCGTCCGCCCTCAAGCACCTGAAGATCTTGGAAGACGAGGGCTTCCGCGACGTCGTCATCTCCGCCAAGGCGTCGAACGTGGCGGAGACGCTGGCGACGTATCGCGAACTCGCGGAGCGGACGGACTGCCCGTTGCATCTCGGCGTGACGGAGGCGGGGACGCTCCTGCCGGGCACGGTGCGCAGTTCGGTTGCGCTCGGCATTCTCCTTGCGGAGGGAATCGGCGACACGATTCGCGTTTCGCTCACGAACAAGCCGGAGAAGGAAGTGAAGGTCGGGCTGGAGATTCTGCGCGCGCTCGGCCTGCGCGCGCCTGGCCCGTCGATCACGAGCTGCCCGACGTGCGGACGCACGAAGGTCGATCTCGCCCGCGTCGCCGCGCAGGTGGAAGACGCCCTTGAGACGCTTTACGAGGACTTTCGGTCATTCGATCCTTCGACCATTCGGTCGTTTCCCCGTGTCGCCGTCATGGGCTGTGCGGTGAACGGGCCGGGGGAGGCGAAGGGCGCGGACGTCGCGCTGTGCGGCGGCGACGGGGAGTTCCTTTTGTATGTCCATGGCGCGTTCGTCGAGAAGGTCTCGGAGGCGGACGCGGTGAGAAAGGTGGTGGAGCATGTCGTTTCTCTTTGAAAACTTTGCGCCGTTCGCGGTGGCGGCGGTCGCGTCCGCCGTCGCGTGGATGTTCGGCGGCACGCGCGGCGGGCTGCTCGTGCCGGTCGTGCCGTGGCTCTCCGTCCTTTTGCTGGAAGTCCTCTTCTGCTTTCCGCAGCGGCGGCCGGGCGAATCGACGTATGGGGCGCGCGAGCGGGTCTGGCATGCGTTGCGGAAGGATCCGGCCGCGTGGATTTCGCTGGGGTTCTTCGTCCTTTTGCTGATTCCGTTCGTCAACAACGGGCTGTGCGTCTCGTGCGATGCGCAGGCCCTTGCCTCAGGGCTTTCGGCGGAGCCGCCCGTGCCGATTCTGCCGTTCTGCGTCGATCGCATCGACCACCTCAACGTCGTCCTCTGGTTTGCGCTGGCCTTGCCGTCACTTCTCGTCGTGCGCCACGCGCTCACGCGCCACGGCAAGCGACTCGTCCTTGAACTGATCGTCTGGAATGGCGCGGCGCTTGCGGCGCTCGGCTTTCTCCAGAGCGCGCTCGGCGCACCCGGCCCCCTGTGGAGCACGGCGAGCGGGACAGGGCGCGCGGCGGGCGACTTCTTCTCGACCTTCGGCTATCCGAACATGGCGGGCGACTATTTCACGACGCTCTTCGGCCTTGCGCTGGCCCTCTGGCGGTGGAATCTGGACGAGCTGCGCGCGGCGCGTCGCTCGAAGGACGTCTCGTCCGCCGCGCCGCCCCCACGGATGTTCTGGCGCAAGCACTACTTCCTCATCCCGGCGGTCGTCTTCTTCTACGCGGCGCTCAACACGCTGTCGCGCGCGGCGATCCTGCTCGTCACGCTCTCGGCGGTCGTCTTCTTCCTGCATTCGTTCCTCTCGTTCGTCGCGCACAAGCGGAAGGCCGACCGCGTGCGGGCGGGGGCGTGGACGGCGCTCGGACTGGGCATTGTCATCTTCCTCTCGTGTCTCTTCGCGCCGAAGGGCCTTCAGCGGGAGGTGAACACGCTCGGCACAATGGAAGTGCTCGACCGCGTGACGGGGCGCGGACAGTACCACGTGCGCGTCGCGACGGAAATCTGGAAAGACCACGTGCTCTTTGGCTGTGGCGGCTGGGGCTACATCCACTTCTGCCTTCCGAAGATGACGCCGCAGGAACTCAAGCAGCAGCAGGTCGTCGGCGGCATCAACGTCCACAACGACCACCTTCAGTTCCTGGCCGAGCATGGTCTCGTCGGCTTCGGCGCGCTGGTTTCGCTTGTTCTCATTCTTCTGGCGCCAGTCGCCCGGACGTGGCGGACGCTGGCGCGCGAGGCGCGCTTCATGAAGGGGACGGCCGCGCCGCCGAAGCCCGTGCAGCTCTTTGCGCTGCCGGCGCCGGCGTTCTTCGTCCTCGTCACGGTCGTCTGCACGCTCATCCACGCCTTTGGGGACTGTCCTCTGCGCTCGCCGGCCGTGCTGACGCTCTTCTTCGTCTCGCTTGCCGCCGTTCCCGGCTTCCTGCCGCGAAAGGACGACTAGCGAAGGAGGTTTGCCGATGAACGACTGGCTTGACTTGAATCCGGATCCTGTCCATGTGAAGCGTGAGCGCGCGCGGGCGCGGGAACTGCGCCAGACGGACTGGTGGAAGGCGCGGATTGCGAAGGGCGAGTGCCACTACTGCCATCGGCAGGTCGGCGCGGCGAACCTGACGCTTGACCATGTCGTCCCCGTTGCGCGCGGCGGCCGTTCCACGCGCGGCAACTGCGTGCCGTGCTGTGTGGACTGCAACGCGAAGAAGAAGGCCTACACGCCCGCCGAGCAGATCCTCGCGCGCCTCTTCCCCGAAGGATGACATGATGGATCTGTCGCGGGCGGAAGCGTTGTTGGGTGCGGCGGCGATGGCGCGCGTGGCGTCGGCGCGCGTGGCTGTCGTCGGCGTCGGCGGCGTCGGAAGCTGGTGCGCGGAGGCCCTTGTGCGCACGGGCGTCGGGCATCTGACGCTCGTCGACGACGATGTCGTTGTACCCTCGAACGTGAATCGCCAGTGTCCTGCGACGGCGAAGACGCTGGGGCTTCCGAAGGTCAAGGCCCTGCGCGACCGTCTGCTGGAAATCAACCCCGACGCGGACATTGCCGTCTGCAACGGACGCTATCCGGCTTCGACGCCCGACTTTTCGCCCGCCGACTTTGACCTTGTCGTGGACGCGATTGACTCGGTTGACTGCAAGGCCGAGCTGATTCTCACGACGACGGCGGCGGGCGTTCCGATTCTCTCCTCGATGGGCGCGGCGCGGCGGCTGGATCCGACGAAGGTCGTCATCCGTCGCTTCGACAAGGTGACGGGCGACGGCCTGGCGCGGGCGTTGCGCCAGCGGTTTCGCCGGCGTGGACGCTTCCCGTCGCGACCGTTCTTCTGCGTGGCCTCGACCGAGCCGCCGCAGGCTATGCCCGCATTGCCGGGGCCTGTCCCCAAGGGTTCGGTCATGCCCGTTACCTGCGCGTTCGGCATGGCGCTTGCGGCGGAGGCCCTGCGGCGGCTGGCGGTTGAAGCGGCGCGCGGAAATATGGTAGAATAGCGGCATGACGGCGAGAGCGAAGAAGCGTGTGCGCGCGGCGGCGGAGCGTTCGGGGGATGCGCCGCGCATTTCCGTCATCATTCCGACCTTCAACCGCGCCGAGATGGTCTGCGCATGCGTGGCAAGCGTTTTGGCGACAGAGGGCGCGGAGTTGCTGGAAGTGATTGTCGTCGACGACTGCTCGCCCGACGACACGGAGGCTCGGATTGCCGCGCAGTTTGGCCGCGATGCGCGGGTTCGCTACATTCGGAACGCGCGCAATTCGTTTCAAGCCGTGTCGCGCAACAACGGGGCGCGGATTGCGCGGGGCGACTATCTGCTTTTTCTCGACGACGACAACCTCGTTGCGCCGACCCTGCTGGCGGAATGCGTGGCCTGTTTCGCGCGCCACGCCGACGCCGGGCTTGTCGCGCCGCTGTCCATCCATCGGCGAACGGGGTGCGAGGGCCTTGTCTGGACGCTGGGGAGCGACTTTTCGCGTTGGACGTCGCGCCCGAAGGACGTGGGCGGCAATCTGCCGCTTGCGGCGTTGCCCGCCGAGCCGATTGACTATCCCACGACCTATTCGCCGAACGCCTTCATGGTGCCGCGTCGCCTGTACGAGGAATTGGGCGGAATGGCGGAGGGCTTCGTCCAGATCTTCGAGGAGAGCGACTTTGGCTGGCGTGTCATTGAGAGCGGGCATTCGGCCTGGATTGCCGCGCGTGCGCGCACGGAGCATTTGGGCTTTCTCGAGCCGGGGTGCGTGCCGGCGTTGCGGCTTTTGGGGATTGAGAAGCCCTATCGCACGTATTGCTTCGCGCGTAACCGCATTCGCTTTGCGCGGCGACACTTCAGCTTCCTTCAGGCGTTGTCCGTCGCGTTCGTTTTCGCGCCGCTGTCGGTCGTCTGGTATGGGCGAGTGGCGTTGAAGAATCGCCGCCCGGACATCGCGTGGGCGTATCTTAAAGGCACGCTTGCGGGCATTGTGGGGGCGTAGGCGGCATGCACGCGGAACAGGGCGAGGCGCGCGGTTGCCGGTTGGCGGTCAAGCACCGCATGACGCGGCGGTGTACGGGCTGGGACTACCGTGCGCGGGCGATTTACCTGATTACGCTTGTGCAGGCCGATCGGCGGCGACCCGCGCTGGGGCGGCTGGTCGTCGAGAATTCGTCGGCGGCACCCGAGGCGGTGGCGGCGTGGGTCGAGCCGAGCGCATTAGGGGCGGCGATTCTCGCGCATTGGAAGCGGCTGGGCGATTTCACGCCCGAAATTCGGCCGCTTTTCTGCCAGCTGATGCCCGACCATTTGCACGGCATTCTCGCGGTTACGCGGCCGATGGCGAAGCCGCTCGGCAACGCGATCGGCGGGTTTAAGACGGGCTGCGAAAAGATTTACCGCATTTACCGTGGGCTTGCGCCCACGGCACAGGACAAGGCGCCCACCGCACAGGACAAGGCGAGCGCGGCGTTGGGCGGCTTGGCCAGCGCGGTTCAGGCGGGCGGCAAGGGGCTTGGCTTGGCGACGAAAGGCGGGGTGGCTTGTTCTGTTTCGAGGGCGCAAGCCCTCGATCTCCCCCGCCTTTGGGCACCGGGCTTTCAAGATTCGATTCTCTTTCGCGCCGGGCAGCTCGACGCAATGTTCAACTACCTGCGCGACAACCCGCGCCGGCTCGCGGTCAAGCGGCTTTACCCCGACCTCTTTCGCGCGGTCGGGGTTTTGCGGCGGCCGTTGCCGGGTTTTGGCGGCGTTGGCGCGTTTGCGGCGTTGGGCAACCGCTTCTTGCTTGACCGCCCGCTCGTGCAAGTTCAGGTTTCGCGGCGCGACTTCGCGTATCGGCGCGAGCCCAAGACGGGCTGTGGCCTCAAGATCGCTCGCGATGCGGCGGGCGCGCCGTGCATCGCGTCGGAAAGCACGGCGTTTACGGCGAAATGCGACACGCTCCTGGCGCGGGCGCGGCAGGGCGCGGTCTTGCTTTCGCCGTGCGTGAGCGAGGGTGAGCGCGAAGTCGCGCGGCGGGCGTTTGCCGAAAAGTTGCCTCTTGTCGTTTTGCGCAACAAGGGCTTCGCGTCGCTTGAAAAGCCGAGCGGACGTTACTTTGACGCTTGCGCAGAAGGGCGGCTTCTTCTGCTTGCGCCGGCGGCGTGGCCGCACGTGCCGGGCGAAAAGCCGATGACGCGGCGCGACGCGCTCGTCTTGAACCGCCTCGCCCAGGCCCTCGCGGGCGACGGCGCGGCCGCAATCAACTATCGCGGCGTCACGTTCGCCGACGTCGAGGCGTGGGCGCGAGAGGCGGTGGAAATCAACTCGTATGAATAGGCGTTTGCGAATTCTTTTCGTCTCCAGTTCACGGGCTTCGTGGTACGCTAAGGGCACATCGGCGGCTGCGCATTTTGCCGCCGCGCCTTACAGTATCGATGCGATTGGCTACAACCTTGAACAGCGGGGATGGACGGTCGCATGGCTTGGCTGGCGCGACACGGCAAACCCGTTTCGCCTCGCGAAGGAGATTGATGCGTTTCGTCCCGATGTTGTCTACACCTATGGATCGACATCCGCTGTTTGGCCAATCTTTTTGAAGCACATCCTTTGCCGGCACCGCGCGTTTGTGGTCGTGCATGGATGGGACGACCCCTACGAGCGCATTTGGAACGAACTCTTCGGCTGGCCGGGAAAACTGCTCATGCTCGCTGTGCAGAAGTTTCTCGTGACGCATTCGGACGCGGTCGTCACGTTAAGCTACGCACTTCAGAAGCGTGGCCGCGCGTGGGGCGTTGACTGTACCTACATTCCGAACGGAGCCGATCCAGTCGATTCAACGTCCGTAAAGGGGACGATTCGCTTGGAAGGGCGTTTTAAGCTCGTCTACACAGGTGACAAGGCGAAGTGGAAACGGACGGCTGACATCTGTCGCGCGATGCGCCATCTGCCACGCGACATCAAACTTTATTTGACAGGGCGCGACGAAGCGTATTTAAAGCCCTATTTTTCCGAAAACTGCATCTCGCTGGGATGGCTTTCAAAGGCGGATCAACTTGCGGTGATGAGTCAGGCCGACGCATTCGTCTGTACGTCCAACCAAGACTGCAACGCGAAGCTTCAGGAATATCTTCGCTGGAAAAAGCCGATTCTTGCTTTGCACGGTGAACCCGACAACTTCTTCAAGGACGGCGAGAACGCGCTTCTCGCGTGGGACGGCGATTACGTGCCGTTGGTTCGACGGCTGGCGGATGACCCGTGCCTGTGTCGCCGTCTGGCGGAAAATGCGGCGCGTGAGATTCCCGTCTATTCATGGGCGGAAATTGCCGCGCAGTTCGACGCCTATTTCAGAGGGCTTGTTGGGGAGTTGCCGAGATGAAACTCCTCTTTATCGACCATGAGATGCATCGGGCGACGCAGTCGGCTCGGTTTTTCGTCGATCTGCTGCGGAAGAACTTCGACGTCACGCAACATTCCTATGCGCAGGTCTATCGTACAGAAGCGACAGCGGCGATGCGCGGGCAAGACATAGCCGTCATCTGGGAGTTCCCTGTTGCGCGTGGGCGGTTCTTTTTCCCTGGCAAGGCCAACGTGTTCGTGCCGATGTATGACAACGAATGGGGTAGCGTTTGGCAGTGGCGGCGTTTGGCGGCGAGCGGCATGGGGGTCGTTTCGTTTTGTGAAAAGGTGTCGGCGCACGCGCGGCGATGCGGCGTTCGCAATCTGCTTGATGTGCGCTACTTCCCCGACCCCGCGACGTTGCCGCAGGAGGCGGGCGATTCCAAGAAGGTCTTCCTTTGGGAGCGTGGTGGCGTTTCGCGTACACAGGCGGAGGCATTCTTCCCCGCGTCTGATGGTTATGAACTTGTCGTCAAGGGCGCGAACGAGTTCTTGCCGCGAGTAGACTATCTGGCGCGACTGGCGTCGTGCGGCATCGTCCTTGCGCCGCGTCGCAAGGAGGGCATTGGTATGGCGTTTCTGGAGGCATTGGCGATGGGCAAGTGTGTTGTTGCGCACAACGACGCGACAATGAACGAGTACATTGTTGATGGCGAGAGCGGGTTGCTCGTTGATTTTGACCATCCGAAACGCATTTTGCCCGCGCAGGTGGCGGAGGTGCGCAGGGGCGTTACAGCGGCGGCCGCGCGACACTGGGCGCGTTGGGTACACGACAAGGCGCAAATCGTTCCGTTCCTCGCAAAGCAGATGCCGTGTCGTCCAAATTTTGGCGCACGCCTAAAGATCGCGCTTGAATATCCGCTCTATCTGGCCGAGGGCGCATGGTGGAGATTGTGGCATGGGTGAGCCGACGCTTTTGAAAAGGTAAAGGAGACGCAATGATTGTACAGGCGATTGAAGCCCTGCGACGTTCGATACGGGATCCTGGCTATCTTCTCTATTTCTTGCGGAATGTGAATGTTCTGCGCGATCATTTCCCGAAGTTGCATCGATGGTGGTGTTGCGAACGAAAAACTCTTCAATTGGGCGGAGCACGCACATTCGTGAAGTTGCACGTAGTTTTGCGGACGACAGATCACGTGTTGAACGTGAATAGTTCGCGAGACCTTGAAGAGATGGGAATTGTCTCGAAAAGGGATGTTATTCGCGTTGGGGCCTGTTCTCTTTTCCCGGCCGCTCGGAAGTTCATCGACCAATATGGGGGGGGGGGGGGGGGCATGCCCTTCAGATAACAATAGTTACGGATCGCCTGTCGGAGGAGGGACGGCGGTTGTATGTTGACATGGCGGCAAAATATGCGGTGCCGATTGCGTTCGTTGATTCGCGGGGCATGGGCAACGGGCCAAGTTTCCAAACGCAGATTGATGTGGCTCTGAAAGATTCAAACGACACGCTCGCGCTGATTCTAGAGGATGACTACCTTATAAGTTCCGAAACGCTGCTTGTCGCGTATGATGCTTTCTGTCGTTGTTCGCATCTCGTGGGCTTGAACCCGCATTTTCATCCGGGTTGTGTTTGCCGTCAGAACGTTCGGCGATTCTGTGTAGTAGGCGGACGAGTCTATGGCCGCGTCAATAATACTTGTTGTACGTTTTTTATGCCAATTGAGGCCATGCGGCGGAACGAGCGAGCACTTCGTCGCTATGATGGTTGGGAGAAAGGTTCGATCAATCAAATTTGGAAGAGGGGACTCTGCCTTGTGCCGTTTGGCTGGACGATGGCCGAACATTTGCACAAACAGGATCTTTCGCCAGTTTTCAAGAAAAAGAGGATAGATGCCGGGCAAGAAAGCCCTTGATGGATTTCTTGAAGGCCTCGTCCGAGAAGTAGGTGTCAATGAAAGCCTGTCCTTTGGCACCCAGGGCGCGGGCGAAGTCGCGGTCTTCGTAGAGCCGTCGGAGGGCGGCGGCGGCCGCCGCGAGGTCTGGCTCGGCCCAAGTCTTGACATGGCGATAGGCATCAACATCGCGTTCGGCATCCTTGACGGAGACGATTGAATAGGGGACGAGCAGCGCATTCTCGCTGTTGCAGAATTCAGTCGGTGCGCTGTAATCGGTGACGATGACCGGCTTTCCGAGTTTCATGGCCTCGGCAATGCCCAAGCCGAAACCTTCGCCACGGTGGAGCGAAATGTAGGCGTCACAGGCGGCCGTCAGCGCGACAAGTTCGTCTTGCGGAACGAAATTCTCGACAAAGACGACACGTGAATCGATGCCGAGCTGGGTGGCAAGCGCATGAAGTTGCGCGGCATAGCGCGGACGCGCCTTCGCGCGCATCGTCTTGAAGACGACCTTTGCGTCCGCGCGGTCGCCGAGCGCACGGGCGAAAGCCTTCAGGACGCCTTCGGGATTCTTGCGATAGTAACTGGAGGCGTAGTCGAAGTTGAAAAAGACCACGAAGTCTTCAGGCGCGAGACCATAGCGTACGCGAATCGTTTCGGGCGAAATGGCATTGCGAACATTGAACTGAAACGGATAGAGAATCTTGGTGACCGGAATGTCGGACGGAAGAAGTTTGCGGAAAACTTGCTGATTGAACAGGCTCGTCACCACGACCTCGGTCTTTTCCATAAATTCGGGATTGCCCTCCCGCAGACCCGACTCGAATTCCCAGAATCCGATTCGTGACAGGCGACAGCTCGTTTCCGGAAGCGGCGGCAGGGCGAACATACCGACAATGTCGGTGTAGCGGTTGAGCCTAAATTCGGACGGCGGCGTGAGGAGATCGGCATATTCTGCGGAGGGAATGGCGGCATCGGAACCGGTGTCGAACGCCTGGCAGGGAATGCCGCAGGCTTTGAGGCGAATGACGAGATCGCGCAGGACTTTGCTGAGGCTGCCGGAGAAGGACATGTTGCCGACGACCGTCATGCCGGGTTGCGGCCGCCAATTCGGATCGGTGATCAAAGTCGCCGCCATCTTGCGGCGAAAGGCACTTCGCCTGACGTGTCCGAGCAAGAAATCGAATGCGCCACGAATGCCATAGCGTCGCAGAGAACCAAAAGCATGCTGAAGATTCATTTGGCCGCAGTATACCATAACCTCTTCGGAATTTGGTAAAATATTCCGTATGCGCAGAACCTCTCAGAATAAAAACGGTGTTTCCAACAGACCCATGCGGGTGCTGATGACCGGTGCCAACGGCTTTGTCGCCCGATTCCTCGTTGACGCCTTGCGGCGGAGGGGGGGGGGGGGCATCGAGACGGTTGGCGTTGACATCGCACCGCAGGCGACGTGGCCCGTCGACCGCTACTATGCGTGTGACCTGTTGGAATCGAACGCCATCCGCATCATCATGGAGGTTGAGCGTCCAACGCACATCATTCATCTCGCGGCGGTGTCGAGTGTGGGCAAAAGCTGGGCGGCTCCCGTCAACAGCTTCCTCAACAACACGAATGTCTTTCTCAATGTCGTGGAGGCGGTGCGTGCCCTTGGCCTCGTCGGGACGCGCATCCTCTCGGTCGGGTCGTCGGAGGAATACGGCAACGTGCGGCAAGAGGAGACGCCGATTGCGGAAACGCACCGCCTTTCGCCTTGTAGTCCATATGCGGTGGCGCGTGTCGCCCAGGAGCAGCTTTCCGAGCTTTATACGAAGGGATATGGGTTGGACATCGTAATGACGCGCTCGTTCAACCAGATCGGCCCCGGACAGGGATCGACCTTCGTCGTTCCGAGTTTTGTGCGGCAATTGCTGTCCGCAAGAAAGGCCGGGGCACGCACGGCGCACGTCAAGGCGGGCGACCTCAGCATCGTTCGCGACTTCCTCGATGTCCGCGATGCCGTAGAGGCGTACCTCCTGCTCCTTGAGCAGGGTATGCGCGGTGCGGTGTACAACGTCTGTTCGGGACGGGGATATCGTCTGGACGAGGTCTTGTGCACGGCCGCCGAGCTTGTGGGAGTTGAGGTGGAGACAGAGACCGATCCGGCCTTCGTTCGCCCTGCCGACAATCACGTCATTGTCGGCGATAACGCGAAGATCCGCGCCGCGACGGGGTGGACGCCGCAACGGGATTTGAAAGCATCGTTGCGCGACATTATTGCCGCCGTTGCATTAGAACCCTGAGAAGCGCGAGCTGGAGGAGGGCCGAGACGAGTGACGCCCAGATGAGGACGGAGAGCCGGTTGAGGTGGAGGGATTCGATGAACGCCACGTGCGCGTCTGGCAGAATGCCGCGAAAGAAGCCGATGCCGGTGAGACTGACGAGCAGCACCGTCCAGACGGCGTTGAAGGTGACGATCAGCGCAGCCGCACCAAAGCGGCGACAGGCCATCTCGTATGAGACGGTTGCGGCGATGATGGTCGCCGCGCCCATGATAAGGGCAAGCGGTGGGAGCAGGGCGGCGTAGTCGGTGTAGACGCGCCAGACGGGAGAGAGGCCGAGCAGCCATTTCCCCAGTAGCAGGAAGGCCGTTGCCGCAAGGACGCTGAACGCAAGAGAAACCCGCACGGTCTGGCGGAGCGCGACGGACGATTCGTGTCCGCGCTCGTGCGCTTCGGCGGACAGGGGAAAGAGAACGAACGTCATGGACGCGCCAATGTAGCTGACGGTCTCCGCGAAGCGCGTGAGGAGATAATGCGCGGCGGACTCGACTTCGGGCAGACGCTGGCGGTAGACGGTTGCGGAGATTGTCGCGAACAGCGTGCTGAACGCCATGTAGGCCGAGACGGGCCACAGGTAGCGTCCGATTTCGGGCAGATCCTTGCGCCAGGACGTGTCGTAGGGGTGGGGCGCGAGGCGGCGGCGGAGCGAGCCGAAGGCGAGGAGCGAACAGGCGGCGGGCGGCGTCGCCTGGCCGAGGAGATAACCCGATAACGCACGGATGGGCATCGCGACGAGAAGGGTGGCAAGGCGAATCGGCGCGGAGATGAGGTTCTGCACGGTGATCGTCTTGAACATCTTGAGGCCTTGCAGTGCGCTCATGAAAAGGCTCGCGACATTGCCCGCGAAGCCCGCCGCGAGAACAAGCGCCGTCAGCGAACCCGAAATGACGGCCAGCCGCGTGTAGAAGAACGGCATGGTCAGATAGGCCGCTCCAATGCAGACGGCGAAGAGTGCGGCGGACGCGACGAGGACGTCGCGGACGAGGCACTTGACCTTGCCGAACTCGCCGCGCGTCGCGTAGACGTTGACGTATTTCGCGAAGACGGTCGCCAGGACGGCAAGCGGCACGGTGAACAGCCCCGACAGTTGCTGGAGCGGCAGGACGGCCCCCAGCTCCTCCGGCCCGACGTACTTCGGCACGAGCCACAGCCCGATGAACGCCTGAATCACGTCGCCCGACCGACAGGCGACGAAGATCATCAGCGAATACCACCAGAAGTCGCCGAGACGGGCATGAAGACGCATGAGCATACGAAGTCGAATTATACCAAATTCCCGTCCGCCGCTCCGTGTCCCTCGCGCGCGCCGCGCGGACTTTGCTATAATGTGCGGCATGGAGAAGACGAAGCAGACCCTGGACGACGCGCGGACGGACACGCCGAACGTCATCGAACTCACCGACGTCCGCAAGACGTTCCGCGACTTCTGGCTGCGCCCGACCGTCAAGGCCGTGGACGGGCTTTCCCTCTCCGTGCGCAAGGGCGAAGTCTTCGGGCTCCTGGGGCCGAACGGCTCGGGAAAATCGACGACAATCAAGATGATTCTCGGACTGCTCTCGCCCAGCGGCGGAAAAATCTCGCTTTTCGGGCGTTCGCCGCAGACGGCCGAGGCGCGCCGCCGGCTGGGCTATCTGCCGGAACTGAGCTATCTGCATCCGTTCCTCACCGCGCAGGAGACGCTGGGCTACTATGCCGGGCTGTCCGATCTCCCGCGCGCCGAGGCGAAGGCGCGGACGCGCGAGCTTCTCGCGATGGTCGGTCTCTCCGACGTCGCCAAGCGTCCCGTCGGCGGCTTCTCGAAGGGCATGGCGCGCCGTGTCGCGCTCGCGGCCGCCCTCATCGGCAAGCCGGACCTCCTGGTGCTCGACGAGCCGACGTCGGGGCTTGACCCGATCTCGACGAAAGAGGTGAAGCTGCTCGTCAAGGCGCTCCGGGCCGGCGGCATGACGATCCTCACGACGTCGCATCTTCTCGCGGACGCGCAGGAGATCTGCGACCGCGTCATGATCTTGAACCATGGCACGTGCGTCGCCGAGGGAAAGGTCTCGGAACTGGGCACGAGCCTGGAGGACTTCTTCCTCGCGAAGGTTGACGACGCGAAGGACTTCACCCTCGCCCCGTTCCTGGCCGGTTGACCGATGCGCGCGTTTCTTTCTGTCGTCTGCCTGGAACTGAAGGCGCTCGTGCGGTCGAAGGCCGCGCTTCTCCTCCTGCTGGCCGCCGCTGTCTGGACGGCCGCCTTTCCCTCGCTCGTCACGGGCGACGGCACGGCCGCCGGCGCGCGCGAGCTTGACATCCATTTCTCGCTGGGCGGCGTCTTCGCGCTTCTCGTCGTCGCGCTGCTCGCGTCCGCGACTGGTGCCCTTGCGCGCGAACGGGCGGCCAAGCGTCTGCAGCTGACGCTCGTGCGGCCCGTGAGCCGCGTCGCGCTGATCCTCGGCAAGGCCGTCGCGCACGTCGCCGTCGGCGCGGTCGTCCTGGCCGTCGCATGCGGCATCCTCGCCGCGCGCGTCGATCTCGCGACGCCCTGCCGCCACGTGCTCGCGCCGATCCTTCCGCCCGTGCAGGAGGAGGCCGAGCGGATGTACGCCGTCTACCTGTCCGACACGAACACGCCGGCGGCCGTGCGGCACGCGCCGAAGGCGACGGTGCTGCGTCTGCTCGCGAACCGCGCGATCGACCGCTACGAGACGATTCCGACGAACGCCGTCGCGCGCTGGCGGTTCGCCGCGCCCGGCGACGCCGTGCGCTTCCGCTTCACGAACACGTTCGAGATGCGCCAGGACGTCTGCGGCGTCCTTCGTTCGGGCGCGGCGGAGAGCGTCGTCAGCAACACCACGCAGGCGGTCGTCCTCTTTCCGTTTCGGGGCGAGTCGGCGGAACTCGCCTTCGAGAACCGGGGCGCGAGCGCGCTCATGTTCCGTCCGCGTCGCGACATCCAGGTCCTCAGGACGGCGGATGCGTTCGCCAGGAACCTGCTGCGGGCCTATGTTGCGCTGGTCGCCGTTTTGGCGCTCGTCGTCTCGCTGGGCCTTTTGCTCAGCGCGTGCCTGAGCCGGCCGGTCGCGCTCTTCGTCGCGTTCGTGACGCTCGCGGTCGGCGAGATGAGCCCCAGCGTCGTCGAGCAGTATCCGGACGAGCTGGAGACGAACCTCGCCGACCGCATCGGCCTTGTCATCGCGCGCGGCGCGGCGGCGGTGACGCGCCCCGTCTCGGCCGCATCGCCGCTGGAGGCGCTGGCGAAGGACGAATGCGTCGAGCCGGCGTCCGTCGCGGTGCTCCTGTGCGCGAACCTGGTCGTCGCGCCGATTCTCCTCGCGCTTCTGGGTGCCGCGCTTTTGCCGCGCAAGCAGGATGACCTGGTCTAGGAGGCGGGAGGGACGTGGTCATGGCGAAGGGCATTCCCGAAGCGACGGTAGAGGAAATCAAGGCGCGGATCGACCTGGCGGATCTCATCGCCTCCTACGGCGTTGACGTGCGTGTCGCGGGCTCGGCCAAGAAGGCGTGCTGTCCCTTCCACCACGAGAAGACGCCGAGTTTCCACATCAACGAGGCGAGGGGCTACTACCACTGCTTCGGCTGCGGCGAGAGCGGCGACGCGATCAAGTTCGTCGAGAAGATGGACGGCCTCACGTTCGTCGAGGCCGTGAAGAAGCTCGCCGCCCAGTGCGGCGTGACGGTCGAGGAGACGGTTGACCCGGCGGCCGGTCGGCGCAAGCGGCTCTACGCGCTTCTCGCCGAACTGACGGCGTTCTACCAGCGGTGTCTCCTGCAGGCGAAGGAAGCCGAGGCGGCGCGCGCCTACCTGACGGAACGCGACCTCGGCCCGGAGATCCTGGACGCCTACCAGATCGGCTACGCCCCCAACGGCATTGCGAACATCCTGCGCTGGGCGGAGAAGTACAAGTACACGCCGGAGGAACTGGAGGCGGCGGGCGTCATCCTGCGCGGGACTCGTCCCGGCGACCTCGGCTACCACCGCTTCGGCGGGCGGCTCATGTTTGCGATCCGCGACAAGCAGGGGCGAGTCGTCGGCTATTCGGGGCGGCAGCTCGTCGCGAACAAGAACGCCGGCAAGTACGTGAACTCGCCCGAGACGCCCGTCTTCAGCAAGAAGCGCATCCTCTATGGCTTCGACAAGGCCATGCGCGCAATCGCGCAGGATCGCAAGGCCCACGAGGTCATCGTCTGCGAAGGGCAGATCGACTGCATCCGCCTGCAGACGTGCGGCTTCCCGAATGCCGTCGCCGGGCAGGGGACGGCGTTCACCGAAGATCACGTCGCCATGCTCCGGAAGGTCGCCGACCTCGTCACGCTCGTCTACGACGACGACGCGGCGGGGCATGCGGCGACGATCAAGTCCGCGCGCCTCTGCCTTGCGGCGGGCCTGCCCGTGCGCGTCGTCTCGTTGCCGGGCGGCGACGACCCCGATTCGTTTCTGCGCGCGCACCCGTCGGAAGACTTCCGGCAGCTGCTGGAGAACGCCGAGTCGATCATGTCCTTTCAGGTGCGCGCCGAGCGTGCGAAGGAGCGCGCCCCCGGTTCGGTCGATGCCATCGCGCGCATCACGCGCGAACTCCTGGCGACGGTCGCGGCGTGTCCGAACGAAGTCCTGAAAGCCGCGATGACGGGCGAGGCCGCGAAGCTCCTCGGCTTGCCGACGGCGGCTCTCGTCGAGGAACTGGGCAAGGTCAAGGCGGCCGAGCCGAAGCGTCCGCGCCGCCCGGCGTCCGCGTCGCCCGAAGTGGTCGAAGCGGACGCGCACGCGCACGAGCCGGGGGCGAACGAGGACGACGCGGCGGAGATCGCCGCGCGGGCGGCGGACGGCGACACGACGGCCCTGTCGGGCGAGGATGCGGCAGCGGCTCTTCCGCCGCCGCCGGAGGAGCGGGCGCTCTGCGCGTTCCTGCTTGCAAACGAATATGAGAAGACGCTGGACGGCGCGCTTGGCGAGTTCTTGCCGGCTTCGGTCTTTTCACACGCCTTCACGGCGCGTTTCGTCGAGACGTGGCGACAGGAGTGCGCGAAGGGCGAGGATCTTTTCGCCGCGTTCGCGGAGGAGCTTGCGCCGCGCGCGCGCGCCTGGTTCGACGCGATTCTGCTGGACGCCGGAAAGTCCCAGGCGAGCGCGCTTGCGCCGACGGACATCTTGCAGGAATTCGTCCGGACGCTGTGGGCCGAGGCCCTGCGGCGGCGGCGCGGCGAACTGCCGGCCGTCGGCGATGCGGCGGCGGAGACCGAACGTCTGCGGCTTTCGATGGACGTGAAGCGACTGGCGACCGTTCGATGGCACACGGTCAAGGAACTGGTTCGGGGCTATCGGGAAAACTGGGGGGCAACAACGGCTTAACTATTCAAAACGGCGTGAATGCCTTGAATAAGTTGTTGTTTGTGCGCGACTGGGCATTGACGGCAAAAAAGGGATTTGCTATACTTCCATTCCACATGAAAAAGATTTGGCTGGCATTGGCGGTTCTGCTGGGCGCGGCGGCGGCGTGGGCGTTTCCCGAAATTCCGCGCGAAAGCGCGAAGGCCTTGGGCGTCACGCGGGGGCGAAAGTTCTCCGAAGGCCTCGTCTTCGTCAACGGCAAGTTCATTCCGCCGCCGTATTGCGTCGAACGCTGGGGCACGGGCATTCGCATCAACAAGGTGCCTGTGACGGGGCAGGTCATTGACTGGACGGACTTCCTGAAGACGCAGCCGGGCTGTCGGACGGTCGCGTCCGCGCCGGCTGCCGCGCCTGTGGTCGAGGCCGCGCCGGCGGTGGAGACGGCGGCGCCGGAAGACGACTACAGCGACGCTTTGCTGGACGACCTGTTCGACGACCTGCCGCCCGCCAAGCCAAAGGCGGCGAAGCCGAAGAAGACGGCGGCCGCCGCCCCTGCGCCCGTGCCGCCGCCCGCGACCGTCGTCCTGGACGGCGCGTTCGTCAAGAACGACGCGACGAAGGCCCTGGTCAAGCGGTTGAACGCCGTGCGTCTGGAGATTGACCGGGCGCTCCGCAGCGGCGGCTTCATCTGCTTTGGCGACGACTATGCGCGCATTGCCGGCGACTCGCGCGCGGCGGCGAAGCTTTTGGAGGCGCTGCCGGAAATCCAGATGAAGGCCGAGACGGCCGAGGCGTTCCGCGCCGCCGTGCGGGCCGCGAACCTGGTCTACCTCCACGAACTGGTGTCCGACGACCTTTTCCGCAACCGCATCGACTACCGCCGTCTGCTGGAGCATCGCCAGAAGCTTCAGAAGGAGGCGGAATGGAAGAAGATGATGGAAGCACCCAAGCCTTTGTTCTAATCGTTTTCAGTCAAAAGGTCTTTTTCAGATGAACACGCTCGCAAAGCAACTCAACGCGACGCTTGGCCCGGCCGTCGGTTTCCTGTCCGCCGAAGGCAAGCGCATGTACTTCCCCTACGGCGGCATCCTTGGTCAGGGCGGCGAGGCGAAGGGCTGTGAAATCAACGCGACGATCGGCATGGCTTTCGAGGAAGACGGCTCGCCGCTCGTGATGGACTGCTTCGCGAAGAACGCGCCGCTCGGCCGCAAGGCGTTCCTCTACGCCGGCAGCTTCGGGCTTCCGGCCCTTCGCGAGCAGTGGCGCGCGATGGAGCTGAAGAAGAACCCGTCGCTGGAGGGCGTGCGCACGTCGAATCCCGTCGTCACGAACGCGCTGACCCACGGGCTTCGCCTCGCGGCGGAGCTGTTCGCCGATCCGAGGGACGAGCTTGTCACGCCGGATCTCTTCTGGGACAACTACGAACTCATCTTCAAGGACGCCGTCGGCTGCAAGGTGCGGCACTTCAACACGTTCAAGAAGGGCGCGTTTGACGCGGCCGCGCTGAAGGCGGCGCTGCTCGCGCCCGGCATGAAGAAGATCCTGATCCTCAACTTCCCGAACAACCCGACGGGCTACACGGCGACGTTTGCGGATGCGAAGAAGATTGTCGCCGCCGTCAAGGCCGCCGCGCGCGCCGGGAAGAAGGTCGTCGTCGTCCTGGACGACGCCTACTTCGGCCTTGTCTACGAACCGGGCGTCCACGGCGAGTCGCTGTTTGCGGACTTCGCGACGCTTCATCCGAATGTCCTCGCGGTCAAGCTCGACGGCACGACGAAGGAGGACTACGTGTGGGGGCTTCGCGTCGGTTTCGTCACGTTCGCGTTCAAGGGCGCGACAGACGAACAGCTCAAGGCCCTGGAGGCCAAGGCGGCGGGCAACGTCCGCTCGGCGATCTCGAACGTCTCCTCGGTTGGCCAGCACCTCGCGATCGCCGCGTATTCGGACAAGGGGTACGACGCGCAGAAGAAGCAGAAGTACAATGTCCTGCGCGCGCGCTACGACGAGATCCGCCGCATTCTCAAGGCGCATCCGGAGTATGACGCGCTCTTCGAGGTCATGCCGTTTAACTCCGGCTACTTCATGTGCGTGAAGCCGCGCGGCGTCGAGGCCGAGGCCGTGCGCCGTCACCTGATCGCGAACTACTCGACGGGCACGATCGTCCTGTCGGGCCTCATCCGGCTTGCGTTCTCGACGATTCCGAAGGCGAAGCTCGCGCAGCTGTTCGCGAATGTCGCGGCGGCGATTGCCGACTTGAAGGGCTGAGGCGTTGCGCATCGAGGCCTACGCGAAGGTCAACCTCACGCTGGAGGTCTACGGCCGGCGGCCGGATGGCTTCCATGCGCTCCGCTCGCTTGTCGCGCCCGTTTCGCTTGCCGACACGCTGGAGATTGAGGCAACGGAAGACGGCTGCCTCGTCACGGACACGGGCTATGGCGAGCACGACCTGATCGTGCGCGCGGCGCGCGCGTTGCGCACGGCGTTCGCGCCGTCGCGCCCGGCCCTCGGCGCGCGCGTCCACGTCGTCAAGCGCATCCCGGCGGGCGGCGGCCTTGGCGGCGGGAGCGCCGACGCGGCGGCGACCCTGCGCGCGCTGAATGACCTTTGGGGGCTGGGGCGGTCGATCGAGGAACTAGCCGCGCAGGGCGCATCGGTCGGCAGCGATGTCCCGGCGCTGGTTCTCGCCCAGGCGTTTCGCGCGCCCGTCTGGATGGAAGGGCGCGGCGAGTGCGTTCGCGTGGCGGACGCGGCGGCGCGTCCGTCGCTGCCGTTTCTCGTCCTGGCGCATCCCGACGTCGCGTCCGCGACGGCCGAGGTCTACGCGCGCTGCACGCCGCGCACGACGCCCGCGTCGGCGCCCGTCAACGACTTGCAGGCCGCCGCCTGCACGCTTCACCCGGAAATCGCGTTTGCGTTGGCCGCGCTTGTCGCCGCCGGCGCGCACGACGTGCGGATGAGCGGTTCCGGGTCGTGCGTCTTCGGCTTTGCCGAGGACGAGCCGTCGGCGCAGGCCTTGGCGGCGCGGATGCGTGCGCTGGGCTGCACGACGTGGGTCACGACAATTCTTTGATTTTGCACACACAACCCAAAAACCAACCCCCAAACGAAGGAATCAAAATGAAGAAAGTTCTGTTTCTCGTGGGCGTTTCCGTGGTGGCGTTCTCGTCGTTCGCCCTCTCGGACTGGCGGCACGGAACGCGCGAGCCGTTGTGGCCGAAGGGAAAGATGCCGCATGCGCAGGCGCATCAGATTGCCGCGATGACGGACGAGGACAAGGACGCGGACTTCCTCGCCTCGCCGATGCGGCAGATGCCGTACCTGGAGTGGTTCGAGAAGCCGGCGCAGCCGAACGGCGCGTGCATGGTGCTCATCTCGGGCGGTAGCTATGAGGTCTGCTGTGACGTGTGGCTCATCAAGCTCTGGAAGGAGACGTTCACGAAGCTCGGCTACCAGACGGTGAACCTCGTCTACCGCACGCCGCGCCCCAAGGGGCTTCCGGTCTACCAGAGCGCGTGGGAGGACGGCCAGCGCGCCATTCGTCTCGTCCGTGCGCAGGCGGCGGCGCGCGGATACGACTCGGAGAAGATCGGCGTCATCGGCATGTCGGCGGGCGGACATCTCGTGACGATGCTCGCGACGAGCGCACTCACGCCCGCCTACGCGAAGGTCGACGCGCACGACGACCTGCCGTGCCACGTCAATGTCGCGATCGCGAATGCGCCCGCCTACAACACGCTGGGCGCGGCGAACGGCGACGCGCGGCCTCAGGACGGCACGACGGTCGTGCCGACGATCAATCCCTGCTTCAAGTTCGACGCGAAGACGTGTCCGATCACCTTCCAGCACGGCGGCGACGACCCCTACACGCCGAACGGCTCGACGCTCTGCTACCGCGAGCTCCGCAAGCGGAAGATCCCGACGGAGCTTCACCTCTACGCCGACAAGAAGCATGGCACGTTCGGACTCGACCGCGTGCTGGAGTTCCTGAACCAGATCCAGTTTGCCTCGAAGTTGGCGCCGGAAGTCGAACTCATGAGCCGCTACGCGAGCGATGCGGCGCGCGGTGGCTACGAGAAGGAGCTTGTCTGGCCGGAGGGGAAGATGCCGGACGTGCGGACGAACCAGTGCATTCCCTATCTTGAGTGGCACTTGCCGAAGGAACTCAAGACGAAGGCGATTCAGATCGTCTATTCGGGCGGCGGCTACGAGGGCAACGACCCGGACGGGTTCGAGGTCGCGCCGATGCGCCGCTATCTGAACGAGAAGGGCATGGCGGTCGTCACGATGAAGTACCGCACGCCGCGTCCGGCGGGTCTGCCGAAGCACGTCACGGCCTGGGAAGACCTTCAGCGCGCAATCCGCATTGTCCGCGCGAAGGCGCCGTCGAAGGGGCTTGACCCGGATCGCATCGGCATCATGGGCTCGTCGGCGGGCGGCCATCTGACGCTCATGGGCGCGACGAGCTCGCGCATGCGGGCCTATGCGCCGATTGACGCGCTTGACGCCGTCTCCTGCAAGGTGCAGTGGGCGATCGCGATCTATCCGGCGTATGCGCTGACGGACGGCGCGGAGAAGGAGAACGCGCGCGGCGGCAACGAAGACGATGCCGTGCTCGTGCCGGAGTTCCTCTTTGACATGGACACGCCGCCGATTCTCTTCATCCATGGCGATTCCGACGGCTGGGCGGCGATGAATTCGGTCAAGGCGTGGGAGCAGCTGCGGCGCATGAACATTCAGGGCGAACTTCACACGCTGGCGAACCGCTATCACTGCTTCCAGCGCAAGGCGTCGCCGGGGACGGGCAGCTACACGTGGATGGATCGCGCGTGGGACTTCCTCTCGCGCAAGGGCTTCAACCGCTAATCCTTCGCGCGGAACGCCTTTTGAAGCGGCCTCCTTCGGGATTCCCGAAGGAGGCTTGCTTTTTGTGCACGCAAAGTGCAAGTGGGTAAAACTTGAAAACGGGCAAAAAAAAATCCCTCGCGGCCAAGTGACCGAAAGAGGGTTTTTGCGTTCTTGACGAATTGGTGGAGAAGAAGAGATTCGAACTCTCGACCCCCACGTTGCGAACGTGATGCTCTACCAACTGAGCTACTTCCCCATTCGTGAGAACGGTGCGTATTATACCATAACGGACTTCCTGTCCGCAAGGGGGTATTTTAGATTTTTTTGCCGCGTGTCGTTAGTTGCGCTTATTTCGACAAAATCGACAATAATTGGAGCCGTGTTGTGCGCAAAACGGTCAAGTTGCGCGGCGCGATTGACGGATCTGCGCGGGGTGTGGTATACTTTCGCCGTTCGCGGGACAATTCTGCGGACATTGTTCTTTGATATCGGCGGCGACGCGCCTTGAAAAAGGAGTGAATATCGCCGCCACCATCAAATGTGCGCAAGCGCATTTTTTGCTTCGAGCGAAAACCGGAAATTTTCAGTACTGGAGCGAAGAATGTGGCTGCGCAGGCCTGTACACAGGGGGCATTCCATGCCCTCTCTTAGTGTGCCCGTCCTGCGTGCCCGTTCTTGGTATTTCAGTACGGGCTCTTTCCGGTGCCTCGCTCGAGATATCTTGAACGAGGCACGCATCTTTTTTTTTAGCCGTCCGAAGTGCGCCGCCAATGGAAGGGGACGGCGGCACGTGAACGGAACGGCATGGCGAACAAGGGCGGATTGCGGGACGCAGATCCCGACGCGGCGCTGATTGACATCAGGCGTCCGCCCGTCGCGTCGGTTTTCACGCGCTTGCTGGCGGACAAGGGACGGGATCGCCCGATTGTCTGGGCAACGGATTCGTATGCCGCCCATGGCGAGGGGTTTGCGGATCGCGACGCAATCAACGGCGACCGTCTGTTGCGTCATGCGGACATCCTTCGTCCGCGCGTTCAGAAGTCACAGGCGGCGCAAGCCGTCCGCACCCGGAAAAAGGCGGAGGTGACGACGTCCGCCGGGCTTTGCAATCGGATGAACAACGTCTGCGACGAGGACTGGTTCGGCCGTCGCGATGTCTTCAACGTTCCGCGCGGCGACGGCACGTGGGAGGTCGTCGATGCGCCGATCGCGTTCCCAAACGGGCGGACGTGGCGGCAATACGTGGATTCGCGTCGCCTTGAAATCACGTGCGGCGAAGCGCCGTATCTCGCTTCGCGCTATGACGCGACGACGGGCGCGCGCATTCCGTTGGAACGGCGCATCGGCGTGCTCGACCGCAAGCTGCGCATCGTGAGCGAGAACGCCGCCGGCTACGACGAATGGGCGACATGGGCGATTCGCGCCGTTGAGGCGACGTATGGCTACGAGTACCAGGGCGACAGCCTGCTCATTGCGCGAATCAACTTGCTGCTGACGTTTGTCGATTGGCACACGGCGCGGTGGCGCAAGCCGCCGGCCGCGCCGCTGCTGCGCAAGGTGGCGAACCGCATCGCCTGGAACGTGTGGCAGATGGATGGGCTGACTGACGAGCCGCCGTTCGCGAAGCCGCGCGAGGTGAACGCGCCGGTACAGCTGGAGCTTTTCGGGGATTGCGGCGACGTTGCCGCCGCCGCACAGGACAAAATCGCGGACACAACCACCACGCCGAACGGGATAACGCCCGCCGCACAGGACAAAATCGCGGATGCTGCCGCCGCGCCGAACGGGATGACGCCCGCCGAACAGGACAAAATCGCGGACACGGAGGCGCACTCCTTTTTGCCAAGCCGGATTTTCGACTGGCGCGCGCGAAAGCCAATCGTTTACAAGACACTGAAGGAGGTCTCGGCCATGAAGGGAAAACTTTTCGACTACGTGATCGGCAATCCGCCGTACAATGAGGATTTTGAGAATTCGGGTGAGAACGGCAATTTCGCAAAGCCCGTGTACCATCGGTTCATGAGCGAATCGTACAAGGTTGCGGATAAAGTCGAACTCGTCCATCCCGCTCGATTTCTCTTCAATGCCGGCAGTACGCCAAAGCCGTGGAACGAAAGCATGCTGAACGACCCGCATTTCAAGGTTCTCCGATACGAGGCCAACAGTACGGCGCTTTTCCCCGACGTGGACATCAAGGGCGGCGTCGCGGTGACGTACCGAGACGCCACGAAGGATTACGGCGCAATCGGGACGTTTACGGCGTTTCATGAACTGAATGGAATCGTGCGAAAAGGTCGTGCAAAAGATGAGGTGTACAGCCTGGCTTCGCTCGTCCATACGCAGGTTCGTTATGACCTTCAAATGCTCTATTCCGATATGCCGCAACTCAAAAAGGTGATTGGTTCTGACGGAAAGGACAAGCGATTCCGAAACAACACTTTTGAGAAAGTTCCGGTGTTTTCCCAAACCGCAGATGACAATACCGACATCAAGGTGCTTGGAATTCTGAAGAACAAACGGACATGGCGATATATTGCTCGAAAGTACGTCGACATGGAGCATGGGAATTTGAAACGATGGAAAGTCCTTGTCCCGCGCGCGAATGGTTCTGGCGCACTTGGCGAAGTACTCTGCACACCCCTAATCGGGGAACCCCTAATCGGGGAACCCCTAATCGGGTATACGCAATCT
>CAZWQY010000002.1:43574-86925 GCA_964636295.1 uncultured Lentisphaeraceae bacterium | reverse complement strand
ACCCCTAATCGGGGAACCCCTAATCGGGGAACCCCTAATCGGGTATACGCAATCTTTCATTGGAATTGGTGCTTTCGATTCGGAAAATGAGGCCAATGCCTTGATGCGCTATGTCAAAACGAAATTCGCACGTGCACTTCTTGGCGTACTCAAAGTTACGCAAGATAACGACAGGGGCGTGTGGACATTAATCCCCCTCCAGGACTTTACGGCGAAGTCGGACATCGACTGGTCGAAGTCCGTCCGCGACATTGACCGGCAGCTGTACTGCAAGTACGGGCTGGACGAGAAGGAAATCGCGTTCATCGAATCGCACGTAAAGGAGATGGCTTGATGGCGGGAATCAACATTCGTACGGCGGAGCGGGTTGTGCCGCAGTGCTACGCCTACACGACGCCGGGCGTGGCGCGGCACGAAGGATGGACGAAGATCGGCTTCACGGAACGCGCCGTCGAGACGCGGATTCGCGAGCAGACGCACACGGTGGGCGTCGAGTACAAAATCTGGTGGTCGATGCAGGCGGCGTTCATGACGGCGCCTTACGGCGCGTTCCGCGACACGGACTTCCACGGCTACTTGGAGCGTCTCGACGTCCGCCGCGAGGTGGGGACGGAGTGGTTTTGCGTCTCGCCCGAACAGGCGAAGAGCGACTTCATGGACTTTGTGCAGAACCATGGCGTCGTGTCCGACGCAAAGGAGGCCGCCGTCCCGTACGTGCTGCGCGAGGAGCAGGAGGCGGCCGTGGCGAAGGCAAAAGCCTACTTCGCATCGCACACGGGCGGCGAATTTCTCTGGAACTGCAAGCCGCGCTTCGGGAAGACGCTCGCCGCGTACGACCTCTGTGCGCGGCTGGGGGCGCGGAACGTCCTTGTCGTCACGAACCGTCCGGCCATCGCGAACGCGTGGTACGACGACTACGAGACGTTCTTCGGGCCGCAGTCGGGCTGGCTGTTCGTCAGCGGCGTCGAGGGCATCCAGGGGCGGCGGCATGTGCTTGACCGGGCGCAGTTCGTGGCGCGGGCGACGGCGTCCGGCGACGTGAGGGGGTGCATCGAGTTCGTGAGCCTTCAGGACTTGAAAGGGTCGATCCACTTCGGCGGGACGTACGACAAGCTGGAGGAGGTCAGTGCGGAAAAGGGGCTGACGTGGGACGTGCTGATCGTGGACGAGGCGCACGAGGGCGTGGACACGTACAAGACGGACGTGGCGTTCAACCACATTCGCCGTCGGCACACGCTCCATCTCTCCGGAACGCCGTTCAAGGCGTTGGCGAACGAGAAGTTCGCGGACGAGGCGATCTTCAACTGGACGTACGCGGACGAGCAGCGCAGGAAACGCGCATGGGACGATGCGCGGGAACTGGAGAACCCGTACGCGAATCTGCCGCGCCTGACGCTCTACACGTACCAGATGTCCGAAATCGTCCGCGACAAGGCGACGCGCGGTCTGACGCTTGCGGACGGCGGTTGGGCGGAATATGCGTTCGACCTGAACGAGTTCTTCAAGACGAACGAATCGGGGCGGTTTGTCCATGACGCGGACGTGGATACGTTTCTGGACGCGCTGGCGTCGGGCGAGAAGTTCCCGTTCTCCACGCCCGAACTGCGCGACGAGCTGCGGCACACGTTCTGGCTGCTCAACCGCGTGGCGGCGGCGAAGGCGTTGGCGAAGAAGCTGGCGCTGCATCCGGTCTTCAAGGACTACGAAATCGTCCTCGCGGCGGGCGACGGAAGGCTGGACGAAGACGATGAACAGGAAAAGGCGTTCACCCGCGTGACGGAGGCGATCCGAAAGCACGAGCGGACGATCACGCTGTCCGTGGGGCAGCTCACGACGGGTGTGACAGTGCCCGAATGGACGGCGGTGCTGATGCTGTCGAACGTGAAAAGTCCGGCGCTCTACATGCAGGCTGCGTTCCGTGCGCAGAATCCGTGCCTCTTCCAGGACACGGGCGGCTTTCGGCGCAAGCGCGACGCCTACGTGTTCGACTTCGACCCGGCGCGGACGCTGACGATCTTCGAGGCGTTTGCGAACGACCTCATCCCGGAGACGTCCGGCGAGAAGGGCGGGTTCGATGCGCGGAAGCGGCACGTGCGCGAACTGCTGAACTTCTTCCCGGTGTACGGCGAGGACGGCGGCGGGGAGATGGTGACGCTTGACGCGGAGACCGTGCTGTCGATTCCCCGGCGCATCCACGCGCGGGAGGTCGTGGAGCGCGGGTTCATGTCCAACTTCCTCTTCGCGAACGTCTCCGGCATTTTCAGCGCGCCGAAGGAGATTGTCGAGCTGATCAACGGGATGCAGGCGATCGAGGCGCCGCGCAAGTTGGCGGCGGTGGCCGTCGACGACGATACGGCGGACAGGCTCGGCCTGAACGCGGACGGCGAAGTGGAGGTGTCGGCGGAGCGGGTGGTGGGTCTGGCGGCCGACCTCTTCGGCGAGAAGGTCTACGACGAGGTGGACGACCTTCTGGACAAGGCGGCGACCGAGGCGGCGGAACGCCGTGCGGGCGATTCGAGAAAGGACGAACTGGCGGACTTGCGGGAACGGTTCGGCAAGCCGGTCGCGGCCGCGCTCGTCGCGCAGGCGAAGGAACGGTACGGCGCGGAACTCCGCAGTTCCGCGCAGAAGCGTCTGGAAAGCAAAGTCCGCGAGACGACGGACAAGATCGTGCGCGAGGCGTACGGCGAGTACGTGATCCGCGACCGGAAGCTGGAGAAGGAGGGGGCGGAGCGAATCGCGGCGGCGCAGCGCGCGGGCGCGTCGATGCGGGAGATCACGGCGATTGGCGACGACTCTGCGCGGCGGCGCGACGCGGCCCGGCAGGAGATGGTGGCGGGCATCCAGTCGCGCCTGAAGGGCGACGAGGGTGTGCGGAAGGCGGCGGAGACGATTGCCGAGGCAATCGAGACGGAACGGCGCGGCGCGGAGAAGGACGCCATCGAGGGCGGCGTCCGCGACCATCTGCGCGGCTTTTCGCGCACGATTCCGACGTTCCTCATGGCGTATGGCGACGAGACGACGACGCTCGCGACCTTCGACGCGCTCGTGCCGGCGGACGTGTTCTGGGAAGTGACGGTGAATCCGCAGACGGGGCGCGGCGTGACGCTCGACCAGTTCCGAATGCTGCGCGACGGCGGGGACTACTACCTGAAGGACGCGCAGGGAAACGAAATCCGCGACGAGGCGCACCGGCGGCATTTCGACGGGCATCTCTTCGACGAGGTGGTGTTCAACGACGCCGTGGCGGAGTTTATGAAGCGGCGGCGGGAACTGGCGAACTACTTCGAGGACGACCGGCGCGGTGACATCTTCGACTACGTGCCGCCGCAGCGGACGAACCAGATCTTCACGCCGCGCACGGTGGTGAAGGACATGGTGGATCGCCTGGAACGGGAGAATCCCGGCTGTTTCGACGATCCGGAGGCGACGTTCGCCGACCTCTACGTGAAGTCGGGGATGTATCTCGCGGAAATCGTGACGCGGCTCTACCGGAGCGAACGCCTGAAGGCGCGTTTCCCGGACGGCGCGGCGCGGTTGCGGCACATTTTCGCGAAGCAGGTGTACGGCTGTGCGCCGACGGAGATCATCTACCGAATCTGTCTGCGCTACGTCTTGGGGTTCAGCGAAGAGACGTGCATCGAACGTCACAACCTCCGCCGGCTCGACGCGCTGGCGCACGCGAAGGCCGGGACGTTGGATCGGGCGTTGCGGGAGGCGTTCCACGATGCCGGGGCCGCAAAAGTGATATAATTACATGTCATGAAGCAGACAATGAAACAGGCAGTGCAAACGAAAGTCTTGTCCGTCTTGGTCGGCGTGGCGGTGGGGGCGGGCCTTTCCGTCGCGTGGGGCGCGGATGCGGCGACGCGCACGCTCACGCTGGAGGCGTACCGCGACAAGATGAAGGGCGCGTGGGTCGGCCAGATGGTCGGCGTCTCCTGGGGCATGCCGACGGAATTCCGCTGGAAGGACAAGATCATTCCGGCGGCGGACGTGCCGAAGTGGACGAGCGACCTGCCGCTGAAGTGGGCCTACAACAATGACGACCTCTACGTGGAGATGACGTTCCTCAAGACCTTGGAGGACTACGGCCTTGACGTCTCCGCTCGTCAGGCGGGCATCGACTTCGCGAATTCGGAATACCAGCTCTGGTGCGCGAACCTTGCGGGGCGGAACAACCTGCGCCAGGGCATCGCGCCGCCAGATTGCTCGCACCCCGCGTTCAACAGCTGCCCGAACGACATCGACTACCAGATCGAGGCCGACTACGCCGGCATCATCGCGCCCGGCTGCCCGCAGGAGGCGATTCGCCTCGGCAACCTGTTCGGCCGCCTGATGAACTACGGCGACGGCGTGTGGGCGGGCCAGTTCATCGGCGCCGTCTACGCGGAGGCGTTCTTCACGTCCGACGTCGGGCGGCTGCTCGACGCGGGGCTTGCGGCGATTCCGCCGCAGTCCGACTACGCGCAGATGGTGCGGAACGTCCGCGCCTGGCATCGCGAAGCCCCTGCGGACTGGACGGCGTGCTGGCGGAAGATCTGCGCAACCTACTCGAAGCGGCAGAACGCGGCGCTCAAGGACTCAAACGGCGACATCGACGTGCGGCTCAACGGCGCGTGCATCGTCCTCGGCCTCCTCTACGGCGACGGCGACCTCGACAAGTCGATGGAACTCGCCATGCGCTGCGGCTGGGACTCGGACTGCAACCCCGCGAACGTCGGCGGCATCCTCATGACGGTCTGCGGCTTCAAGGCCCTGCCCGCCAAGTACGTCGAGAAGCTGGACACCACGCGCACGTTCTCCTATACCGCCTACAACCTGCCGTCCCTCTTCGCGGTGAGCGAGAAGCTCGCGCGCCAGGTGGTCGTGCGCCACGGCGGACGGGTGGAGACGGGCGCCGACGGCGTCGAGCGGTTCGTCATTCCCGTGAAGGCACCCGTGCCGGATGCGTGGACGCCGTCCTGGAACCCGTCCGCGCCGGCGCAGGCGCGCTACACCGAGGCGGAAATGGCGCGCATCCGGAAGGACGGCAAATAGCCTCCCCCGCGCGCGGGACGACGGAAGTTTGCTATAATACGCGGCTAACAGTGGGGCGCGTCCGCTCCCCGACGATTTTGAACAGGCAGTTAAGGAGACTGAAATGACCGACAAGTGGCAGTATCTGGACGAGGCGATGGCGACCTCGTCGAAGAAGACGATCAAGGAGCTTTTCGCGGAAGACCCCGCGCGCGCGGAGACGTTCTCCCTTGAGGCGGCGGGCTGGTTCCTCGACTACTCGAAGAACCGCATCGACAAGGCCGCGATGAAGGCGCTCGTGAAGCTCGCCGAGGCGTCGAACCTCAAGGCCGAGATCGAGAAGATGTTCACCGGCGAGAAGATCAACGTGACCGAAAACCGCGCGGTGCTGCACACGGCCCTCCGGAACTGCGACCCGAAGGCGCAGGTCTTCGTGGACGGCAAGGACGTGATGCCCGACGTGCGCGCCGTCCTCGCGCAGATGGGCGACTTCTCCGACCTCGTGCGTCAGGGCAAGTGGAAGGGCTTCACGGGCAAGCGCATCAAGTACGTCGTCAACATCGGCATCGGCGGCAGCGACCTCGGCCCCGTCATGGCGAACCTCGCGCTCACGCCCTACGCGAAGCGGACGCTCAAGTTCTTCTTCGTCTCGAACGTCGACTCGACCCACCTCGCCGAGACGTTGCGCCAGGTGAAGCCGGCCGAGACGCTCTTCATCGTCGCCTCGAAGACGTTCACGACGCAGGAGACGATGTCCAACGCCGAGGCGGCGAAGGACTGGCTCGTGCAGGCGCTCGGCGACCCGTCGGCCGTCGCGAAGCACTTCGTCGCGCTCTCGACGGCGGCGAAGGAGGTGACGGAATTCGGCATCAGCCCGGCGAACATGTTCCCGTTCTGGGACTGGGTGGGCGGGCGCTACTCGCTGCCCTCGGCGATCGGCCTCTCGCTCATGATCGCGATCGGGCGCACGAACTACGCGAAGCTCCTCAAGGGCTACTGGAAGATGGACAAGCACTTCCGCACGGCGAAGTTCGAGAAGAACATGCCGGTCGTGATGGCGCTCCTCGGCCTCCTCTACTCGAACGGCTACGGCGCCGAGACGTACTGCTGCCTTCCCTACGACCAGTACCTCGCGCGCTTCCCGGCCTATCTCCAGCAGATGGACATGGAGTCGAACGGCAAGGGCGTCGACAAGGACGGCAACGTCGTCGATCGCGAGACCGGCCCGATCGAGTGGGGCGAGCCGGGCACGAACGGGCAGCACTCGTTCTACCAGCTCATCCACCAGGGCACGCACCTCATCCCGTGCGACTTCATCGGCTGCTCGCGGACGCACAACCCGATCGGCGACCTGCACGACAAGCTCATGGCGAACCTCTTCGCCCAGACCGAGGCGCTCGCGTTCGGCAAGACGGCCGAGCAGTGCCGCGAGGAGGGCGTGCCGGAGAACCTCGTGCCGTTCAAGACGTTCGAGGGCAACCGTCCGACGAACACGCTCCTGTGCGACGAGCTGACGCCCGAAACGCTGGGCGCGCTCATCGCGCTCTACGAGCACAAGGTTTTCGTGCAGGGCGTGATCCTCAACGTCTATTCGTTCGACCAGTGGGGCGTGCAGCTCGGCAAGGTGCTCGCGAAGGGCGTTTTGTCGGATCTGACGGCGAAGGAGGCGTCCGGCAAGCACGACGCCTCGACGAACCAGCTCATCGCGCGCTACCGCAAGGCCGTCGGCCGCTGAGCATGCGGTTTCTCGTCCACACCTACGGCTGCCAGATGAACGTGCGCGACTCCGAAGCGGTCGCGGCGCTGCTCGTCGCGGCCGGACACGAGGAGGTCGCGTCGGAGGACGCGGCCGACCTCGTGCTCATCAACAGCTGCACCGTGCGGCAGAAGGCCGAGGAGAAGGCGATCGGCAAGGCGGGCAACCTGCTCGCGGCCGGCAAGATCGTCGGCCTCATGGGGTGCGCGGTGAAGCGGATGGGTGCGGATGTCTTCACGCGCCTGCCGAAGCTCCACTTTGCCGTCGGCCCGCGCCGCTTCGGGCTTGTCCCGAAAATTGTCGCGGACGCGCGGTATCCGACGCTGGAGCTGGGCGACGACGAGGTGCCGGAAGGGCTGGACGCGCATCCGGACACGCGGCGCGCAGGCACGTTTGCGCAAGTCCAGAGCTATGTCACCGTCCTCTTGGGGTGCGACAACCGCTGCAGCTACTGCATTGTCCCGGACGTGCGCGGCCACGAGTACTCGCGTCCCGCGCGGGACGTCGTCGAGGAGGTGCGCTGCCTCGCCGCGCGCGGCGTGAAGGAGGTCTGCCTCCTCGGCCAGAGCGTCCTGCGCTACGGCATCCGCAACAAGGCGTGGGACACGGACGCGGGCGAGCCGTTCCCGCGTCTTCTGCGCGCCTTGCAGGAGATTGACGGCCTTGAACGCATTCGCTTCACGTCCGCGCATCCGAAGGGCTGCACGGACGAACTGCTCGCGGCCTACCGCGACTGTCCGAAGGTCTGCCGTCACCTGCACCTGCCGGTGCAGTCCGGCTCGGATCGCGTCCTTGCGGAGATGGGGCGGCACTACACGCGCGCGGAGTATCTGGACGCCGTGCGGAAGCTCCGCGCGTTCGATCCCGAATTTGCCGTGACGACGGACGTGATCGTCGGCTATCCCGGCGAGACGGAGGCGGACTTCGAGGCGACGCGGTCGCTCATGGAAGAGGCCGGGTTTGACAATGCGTTTGTCTTCAAGTATTCGCCGCGTCCCGGCACGCGCAGTGCGGCCCTGCCGGACGACGTGCCGACGGCCGAGAAGGAGCGGCGCAACCAGATTCTCCTGGCCGACCAGGAAATTCGCGGGCAGCGTCGCAACGACGCGCTCGTCGGCACGGTGCGCGAGGTGATGGTCGAAGGCCCCTCGAAGCGCAACAAGGCGCGCCTGTCGGGGCGCGATTCGGGCAATCGCATCGTCGTCTGGGACGCGCCCGACGACGCGCGCCCGACGATTGGCTCGACGGTGCGCATCCGCATCACCGAAGCCCATCCTCAAATTCTCATTGGCGCGCGCGTCGCGGATTGACGGCGACGCGCGACTGTGCTACAATACGCGCATCTCAGTTGGAGCGAACATGATCGAGTTCACACAGCACGATTGCGCGAATCAGGTTCGGGACACACGTCGTATCGACGTGTTGTGCGTGTGCGCAGACGCGCGAAACGCCGCCTCTGACGGGCGTGGCGAGACCCTTACCCCCCCCCCCCCCTATTTTAGCTCGCGCGCACAGGGCCTCTGAGCGGCCTCTCTGTGCGTCTGATCGCGTGCGCCGGCGGGCGATGAGCCTGCGGCGCGGGGCGACCTATTTGGAGTATGCCCTGTTGGCGGCGCTGATTGGCATTGTCGGTGCCGTCGGCGTGAAGTTCTATGGCGAGCAGATCCTCAGCCTCTTCAAGGCCCTGGGCGACAAGACGGCCGAAGTCGTGCCGAGCACGAACAAGAGCGAGAAGTGACTTTTTTGTCCACACCCCCAAACAAAGGAGAAAACCATGAAGCAAATGCTGATGAAGGCCCGCAAGGGCGCCACGTTCATTGAATACGCGATGCTCGCCGGACTGGTGGCCGTCGTGGTCGCCGTCGCGGCGATGTTCTTCGGCGAAAATCTCAAAACCCTCTTCAAAACAACGGGCGACAAGACCAAGCAGGTCAATGAAGGTATACAGGAGGTCAGTCTCAAGCCTACCGCTAAATTGAATACGGACGACCAGCTCAAACAATAACTTCAGCTCAGCATGAACCGACTTTGGCGGCGAGTTGCGTCCGAACGGGGGAGCGTCTACCTGGAGTATGCGCTCGTCCAGCTGTTCGTCGTGCTCGTCGCCGTGTCGGCGTTTACGCCCGGCAGTGCGATCAACGAGGCTGTCGGGGCCGACTTCACCGTCCGTGAAATCCTAATCAAACTGCCGATCTTCTAATCGCGATGCCGCTTGTCTTCGTCTGTCTGCCGATTTTCCTGGCCTTCGCCTGCTACGGCGAAGTTCGGTGGCGGCGCATTCCGAACGTGCTGACGGGCGTCGGCGCGTTGGTCGGCCTGGGCGCGGCGTTGGCCGAGGGCTGGCTGCCGGGCCTGTGGAACGCCTGCCTGGGGCTTCTCATCGGCGGCGGCGTCCTGTTGCCGTTCTGCCTGCTGGGCGTGGTCGGCGGCGGCGACATGAAGCTGATGGCCGCCACGGGCGCGATCGTCGGCTATCCGCTCATCCTGCGCGTCGTGACGGACGTCTGTCTGGCAGGCGGGCTTCTGGCCATTGCCATCATGGCTTGGAACGGCATTCTCCTCTCGACGTTCGCCAACGCCTTCAAGATCTTGTTCGGCATGCCGAAGCCCGCCAAGGGCCTTCGGAAACCGCCACTTGTCCCGTACGGTCTGGCCATTGCGGCCGGGACGCTCTACGCCGTTTTCTTCGATTAGCCGCCGCCATGGAAAACGCCCGCGAACAGAATCTCCTCAAGCGCATTCGCCGGCGGCTGGCATCCTCGCGCGCGTCCGTCTACCTGGAATACGCGGTCGTGATGCCGCTCGTCATCCTGACGATTTCGACGCTCATCGAGTTCGCGGCGTTCTGGGACGCGAAGATCATGGCGAACCACACGGCGTGGACGTGCGCGCGCATCGCGTCCGTCGAGGCCGGCGCAGCTAAGTACGACAAGTCTTTCAAGTCCAATCGTCTGCGGACGAACGGAATGAAGGTGACGACGGCGCTGCTCATGTCGACGTGTGCGATGGGTTCGCTGCACGGAACGTCGAAGGAGTTCACGCGCGACTGGTTCGTCAAATTCATCGAAGAGCCGCTGAAGAACCTCAAAAAGGCATTCGTCGAGAATTTCACGAAGGGCATCACGAAAACTCTCATCGAGAATCTCGGCAAAGGGCTGCCGGAGGGCTTCATCAAGAAGATCGTCAAGAAGGCCATTCAGGATATAGCCGATGTGTTCCTCCAGCCGCTCATCGAAGCGCTTGTCGATGCGCTCACCACGCTCTTCGATCCGATTTTCACGGTGCTCGGCGACCTCCTCGACAACAACCGCCTCGTGCGTCAGTTCGCGTATGCGGCGGGCCGCGTAGAGGAATTCAAGGATATCATCACGGTGACGGAGCGCAAGGACATGTCGTTCACGTTGGGTGGTCAACCGCCTGATGATCGTGACCTGCGACTTGACTTGCCGCGTTGCCTGGACAAAGAGGCCACGTTTGACGACTGGTTCGTGACGAGCGATGCGTCCTGGCCGCCGAAGGGACAGGAGCAGCGCATGATCGACGTGAAGATCGCCTGGCCGTTCGAGCGCGCATGGCTGTTCCCCGTGCTTTCCTCGGCGAAGCTTTCCAAAGCCGACGCGAAGACGCTTGAGGGTCGCCCGACGGCCGTCGGGCGCGCGCTCGCCTATCCGCAGCCGATCCTCTCGAACGACAACCTGAAGAGCGAAGGGGCGACGGCGTACGATCCCGGAAACACGAACACCCCGCCCCAGGTCGTGGAGGAGATTCGCAACAAGTACGTCGGCTTCATGAAAGTCGCCGCGCTCTACTACCACTACCAGCTCGGCGACGAGAAGGTTGGCCCGTATGACAGCAAATCGAAGAGTTCCGGCTCCTACAAAGGCATCGGGCAGGGCATCACGGGGAAGGCGGACAAGACAAGCTACTACGCGGCGAATGGACTCGTCTTTTGGATGGATCGTGCGCCGTCGAATCCGAAAAACCACAAGGACTGGAAGAAGAAAAAGCCACCGGCGGACTATCTTCAGTCGTTTCGCAACATTTCGGAGAAAACGAATGAGACATGTTACTTTTGGGTCGGAAAAGGATTTAGTGGCGGTACACGGCTTCAATCCCTGAAAAACTTCGAGAACCAGGTCTACACGAACAAGGAGTGGTTCTGCTGGGGCGACACCCATTCACACCTGCGGATTCGGCGTCCCGCTCCCGACTATTATCAGACGCTTCTTCAGTCAAACACGGTTCGGGCGACGCACCTGATGAGTCCATTTGCGTCGGAGACGACGTGGGGCGTTACGGAAGACGAGTACACGGGCGAGGGACGCGCCCCGTATGACGCCTATCGTCAGCTGTGCGATCAAGCGACAAACATCTTCGCCTCCTGTGCCCGCGCGATGATCGGCACGTGGCGTCCCGACCAGATGGAGGCGTGCGAGCAACGTGAGATCAATGTGGTCGCGCGCTTCCAGAACGTCTTCCCCGAATGGCAGAAAACGCTTCTCACGCTCGTGCGCAACTGTTCGCGCGAACTGGACGAGGCCGTCGGATTCGGCGAAAAGGACAATCCCGGAAAAGACCCCGGCACGTTCATTGACGTCGGCATGTCCGACGAGGAGATTCTTGCCGACCCCGAAAAGGCGGCGGAGATCATCGAGAAGAGACTGGACGAACTCAGGAAGAACGTCATGCCCGCGATTCGCGAAGTCGATCGCACGGAGCGCGAACTGCGCCAGTTCGGCGAGGACTTTGAGAGCCGGCTGGCGGCTCTCGTCGCCGTCCGCCGCCAAAACCTCATCAACTTCGCCCGCGCGACGGGACAGTCCATTCTCGAATCGGGCGCGCCAACCGATCCGGGGATGGTGCGCGCGACGCTACGGCAGAACCATGCGTGGGTCGGCGAAGACCCGCTGGTCGTCTCGCAGAAGTTCGAGGCACTTGCGGACGAGTACTGGGAAAAGTTCTATGCGAACTACGAAGCCCAGCTCGCGCTGGCGAAGCTCCTGAACTGCAAGGCGGGCGAGGTCGCGCCCCAGCCGGGTCCAGACCCGAATCCGCCGCTGCCGCCGCCCGATCCTGACCCGGATCTTCCGCCGGTCCCGTCACCCAACTCTGGCAGCGACGACGACGGCGGCGGCGGCGACTCGTGGTCGCATGGCAAGGACGGCTGGACATCAGACGGAAAGGGAGACGATCGATGAGAGCGCGATGCGTTCAGCTCCTGTGTCGCCGGCTGGGCGACGAATCGGGACATGTCGGCATCCTGATGGCGATGGCGCTGTTCGTTGTCGTCGGCATGCTGATGATGACATGGAACACGGCGCAGCTCTCGAAGGAGAAGATGCGCCTCCAGAACGCCGCCGACTCCGCCGCGCTGGGCTTCTGCGTCTGGCAGGCGCGCGGCATGAACGCCGTCCAGAACATCAACGACGAGATGTACGTGGCGTTGTCGGTCGCGGACAAGCTTCTCATGATTGCCACCGGCTTCGAGACCGCCGCGCTCGCGTGCGAGGCCCTGGAGTGGCTTCCCTTCGCCGGCGTCGGCTTCAAGATCGCCGCACAGGCCTTTCACGTCATTGCGCTCCTGACAGGCGGCATGTCGGGGCTGCTCGCCTCGCGCATCTGTCCCTGGATACTGAAGCCCATTGGCTACTTCTACGTCTACGGCAGCACGGCATTCGGCTGGTGGGGGGCGCTGCAGCTCGCCGACCGCAACCGGGCCGATCCGCTGGGGAACGCATTTGTGGAACTCGGTTCGTTCGGTCGTCTCGGCCTCTACGCGATCGGAATCTCGTTCCCCGTCCCCGACACGGTCGTCCTGCCGCTCAGTGCCGACGAGGTGGCGGGGAAGAAGAAGCCCTGGACGCGCACGGCGGACACCTCGGAACTTTTCCAGCGGACGCACTACGGCATCTACAAGAGCCTGCACAAGGCCCTCGGCACGGGGAAGAAGTGGGCGTTTGAGCCGTGGGTCTCCAAGCGCGACGGCAAGAAGGGCGTCGGCGTGACGCCTGGCCCGTCCATCTGGATTGCGCACAAGTACCGTGGACACATCGAGACGCTGTCGCTCGACCAGTGGCAGAAGGGCTTCAGCCGCAGCGGCGTGCGAAAGATGCCGATGTTCGCGGTCGCGGCGGCGCAGTGCATTTCGGGCGACGTCGTGGCGCATTCAAAAAAGCCGGGCAAGAATGAGGTGAACCAGCGTCGCGCGGGCTTCGGCACGGGGGCGACGGCGAAGCTCATCCCGGTCGCGACGGCGTTGAATGCGCTTTCGACTGATTTTAAATTGGGGGACATTGTCGGGAAAATCATCTATCATTGAGGGGCATAAAAATCTTGGTCCACGAATTGACACGAATTTTCACGAATCGGATGACGCGGCGGCTCGCCTCGGCGCGCGGCTCGGCCTACGTCGAGTTCGCCGTCCTGGTTCCGATCTTCCTCTTCGCGTTCCTCTTTGCGGCGGACTTCACGCGCGTCCTGTACGCCGAGCAGCAGGTCGAGATCGCGACGCGCGCGCTCTGCGACATCGAGGCGCACCTCTTTCCGGGCCTACGGGACGACAAGGCGAAGGGGGCGGGTTCGGGCTGTCCGGGCTGGCCCGGCAAAACGGTCGTCCGAGACTACCTCGCGGAGGTTCTGGAGAAGGAAGGGGTGACGAGGGGGCGCGTCTACTGCAAGGGCTCGTTCGAGCGTCAGCGCGGCTTCGCGCACAACATGGTGAACGAGATTCTCGATTTCCTCAAGGGCGAGACCGAGACGAACAAGTTCGTCGACATCATGGGGAAGATCCTGGGCGGCGTCGTCAACGTGCTGACGCTTCAGACGTTCCGCTATCTGGAAGACGTCTTTCCGACGGACAAAGTCGTTCGGACGGCCGTCAGCGTCTATATCCGTCCCTTTTCGCCCGGTGCGGCCTACACGCTCTTCGGCCGCCACGGGAGCAAGATCTCCGAAGCCCTGCTCATTCCGACGGCCGCGCCGCGTCAGAAGGACAGCGCGCTCGTGCCCGACCAGCGTGTGCGCGCCTACTGCTACATGCCGTCGATGGACACGAAGGCGCTGGCGCCATCGACGCTGGTTCGGAAACTGACAAAGGTCTTCAGCCCATGGATCAAGTAAGGCGAGCGCACATCCGCCGTTTCGGCGTGACCGTCGTGGCGTTGGCCGCGACGGTCGGGGTCGTTGGCCTGATGCGCGTCGCCGCGCGGCGGCTGGCCGGCGGCTTTGCGATGGAGGCGACCTGCCGGGCCGAGACGGCGATTCCGGATCGCGCGCCCGCGCCGAAGGCCTATGACCTCGCCCGTCTCGTGCCGTCCGACCTGGGCCTCAATGTCGGGGGCATGGCGGCCCTGTCGACGGTGACGACGATGCCCATGCCGCTGGAACAGGCGATCCAGACGAGCGCGAACGAGGCGCGCGCGTGCGGCTGGAAGGTGCTCGACCTGCCGCTCGCCTACACGTTTGCGACACTGAACGACTTCGGCGGGCTTTACCTGACGACCGACCGCCGCATTGTCCGCCGTACGCACGTGCCGCTTGCCGGCGGCGGTACGCGCCGCGAAGACTTCGTCCTGCCGGCCGGCGCGCGCCTCAGCCTCGACCGGGCGATGTCCTTCGAGGAGATCGCGGGCCTTGCGGACGAGCAGGTGCTCGCGCGGTTGCCGGACGTCCTGCGCGCCGTTCAGGTCGCGCGGCCCCTCTACACGCAGCTGAGCGTGCGCGCGTCGGGCGCGACGTTCCTTGTCGTGGGCCTTTCGAGCTGGGAGGAGACGGACGTCCGCCACCAGTTGGCCGTGACCTACGCGCGGGCGGGGTGGACGCGGCATGCGGATCTGCCGGGCGCGTGGGTTCGGGCGAACCTCTCGGCGACATGGGACGTCGCGCCGCGCACGGTCGACGTCGGCTCGGTCGTGACCGTTCGCTATGCGGACGACGAAATTCTTGTCAACAGAAAGGAAAACGAAGATGACGAATAGCAATCAGACAAAGCTCGCGGTCTTGGCCGCCGTCCTGGTCGGCCTGTTCGCGGTTGTGGCCGTGAACAAGTACGTGAAGGCGAAGACGGTGGTGACGGCCACGCCCATGGCCAACGTCCTCGTGGCGACAATGGAGATCAAGGAAGGCGGCGAAATCGGCCCGGAGATGCTTGCGTCCGCGCCCATTCCCCTGTCGGCCCTCTCGAACACGCACATCGTCTTGCCGGCCGAGACGGACGCGGCCTACGAGAAGGCGATGGCCGACATGCAGGCGAAGGTCGTCGGACGGCGGGCGAAGCGGCTGGTGGCGGCCCGGACGCCGATTTTCTGGATGGATGTCGACACCGAGCCGAAGGCGCCGTTCGCGGATCTGATCGGCGACGGCTGCCGCGCCGTCACGCTGCCCGTCGACAGCGTCTCGTCGGTGAACGGCTTCATCCGTCCGGGAAGCCGCATTGACGTGGTGCTCACGGCGAGCGAGGCCGCGCTCGGTCTGCTGACGGGCACGGGCGGCGCGGGTGCGAAGGACACGATCGTCTCGTCCGTCATCCTTCAGAACGTGCCCGTCGTTGCCGTCGGGCGCAGCTACGAGCTTGAAGGCGAGGAGTCTGCCTACAGCACGATCACGCTCAACCTGCCGACGCGCGCGGCGATCCTGATGGTTCAGGCGCGCTCGATGGGCCAGATCACCTACCTGCTGCGGAACGTGCGCGACGACAAGACGGAGCGCGACCGCACGCGCCTGACCGTCTCGCCCGGCGCCAGCTTCGCCGACGCGGTGCGGAACTTCTGACCGTCGGGACGCGCATTCCTCGAATCGACCGAACCGAGAAAGGCATGAACATGAAGCAAACGAACACGCTGTTGGGACTGGCCGTCGGGCTTTTCGCCGTCGCCTCGCTCCATGCGGACGGTCTGCGCCGTCTGCCGGACGTCACGGTGACGGAGGGCACGAGCGTCGACGTGAAGACCGGGTCGGCCGTGAGCCTTCGGAGCGCGAACACGGCCATTGTCTCCGTCCTGCCGCCGGAGGGCGGGTGCGCCGCCGTGACGGGCGTCCGGATCGGCCGGGCGGAAGTCACGCTCGCCGACGTGCGCGGGCCCTGCGCGACGCTGCCCGTCCAAGTCGTGCCGCCGTACTGGCAGACGCTTCAGGAGTTCTTCGCCGACGATCCGGAGGTCTCCGTCTCGGTGAGCGGCGACAAGGTGGTCGTCAGCGGCTCGACGGCGAACCCGGAGACGCTGCGCCGCGTCGAGCAGTCCAAGGCGTTCGACCCCGAACGCATCCTCTCGCAGGTCACCTACTCGACGCCCGCCCTCGCGGCCTTGCTGGGCGCGTACCTGCAGCACGTCGGCCACTCGAACGTGACGGCGTCGGCCGTCGGGAACGAGATCTGCCTGACGGGCGTTCTCTTCGACCGGCCGGCGATCACGACCGTCCAGGCGCGCGCCAAGGAATTCCTCAAGGACTTCCCCGGCATCGGCATCAACGCCGACGCCCTGAAGATTGCGCGGCAGAAAATCGTTCTGGACGTCGAGATGCTCGAATACGACGTCTCGAAGGCGCGCAACCTCGGCGTGCAGACGCCGACCGCCGTCTCGGCCGAGTTTTCGGGCGGACTGGAGTACGGCTATTCGTCCGGCGGCGGGACGTCGTCCGGCGACGGAGAAGGCTCGTCGACGGACTCCGGTGCGGGCGACTCCTGGTCGAGCCACGCGAAGATGGACGTCTCCGGCGTGCGGGCGACCGTCAATCTCCTCAAGCAGAACGGCGCGGCGAAGACGGTCTACAAGACGTCGCTCGCGACGCAGTCGGGCGAGGAGGTTCAGTTCCAGAACGGCGGCACGATCCACCGCAACACGACGGGCACGTTTTCGAGCGGCGACCTCAAGACAATCGAGTACGGCTTCATCGTCAAGGCGACGCCGGTCATCGTCGACGCCTCGGTCGTGAACCTGGACCTCGACCTCGACAACAAGATGCCGGTCAACTACACGCCGGGCGAGGAGGGCGCGGGGCAGGACATCACGATCTCGCGCTATCAGACGAAGTCGAAGTACATGGTTCATCCCGGCGAGACGATCGTCATGTCGGGGTTCAACCGGACGAAGGAAAGCGAAACGAAGACGGGCACGCCGTTTCTCTCGCGCATCCCGTTCCTCGGGCCGTGGCTCTTCGGCAACCGCAGTTCGAGCGAAGAGACGAGCGAAATGCTGCTCGTCGTCACGATCAACTGGGCCGTGGAGGGCGGCGGGGCGGAGGCCGTCCGCCGGCGCGACGCGCTGAAGGCGAAGCCCCTGGTCGTCGCCCAGCCGTAGGGAAGGAGGCCACGCCATGAGACCTCTCGCATTCGAACGAAACGGCAAGCGTCTCGCGACACTGACGCCGCAGGAGGGCAAGCCGGACGAGGTGTTCACGCTCGGCTCGGCCGCCGCCAACGACATTGTCGTCGCGGCAGGCGAAGGGCTGGCCGACCGGCAGCTCTCGTTCGCGCTCCTCGGCGGCATCTGGTGGGTCGGCGACCTCGCTGGCGACGGGCGGCTTGTCGTCGATGGCCGCGCAACGGCTCGCGCCCCCCTCGTCGCGCGCACGGAAATCGCCGTCGGCAGTTTCTCCTGCACCGTCTCGTGCGAGGCGGACACGGCGCGCAAGACGCGGCGCGAAACGGCGTCGGACATCCTCTACGCGAATGCGCTCGCGGCCCTCTCGAACGACGTCGGCAGCGGCCTCGCGACAGGGGCTGAACTGCAGACGCGCGTCAACGATTCGCTGGACGCGATTCTCGCGCGCGGCCTCCCGGAGCTCGCGGGCTTTTCGGACGAGCAGATTGCCGACCTTCGCCGCGAGACGGTGGAGGACATGCTCGGCCTCGGCCCGCTCGAACCGCTCATCGCCGACGACTCGATCACCGAAATCATGGTCATCGACTTCGCGCACACCTACGTCGAGCGCGCGGGCCGGGTGACGCTCTCGGATCGCCGCTTCCGCGACCCCGCGCACCTCATCCGCGTCATCGAGCGCATCGTCAACCGCGTCGGCCGCCGCATCGACGAGTCGAGTCCGCTCGTTGACGCGCGCCTCGCCGACGGCAGCCGCGTCAACGCCGTCATCCCGCCGATCACGCCCGACGGCGCGTGCCTGACGATCCGCAAGTTCGGCAAGTCGCTCTTCACGCTGGAGAAGCTCGTCTCCTTCGGCTCGATGGACGAGCGAATGGCGAAGTTCATCGACGCGTGCGTGCGCTTGCGCAAGAACGTCGTCGTCTCGGGCGGCACGGGCTCGGGCAAGACTTCGCTCCTGAACGCGATTTCCCTCTGCATCGGCCCGTCCGAGCGCATCATCACCGTCGAGGACTCGCTTGAGCTCAAGCTCCAGCAGGCGCACGTCGTGCGCATGGAGGCGCGTCCCGCGAACGCCGAAGGAAAGGGCGAGGTCTCCATCCGCCGGCTCGTCAAGAACTGTCTGCGCATGCGCCCCGACCGCATCGTCGTCGGCGAATGTCGCGGCGGCGAGGCGTTGGACATGCTGCAGGCGATGAACACGGGCCACGACGGATCGCTCACGACCGTCCACGCCAACACGCCGGCGGACACGGTCGCGCGCCTTGAGACGCTGTGCCTCATGGCCGGCATGGAGATTCCGCTCTCCGCCATCCGCGCGCAGATCGTCTCGGCCGTCTCGATCATCGTCCAGACGGCCCGCCTCTCGGACGGGTCGCGCAAGACGACCGAAATCTCCGAGGTCGTCGGACTTGACGCGAACGGCAACGCGGTTCTGCGCACGCTCTTCACCTTCCGCCGCGAGGGCGTCGACGAGCGGACGCGCAAGGTTCTCGGCCGCCACATCGCCGTCGCGCGCCCGACGTTCTACGACGACTTCCGTCTGCGCGGCGTTCCGCTGGACGCGGACGTCTTCGAGGAGGTCCCGTGCACCTGATCGTCCTGGCCGTCTCGCTCGCGCTTTTCGCGGCGCTCGTCGGCATTGCCGTCGCGCGCGTCCTCGCCGCGCGCGACGTGGCGGAGGACACGGACGTCGTTCGCCGCGTCATGCGCGGCGGCGCAACGCGGCGTTCCGGGAAGGCTTACCTCGCGGCCGTCCGCAACGAATTGCCGGACGCGCTGGACATGATCGCGAACTCGCTTTCGGCCGGGCTGACCCTGCCGCAGGCGATTTTGCGCAATCTGGAGCACTTTCCGCCCGCCGTCGGCGCCGAGTTCGCCCGCATCCTCTACGACACGTCGCTCGGCTTCTCGGTCGCGGGCGCGTTCGACAACTTCGCCGCGCGTCTGCCGATGCAGGACGTGCGTATGATTGCCATTGCCTCGAAGATCGGCGTCTCGCACGGCGGCCAGCTGCACGAGAACTACCGGATGCTGGCGGGCCTCCTCCGCGACCGCATGGCGTTCGAGCGCGAACTCCACGCGATGACGACGGAAGGGCGCATGCAGGCGATCGTGATGAGCTGTCTCCCCGTCGCGCTCATCCTCATCTTGGGCGGCATTCGCCCCGAGATGATGAAGCCGCTTTTCACCACGGGCCTCGGCTGGTGCGTCTTGGGCCTGCTTGCGACGATGCAGACCCTCGCCTACGTCTGGATCAAGAAAATCGTCTCGATCGAAACATGAGGAAAACGACATGAACACGTCCGTCCATCTTCTGCTCGGACTCGCCGCGACGGGCCTCGCGGCGGCCCTGCTGGGCCTCGCGTTCGCGCGCGGGCTTCTCGGTCTGCGGCGAACGTCCGTGGCGCGCGACGGGGGTTCGTCGGCCCTGCGCCCGATTCTCTCGGCCCTCGCGCCATTCGTCGCGCGTCAACGGTCGCACGACGCCGCGCTTGACCGCACGATTTCCGCCTACGAGCGGCAGATTGTCCAGTCGGGCGGAACTTTCCTCGGCGGCGCGACGGCGGCGGAGGTCTTCGTCGCGCGCTTCGCGCTGCCGGCCTTGGCGGTTCTTGGCTTTTCGGTTGTCGGCGCGCTTCTGCGCCTGTCGCCGGGCCTTGTGTTTCTGCTGGCCCTTGTCTTCGCCGTGCTGCTTTACCTCTGGCCCGAACAGGCGCTCGCCGATCTCGTTCGGCGACGGCTGCAGACCTTTTCGCGCGACCTGCCCCAGACGCTGGACATCATGCGGCTCGTTTCGCAGTCCGGCGGTGACCTCTCCGGCGCGATCCGCACGGTCGTCGAAGTCTCGCCGCCCGGACCCGTCCGCGACGAACTGGCGCGCGTCCTCGGCGAAGTCGCGATCGGCACGTCGTTGGCGCGCGCGCTCACGAACGTCGCCGAGCGCATTGGTTCGCCGGACGCGAACGCCGTCTTCTCGACAATGGCCCAGGCGCTGGAGATGGGCACGGGCGTGGCCGAGAACCTGGGTTCTGCCGCGCAGCTCATGCGAAAGGCCGCGCGCATCCGCGCGCAGGAACGCGCCCAGAAGGCGGTCGTCGCCATGACCTTCCCGCTTCTTCTACTCATCTTGCCCGGCGTTTTCATCGTCCTTTTCGCGCCGCTCATCATCCAATACGTGACGAGGTGACAAGCATGAACAAATCCGAAAGACCGGTCATCGTCCCGACGGCGCTTTCCGCCGCCGTCCTCCTGTGGGGACTCGTCCTTCTCGCCGCCTTCGGCGCGGCGCTCTTCGTCTACGCCGCCTGGTCTCGCCTGGACGCGGCGCGCGCACGGCTTGCGACGCCGACGGAGACGACCATTGCGACGGAGTTCTTCAGCCTGAAGATACCGGCGGCCTGCTGTCGCTACGTGCAGGAGACGAACCGCGCCGTCCTCTCCTTCCACGAGACGGAGACGACGCCGTTCCTCTCCGTCACCGCATCGCGCGATTCGGCGTTCGCCTATCGCGCGCTCGACCTCAATCCCGCGCTGTTCGCACGGCGAATCGAGTCCGTTCTCCATGAGGAGCGGGCGCTCGCGCCGGATGCCGTTCCGCCGGTCGTCGTCAGCACGGCGCGCGCGCATTTGCGACAGGGCCTTCCTATCGCCCAGGCGTTCTACAGCCTCGACGCGCGCGAGGGGCTGGCCTTCTCGTTCTACCTGGGGGACATCCGCTATTTCGCGGTCGCGGCGTGGCGAACGGAAATGCCCGAACGCGACAAGGCGGTTCGAGCGATGGCCCTCGCGCTCCCACAGACGCTCGGCCTGCCGACGGCGACCGAACGCTTTTCGCGTCCCGTCGTCAACTCCGCCCAACTGGACGCGGCGGAACACGCGCGCATCGACGTCGAGGAGGCGCGCGAACGCGCGCTCTGGAAGCTCTACGCCCAGCGCGTCGCGGTCGAGCCGGAGACGGCGCTCTGCCCGGCGATCGAGCATTTTCGGCGGCTTCTGACGCTCGCGGCGTCCGTTCAGGAAGAGCGCGGCATTCTCGCCTCGGAGGATTTCTCGGTCTACGAGGGCTTCTTGCGTCTCCGCGCCCGTATCGTCAACGACTGGTTCGTCCAGCTGGACAAGCATCAGGCCGTCGGCGACCTCGATGCCGCGCACAAGCAGGCCCAGTACATTCTCCGCCACGCGACGCTGGAGGACGAGGCGTTGATGCGCCGCCGCGCGGCCCAGGCGGAGGCGGCCATCGCGGCGCGGCGCGCGGCGGCGCAGGAACGGAAGGGGGAGTGAGACATGGAACGCCTAAAGATACTCGATGCGTCCGGCAAGACGCTGCTGGAGCGTCCGCTGGAAGACGTGGAAAGCCCCGCCCTGGTCGTCGCGGACGGCGATTCCGTGCGCCTCGTCCCGTCCGTCGCGACGGGCGACCGGGTGCTGGCCGCGCTTGTCCTGGAGACGGACGGCTGGGTAATCGCCGCCGCCGACAGGGCCTCGCCCGTCGTCTGCGGCACGAAGTGCGCGGGGTCTCTTCCGTTGCTCGTCGGTTCGGCGTGTTCGGTCGCGGGATTTGCCTTTTGCCTCGAATCGGACGCGGTGCGTTCCGGGCATGTCCTCGTCTGGCGCGTCGGCAAGTCGGCCGTGGCGGCCGAAAGCGTGACGGGCGGGCGGAACGTCGTCGCGGCGGACGCGCTGCGCGACGAAAGCCTCACGGTGAATCCCGCCGTGTCGGGGACAATCCTCTTCGAGTTCTATCCGACGGGCGACGGGCTGGACGTCGTCCTGCCATCGGGCATCCGCACGCGGATTGCCGAGCGACTGGTCTTCTCGGTCGGCGACTTCACGGGCCTGCTCCTGCCGTCCGACGAAGCGGCGGCCGCGCTCCGTTCGCGGCATCCCTTCTCCTATCCCTCGCGCGGCGTTCGTGTCCGCCTCCTGGCGGCCTCGCTCGGCGTGGGGCTTCTGACGCTCCTCGGCGCCTTCTTCATGCGCGAGGCGGAACGGACGGAACGCCTCGCGGACGAACCGCGCGGCGCCCGCCGCATGACGCATCTTCCCGCGTCCGACTCGGCGGCCTTTGACGAGGACGCCTACATCTACCAGCTCTCGTTCTACCGCGACCTGCCGCTCGTTCTCGGCGCGCAGCGTTCGCCCGTGGCGGATGACCTCCTTGCGCGCGCGGCTCACTTTAAGGGAAACGCCTCGGTGCAACGCGCCGCGCGATTCCTCGCGGACGTCACGGCCATTCAGGATTCCATTGCGGCGCGCCGCTGGGCCGAACTGGCGAAAGTCCTAGGCGGCATCGATCGCGAGATGTTCACGATCGCCAACGCCACGCGCTTTCTGGAAGACGCGCAGGACGTCCATTCCTCGGCGGCGCGGCTGATTCCGGAGACGGCCTTGCAGGCGTGCACGGCCTCGCCCGCCGCGCGCGAGGAACTCAACAGGCGCGCCTCGCGAATCCTGTCGGAGATGTCGAAAAACCTGTTCGTCCAATCGGGTTCGCTGAAGGGCTGGTTCCAGGGGCTGCGTGAGCAGAAAAGGGCGCTCATTGGCTACTTGTCCGCCCGCGACCGCCTCTGCGCGCCGGGCAGGACGCTCACGGTTGCGGACATCGCGTCCGTGCGCGCGGCGTTCGCGGCGCTTGAGCAGGTCGGCAACGACGACTTGCCGGGGGTGACGGCCCATCTGCGAAAGGAGCTTGCCGCCGAGGTCGCGCGCATGCTCGCGACCTTGACCTCGCGCTTCCGCACGGTGACGGACTTCGCGCCCGAAATGGCGGCGATTCTCCCGCTCTGCGAACTGGCGGACGACGTCGGCGTCGCGGCGGAGCGCGTGCGCGCGTGGCGGCAGGAGGCCCTGCGGATCAATCGTCTCGTGGACGCGCGCTTCCGCGACTGCTATCGGACGTATCGCCTGACCGTCGCCTCCGACCCGGCGGGTGCGCGGCGGCTGCTTGACGAGATGCTGGCGATCGGACATGAGGGCAGTCGGTTTCATGCCTGGGCGCGCCGCGAGAAGGAACGCCTGGCGGCGACCGAAGGAAAGGAGGCTCGGAAATGATCAGAAAACTCAACGGCGTCTTGCTTGTCGCGCTCCTGGCCCTGTTCGCCGCGAAAGGACTCGTCGGCCTCGCGAAAGCCCCGCGTCCTGCGACGGCAGATGCCGCCCCGGCGCTTGCGCGCGCGGCGGACGGCGAACTGGCGCCGAACGTCCTGTTCGAGACGTGGGTTCCGCTGGCCGTCGAGAATCCGACGACGAAGCGCAACGGCTACCTGCTCGACGTGATTCGGGCGGTCTTTCCGCGCGCGCGCCTCGTCCGCGTGTCGTCGCTGACGGTCGAGAAGACGCGCGAACTTCTGGCCGCCGATTCGAACATGGTCTGCGTCGCCTACGGCGACCATCCGCGTCTACGGGACCTGGCGCATGCGCCGACGCCGCTCATGTGCGCCGACGTCGTCGTCTACACGCGGCGGTCGTTGGCGTGGACGTATCGGGACGAGACGTCGCTGGACGCCATTCGGCTCGGCATGGAAGGGGGCTACCTGGACTGTCCGGCCGTTCGCGCGTACGTGGAGAGGATGCGCGATACGCCGCGCGCCGTGAAGGTCTTCGCCGCCGACAGTCCCTACGCCGGGCGGCCGTTTCTGGCGATTGACCAAGGCGAGGTCGATGGCATTGTCCAGACGCGGACGGACTACCAGGCCGCGAGCCTTGGCCGGACGGCCGAACTGCTGATGAATTACAACGTCTCGCCGGCCATCGATTGCGCGGCGATTCTGCTGACGGTCTCCAACACCGACCCTGCGCATGCGCGCCGTCTCGTGGCGGCCTACGAAGCGGGCTTGAAGCGCATCGAGGCCTCCGGCGAACTTCGTCGCATCCGCGCGTACTACGGCCACGAAAGCCCGTGAAGGGGCGGCCGCTGTCGCGGTTTTCCGCACAAGGACGGATTTTGATATAATAGGCGGCAAATGAACGTCTTCAATTCACTCTCGCGTCGGGTCGAGGCCCTTGAGCCGCTCGCCGACAACACGATCCGCCTCTACACCTGCGGGCCGACCGTCTACAATTTCGCCCACATCGGCAACTTCCGCGCCTACACGTTCGAGGACATCCTTCGTCGCGTCATCCAGTTCAACGGCATGAAGGTGCGGCAGGTGATGAACCTCACGGACGTCGACGACAAGACGATCAAGGGCGCGAACGCGCAGGGCGTTGCGCTGACGGCCTACACGAAGACATACAAGGACGCGTTCTTCGCCGACTTGAAGCGGCTCAACGTGCAGCCGGCCGAGGTCTACCCCGCCGCGACCGACCACATCCCCGAGATGATCGCGCTCGTCGAGAAGCTGATGGAGAAGGGCGTCGCCTACCAGTCGGACGACAAGTCCGTCTACTTCAAGGTGCGCGAATTCCCCGGCTACGGCAAGCTGGCGCACATCGACTTCGACCACCAGCAGACGGGGCTTCGCTGCGCGGCCGACGAGTACGACAAGGAGAACGTCGGCGACTTCGCGCTCTGGAAGGCTTGGGAGCCGTCCGACGGACCCGTTGGCTGGGACTCCCCGTGGGGACGCGGCCGCCCCGGCTGGCACATCGAATGCTCGGCCATGTCGATGAAGTATCTCGGCGAGACGTTCGACCTCCACACGGGCGGCATCGACAACCTCTTCCCCCATCACGAGAACGAGATCGCCCAGGCCGAGGCCGCGACGGGCAAGCCGTTCGTGAAGACGTGGATGCACTGCGCGCACCTGCGCGTAAACGGCGAGAAGATGTCGAAGTCGCTCGGCAACTTCTTCACGCTCCGCGACCTGCTCGACAAGGGCTACACGGGCCGCGAAATCCGCTACGTCCTCATCAACGCGCACTACCGCAGCGGACTCAACTTCGCGTTCTCCGCGCTGGACGACGCCCGCAAGTCGCTCGCGCGCATCGACGCATGCGTCGAGAAAGTGACGAAGGCGAAGGGGAACGGCGGGCAGGCGGGCGCGTGCGCCTTTGCGCAGACGTGCCTCGACGCTTTCACGGCGGCCGTCAACGACGACCTGAACCTGCCGAAGGCCTTTGCCGCGCTCTTCGAGCTCGTGCGCGAGACGAACGGCGCGCTCGCCGCCGCCGAGACGAACGGCTTTGACGCGGACGAGGTGCTGCGCGTCTTTCGCCGCATGGACGAGGTGCTGGGCGTCGTCTTCTTCGAGAACGAGAAGAAGGCGATCGACGTGCCGGCAGACGTCCAGGCGTTGCTCGACGCGCGCGCCGTCGCGCGGCAGGCGAAGAACTGGGCGGAGTCCGACCGTCTGCGCGACGCGATCGCGGCGGCGGGCTGGCTCGTGAAGGACTCGAAGGACGGACAGTCGGTTTCTCCCAAACAGTAAACGTCAGGAGGTGTACAATGGACGTCAAGACGAAAGCTGAACTGGACGAGGCGGTGAAGGCGGGCAAGGTGCTCGTCGATTTCTGGGCGACCTGGTGCGGGCCGTGCCAGATGATGGGGCAGAAGATCGAACGCGAGCTTCTGCCGCAGATGCCCGACCTGAAGGTCGTCAAGGTCAACGTCGACGAGGCGCCGGAACTCGCGGCGCAGTTCGGCATCATGTCCATCCCCGCGCTCTTCTGCTACCGGGACGGCGCGAAGGTCGCCGAGTACATCGGCGTGACGGACACGGCAACGATTCGAAAGGCACTGAACTAACTGGACCAAAACCCAACTGGACAAAACCCATGAGAAATCTGCATCTCTCCCTGTTGGCGACGACGCTCGCCGTCTCCTCGATTCTTCCGACCTGGGCCTTTGACGCGCTGAAAGACCGTCCGACGCCGCCGAAGAGCATCTTCGGCGAGACGCCCGCGAAGCGGGATGCCCGGCGCGCGTGGTGGACGCACGACCGCTTCGGCATGTTCATCCACTTCGGGCTCTATTCGGCGGCGGCGCGTCACGAATGGGTTCAGTCGCAGGAGCGAATCGCCCCTGACGTCTACGAGAAGCGGTATCTGCCGCGCTTCAACCCCGACCTCTTCGACGCGCGGGACTGGGCGCGGCGCGCGAAGCAGGCCGGCATGAAGTACATCGTCCTCACGACGAAGCACCATGACGGCTTCTGCCTGTGGGACACGAAGACGACCGACTACAAGATCACCAAGACGCCGTTCGGGCGCGACGTCGTGCGCGAATACGTCGAGGCCGCGCGCGCGGAAGGGCTGAAGGTCGGCTTCTACTACTCGATCAAGGACTGGCATCACCCCGACTACCTCATTGACCAGACGCATCCGCTTCGTCCGGCGAACGGCGGGTTCACGGACGAGATCTACGCGCGTCTGAACGCGGGACGGGACTGGAACCGCTATCGCGACTACATGTACGCGCAGGTGCGCGAGCTGCTGACGGACTACGGCAAGATCGACATCATCTGGTATGACTACACGATCAAGACGAAGTACGGCAAGAACTGGAAGCACTGGGAGTCGGTCGAACTGATGAAGCTCACGCGCGCGCTCCAGCCGGGCATCCTCGTTGACAGCCGCCTCGACCTCATGGACACCGAAGACGGCTGGGACTTCGTGACGCCGGAGCGGTGCCGCGTCACCCAGTGGCCGCAGGTGGACGGGAAGAACGCGCCGTGGGAGACGTGCCAGACGCTCACCGACGATTCGTGGAGCTACCGCCGCGACGAGGAGCGGTGGAAGAGTCCGCACCAGCTCATCGAACTGCTCATCAACTCGGTCGCCTTTGGCGGCAACCTGATCCTCAACGTCGGCCCGACGGGGCGCGGCGAATTCGAGCCGCGGGCCTGCGACCGGCTCGACGCGATTGGCGCGTGGATGCACGTGAACAGCCGCGCGATCTATGGCTGCACGGCCGCGCCGGAAGGGTTCAAGACGCCGGTCGATTCGATTCTCACGTACAACCCCAAGACGAATCGCCTCTACATCCACCTCGTCAACTATCCGATGGGCGTGCTGCCCTTCGACTTCGCGGACAAGGTCGAGTACGCGCAGTTCCTGCATGACGCCTCGGAGCTGAAGATTCGGAAGGGCGATGAGATCCATCATTCGCAGAGCGGCGACCTCGGTCGCAACGACAACATCGTCCTGCCGATGAAGAAGCCGAACGTCGAGATTCCCGTCATCGAACTTTTCCTGAAGGACTGACCTGCTCGGCGACGTCCGTGTCGCGTCCGCCTCATTCCGAAAACAGAAGATGCTTGACTTTAGGGGAATCTCCGTTCATTACGGCCATCAGGACGTTCTGACGGATGTCACGTTTCGCGTCAACAAGGGCGATCGCGTCGGCGTCGTCGGCCCGAACGGTTCGGGCAAATCGACGCTCTTCAAGATCATTCTCGGCGAGATGTCGACGGACACGGGCGAACTCGTCATCGAGGCGAATCCGCGCATCGGCTTCACGCGGCAGAACCCGGCGCCCGACACGCCGGAGGAGACGCTGCTGGCGTATTCCCTGCGCGGCATTCCCGGCCTGAGCGAGATGGAAGCCGAGATGGCGGCGTTGGAGGCCGATCTCGCGGATGCCGCGAAGATGAAGCGCTACGGCGAACTCCAAACGAAGTTCGAGCATCTCGGTGGCTATGACATCGAGACGCGCGTCAAGATCGCGCTCGGCGGCCTCGGTTTCGCGACCGAAGACTTCGACAAGCTGTTCAAGTCGTTCTCCGGCGGCTGGCGCATGCGTGCGGAACTCTCGCGCGTCCTCGCGTCGAAGCCGGATCTCCTGCTTCTGGACGAGCCGTCGAACTACCTCGACCTCCCGGCCGTCGAGTGGCTGCAAAAGTTCCTGAAGGCCTACGACGGCACGCTCATGCTCATCTCGCACGACCGCTACCTCCTGCGGACGCTGACGAACATCATCGTTGAGGTCGATGCGGGCACGGCGACGCGCTACGAGGGCAACCTCGACTACTATCTCACCGAGCGCGAAGTGCGCTACGAGCATCTGAAGGCCGCGAAGGAGAACCAGGATCACCACCGCGAACAGCTTCAGCGTTTCGTGGATCGCTTTCGTGCGCAGGCGACGAAGGCCGCGCAGGCCCAGTCGCGCCAGAAGCTCATCGACAAGATCGACGAGGCGCGGATCGTGCTGCCGAAACGCTACACGAACTCCGGGCGTCTGCGCCTCGCCGAGCCGCCGCCAAGCGGCATTGAGATGTTCCGATGCGAGAACCTCGGCTTCTCCTACGATGGCGTGAAGAAGGTCTTTTCGGGGCTGTCGTTCAACGTCACGCGCGGCGACAAGGTTGCGCTCGTCGGCTATAACGGGCTCGGCAAGACGACGCTGATGCGCCTCATCGCCGGCACGCGGCAGGCGACGGAGGGCAAGGCCGTCATCGGGCACAATGTCGTTCCCGGCTATCTCTCGCAGGAATTCGCCGAGACGATTCCGCCCGACCTCACCGTCTACCGCAACGCGAAGAACGCCTGGGATGCGCACGGCGGCGGGCCGGAGAAGATCTTCCGCAATCAGCTCGGCGCGTTCGGCTTCGACGAGAATGACGTCGAGAAGCCGGCGGGCGTCCTTTCGGGCGGCGAGAAGATTCGCCTCGCGTTCCTGCGCCTTTTCCTCACCGCGCCGAACTTCCTGCTGCTGGACGAGCCGACGACGCACCTCGATCTCGATGGACGCCGCCTCCTGCAAGATGCGCTGCAGAAGTATGCGGGAACGATCTTTCTTGTCTCACACGACATTGACTTCGTGCGCGCTGTCGCGACGAGCATCCTTGAGATTACGCGCGAGGGCATTTGCCAGTATCCCGGCGGCTACGACTACTACTGCGAGAAGAAGGCGGAACGGGAGAAAAACAATCGACAGGCTGGAACGCCCCAGCCGCCAAACGCCCCGACCTCCAAACTCTCAAACGACCCAACGTCCAGACCCTCGGACGCCCAATCCTCTCGGCTTTCCGCTAAGGATCTTCGGAAGCAGCGCGCGGCGGAACGGGCGAAGATCGCGCCGAAGCTGCGCGAGTTGAAGGCGCGCGTCGCGACGGCGGAGAAGAAGATCGACGAACTCCAGAAGGCGCTGGACACGGCTTCGGCCGAACTCTTCAATCCGACGCCGACGACCGACTTTGCCGAGGTGAACCGCACGGTGCGGACACTCCAGTTCGAGATTGACCGCTACACGGCCGACTGGGAGGAGGCCGCGACCGAACTGGAGACCCTGACGCAGACAACCGCCACCTGACACGTCCCCATGATTTCGATTCTGTTCGCCGCTTCGCTTTCCTTTACCGCGACCGCAACGGGCGTGGAGAAGGGGACGCCCATCGAATTTCTCTTCGCCGGGAAAGACACGGATCGCGACTACGAGACGATGTTCGTGCTGGACGAGCCTGTCGGCGACCTTTGTGCACGGCTCGAAAAGGCCGGATTGCCCAGAGGACGGGCAACAGACCGCCGTGCCTGCGTGCTTTGGCCCGTCGGCTGTCGCATTCAGATCGAACCCGCGCTGTCTCGCTCGGTCGAGACGAAGTGGCCGGAGGGCCTGTCCCCGGCGGCGTTCATCTACACGGGCGGAACGCGAAACGAGAAGGGGGGCGTAGTCGCGTCGGACGAGATGCCGCTCGCGTTCTGCACGCTCTATTCGCTTGCGCAGTCCCCCATTGTCTTTGATGGCGTCTATCCGCAAGGCGATATCTACGGCGCGCACACGGCGAAGGTCACGTTGGAGAAGGGGGCGCGTCAGACCTTCACGATTTCCTGGGACGAAAAGACCCTGCCGCGTCATCTGGACGTGACGTTTGCGCCGGGAACGGCCGCGCAACGATTGGGCGAGATCCGTGCCGCCGCCCAGCGCGGCGCCCTCGAAGTCTTGGCCGACTTCGACCCGTCGCTGACCGTCCGTGAGGCGACGCAGATTGCCCAGGCACTTGCCGTCATCGACACGGTTTCGGTCAAGTTGAACGGCCGGCGGGACGGACGGCTGTTCTTCCGCGCCTTTCTGCCGCCCGTCAGCTGGCGCGATCGTCAGCAGCGGCTGACGCAGCCGTTCGAGTTGACGTTGGGCTTGGACGGCGCGGACACGCTCGTCTTTGTCGAAGAGGACTGGACGGTCGAGGGCAACGACCCGAAGCTGACGCCCAAGACGATTTCGTTTGACGCGGCGAAGGAGCACGCAACGACGGACACTTGTTTCATTTTTGCTGAGTCCACGGAGACACTGGCGCGGCTTTACGCGGCGATGCGGAAACTGAAAGGCATTCCGATCCTCAACTGGTACGTCTTCGCGTCAGAATAATCCTAGTTTACATAATGCGGGTTATGCAACATTATGAATACGAATCCAATCAATCCTGAATTTGGCGCGCGCGCCGTCAGCGTCTATGGCGGCACGGGCGATGCGCTCGACGACTTTCCCGTCCTCAAGGCGTTTCAGCAGTACATCGATGCCGAACAGGCCAAAGCGCGCAAGCGTCTTCTCGCGCTGGGCGTCTTCTTCGGCGTTCTGATGCTGGCCGTCATCGCAATCTTTGTCGTGCTGCTCGTGAGCGTCTCCAGCCGCAACCAGCAGCTCAATGACCGCCTGGTCGAGTTTGCGATGAAAGACCACGGCGTCGCGGCCCCTGTCGTCGTCCAGCCGCCGCAGGACAGCGCGGCCGTTCTCGCGTTCACGACGAAACTGGAGGAAATGCAGCGCAAGCTCACGGAGGCCCAGGCCAAGGCTGACAAGGCCGTGGCGGAAGCCGAAGCCCGCCGCGCCGAGCAGCAGGCCGCCGCCGAGGCCGCCAAACCCAAAGCCCCCACAGCCGAGGAACTTGAAATCCAGCGGTTAAAGGCCGAACTGGCCGCCGAAAAGGAAAAGGCCGCCGAGGAGCAGAAGCGTCGTCGCGAGGAAGAACTGGAGGCCTATCGGCGCAAGCACTATCCGGAACTCTACGCGCCACGCCGTCCAGCGGCCGCCGAAAGTCCCGAAACGCGGCAGCAGCCCCCTTCTCGTCCCGGCGCCTCCCCTTCACGCACACCTGTTTCGCGCGATGTCATTGACCGGATTCTCGACGATCTGGATCGGCAGGAGGACACCCTTTCCGAAGAAGAAGACCTCGCGCCCGTCTCCTATTTCAAGGAGGATGGCGAAGAGGCCAAGAAGAAAGAACCCCCGAAGAAGGACACGCACGCCCTTCGCATCAAGAGCGGCGGGACGAGCCTGGACTGGGGCGTTCCTGACTGAGGCGAAAGTCAAACTTCCGCCCCGTCACGGGGTGCGTGAAAACCAGGCGGACGGCGCGCAGATGAAGGCCGTCCGCTTTCTTTGCCCCGTACTTGACATCGCCGACGATCGGATGACCCGCTTCGCTGAAATGGACGCGGATCTGGTTCTTGCGACCGGACTTGAGGGCGACTTCAACGCGGGTCGTCCCCTTCTCGACCGCAAGCCGCTTCCACTCCGTGCGCGCCAACTTTCCGAGCGCCGGATTCGTGACGCTTGAGACCTTCATCGTCTTCGGGTCGTCGCGCAGATACGACTCGAAGACGCCCGATGCGTCCGGCAAAACGCCCTCGACGCGCGCGAGATACGTCTTCTCGGTCAATTCGTTCCACCGGTCGCGAATGGCGTCCGCCAACTTCGCGTCCTTCACGAACAGGAGGACGCCGCGCGTCTCGCGATCCAGCCGATGGACAAGGAAAACGCGCTTGGAACTGCGCGCCTGCCCTTTCCGGACATAGGCGTTGAGATAGTTCTCCGCCGTTGACTGCGTCTCGCGCGCGACGCGCCCGACGAGCTTCGTATGCGTCGTCAAAAGGCCTGCGGGCTTGTCGATCACGATTAGGTCGCGATCTTCGTACAGGATCTCAAACGGCAAGAACTTCGACTTCATCGCGCCTTGCCCAGCATCTTCTGCATGCGCGCGACAGCCAGATGAATCTTCTCGAGCGACGTCGCGTACGACATGCGCACGAACCCCGCGCCGCACGGCCCGAACGCGCTGCCCGGCACAACGGCGACGCCAAACTCCTTCAAGAGCCGAAAAGCGAAGTCCTCATCCGAAAGCCCGGTCGCGCGGATGTCGGCGAAAATGTAGAAAGCCCCCTTCGGCAACACCGTCGCCAACCCCATCGCATTGAGCGCCGGCACCAGGTAGTCGCGACGACGGCGATACTCGTGGCGCATGCGCGCGACCTCTGCATCACCGTGATTCATAGCCTCGACGCCAGCCGCCTGCGTGAGCGTCGGCGCGGACATGATGCCATACTGGTGAATCTTCATCATCGCGTCGATGACGTCCGTCGGACCGCAGGCATAGCCGAGGCGGAAGCCTGTCATGGCCCAGGACTTCGAGAAGCCGTTGAGCAGAATGACGCGGTCGTGGTATTCGGGAAAGGCCGAGAACGACGGAAGCGTTCGCCCGTCGTCGCCCTCGCCCTCCGTCTCGACGTAGTTGAGTTCCGAATAGACCTCGTCGGCGAGAATCAGCAAGTCGTGCCGTTCGGCGAACGCGAGAATCGCCCGCATGTCGTCCCGCGACAGGACGGCCCCCGTCGGGTTGCACGGAAAGTTGAGGAGAATCGCCTTTGTCTTCGGCGTCACCTTCTGCTCCAAGGCCTCGACCGTGAGGCGGAACTCGTCCGCGACGCGCGTCTCGACGCAGACAGGCACGGCGTGCGCAAGGCGAATCGTCGGCGCGTACGAGACGAAGCACGGCTCGTGGTAGAGCACTTCGTCGCCTGGCGAGCAGATGGCGCGGATGGCAAGGTCTATGGCCTCCGAAACGCCCACGGTGACGAGGATTTCCTTCGACCAGTCAAACGTCGCGTCGAAGCGGCGCGCGAGGTAGTTCGCGATTGCCTGACGCAGTTCGGGCGTGCCGAGGTTCGAGGTGTAGTGCGTCCCGCCGTCTTCGAGGCAGGTCACGGCTGCGCGGGAGATGTGCCAGGGCGTGTCGAAGTCCGGCTCGCCGACACCGAGGGAGACAACGTCCTTCGACTGGGCGACGATGTCGAAGAACTTGCGGATGCCGCTCTTCGGCAGGGCCGCGACGTGCGGCGCGACTCTCGGACGGGCGTTCACTTGCGGTTCACGAGATTGAGCGTCTTCCGCCGGATCTCGCGGAAATTGCAGGCGCTCGCATTCGCCTGCTTGATGTCATAGAGCGCGGCGACCTTCGCGAACTCGTCCGCGAAAAGCCCCTTTTCCTTCAAGATACGCGCCTTCTCCGCCGCGACGATGCCGTTGCGGAGCTCAAGGAACCGCCATGACGGCGCGCCGTCCGGATAGCAGAGGAACGTGTCGCCCGCGCGCCAGTCGCCATAGCTCGCATCGTCCATCGGATCCTGCGGCCAGCTGTTCCACGCCCAGCGCAGGAAACCGTCGAGTCCGAGAAACGTCGGCGACGCGCCCAGCCAGAACGCTTCGCCCACGCCCGAATCCATGAACGTGTTCGGCGCCATCGGCCAGCAGCAGACATAATGCGTCGTGACATGGCCCTTCGCGCGTCGTTCGGCCGCCTCGGCGAGGAAGTCGGCCGTCACGCACTCGGCGGTGAGAACCTGTGAGTAGATGTCGATCGTGATGCCCTTGAAATCGCTCGGCTTGCGGTTGCCGGCCATCGAGATCCGCATGCCCGGCGCATGCTTCCGCACGAAGCGCGCGACCTTGGCGACATCCTCCGGCGCGCGCTCGTCCATCGCCATGATCGTGTGCTCGAACCAGCCCTTCGCCTTCACGTGCGCGGCGAATGCGTCCAGAAACGCGCCCCAGCGCGCTTCCAGCTCGTTCTCGTCAATCGTCTTGCCGAGCGTCCACGGACAGAGCGAATAGCACGAAATGTCCGGCCCAAGTCCGCAGTCGAGGCAGAACTGGACATACTCGTCGAAGAGCCGGAAATCGCCGTCCGCCACCAGCGAATGGTAGGCGTCGCGGCACTGGTGATCCCACGGCATGTCGAGAATCGGAACGGTGATCGTCTTCTGCCCCGCCGTCGCGAGGAGTTCCCAGACGGGCTTCATCGCCGCGTAGTGCGCTTTCGAGAACGGCTTCGCCTTGGCGAGGCGTGCGACCGCCCACGGATGCTGCCAGAGGTCGAGGTAGTACTTCCACTCCGACGGCGGCGGCAACACGCGGTCGAGGACAGTCACGCGCATCATGCCGCACGTGTAGACGCCCGGCTTTGCGTCCGCCGGGACGGCAATCTCCACGACGCGCGGGCCGTCGCCCTTGTCGCCGTTCCACTTGACGCGGTCATAGACCTCTCGCCGCTGGAGGCTGTCAGGTTCCGGCGCATACTTGACGTCCTTCAAGACGCCGCGCCGAAGGACGATGCCCTCCGGATCGTCGCCCAGTTCGCAGAAGTCCGGCACGCGCGCGGCCAGCGTCTCGCCGCGCCACGCCGTCACCTCGAACGTCCGCGCGCCAACGGTCGCCGCCACCAACGCCAATGCCAAGCCAAAGAGTTTCTTCATGACACGTCCCCTTTCTTCGCCCTTCCGTTTCACTTCGCGTTCACGCCGCAAAGCTCGTCCGCCAAGGCCACGAGCGCGGCTTCCGACTGCGCGTTCAGCGCCGACAGGATCTTCACCGTGTTCTCGCAGAACGTGAGGTTCTTCGACTTCTCGAAGAGGCCCTTCATGACGCGCGCCGCCGTCGGCGCCCACGAGCCGTTCTCGATGAAGCCGACCGTGCGGTTCTGGTAGTTGCGCTCAGTGAGGTGATTGATGAACGTGCGCATGAACGGGAAGATCTCGCCGTTGTAGGTCGTCGTCGCAAGGACGAGCTTGCCGTAGCGGAAGGCGTCCTCGATCGTCTCGAACATTTCGTCGCGCGCGAGGTCGGCGACGACGACTTTCGGGCAGTTGCGTTCCCGGAGCAGTTCGGCCAGACGCTCGACCGCCGCCTTCGTGTGCCCGTAGACCGACGTGTAGGCGATCAGCACGCCCTCCGACTCGACGGCGTAGCTCGCCCACGTCACGTACTGGTCGATGGCGTGCGCAATCGCTTCGGGCGTGTCGAGGACAGGCCCGTGCAACGGGCAGACCGTGCGGATGTCGAGGTTCGCCGCCTTCTTGAGGAGCGCGAGCACCTGCGGGCCGTACTTGCCGACGATGCCGATGTAGTAGCGGCGCGCCTCGCAGTCCCACCCTTCCGGATCGACGACGTCGTTCGCGCCGAACTTGCCGAAGCCGTCCGCCGAGAAGAGCACCTTGTCCGTCGCATCGTACGTGACGATGACTTCGGGCCAGTGAACCATCGGCGCGGCAACGAACGCGAACGTGTGGCGGCCCGTCACGAGCGTGTCGCCCTCCTTGACGACGACCTGGCGTTCCTTCCAGTCCGTGCCGAAGAAGTTTCGCATCATGCCGAACGCCTGCGCGGACGCGACGACCTTCGCGTCGGGATAGGCGGACATGAACGTCGCGACGTTTGCCGCGTGGTCAGGTTCCATGTGCTGGACGACGAGGTAGTCGGGCTTCCGCGCGCCGAGGACGGCCGCGAGGTTGTCCAGCCACTCCTGCCCGAAGTTCTGGTCAACCGTGTCGAAGACGGTGACCTTGTCGTCCAGGACGACGTAGGAATTGTAGGCCATCCCGTTCGGCACGGGATACTGCCCTTCGAACAAGTCGACCTTGTGGTCGTTGACGCCGACGTAGCGAATGTCTTCTGAAATCTTCATGCGTGTCCTCCTTCAAGAACTGAGGGCCTATTATACCATATTGCCGACCTTCGGAAGCCCCGCGAAGCCACGCGCGAGCTCGTCGTCCGTCGGGACGTAGTCGCCCATCGCGCCGTCGTTGTACTTGCCGTAGGCGACCATGTCGAAGTAGCCCGTGCCGGTCAGCCCGAAGACGATCGTCTCCGCGCGGCCCGTCTCCTTGCAGCGGAGGGCCTCGTCGATTGCCGCGCGGATCGCGTGCGCGGACTCGGGCGCGGGCAGCGTCCCCTCCGTGCGCGCGAAGAACGTGGCCGCCTCGAAGACCTTCGTCTGCTCGACGCTCGTCGCCTCCATCTGCCCCTGGTCGTAGAGTTCGGAGAGGAGCGCGCTCATGCCGTGGTAGCGGAGCCCGCCCGCGTGGCTCGCGGACGGAATGAAGCCGCTGCCCAGCGTGTACATCTTCGCGAGCGGGCAGACGCGCCCCGTGTCGCAGAAGTCGTAGGCGTACTTGCCGCGCGTCAGCGACGGACAGCTCGCCGGCTCGACGGCGACGATCCGGTAGTCCGCCTCGCCGCGCAGCTTCTCGCCCACGAACGGCGCGATCAGGCCCGCCAGGTTCGAGCCGCCGCCCGCGCAGCCGATGATGACGTCGGGCTTGACGCCGAGCTTCTTCAGCGCGGCCTGCGTCTCGAGTCCGATGATCGACTGGTGGAGGCAGACCAGGTTGAGGACGCTCCCCAGGAGATAGCGCGCGTTCGGCAACTTCTGCGCCGCCTCGACGGCCTCCGAAATCGCGCAGCCGAGCGAGCCGGTCGTGCCGGGGAACTCGGCGTTGATCCGACGCCCGACGTCCGTCGTCAGCGACGGCGACGGCGTGACGTCCGCCCCGTACGTGCGCATCACCTCGCGGCGGAACGGCTTCTGCTCGTAGGAGCACTTGACCATGTAGACGTGGCACTTGAGCCCGAAGAACGCGCTCGCCATCGAGAGCGCCGTCCCCCACTGCCCCGCGCCCGTCTCCGTCGTGACGTCCGTCAGGCCCTGCTCCTTCGCGTAGTAGGCCTGGGCGATCGCGCTGTTGAGCTTGTGCGAGCCCGACGTGTTGTTGCCCTCGAACTTGTAGTAGATCTTCGCGGGCGTGCCGAGGGCCTTTTCGAGGAAGGTCGCGCGAACGAGCGGCGAGGGCCGGTACATCTTGTAGAACGCGCGAACCGGCTCCGGAATCGGGATGTAGGCCGTCGTGTCGTCCAGCTCCTGGCGGACGCATTCCCGGCAGAAGACGTGCGCGAGCTCGTCCTCCGTCACGGGCTTCAGGGTCGCGGGATTGAGCAGCGGCGCGGGCTTCTTCGCCATGTCCGCGCGCACGTTGTACCACGCCGTCGGCAGTTCCGCTTCAGTCAGATAGGTCTTGTAGGGTTCGTTGTCCACGTTCGTCTTCCTTTCTCCTTGAAATCACTTGCCCTTCGGGGCGGCCGCAAACGGCTTGACCGTCATGCCGCGCTTGACGCGGTGTCCGCCGTCCGCAACGATGCGCTCGCCGAGCTTGAGGCCCTTCTCGACGAACAGCCAGTCGCCGACCAGGTCGCCGCGCGCGACGGCGCGACGCTCGGCCACGCCGGCCGCGTCCAGCACCCAGACATACGGGCCTTGCGTGTCCTGCAGGACGGCCGTCGGCGGAATCGCCGGACGCTTCACGCCGGCTTTCGAGCGCAGGGTGACGGCCACGACGCCGCCCGGCACGAGCCGCGTGTCGGCGTTCGCGAACTTCGCGTAGATCGCGAGCGAGTCCGTCGCCTCGTCCGCCAGGTTGTCGACGTACTCGATTGCGCCTTCGCTCGCGAACGGCGCGCCGTTGGCGAGCGTGACGGCGATTTCGACGTCCTCGCGATGCCGCCGCCCGTTCGACGCGGCGATGTCCAGCAATTCGCGGTTGGCAACGGCGAAGCGCACGCGAATCGGATCCATCTGGACGATCGTGACGAGCGTCAGCGAACCGGCCGCCACGTAGTTGCCCTTCGTCTTGGCGGTCGAGCCGATCTTGCCCGCGATGGGCGCGACGATCGTGCAGTGGCAAAGGTCGTCGCGCGCCGCGATCAGCTCGGCCTGCGCCGCCTCGAGCGCCGCGCGCGTGCTGTCGCGCTGGGAGAGCGCGTTGTCAACCGCGTCCAGCGAGACGGCCCGCGTCTCCAGCAGCTTCTTGTGCCGCTCGTAGCTCAGTTCGGCATACTTGACGTTTGCCTTGCACTCCTGAAGCTTCGACTCCGCGTTCTTGACGGCCGCCTCGTACTTGATTGGGTCGATCCGATAGAGGACGTCGCCCTCCTTCACGACCTGGCCGTTCGCGAAGCAGACCTCGCGAATCTCGCCCGAAACCTGCGGGATGACGTCGACCTGGGCAATCGGCACGACGCGCCCCGGATAGACGCTCGACTTGGGATCAATCTTCTCGACGACCTCGCAGACGGGCAGGGCAATCTCCAGCGCCGCCAACAGCAGGGAAGAAAACAGGGACATCGTCATTTTGCAACCTCCTTCGCAATCTGGCGCATGAGCCGCGCCTCATCGTCCGTGACGCAGGCCGGATGGGGCGAAAGCCCCTCCAGGTCGGCGTTCCAGAGGGCCGCCGCCCAGACGAGCGCCTGCAGGTACTCGCCCTTTTCGTTCAGGTGAAACGTGTCCGAATTGACCGACCAGGTCAAGTCCGGATTCCGCTTGAACTGGTCTTCGGGCTTCTGGCTGCGCCCGCCAACGACGTCGCCGCCGAAGGAATGCGCCCCGTAGACGACCGGCAGACGTTTCCGCCATTCACGGACGGCCCGCCCCATGCGAATCGTCTTGAGGCCACGGCCCTTCGCGAAGTCGGCAACGACCGCCTCCACGCGCGCGGACATCTCGTCCGCCGTCAGTTTCCACTGCGCGAGACGCGCGTCGAACGGCGTGTAGCTCCACGTCTCCTGCACGACGATCTTCGCCTGCGGCGCACACGCGCGCACGGTCTTCACGAGCTCGTCGCCCCAGGGATGAGAGGCATCCGCACGCCAGCTCAGGTGGCTTGCCTGCTGGATCGTGACGATGTCCCACTTGACGCCCTTCAGGACGTCCGTCAGCCGCGCGTCGCGCACAATGCGCCGAGGCCCGTTGTCGATGACGCGGTCGTAGCGGTAGGCGCCCGCCGCCTTCTCGTCGCGCAGTTCCGCGACGACGTTCGTCGCGTGCTGCTCCAGCGAACTGCCGCCGATGTAGAGCGATCCGAGGTCGAGCTTCTGCCCGCCGTCCGCCGCGACCTTCGGCAGGTGCGTGAGACAGGAAATCGAAAAGCTGTTGCCGATCATCAGCACCTTCAGATGCGACGGATCGCCCTCCGGCTCGGCCGTTCGGCAGCCCGAAAGCAGACAGGCGACAGCCATCAGACACGCGGCCATTCGCGTCACGACAGACTCCTCAGAATCGCGCCCTTCAAGTAAAGGCCCTCCGGAAAGCCCAGCGCGACGGGATGATCCGCGCCCTGCCGCGTCCGCGCAAGGATCTGGAAATCGCGCTTCGCGTCCACCGCCGCCTCGGCCAGCACGCGGTCGAAGAGGTCGGTCGTCATCGCGCCCGAGCACGAAAACGTCGCGAGCGTCCCGCCCGGCTTCAGGAGCTTCATCGCCAGGAGGTTGATGTCCTTGTAGCCGCGCGCGGCCTTCATGACCTGCCCCTTCGACGCGGCGAACTTCGGCGGGTCGAGGACGATGAGGTCGAACGACCGCCCCGCGTCGCGGCAGGTGCGCAGATAGCGGAAGACGTCAGCCGCGACATATTCCATTTCCGTGCCGCAGCCATGGACAAGCGACTCGTTCTTCTTCGCGAGCGCGAGCGCGTCTTCCGAAATGTCGACTTGCGTCACCTTCGCCGCGCCGCAGGCCCGCGCGAAGAGGCCGAAGCCGCCCGTGTAGGAGAAGCAGTTCAGCACCTCGCCGCCGTTCGCGAGCAGACCGACCGCCGCGCGCGCGTCGCGCTGGTCGAGGTAGAAGCCCGTCTTGTGGCCCGTGCGGACGTCCACGAGAAACTTGCACGGCCCTTCCGAAATCTCGATCAGCGGCGGCGGCTCTTCGCCCGCGAGCACGCGGAACGCCGGCTCCGTCGGAAGCCCCTCCTTCGCGCGCGCTTCGACGTCCAGCCGCTCGGCGACCCCTCGGCAGAACGGCGCGTAGGCCATCAGCGCGGACGCGATCAGCTCCTTGCGCCGGTCAGACCCCGCCGACGTGAACTGGCAGACGACAAAGCCCGCGTAGTAGTCAGCGACGACGCCCGGCAACCCGTCCGACTCGGCGTTCACGAGGCGGACGGCGTTCGTGGCCGCGTCCGCGAAGAACGCGGCGCGACGGCCGACGGACGCGCCCACGCGCGCCTTGACGAATGCCGCCTCGTCGTCGCCCGGCAGGCTGGCCGAATCGAACGACAGGAGGCGCACGCGGATCTGGGACTGCGGCGAATACCAGCCGTATCCCAACATCTCGCCGTCGTCGGAGACGACCTCGACCGCCGCGCCCGCATCCAGCCCCACAAGGGCCGAGGAACCCGTCTTCGCCTCGTCAATCGCCCCCGAGAAGATCCACGGATGCCGTTGCGCAACGGAACGCGCCCGCCCGCGCTTCAGGAAAATCTTTGTCATAGCCGTGTAGTATATCAAAAAATCCGCGCGTCTTTGTCGAAGCGCGTTCGGCAGGAGAAGCCGCCAGAACGAAGTCGGCTAAACGGCCTTGGCACACGGCGAGTAGAAGACCTTCCAGAGGGAAAGACCGCGCGCCGGGGCCGTCTCGACGCGGGCCGTGCGCGGCGGATGCGTCGCGAGCAGTTCGCGTACGGCCTCGGGCCGCTCGTTCCCCTTGCCGACGGAAATGAGGAAGCCGACCATCGACCGCACCTGCTTGTAGAGAAACCCGTCGCCGCGCACAATGAACGTGTAGCGCGGCCCGGCCCGTTTCACCTCAAAGGAGAAAATGCGGCGAACCGTCGTCTCCAGCACGCGGTTCGGATTGGCGGCAAAGGAGAGAAAATCGTGCTTGCCGACGAAGAACCGCGCCGCCGTCCGCATCGCCTCCACGTCGAGCGGACGGTGGCAGAACGTCCAGTAGGGCGCAAGATGCGGCGGCAGGATGTCCGCCTGATAGAGCTGATAGCGGTATTCCTTGCCCTTCGCCGAGAGCCGCGCATCAAAGTCCTCCCGCACATACGCCGCCTTGAGGACGCGCACAGACTCCGGCAGACGCGCATTCATCGCCCGCACGAGATTCACCGGCGGAATCGGCTTCGTGAGATGGAAATGCCCGACGAACCCGCGTGCGTGAACGCCGGCGTCCGTTCGGGAAGAGCCGAAGATGCGCACGGGCGCGCCCTCCAGATAGGCCAATGCCTCCTCGACGACCTGCTGGATGCCGCGCGCGTTCTCCTGGTACTGCCAGCCGGCGAACCCCGTGCCGTCGTAAGCGAGAATAACCTTGTATTTGCGTTTCATCATCAAAAGCCGCTTGTTCTCCGTGACCTATCGCCGCCGTGTCGCGCGCCCGACGAGGGCCAGCGCCGTCGGCAGCGCAAAGACGAGCGCAAAGGCGAGCGCGCCAACGGCCCCTTCGACGACGAGCCGCCACGGAAGGACGAAATAGTGCGGCAGCCCCGGCCAGACAGCGCCCGTCTTGAACGTGAAGAGCCAGCCGACGAGCGCGCCAACCGGCAGGCCCGTCACAATGCCAAAGGCCGCCGTCTTGAGGGCGGAACGCGCGAGCCGCGCCGCGAGCTGCCCCCGCGTCGCGCCGACCGCGCGCAAAACGGCCAGTTCACGCCGTCGCGCGTCCGCCTCGGCGACCAGCATCGCGACGAAGCCGATCGCGAGAATCGACAGGAAGACGAACGGCACGCGCGCGACCTGCCCGATGACGTCGCCGCCATGCGCCAACGTGCCGTCCGCAATCTCGTCGCGCGCATGGAGACGCACGGTCGCCGTGACGGGATTGCCCAGCCGCTTCGCGATTGAAGCCTCGACGAGCCGCCCCGCCGCGAAGACGCCGTGCCGCTTCAGGAACGCGGGGTCGTAATCGACCCAAAGGTGCGTCATCGGCGCGGAGAACGCCGGCTCGACCAGATAGGTTCGGGGGTCGACAAGGCCCATCGTGTCGAGCGAGCAGAAGACCGGCCCGTCCGTCCATCCGGAGGCACCGTTCAGCCCGCGCACGAGGCCTCGGCTCGTCACCATGTGCCAGTTGAGATCGACCACGCCCGCAATCGGGAACGTCAGTTTTGCCGGCGGCGCGCCGCGCCGTCCAGGCTGCCAGACGGCCAGCGCGTCGCCCCGGTGCAGATTGCGCGCGTCGGACATCATCTTCGTGATGACGACGGCGTCGCCCGCGCGCAACGCGGCGTCCGCCTCGTCCCACGAGCCCTCGACGAAGCGGAAGCGCGGCAGGAACTCCGCCGCGAGGAAGAGCGCGTTCCGGCCGCCGTCCGCCTCAAACGGCAGCTGGCGCGGAACAAGCTCGGAAACGCGCGCCACCCCCTCGACGTCCCGCAGCTTCTCGACATCCCAGCTTGACACGCCCCCCGGCAGAATCGAGACGATCGCGTCCGGCCATTCGGGAGAGGGGATGAACGCGCGCATGAGCGACGCACCCCAGACCTCGACGGCGACGAACGCGGCGAAGCCGCACGCGAAAGTGACGGCCATGCCAAGGCGGCGACCGCGCGGACGGCGTGACGTGGCGTCCAGCGCCCGCACCCGAAGGGCCGGAGCCAAGGCGAACAGGACGGCCAGGACAATGACGAGCGGCAGGACGGCGAGCGTAAGGCGAATGCGTCCGAAATCGACCGCCGGCCCGACGGGGAACGCCGACGGGTCGTACGCGACGTAGACGACGAGAGCCGCAAGCGCACCCAACACGCCGACGAGCCAACCGACGAATCCGGCGAACAGGGATTCGCAGGCGACAAACGCGACAACGCCCTTTCGCGTCAGGCCAACCATGCGAAGCGTGGCGAGCGTCGTGCGGTTGGCTTCGACGGACAGGATCAGCGAGTTGACGAGCAGCGAGAGCGCCGTCAGGAACGCGGCCGCCAGCAGAAGCGGCGTGACATAGTCCATGTGCTTCTGCTCGTCCGCCTTGAACGACGCGACGACACGGTCGGAGGCGGGCGTGAGAAGGCCGTCCACAGCCGCCTTGGGCCGCGCGCGGAAGAACGCAACCGCGCCCCAGCGTTCGGCGGCCAACACGGCGAATGCCGCCGGATTCGCAAAGACAGTCGGGAACTCGCGCGGCAAGCGGCCGCCGTCGAGATAGCCCACGACCGTCGCCGTCATCGTGCCGTTCTGCCCGACGAACTTGAGCGACGAGCCCAGCGGCGGCTCCGGCAGGCGGCCGAACCGCTGCACGGCCGAGCGGACGCACACGACTTCGGGCGCGGCGGCGTGCGCGTCCGCCCAACGGCCCTCGGCCAGCGACACGTTCGCATAGACGTTCGACGCAGGGACTTCGGACAGGAGGACGCGCATCGGCGGGCCTTGCAGGACGCGCCCGCCCGGCCGGTAGTCCAGCGTGAAACTGGCCGCCCGAAGCCGGACGTCTGGACGCACGCCCGCCGGCAGCGGCGCAACGGCCGCCTCGGCGTTCGCCGCGCGTCCGTCGCGCGCCGTCGCG
>CAZWQY010000002.1:0-43474 GCA_964636295.1 uncultured Lentisphaeraceae bacterium | reverse complement strand
AGGTTCAGGCCCTCCGTCCGCCACGCGGCCCAAGGCGCGCACGCGGTCTCGGCAAGGCGCGGAGCCTGCGCATTGTTCGTCGCGACGAGCGACGTCATGAAGACCAGCGCGCCCACCGCGACGGACATTCCGGCGACCGCGCATGCCAGGCGCGCTTTCCCGCGCCGCAACCCTTTCAACATCAACGTAAAGATCATCATCGTTCTCGCCCTTCCTTGCCTACGGCCTTTTCCCGTTTGAACGCCAGGCGGCGGCGCAGGGTTCATTCGACCGTGCGCAGACGGGACGCGCCTGCGGACAGCGCGGATGGAACGCGCATCCGCTTGGCCAGGCCCACGGCGGGGGGACTGTGCCCGGAATGTCCGCGAGCGGCGCGTCCTTCGGCGCGTCGAGGCGCGGCACCGCCGCAAGCAGCCCCTGCGTGTAGGGATGGCGCGGATGGGAAAGGACGTCGGGGACAGCCCCCCGCTCGACGATCTCGCCCGCGTACATCACGTTCACGAACGACGCATAGCGCGCGACAAGCCCCAGATTGTGCGTGATGAGCAAAACGGACATCTTCCGCTTGTCCGCAATGCGCGCAATGAGGTCGAGGACGTCGCGCTGGGTCGTCACGTCGAGCGCGGTCGTCGGCTCGTCGGCAATGAGGAGGTCGGGTTCCTGCGCCAACGCCATCGCGATCATCACGCGCTGCTGCTGGCCGCCCGACAGTTCGCACGGATACTTGCGCGCCGTCCCCGGCGGCAAATCGACGGACGCAAGCAAGTCGTCCAGACGCGCGTCCAGGGCCGCGCCGCGAAACCGAGGACGAAGTCCCTCCGCAATCTGCCGCCCGACGCGCAGGACGGGATTGAGCGACTGCATCGGATTCTGGAAGACGTAGGCGAGACGCGGCGAGCCGACGATCCGCCCCGAAATCTCCGCCCGATCGACGAGTCCGCCGAGGGCCAGCGCCGTCAGCGACTTGCCGCAGCCCGACTCGCCGACAAGCGCGACGCGCGCGTTCGCGGGAATCGCGAACGAGACGCCGCGCACGGGGACCGAGAGCCGCCCTCCCCGTCGAAAGGCAATGCGCAGGCTCTCGACCTCAAGAAGCATCTTCAGCGGCGACGCTCGGCGTCCAGCCGGAAGAAGCGCGCGCCGTGAGCGGGCACGTGGAAGGGAACGCGATCGAACAGGCCAAGGTCCGCGCGCTCCACGAGATCGAAGATCGCGACCTTGCCGGCGAGATCCAGCTTGTGGAGGTCAACATAGAAGTCGTGCCCCTTCTCGCCGCCGTTGTAGAGCGTCAGGTAGCGCGCCGTGCCGCCGATCGAGTCGCAGTCCTTGACGAGCACGTAGGTGTCCCCGATGCGGAGCACCGTCCGCACCAGCGCGGCGAGGTCGTTCTGGTTCATGCCGAGGAGGAACGGGTTCGTCACGAGCGCACGGGTCTGGTCGTCCATCGTGCGGACGTCGCAGCCGATGAGAAGCGGCGAGGACAGCATGCACCACATGCCGAAGTGCGTCTGCTCCTCCAGGCGGGTGAGGCCCGTGTCGCCCTCCGCGCCAAAGGCCGTCTTCATCTTCCCGACGATCTGGCCGACCTCCAGCATGTCCATGTCATTGTAGTGTCCGAGGCTCATGAAGTCCGAAAGCGGAATGTTCTCGTCGATGATGTCCTTCACGCTCTTCCAGTTCGCGCGGATGTCGCGCGTCGTGCGCCAGGACTCGGCGACGCCCGCCGCCCACTCGCCGGGGAACGTCCAGCGGCAGATGTTCATCCGCACGCCCTTCTTGCCCGAGACGTCGATCGCGCGGCGAATCGCCGTGTAGCGTTCCTGCTCGTCGAGCTTGAGCTTGCAGCCGCCGCAGTAGTCAACCTTGATGAAGTCGAAGTCCATCTCGCCGAAGAAGAAGCGGCAGTCCTCGACGTCGTGTCCGTACAGACCCGATCCGGCGCCGAGCGGATCGTTGCTCCACATGCTGCCGCACGTGTCGGCGCCCGCGTCGGAATAGATGCCGGCCTTCATGCCAAGCGCATGGATGCGATCGACGACGGGCTTGAGGCCGTTCGGGAAGCGCGTCGGATGGATGAGAAGCTTGCCGTTCTTGTCGCGGCCGCCGAAGAAGCCGTCGTCAATGTTGACGTAGGTGTAGCCGGCGGCCTTGAGGCCGTTCGTCGCCATCGCCTCCGCGACCGAGCAGATGATCGACTCGGAGATGTCAACGGAAAAGGTGTTCCAGCTCGACCAGCCCATGAGCGGCCGCTGGTCGCCGCCCTTCTTCGTGTCCGCCGCCTTGGCCATGAGGGAGAACGCGCGCTTCGCCATCGCCGGGAAGTCCTTCTCGGCGACCTTCGCCGTGTTCACGAACGCCGTCTTGGCGTCCGGCGCGATGCGCATGCGGTACGGACACTTGGGGCAGTCGTTCGGGCGCACGGTGAACTCGCCCTGCGTCAGGACGCCGACGGCCGAGAGGAGAAGCAATGAGAGGGTCATTTCGTGTTTCCTTTCATGATAAGTTTCGAGGCAAAGCAGTAGAGTCCGGCGAGCGCGACGGCGCCGCCGACGACGAGCGGCAGGTTGTCCGTCGCCATGGCCTGTCCCTTGAGACAGAGATCCAGATAGGAGATGTTGGCCGTCGAGCGGCCGATGGCCCAGCCGACAAACGTCAAAACGGCCGTCCAAACGCCCGCGCCCAGCGCGGTGAAAAGCGTAAAGGCCCCCAAGGGCATGCGCGCGATGCCGGCGGGAATGGAAATGAGCTGGCGAATGGCCGGAATCATGCGGCAGACGAACGTCGTCGCCGCGCCGTAGCGGTTGAAGACCGCACAGGCCCGATCCAGCGCGGCCGGCTTGAGGAAAAACCACTTCCCATACTTTTCAAGGAAGGGCTTGCCGACCCACAGCGCGAGGAAATAATTCACATAGGCCCCCGCAAGGGAGCCGAGGACGCCGGCGAGGAACGCCAGCGTGACGGCGGCGAGCGGGGTTCCGCACCCCAGCTCGCCGCGCGCGGCGAGAAAGCCCGCGGGAATCATCACGACCTCCGACGGAAACGGGATGAACGACGACTCGATCGCCATGAAGACGAAGACGAGCAGAAGCCCCCACGTCGGCGCCAACGCCGCACAGGCGTCCAGATGAGCCGCGAGCGTCTCGATCATTTAGCGAAGGCCCTTCGCCTTGAGGAAGTTGTAGGACGGAAGAACCGCCGACAGATCCTCGAAGTGGCGCTCGCACTCGACGACGAACCACTCGACGCCGTCCTTCGCCGTCGCGTCGATGATGCGGTCCCACTCGACCGGTTTCGCGCCCGGCTCGCCCGGCTTGCCAAGGATCGCGTCGAACTTCTTCACGCCCTTGCCCATGCCGTTCTCCTTGGCGTGGAGCGTCGGCGAGCGGTGCGGGTACTTCTTGTACGTCTCGCACGGATCGACGCCCGCGCAGGTCGACCAGCCGACGTCCTGCTCAATGCAGACGTTCGGGCAGGTGTTCGAGAAGAAGTAGTCCCAGTAGGACGTGCCATCCAGCATGAAGATCGCGTGCTCCCACGTGTGGTTGTGGAGGCCGACGCGGCAGCCAAGCTTCGCCGCATCCGCCGCGACCTTGTTGTAGTGGTCCACGAGCTTCTTCGTGAAGTCGTCAATCGCCTGCGAGGGCGTGCAGGTCTCGCCGCCCTGGCCAACCGACCACTTGCATCCGGGCGGGAAGTTGCCGCCGCCAGGGCAGATGATGAGGTTGTTGCCGTAGGACATGTTGAAGTCGCACGTCCGCTTCAGCACCTCGGGGTCGTACGTCCACTTGTTCGTGTCGAGACCGTAGGCCCGCGTGTCCACGTGCGTGCCGCACGCCTTGAGGCCCGCGTTCGCGAGAGCCTTGCGCAGACCGCGCGGATCGTTCCCGTACTGGTAGTAGCCCGCGAACTCGACGCCCGTGAAGCCGATGGCCGCCACGTTCTCAAGGGCCTTGTCAAGGCCGACGCCCGCGAGCGTGACCTTGCCGTCCTTGTCCTTGACGCCGCCGATGTAGCGGTGCAGCGAATAGAGCTGGAGCGCGATCTTCTGCGGCTTCGGCCCGCACTTCGGCGGCGGGCAGATGCAGCCGGGGAGCGCCGCAGCAGCGGCGCCCGTCCCGAGGAATCCGAAGAACTGTCTTCTTGAAACGTTCATTTCCTGTTTTTCCTTTCTCTTGTTCAAACCATTCGATTAGTCGAACGTTCGATTCTTTCTTAGAACTCCCAGCTCTTGCGGATGTAGGGCTTGACGAGGGCGTTCGCCTGCGCGTTGTCGAAGCTCTGCGTCGCCGAATTCCAGGTGAGCTTGCCCGCGACCTGCTGCGCGACACAGCCGACGAGGATGCCCTCCATCTGCGGGATGCAGTACTCGATGTCGGAGAAGCAGCGCGAATGCGTCTGCTCGTACCGGGGGCCGACGCCGCGAATGGCGTTGACGAACTCGCCGTAGTGGCCTTCCGCAAAGCCCTTCATCTCGACCGTCGAACCGCCCGCCACGGCCTCCGAGCCCGCGCAGAACGGAATCGAGCGCGCGACGCTCTTCGCCTTCTCGTGCTGGAAGATGTCGACGAACTTCTCCTCGTCCTTCAGCGCAATCGCGCACTTCGCGCCGTAGTCGTCCTGCATGAGGACGGCACCCGCGTCGCCGATGATGTAGCAGCCCGTGTTCGGAATCGCGCCGAAGGTCTTGATGACCTTGGGCATGATCTCCGCGCTCGGCTTCATCGCGCTCTGGCCCGGCTTGCTCTCGTCATAGCCGTCGTACCAGAAGAGCGTGACCGGCGGAAGCGTGACGTTGGGACGAACCTTCGACTGGCGCGCCTTGTACGTGAGCTTCACGACCGACTTCGACGGATAGGCGATGTCGTTCTTCTCCTCGATCTTGATGCACTCCGCGTCGGCGACGCCCTCGAGCTCAAGACCACGGAACGGCAGGTTCATCGTGTGGCACGCCATGTCGCCAAACGCGCCCGCGCCGAAGTCGTGGAAACCGCGCCACGTGAAGCTGTGGTAGACGTTCGAGCCGAGGTTCCACGGATCGTAGACCTTCGCGCCGGCCGGATACTTGTCGAGGAACGGACGCATCTTCGCCGTCGCGAGCCAGGCGTCCCAGTTGAGCCCGTTGCGCACGGCGTCGCCCTTCGAGCCACGGCTCGTCACGTAGTCCGCGACGCCCTTGCCCTGCGGCCACACGGCGCGGTTCGTCCAGACGTGGACTTCCTTCACGTTGCCGAGGATGCCGCTCTGGATGACCTCCGTGCAGCGGCGCATCGAGTCGAGCGACGAACCCTGGTTGCCCATCTGGACGATGACGCCGTTGTCCTTCGCCGTCTTGTCGAAGTAGTCGAGCTCCCACAGGGTGCGCACGAGCGGCTTCTGGACGTAGACGTGGATGCCCTGCTTCATCGCGCCGATCGCGACCGGCGCGTGGACGTGGTCCGGCGTCGAGATCGTCATCGCCTCGATGCCGAGGACGCCCGCGTCGTCGAGGAGCTTGCGGTAGTCGGTGTAGAACGGGACGGAGTAGATGTCAAAGTCGATGCCGTCCTTCGCGAGCCGCTGCGCCGCCTTCTCGCGCTGCAGGTAGTCCGCATCGCAGAACGCGACCATCTCGACGAAGCCCGACTTGAGCATCGGCGTCCAGTCGCTGTAGCCCTTGCCCAGCACGCCGACGGCGGCGAGCTTGATCTTCTGGCGGCCGAGCGGGCACTTGCATCCGCCGATCACGAAAAGCCCCGCGCCGCCAAGGCCGCGCAGGAAATTCCTTCTCGAAGTGTTGATCGTCATTGTCTTTCCTTTCTTTCTGTTTGCGTTGTGTTCTTGTGTTGTTTGTTCCAACCCAAATCTGTTTGCCGGACTCAGAGTGCCGGGCGCAGGATCATATTCCGGTAGTCCGCGTCCGAATGGTCGCCCTGAAGGTAGATGGGACCGGCCTTGTTGAGATCCGCGTCAATCGCGCCGCCCGTCACGCCCTCAAGCTTCGCGTTGTCGATGATCTTCACGTCGTTCAGCCACGTCGTGATGTGGCCCTTGTAGACCGTGACGGAGACGTGCTGCCACTCGCCCGGCTTCTTCTCGACGGCGACGGACGGCGCGACGCGCCCATAGTACGCGGCCATGTTGTGGCGATCGACGGACTGCCCGTAGCTGTCCACGACCTGGCACTCGAAGCGACCGCGCAGGTAGACGCCCGAGTTCGACTTCGCCGGCACGCGCACGTCGTACTCGAGGTTGAAGTCGAAGAAGTCGGCGCGCTTCGACATGATGTTCGCGCCATGGATCGGCGACCCGTCCGGCTTGCGCGGGAGCTTGTTCGAGAGGACGCCGTCCTTGAACGACCAGCCAAACGCCGCGTTCGGATTCATCGAGACCCAGCCGTCCAGCCCGTCCTTCAGGAGATTGACCGGCTTGCCGAGCTTCGCGTCCTCCGTCCGCACCTTGTCGCAGATCGCGGGATTGCGCCAGCCCGTGAACGGCTGCCAGGCGTCCTTGAGCGCGCCCGTCTTCGCGTCGCACGGCGCGAGGCGCGCAATCATCTTGTCGCCCTGGACGCACCCCTCGTAGCGGTAGCCGTAGGGATGGGTGAAGGAGAAGCGCGAACCGCAGACCTTGAGATCCGTGACCCACTCCGGCGAACCCCAGCGATAGAGGACGAACGCCTTCGGCGCGCCGTTCGCGTCGCGCGAGAAGATGAAACTGCCCGCCGCCATCGAGTCGTAGGGAAGCGCCGCGCTCCAGTTGCCCATGACAGGGTCGTTCCCGTCACACGCCGTCGCGGGGCATTTCGCCGCCTTGTCGCACAGGCAGCCGGCCAGAAGCGTGGCCGAGAGAACCGGAATCAGTTTCTTCATGAGTGTAGTCTCCTTTTTGTTTAGCTTCTCAAATAGGCGCTGTAGGCGCGGTAGGTCTGGTAGCAGTCGCTCTTCGAGACGATCTCCCACGGCGCGTGCATGTTCCACATGGGCGTGCCCATGTCCAGCACCTTCATGCCGAAGCGCGCCATGTACTGCGAAATCGTGCCGCCGCCGCCCTTCTCCATCTTGCCAAGCTCGGCCATCTGCCACGTGACGTCGCCTTTCGCCAGAATGTCGCGGATCTTCGCGATGAACTCCGGCCCGCAGTCGCTCGCGCCGCCCTTCGACGTGCCGCCCGTGTACTTCGAGGCCGCGACGCCGCCGTGGAGGCGCGCCTCGTTGCCGGTCGAATCGACTTCAGGGAAATGCGGGTCGGCCGCCGCCGTGACGTCGGCCGACAGCATCGTCGAACGCTCGAGCGCACGCCGCACGAGGATGTCGCGCGCGTTCTTCTCCTGGCGTTCGATCAGCTCGGCGACCGTGTTCTCGAAGAACGAGCTCTGCATGCCCGTCGAGCCCATCGAGCCGATCTCCTCCTTGTCGCACATGAGGATCGAGGCCGTGACGTCCGGCACGTCGTCCGCCGCGTCAAGCAGGGCCTGAAGCCCCGCGAACGAGCAGACGCGGTCGTCGTGGCCGTAGCCCGTGATGAGCGCGCGGTCGAAGCCGACCTCGCGCGGCATCCCGGCCGGCACGATCTCCAGCTCGGCGGAGAGGAGGTCTTCCTCCTCGACCTTGTACGCCTTCTTCAGATACGCGACAAGCCCCTTGCGATCGCCCGCCGGCTTCGCGGCGGCGTCGCCCTTCGACGGCGCGCCCGGCGTCGTCCACGCGACGGGGTCGAGGTCTTCGGCCTCGAAGAACTCGTCGCGCGTCTTCTTCGCCTGATCCTTGCCGAGATGGGGGAGGATGTCGGAAATCATGAAGACCGGGTCGCCGGGATCGTCGCCGACGGCGACGTCGACGAACGAGCCGTCCTTGCGGACGATGCGCCCGTAGAGCGCGAGCGGCAGCGTGAGCCACTGGTACTTCTTGATGCCGCCGTAGATGTGGCAGTCGAAGTAGACGCAGCCGCCCTTCTCGTAGAGCGGACGCGGCTTGAGGTCGAGGCGCGGCGCGTCCGTATGGCCGCCGACGACCTTGAGGCCCGCCTCGGCGATCTTCGCCTTGCCGATCACGGCCGCCATGACCGTGCGGTCTTCGCAGCCCCGGTAGACCTTGTCGCCCGCCTTGAGGGTCTTGAACGTGGAAATGTCGCGGAAGCCGCGCATCGTCAGGAGACGGACGCTCTCGGCATAGCTCCGGCGCGCCGTCTTCGCGACGCCCAGATAGCGCATGTATTCGCCGCAATAGTCCTCTTGCGGCCTATACGTCATCTTCATGGTGTGCAATTATATCAAATCTCGTTGGAAAAGAGCAAGTCAGCCTTGCAGGTTGCCCGTCAGCTCCGAGACGGACGCGAAGCCATGGCGTTCGCAGTAGGCGACGATTCCATCATGGACTGCCGCGACGACGCCCGGATCCGAAAAGGTCGCCGTGCCGACGGCGACGGCCGTCGCGCCCGCGAGCAGCAGCTCGATCGCGTCCTTCGCCTCGTACACGCCGCCCATCGCGAGGATCGGCAGCGTCGTCGCCCGGTGCGCGTCGTAGACGAGCTTCACGGCGACGGGATGGACGCCACGCCCCGACAGGCCGCCCGTCCGGTTCGCGAGAACGGGCACGCGCCGCTCGATGTCGATCACCATCGCCGGAATCGTGTTGATGAGCGACAGCGCGTCGGCCCCCGCGTCCTCGCAGGCCTTCACATAAGGGACGATGGACGGCACGTTCGGCGCGAGCTTCACGAGAAGCGGGCGCGTCGTCGCCTTCCGCACGGCCGAAACGACCTCGAACAGGACTTTCGGATCCTGCCCGAACGTGTGCCCGCCCGCCTTCACGTTCGGACACGAGACGTTCATCTCGATGGCCTCGACCTGATCGCCAAGCCGTTCGGCGACGGCCGCATACTCCTCGACCGAGCCGCCCCAGATGTTGGCGATCAGCGGGACCTCCGAGAGCGAACGGTAGGCCGGCAGCGTCTTTGCCAGGAACGATTCGACGCCCGTGCCCTGCAGGCCGATTGCGTTGACCAGCCCGCCGGCGACTTCAGCGTGGCGCGGCATCGGGTTGCCGGGCCAGGGATCGAGGCGAATGCCCTTCGCCGTCACGGCGCCGAGCTTCGCATAATCGACCAGCCCGACGTATTCCGTTCCGTAGCCAAACGTGCCGCTCGCCGTCGCCACTGGCGTCGGCATCCGCAGGCCACCTAGATTCACGTCCATCTTCACCATACCAGTTCCTCCGCCTTGAACACAGGCCCGTCCACGCAGCAGCGCGCGTTGCCCGTCACCGTCTTCTGAATGCAGGCGTAGCACGCGCCGACGCCGCAGACCATGTGGCGGTCAACAGAAATCCAGCCTGGCGCGCCGAGCGACACCGCGCGCTCCGCGACCGCCTTCAGAAGTCCGTCCGGCCCGCACGTGAAAAGCTCGAAATCTTCCCCCGCCGCGCGCAGACGCGCAAGCTCCGCGTCCAGCGGCACGACGGCAAAACCCTTTGTCCCGAACGAGCCGTCGTTCGTCGTGGCGAAGACCTCGACGCCGAGCGCCGCAAAGCGGTCAAGCGCGAGCAAGTCGGCCTTCGTGCGACCGCCGACGAAAAGCTTGGGCCGTTTGGGGGGTTGGGGCGTTTGGAGGAGGCGACGGGCGAGGAAGTAGAGCGGCGCAACGCCATAGCCGCCGCCAACGAGAAGCGGCGTGCCGCGACACGCCTCCGGGAAGCCCCGCCCAAGCGGGCCGAGGACTTCGACGGATTCGCCGGGGCGCACGCCGTTCAAGGCGAACGTGCCGCGTCCGACGGCCTTGTAGAGGATTTCCAGCCGTCCGTCTTCGGCGTTGAAAATCGAGAACGGACGCCGCAAGGCGCTCGACTCGAGCGCCGGCACCTTGACGTGCACGAACTGCCCCGGCCGCGCATCGGCCGCCACCTGCGGCGACGCGAGGACAAGAAGCCGATAGCCCGGCCCGCAGTCCTCGTGGAGAATCACCTTCGCCTGTTCGTTCGTTCGCATGGTCTTCACCCTCCTACATCTCTTCCTGGTTTCCGATCTGCACGCGCTGCGTCACCGTCTTCAGCGCCAGCCACATCTCCTGCTTCATCCGCTTGAGGGCGGGCGTCACCGTCGTGAAGCGCACGATTTCCTCCGGCGACTTCACGAGCAGGACGTCCTTTCCCTTCGGCGACTTGAGCCACCGGTTCTCTTCGCCGCGCAACCCCGGCATGTATTTCGCGAGCGCGGCGCGTCCGAGAAAGACGAAGAACCGCGCGCGCGGAATCGGCGGGGCGACGACGACAGGTGCCGTCTCGGCCGTCTTGCCCATCGCGGGCACAATCTTCGCCATCATCTCGACGGCCTTCGGCGACAGCGGCCGATCCGCGATGAACACGAAGTCCAGCAGGCCCTTCGCCCCCGTCTCGGCGCGCGGCGGCTCCGCCGGTTTCGCTGCCGGCCGCGCCGCGCCGGAGGCCGCGCGCGGCGTCGTCGCCGCCTCGGCCTTCGGCGCGGGCGTCGCCGTCAGCAACGCACGGTCGACCTCGACCGTCTTGACGCCCAGCTCGCGCTCAAGCTCAAGATAGTCCGCAAGGCCGTCAAGGACGAAGGCGAGGACGCGGTCGGACGACATGGGCGGCTATTCTTCCGCCTTTCCGTTGTACCCGTACGGATTCTTCTCCTGCCAACGCCAGGCGTCGGCGCACATTTCCTCGATGCCGCGCACAGCCTTCCAGCCAAGCTCGTTCGCGGCCAGGGCCGGGTCGGCCCAGCACTCGGCGATGTCGCCGGGACGGCGCGGACAGATCTTGTAGGGAACGGGACGCCCCGAAGCCTTCTCGAACGCCTTCACGATCTGGAGGACCGAATACCCGTGCCCCGTGCCGAGGTTGTAGACCTTGAGGCCGAGCGTCGGCTCCTTCTCGATCTTCTCGATCGCCTTCAGATGCCCGACGGCGAGATCGACGACGTGGATGTAGTCCCGCACGCCCGTCCCGTCCGGCGTCGGATAGTCGTTGCCGAAGACGTTGAGTTCGGGACGCCGCCCGACGGCGACTTGCGCGACGTACGGCAGGAGGTTGTTCGGGATGCCCGCCGGGTCTTCGCCGATGAGGCCCGACTCGTGCGCCCCGATCGGATTGAAGTAGCGCAGCAGAACCACGTTCCACGCCGGGTCGGCCTTCTGGACGTCCTTGAAGACCTGCTCCATCATGAGCTTCGTCCAGCCATAGGGGTTCGTGCAGCCGGGCGTCGGGAAGTCCTCGCGGATCGGCACGGACTTCGGCTCGCCGTAGACGGTCGCCGACGACGAGAAGACGATGTTCTTGCAGTTGTGCTCGGCCAGGCACTTCAGGAGCGTGAACGTGCCGCCGAGGTTGTTCGCGTAGTACGCGAGCGGAATCTTCGTCGATTCGCCGACGGCCTTCAGCGCCGCGAAGTGAATCGTCGCCTGGAACGGCGCCTCCTTGTCGAGGATCGCGTTGAGCTTCTTCTCGTCGCGGATGTCGGCCTTGTAGAACGTCGGCGTCTTGCCGGTGATGCGCGCGACGCGCGCGAGCGACTTGCGCGAACTGTTGCAGAGATTGTCAACGACAACGACTTCGTGCCCCGCGTTCAGGAGCTCCACGACCGTATGGCTGCCGATGTATCCGGCGCCGCCCGTAACCAGAATCTTCATGATGGGATTCGCTTCCTTTCTTTCGTTCTCCAAATTATACCATTTTTCATTCCAGCGTGTCCCGTCGCCGATGCGCGCGCCGCAGCAGGAACAGCGCAAGCGCACAGGCGGCATACCAGGCGGCGCACGTCGGAACAGACCACTTCGGCACCTCGACGTTCGCGCCCGGCAACCCCGCAACGCCCTCGGAGAGAACGACCATCGCCTGCGTGAAGAGCGCGGAGAGTTGTTGAGATGCGCGGCCACGGACTCCGACACGAAGCTCGACAGAAGCCCCAGCGCGCCCGCATAGACCGTCAGCCCCGCCGCCGGCACGAGCGCGAGGTTGGCGAGGACGCCGCCGGGCGTGACGCGACCGAAGACGTGCGCGGCGATCGGCACGCCCGCCGCCCAGGCGGCGACGGCGATGGCCAACGTCTTGGCCCAGCCCTCCGGACGCTCCCGCAGGTGTTCCCCGACCACGAGAATCGCCAGCATGACGGCAAAGGACAGGCCGCACCCGACGTCCGCGATCATCGTCGGACGCACGAGATAGACGCCGAGAAACGTGAGCGACCAGGCGACGAGTCCATTCGGCCGCCGCCGGAAGAGCGGCGCCAGGCACGTCAGCGTCGCCATGGCGCCGGCCCGGACGGCGCTCGGCGGAAAGCCGATGAGCGCGAGGTAGCACCAGAGAATCGGGACCGCCGCCGCCTCGGCCAGTCGGCGCGGCAGCCAGAGAAGCCGCAGGAGAAAGACGAGGACGCGCGCAACGGCCATGACATGCAGGCCGGAAATGGCGAAGACGTGAATCGTGCCCGCGCCAACGAACGTCTGCCGCAAGTCACGCGGCAGGTTTGTGCGCGCACCCAGCAGAATCGCCTGGTTGAGACGCGCGATTTCGCGCTTGGATTCCAGCCCCAGCGACACGCGGCGGGAAAAGTCGCGCCGCGTCACGGCCAGGGCGGGCGTCGCCGGTTCGGACGCAACACGCCGCCGCGCCTCCCGCAGCCACGGCGACTTTCGGTAGACGCGCTCCTGTTCGCACGAGGCGGACAGAAAGAGCGCCGCGCCCACGAGCGTCAGCGCAATCCACGGCCCGAGGCGAAAGCCGCCCGCATGGCCCAACAGCGCAATCAGAAGCGCCAAAGCCGCCACAATGGGCCATGCCTCGGCGAACATCGGCACGCGCGCGGCGGCAAACTCGCCGCCCGCCACGGCGGCACAGGCGAGAAGAAGTCTTTTGGTTGTCGTCATTTCCTTTCCCCTTGGATGCGCGTAGAATAGCACATCCAGGGAAAGGAAACCTTAAGATTACCTTAAGATTTACCTTAAGATTTCTTAAGGTTCGTCGCGCGTCAAACGTGGAGCGCGGTCTTCGACCAGTTCTCCTTGCCCGCGAGGAGCGACGGCGTCGTCATCTCCGGCGGCACGGGAATGCCCAGCATCTGCAGGGCGGTCGGCGCAACGGCCGAGAGCTTCGCGAGCGGCGTCAGGCGCACGCCCGCCGCGTCGTTCGCGACATAGAAGCAGTCGACGAGGTTGAGCGTGTGCGAAGTCTTCGTGAGGCCCGTCTTGTAGTCCACCATCTGCTCGGCGTTGCCGTGGTCGGCGAAGATGAGGACGTGCGCGTCGAGTTCAAGGAGGCGCGGCAGGATCTTGCCGATGCACTCGTCCGTGACCTCGACGGCCTTCGTCGCCGCCTTCTCGTCGCCCGTGTGGCCGACCATGTCGCAGTTCGCGTAGTTGACGACGATGAAGCCGTAGGGATTGTTCTCCAGCCGCTTCAGAAGCTCGTCCGTCACGTTGTACGCCTCCATCTCCGGATGGCTCGCGAACGTCGCCGCGTCAAAGCGGCTCTTGACCTCGACCTGGTCTTCGCCCGCCGACGGCGTCGTGGACTTGCCGTTGAAGAAGCTCGTGACGTGCTTGATCTTCTGCGTCTCCGCGAGGCGCAGCTGCTTGAGGCCCGCCTTCGAGACGACTTCGCCAAGGAGGTTGTCCATGCCGCCGCCCGCGCCCATCGCGCCAAGGAGATAGTCCTCGAACTCGTCCCAGTAGCGCGTGAAGCCGAGGAACGTCACCTTCGGACGCGCCGAGCGCGTGCCGGCGTAGTCGTCCGACACGAACGCCTGCGTCAGCTGGATCGCGCGATCCTGGCGGTAGTTCGTGTGCATGACGACGTCGCCGTCCTTCATGCCGGCGTAGTCGCCGATCACGTAGCACGGAATGTACTCGTCGGTCATCGGCGCGTTGTCGGGCGTCTGGCCGTTCGCGTACTCGGCCTTGACGGCCTCCTCGACCGTCGCGGCCTTCTTGCCCTGCGCGGCGACGAGGCATTCGTACGCCTCGCTCGTGAGCGCATAGTTCTTCGAGCGATCCATGCCGTAGTAGCGGCCCATCGCCGTCCCGATCGTCGCGTTTCCGACGACGGCCAGCTCCTGCTTCAGGCGCGCGATGTACTCCAGCGTCGAGCGCGGCGGCGTGTCGCGGCCGTCCAGGAACGGATGGACGACGATTTTCCCTTCCGGGAACTCCTGCCGCGCGCGCTTCATGAGCTTGAAGAGATGCTCCTGGTGCGCGTGCACGCCCTCGTCCTGCAGGAGGCCGAGGAAGTGGAACTGGGAGTTGTTCTTCTTCCAGTTCGCGATGAGGTTCGCCCACTTCGGACTCTTGAAGAGCTCGCCGGACGACAGGCCGTCGTCGATGCGCTTCAGCTCCTGGATGACGATTCGGCCCGCGCCCATGTTGAGGTGGCCGACTTCCGACGAGCCCTGATAGCCGTCGGGGAGACCGACCGCCTCGCCGCAGCAGTCGAGGAGACAGTGCGGATAGCGCGCGCGAATCTGGTCGATGACCGGCGTCTTGGCGCCGTACACGGAGTTTCCGTCCTTGCGGGGATTGATGCCCCAGCCGTCACGAATGATGAATACGACAGGTCTCATGATCGTTTTGAAGTTTGGAGGTTTAGAGGTTTGGTTGTTTGGAAGCTTTGTGGTTTAGAAGAACCATTTCGCAACGCCCAGAAGCCCCTGCTTCCACGGCACGCGATGGCTGACGCCCGACTTGCCCGCGAACTCAGACAGGTGCGCGACGTACCAGTCGTAGTTCCGCACGAGCGCCTGCTTGTTCGAGTACTGCGGCTTGTAGTCCAGCAGACGCTCGGCCTTCTCGATCGACACGAACGAATCCGTCGACGCCGTCTCGTACACCCACGGATAGAGCGGCGAGAGATGCAGCTTCTCGAGGATGCGCAGGATGAAGACGAGCGGCGCGACCGGCATGCCGCGAATCTTCTTGCCGTGCCCGGCGCGGTCGAGGACGGCCTGGTAGTCCTCCTTCATCGTCGTGAAGTCCTTCGCGCCGATGTTGAACGCCGTCGCGACGACCGTCTTCGGATACGTCATCGCGTGCCAGATCGCCTGGTTGAGGTCATCGACGTCCATGAGCTGGTAGCGGTTCGCGCCCGACCCGATCATCGGGAAGCCGTGCCCCGTGTACGCCCAGTCGTAGAAGAGCGCGAAGACGCCCAGCCGCTCCGGCCCGACAAAGCTCTTCGGACGGATGATCGAGACGCAGTAGCCCTCGTCGATCGCCGCGCGGCAGATGTTCTCGGCGTCGATCTTCGCCTGCCCATACGGCCCGACGCCGACGAGCGGGTCGGTCTCGACGATCGGATGCTTCTTCGGCACGCCGTAGACCGCCGTCGAGGAAATCTGGATCATGCGGTCGAGCTTGAACGTGCGCGCCGCATGGAGGACGTTCCGGCAACCGTCCACTTCCGTCGTGCGGATGTCCTCTTCGCTGTAGAGCGGCAGGGCCGCCGCGCAGTGGACGACGACGTCGCACCCCGCCGTCACCTTCTCGACGGTCGCCACGTCGCGCACGTCGCCCTTCGTGAACGCGAGCCACGGCTCGCCCTTCTCCGGATAGTCGAAGTCGGCAATGTCCAAAACGCGAATTTCCTCCACGCCTTTCGCGCGGAGGAAACGGATGAGGTTGATGCCGAGAAAGCCGGACCCGCCGGTGACGAGGACCTTCATGCGGACACCCTCCTCACTTGGCCGCAGGGGCCGGCGCGACAGGCGCGGGCGTCGCCGCCGGAGCCGGGGCCGCCGGAAGCTCCGGCGCGGCCATCGGCAGCGCGGGCGCGGCCTGCTCGGCGACCGGCTCGGCTTCGCGGGCCATGAGCGAGCGCGAATGCGCCGTCGAGGTCAGGCGCGCGAGGACGAGCGTGTTCAGAAGGAAGACCGCGCCGAGGATCGCCGTCGTCTTGATGAGGACATTGCCTGCGTCGGCGCCAAGCGAAGCCTCCAGCATGCCGCCGCCGATGGCACCGCCCAGCCCGCCCTCTTTCGGCTTCTGGAGCATCACGACGAGCGCGAGCATCAGGCAGACGAGGACTTCGACGACATACAGGCAACCGATGAAAATGGACATGCTTCTTTCCTTTCTGAATTTGAGCGCGTATTATACCGAAAAAGCGGGGGCGTTTCAACCGCGCCCCCCGCCACGCCGCCTACGAAACGTGCAGGACGCGCTCCTTGATTTCCTGCGTGCGGCCCTGGTTCCAGAACTGCGAGCCGATGTAGCCGCACGTCCGCCGCGCGACGTTGAGCTTCGCCTCGTCGGCGTTGCCGCACTTCGGACACCGCCAGACGAGTTTGCCGCCTTCGTCCTTGACGATCTCGATCTCGCCGTCGAAGCCGCAGACCTGGCAGTAGTCCGACTTCGTATTGAGCTCGGCGTACATGATGTGGTCGTAGATGTACTTCATGATCGACAGCACGGCCGGCAGGTTGTCCTGCAGGTTCGGCACCTCGACGTAGCTGATCGCCCCGCCCGGCGAGAGCTTCTGGAACTTTGCCTCCGTCTCCAGCTTCTTGAACGCGTCAATCGGCTCGGTGACGTGGATGTGGTACGAGTTCGTGATGTAGTTGCGGTCGGTCACGCCCTTGACGATCCCGAAACGCTTCTGCAGGCACTTCGCGAACTTGTACGTCGTCGACTCGAGCGGCGTGCCGTAGAGCGAGTAGTCGATGTCCTCGGCGGCCTTCCACTTCGCCGTGTACTCGTTGAGCCGCTTCATGACGTCAAGGCCAAGCGCCTCGCCGTCCGGCTCGGTGAGCTTCTTGCCGATGAGCGCGTAGACGCACTCCCAGAGGCCCGCGTAGCCGAGCGAGATCGTCGAGTAGCCGCCGTGCAGGTAGCGGTCGATCGGCGTGCCCTTCGGCAGGCGCGTCAACGCCCCGTACTGCCAGAGGATCGGCGCCGCGTCGGACAGCGTGCCGGTCAGCCGCTCGTGGCGGCACTGGAGCGCCTTGTGGCAGAGTTCGCAGCGCGCGTCGAGGATCTCCCAGAACTTCTCGAGGTCGCCGTGCGCGGAGAGCGCCACGTCCACGAGGTTGACCGTGACGACGCCCTGGTTGAAGCGCCCGTAGTACTTCGGCTTGCCGTTCTCGTCCACGTACGGCGTCAGGAACGAGCGACAGCCCATGCACGTGTAGACGTTGCCGTTGCCGTTCTTGTCCACCTTGTACTCGCGCATCTTCTTCGCCGAGATGTAGTCGGGCACCATGCGCTTGGCCGTGCACTTCGCGGCGAGCACGGTCAGGTACCAGTAGGGCGCGTCCTCCGTGATGTTGTCGGGCTCGAGGACGTAGATGAGCTTCGGGAACGCCGGCGTCACGTAGACGCCCTGCTCGTTCTTCACGCCCTTGATGCGCTCGTTGAGGACTTCCTCGATGATCATCGCGAGGTCCTTCTTCTCCTGCTCGCCGCGCGCCTCGCCGAGGTACATGTAAACCGTCACGAACGGCGCCTGCCCGTTCGTCGTCATGAGCGTGACGACCTGGTACTGGATCGTCTGCACGCCCTTCTCGACTTCCTTGCGGACGCGCCGCTCGACGATCGCGTCGAACTTCGCCTGCGGAATCTCGACGCCCGCCTCGGCGCACTCGGCCGCGAAGTCCCGCCGGATCGCCTGCCGCGAAACGTCCACGAACGGCGCGAGGTGCGTCAGCGAGATCGACTGGCCGCCGTACTGGTTCGAGGCGACCTGCGCGATGATCTGCGTGGCGATGTTGCATGCCGTCGAAAAGCTCTTGGGCTTCTCGATCATCGTCTCCGAGATGACCGTCCCGTTCTGCAGCATGTCCTCGAGGTTCACGAGGTCGCAGTTGTGCATGTGCTGCGCATAGTAGTCCATGTCATGGAAGTGGATCAGCCCGTCGCGATGGGCCTGCACGACGTCCTGCGGCAGGAGGATGCGCGCCGAGACGTCCTTCGACACCTCGCCCGCCATGTAGTCGCGCTGGACGGAGTTGATCGTCGGGTTCTTGTTCGAGTTCTCCTGCTTGACGTCCTCGTTGTTGCACTCGATGAGCGAGAGGATCGCGCCGTCCGTCGTGTTCGCCTTGCGGGCGAGCTCGCGGCGGTAGCGGTAGACGATGTACTTCTTCGCGATCTCGTGCGAGCCCATCTCCATGATCTTGTTCTCGACGACGTCCTGAACCTCCTCGACCGTCATCGCCCGGTCGCGCGCGGCGCAGACGCCGGCGACCTCCTCCGCGATCAGCTTGATTCGCCCTTCGCTCATCGCGTCCTTGTAGTCAACCGCGTTGTTCGCCTTGCGAATCGCGTTTTCGATTTTCGCGACGTCAAACTCCCGCTCTTCACCTGATCGCTTGATAATCTTCATCAGCCTCTGCGCATCCTTCTTCTCGAATTGTCGTGAAATCCGCCGTTTTCCTCAAATTTTACTACCTGTTGTGGGTCGGGCGCATATGATACACTAAATATTGCGTCCGCGCAAGGGGGCAAATGCACGTTTTCGGCCTCGCGCCCGCTGACGGCGCACGGCGGCGGCCAAGAGACGGACGCGGTCTTCAGACGAGTTCGGCCAAAATCGCGTCGCAGACTTCCGTTCCGCGCGCGGTCAGGCGATAAATCTCGTTTTTGCGCGTCAAAAGTCCGTTTTCACACGCGGCCGCGAGGGCCTGTCCCCACTGGGGAAAACCCGTCGCATCCAGCCCCTCGCGCGTCCGCAGCCGAAAGATTCGCCGCTCCAGCGCATCGCGTTCGGGCGAAATCGTCTCCGTCTCCAGCGCGGGCCATGACTGGGGACAGGCCCCCGCGCCGCTGGGGACAGGCCCAGTTGCGCCCTGGGGACAGGCCCCCAAGTTGCGGGTGCGCCGAAGCCCCACGCGCCCACACGCCCCTGCGCCGAGGCCAACGTAGTCTTCCCCGCGCCACACGGCGAGATTGTGGCGGCATTCGGCTCCCGGCACGGCATAGTTCGAGATTTCATAGCGCGCCAGCCCCAGCCCTTCCAAGGTCGCCGCGACCGCGCGGATGCGGTCAAGCGTCCAGTCGTCGTCCGGCACATCCGCGAGCCCGCGCTCATTCTGGAGCGAATAGACGGAGGCGTGGCGCAGCCCCCAGTCGCCGAGCCGTTCCCATCCCACGCACGGATCGCCCGGATAGCCGACGATGAGGTCGATGCCCGCGTTGTCGAAGACGCGCGTGACGTGCGCAAAGGCCCGCGCCGCCGCCGCCGCCGTGTAGCCGCGCCCCATGGCCGCGAGCGTCGCGTCGTCCAGCGACTGCACGCCCATCGAAATGCGGTTGACGCCCCCGTCGCGCAACAGGCCCAGCGTGTCGTCCGAGACGTCCTGCGGATGCAGCTCGACCGTGAACTCCGTCTCCGCCGCCAGATGGGGCGCGAGCGCCGTCAGCAGCGGACGCAACTCGCAGAGGGCAGGCGACCCGCCGCCGAAATAGACCGTCTTCAGCGTGCCGAAGCCGTCCGCGTCGCCCGCCTGCGCCAGCCACGCGGACAGGCCGTCGACGGACTCGGCCAGCTGCCGAACATAGGCGTTGCGCGCGGCCGCCGGGACGCCGACGCGCGAGTAGAGCGCGCAATAGCGGCATCGACGGCGGCAGAACGGGAAATGGACGTAGAGATTCGCGACCACCGCGCGGATGCCCGGCTCAGTCGGCGTCGCCCATCGTCACGCGCAGGACTTCCGCCAGCGACGTCATGCCGCTCGCGACCTTGAGCATGCCGTCCTCGCGCAACGTGCGCATGCCCATCTCGCGGGCACGCTGCCGGAGCAGCGTCGCCGGCGCGTGGTCGAAGATGAGACGCTGGATCGTGTCGTCGACCTTGAAGATCTCGAAGATGCCCTTCCGGCCCTTGTAGCCCGTCTTGCCACAGCGGTCGCATCCGGCGCCATGGTACATGTGGTCGGGGACCTGGGCGTTCGTGCCGCTCGCAAGGCCCGTGAGCATCTTGATCTCGCGTTCGCTCGGCGTGTACGACTCCTTGCACTTCTCGCAGATGGCGCGCACGAGACGCTGGGCCATCGCGGCGCGCAGGGCGGATGCGACGAGGAACGGCTTCACGCCGATGTCGAGCAGTCGCGTCACCGCCGACGGCGCGTCGTTCGTGTGCAGGGTCGAGAAGACGAGGTGGCCCGTGAGCGCCGCCTCCATCGCGATGTCGGCCGTCTCCGCGTCACGGATCTCGCCGATCATGACGATGTTCGGGGCCTGACGCAGGATCGAGCGGAGCGCGGCGGAGAAGTCAAGCCCGACGTCCTTGTTCACCTGCACCTGGTTGATGCCCGACATCTGGTACTCGACCGGGTCTTCGACCGTGATGAGCTTCTTGTCGGGCGTGTTGATCTGCCCCAGACAGGCGTAGAGCGTCGTCGTCTTGCCCGAGCCCGTCGGGCCGGTGACGAGCACGACGCCGTCCGGCAGCTTGATGAGCCGCTCGAACGTCGTCTGGTCGTCGGAGAGGAAGCCGAGCTGCGGCAGACCGAGCGAGAGGTTCGACTTGTCGAGGATTCGCATGACGATCGACTCGCCGTGGTTCGTCGGGACGGACGAGACGCGCAAGTCGAGATCCTTTCCGCCGACGGAAATCTGGATGCGGCCGTCCTGAGGAATGCGCTTCTCGGAGATCTTCATCTTCGACATGATCTTGAAGCGCGAGATGATCGCGCCCTGCAGGCGCTTCGGCGGCGAGTCCATCTTGCGGAGCGCGCCGTCGATGCGGTAGCGGATGCGGAACTCCTTCTCCATCGGCTCGATGTGGATATCGGAGGCCTTCATCTTGATCGCCGTCGTGATGATCATGTTGGCGAGCTTGATGACGGCGTTGTCGTCGCTCTCGCCCGCCGTCGCGTCGGACAGCCCCTCCTCGTCGCGCGTCGAGACGGCGGCTTCCGCGTCCGTCACGTAGAGCTTCGCCATCGCGGCCTTCACCTCGTCGAGCGGACAAAGCACGGCCTCCACGTCCTTGCCGACCAAGACGAAGCGCAGCGAGTCGATCGCGTCGTAGCCCATCGGGTCGGAGAGCGCGACCGTCACGGAATCGTCGTCCGCCACGATCGGCACGACGCCATACCGCTTCGCGATCTCCGGCGTAATCACCTTCGTCACGGACGCCGCGTCAATCGCCTCGGCGTCGAGGTGGCAGTACTTGAGGCCGAACTGGTCGGCGATCGTTCCGAGGACTTCGTCCTGCCCGATCGTCCCGCCCGCGACGAGCGCGTCCAGCGTCGTCTCGTTCTCGGCCTTCATCGAATTCGCAGCCGTCTCGACCTGCTCGGGCGTCAAATACCCGCGCTCGACCAAGAGCTGGATGACATATTCGTCGTTGCTCGTCATTTCAGGAACGCATTATAGCGAAATTGGGGTTTTCAGGCAAGGCGGACGCGCCGCCGCGTCGTCACAGAACCTTCTTCAGGCGTTCGATCGCCTCCAGGACGTTCGCACGCGAGTTGAACGCGCTGATGCGGATGTAGCCTTCGCCCGCCGCGCCGAAGCCCGCGCCCGGCGTCGTGACGACGTTCGCCTCCGCGAGCAGCCGGTCGAAGAACGCCCAGCTCTCGCCCTTCACGTCCACCCACACGTAGGGCGAATCGACGCCCCCCGTGACGGCATAGCCCTTCGCCGTCAAAGCCTCGCGAACCAGGCGGGCGTTCTCCAGGTAGAAGTCGATCGTCGCCTTCGTCTCGGCCTGGCCCTGCGGCGAGTAGACCGCCTCCGCGCCACGCTGGGTGACGTAGGAAGCCCCGTTGAACTTCGTCGTCTGGCGGCGCGTCCACATCGGGCGGAGCGGCACGGCCGTGCCGTCGGCGGCGTAGGCGACCAGCCCGTCCGGCACGACCGTATAGCCGCAGCGGATGCCGGTGAAGCCCGCCGTCTTCGAGAAGGAGCGGATCTCGACCGCGCACGTCTTCGCGCCCGCGCACTCGTAGATCGAGTGCGGAATCCCTGGCGTCCGGATGAACGCCTCGTAGGCCGCGTCAAAGACGATCAGCGCCTTCTTCGCGTTCGCCCAGTCCACCCACGCCTGCAGCTGGGCCTTCGTCGCGACGGCGCCCGTCGGATTGTTCGGATAGCAGAGGTAGACGATGTCGGCCGTGCACCCCTCCGGACCCGGCACGAAGCCGTTCGCGCGCGTACACGGCAGGAGCTGGATGTCATGTCGCCCGGCCATCACGTTCGTGTCCACGTAGACGGGATAGACGGGATCGCCAACGGCAATCTTGACGTCTGCGCCGAAAAGCTCCTGGAAATTGCCGCAGTCGCACTTCGCGCCGTCCGAGACGAGAATCTCGTCCGCCGAAATGTCGATGCCGCGCGCCTGGAAGTCGGCGGCAGCGATCTTCTCGCGCAAAAAGGCATAGCCCTGCTCCGGCCCGTAGCCGTAGAACCGCGCGCCCTGGCCGGCCTCGTCGTCCACGGCCTTGTGCATCGCGGCGATGACGCTGGGCGCAAGCGGCTCGGTGACGTCGCCGATGCCAAGGCGGATGATCTTCGCCTCCGGATGCGTCTGCTGGTGCGCGGCGACGCGGTGGGCGATTTCGGCAAAGAGGTAGGTGGGCTTGATGCGGGCGTAGTTCTCGTTGACGTGCAACATGGTTTCGTTCTCCTAAAAAAATCTAGACGACCGTGCCGAAGTCGCGGCGGAAGACGCCTTCGCGCGGCTCGAGTTCGGGCGGAATCGTGAGGGGGGCAAGCGGCGCGTCGTCCGCCTCAAGTGCCTCCCAGGCGGCCGCGTGGATCGGCAGCCCCTGCTCGCGGAACATCGTCTCGAACTCCGTCCACACCTCTCTCGGACGCGGCATCGGCTCGACGCGACGGAAGCGCGCGTCCTCGGCGAAGCCCGCGCAGACTTTCTCGTAGTACTCGGCGTGATCCGTCGCGAACTCGATCTTTCCGCCAATTTCAAGACGCTTCCAGAGCGCCGCGCGGAAGAGCGGCCCGAACAGGCGGTGCGAATGGTGCTTCTTCTTCGGCCACGGATCGGGGAAGAAGACGTAGACGCGCCGCGCGTGGTGCGCCGGCAGGAGGTAGTGGAACGTGTAGAGCGCCTCCAGCCGGAGGACGCTCGCGTTCGCGATCTTCCCGCGCCGGCACTTGCCGTCGAAGAGGCGCACGCGCTCCAGCATCCGCTCGATGCCGAGGAAGTCGCAGTCGGGATTCTCCCGCGCGCGCCGCGTGAGGAACTGGCCCTTTCCGCAGCCGACCTCGATCTCCAGCGGACGCGAGAGGTCGAAGTCGAGCGGACGGCACGGGTCCGTGATGCGGATCACGCCCAAAGCTTCTCCAGCGCGTAGTAGGCGCGCGCCTCCGGCGAAAAGACGTGGACGACGACGTCGAAGTAGTCGGCGACGATCCAGCCGGACTCGGGGTCGCCCGAAATCCGGTGGGGCTTCGGCATCGCCTTCACAAGGGCTTTCAGGTGCGGTGCGGCCGCGCCGGTCGCGACGACGAAGTAGTCGGTCAGGCCCGACTTGCCGCGCACGTCGTAGGTCTTCACGTCCTGCGCCTTCGTGTCGGCCAGCGCCTGGGTCAACGTGTTCAGGAGGTCTTCTGCTGTCATTGTCTTTCTCTCATGCGGCCCTTGCGGCCTTGTCGTCATTCGCCTCGCCCGGTTCCGCGCATCAGACGAGCGGGCGGTCGAGCATCTTCTCGTAGAGTTGGATGTATTCCTTCGCGCAGGCCTCGTGGTTGAAACGGGCGAGCGATTCGGACATGATGCGCGCAATCTCGCGTTCGCGGACGTCGGCCGGCTGGTGGAAGAAGTCCATCGCCCGGTCCATCGCCCAGAAGAGTCCGTTCGAGTCGTAGGTGTCGAACAGGAAGCCGTTGCCGCGCGAAAGGCCCGCGTCGAGCATCTCGACGGTGTCGTGCAGACCGCCCGTGTTGTGCGCGACGGCCAGCGAACCGTAGATCGGCGCCTGCATCTGCGGCAGCCCGCACGGCTCGAAGAGGGACGGCATGAGCGTGAAGTCGCTCGCCGCGAACCCGAGCTGGGAGAGCCGCCCGTCGAAGTTGCTCACCGCCAGGCGCGACTGGATCTGGTGGAACTCGCGGATGTCCCAGAACGGCTGCTGGTACGGGCCGTTCGCGATGACGGCGATCTGCGCGTCGGGATGCCGCTCCAGGAAGCGGAACGTGATGTCCGTCAAAAGCTGCGGGCCCTTCTGCATCGGGTCGAGACGGCTCGGCCAGAAGAAGAGCGCGCGGTCGGCGTTCTCCTCAAGCCCCAGCGCGTGCTGGAGCGCGAGCTTGTTCTGCCGCTTCGCCTCGCGGTGCTCCGCCGGGCCGTACTTGAACGGAATCTTGTCGTCGGTCGCCGGATTGTCCGACTCGTCGGGCGCGTTCAGGATGCCCGCCGCACAGCCCGCGTAGTACTTGCTGCGGATCTCGTTGCGGATCGAGTCGGGAATGAAAGAGTGCCAGCCGTTGACGATCTCGGTGAGGAACGTCGGCGAGACCGTGTTGATGAAGTGCGCCGCGAAGCAGCCCGACGCCTGCAGGTCGATCGGGTTGTTGTTGCGCGACTCCTCGTAGTTGTACGGCGGATAGGCGTAGTAGAGGTTCGTCCAGAACTCCGCCGCGTCAATGCCCGCGTCCTCGACGCGCGCGAGGCTCAGCTTCTGCGTGTGGATGTTGTGGACGGTGAAGAGGCACGGAATGCCCATGCGGCGCGCGGCCGCCGGGATGAGGCCCGTCATCCAGTCGTTGCAGTGGATGAGGTCGGGCTGGACGTGCGGAATGATGTTGTTGATCACCTCGCGCTGGAACGCAAGCGCGAGCTTCACGTTCCCGTCGCCCCGGTCGTAGACCGTGTCGCGGTAATAGAAGCATCGGTCTTCGGCCAGGTGGATGCGCTCGTCGGAAAGGTGGCTCTTGTACTTGCGCAGTTCCTCCGAGACGAGCTGCGCCGTCTCGACGTGGAACATGCGCCGGTAGTGCGGCAGGGCGACATGCACGTCCGCCCCCAGCCCGTAGAGGGCCTGGACGAGCGAAGCCGATACGTCCGCCATGCCGCCGGCCTTCGCCGACATCTTGCCGGCGAGGTTCCCCATGCCCTCAGGAAGATACGTGATCTCCGGGGTGACGATGAGGATGCGCGGATTCCGTGGCCTTTTCCTGTTCATTTGAAACGTATTATAGCATTTTTCTCGCCAAGGAATCCACCGCGCCCCAACCGACGCCCGCCGTCCGTCAGAGCGTCACCTTTTTCTCCTTCGGCACGAGCACCTTCATGCAGACCCAGCCGGCGAGATAGGCGACGGCGCAGTAGCAGAAAACGACCATGTAGCCCGCCGGCTTGCCCGTGTAGCCGCCGAACGCAAAGGCGTCGCCTTGCTGCGCCGCGTAGGTGAAGAGCGCGCCCGCGCCGATGTTGACCGCAAACGAGCCAAGGCCCGCCGCGCACTGCGCGATGCCCGTCAACGTTCCGATGCAGCCTTTCGGAAACATGTCCGAGACGCACGAGTAGATGTTCGCGCTCCACGCCTGATGCCCCGCGCACGCAAGGCCAATCAGAATCGCCGGGAACCACGCGCTCACCGCGCCGAGCGGCTGCGCGCCCAGCGCGAGCAGCGGCAGGCACGCGAAGAGAAACATCGCGACCATGCGCCCCTCGTAGGGGTTCATGCCCTTCTTCTCGACCATGTACGTCGGCAGCTTGCAGAGGTAGATCGAGGCGAAGGTGACGATCGCATAAAGCGTGACGATGAGCGCCATCCCCATCCCGGACGAGCTCTTGTAGCCGAACTGGTCGGAGAGGTAGCCCGGCGTCCAGAAGAGGAAGAACCACCACACGCCGTCCGTCAGGACGCGCCCCAGAATCAGCGACCAGGTCTGCCGCAGGGAGAACGCCTTGAGATAGGAAATGGAAGCCTCCTTCTCCTTGCCCTTAGGTTCGGAGACGCCCGTCTCCCCGTCCGCCGTCTCCTCGATGTACGCACGCTCCGCCGCGTTGACGCGCGGATTCGCCACCGGCTTCGTGTAGAGGAACTGCCAGAAGCCCATCCAGACGAAACCGAGCGCGCCGATGATGATGAACGCCATCTCCCAGCCGCACCACTCGGCGATGAGCGGAATCGTCGCCGGCGCGGCAAGCGCGCCCACGGACGACCCGGCGTTGAAGATCGACGTCGCGAACGCGCGATCCTTCGGCGGAAAGTACTCGGCCGTCACCTTGATCGCCGCAGGAAAGTTCCCCGCCTCGCCCAGCGCGAGCAGACAGCGGCAGCCGAGGAAGAGCCAGACCGAGACGGACGCGACGGAGAGCGCCAGCGCGCTGCCGGACTCAAGGGCCTTCATCGCGCCAATCGAATCGACGCCGTCGACGAGATGGTACGTGCCCCAGCCGCAGAACGCATGGGCGCAGGCCGCGAGCGACCAGATGAAGATCGCCCAGGCATAGCCCTTCTTCGTGCCCATCCAGTCGACGAACTTGCCGGCGAAGAGATTGCAGAAGGCGTAGATGAGCGAGAAGTAGCCCGTGATGACGCCGTAGTCGGCGTCCGTCCAGTGGAACTCCGGCGCGATGAAGTCCTTCCACGTCAGCGACAGGACTTGCCGGTCAAGGTAGTTCACCGTCGTCGCGAAGAACAGCAGCGAACAGACCATCCAGCGGAAATTGCTCATTTTCACGTGCGTCGTCATGGGTCTCTCTCAATGCGTTGTCCAGAATCAGCCCCTGTAATACTCGTCCCATCCCATGCGCGGGGCGGGCCCGTCCAACAGACGGTTGACCTCTTCGTCGCCGACGGCGCGCCGCGCCACCGGGTCGAAGCGAAAGCCTCGGTTCAGCCGCTGCGCGATGACGCCCAGGCAGAAGAGCTCCGAAAGCGGGGCCGCGACAGAGAACGGGCTGTGCGCCTCCATTTCCCCCTTCACCGCCAGAAGGAAGTTGCGCCAGTGGTCGCAGACCGCCTTCTCGAACGCCGGCACGGGCGCATCCTGCGCGCCGACGCGCACGAGCGTCGCCGCGTGCGAAAGGCCCTGCCAGACCGTTCCGTCCTTCAGGTAGATTTCCTTGCCCGGCTTCAGCATCGGATCGACCAGCCCGTCGTTCGCGGTCGAGGCCGGGAAAAGGCCCTTGTTGTTCGCGTAGCGGAAGCCCTTCGGAAGTTCTGGACGATTGTCGAGACCCTCGTACCAGTCAATCGAAACCGCCCCGTGTCCGTTCCCCGCCGCGAACGCCATCGTCAGCGTGTCCTGAACGGGGAAGACATACGGATTCCATCCCGTCACGTTCGAAATCTTCACCTCGACCGGCAAGTCGCCCCGCAACGTGAAGCGATGCACGCCGTCGAGGATGTGCGCGCCCCAGTCGCCCATGCACCCGTTGCCGTAGTCGTACCAGCAACGCCATTCGCCGTAGGCGAGATCCTTCGAGAAATCGTGATAGGGCGCGGACGAGACCCAGGCGTCCCAGTCCAGCGTCTTCGGCCGCGTCTCGGCTTTCGGATAGGCGGCGACCTTGCCGCCCCACTTGTGCCACCGACGCTGCATGTTCATGTGCGCGACAACCTTCGTGACGTCCTTGAGAACGCCCGTCTCGGCATACGCGCGGTACTGGTAGAAGTTGTCGCCCGAATGGCCCTGGTTGCCCATCTGCGTGACGACGCCCGCCGTCTCCGCCGTCCGCCGCAGAAGCTCGCACTCGCGGAAGGAGTGCGCGAGCGGCTTCTCGACATAGACGGCCTTTCCGAGACGAAGCGCGTGCCGACAGGCGCAGAAGTGGGAGTGGTCGGGCGTCGCGACGAGAACGGCGTCAATGCCCTCGGCCAGCGCGTCGAACATCTTCCGGAAGTCCTGAAAGCGCGGCACGTTCGGATAGGCCTTCAACGCCGGAAGCGTGTGCGGCGCACCCATGTCCGTGTCGCAGAGCGCGACGATTTCGCAGATGTCCGCATGCTTCGCGAACTGGCGGATGTCATACCAGGCCTGCGCGCCACAGCCAATCGCCGCAAGACGGACTTTTCCGTTCGCCCGATACGCACGCGCCGAAAAACACCCCGGAAGCAACGGAACGGCCCCCGCCGCCGCAAGCGACTTCAGAAACGATCTCCTATTCATCTCTCCTCAAACCTCCTCTCAAATGCCCAAACCTCCCAACCTCCAAACATCCAAACTTCTAAACATCCAAACCCCCAAACTTCCAAACCCTTACAACGCCTTCACCTTCAAGTTGCAGAACGAGACGGTCGAGTCCGAGTGATCCTGGAGAAGCAGCCGCCCTTCCGCGACCTCGCCCCAGTCCTGCGGCCGTCCGTCCGCCGTCTGACCCCACGTCGCGTACTTCGACGCCTTCACGGCCGCCTTGAACGCGGGCGTGCCGCGCGTGTAGGAGAGAACCTTCACGCCATTGAGCCAATGCTCGACCGTATTGCCCTTCGCAACGACCTTCCCCGTGTTCCACTGGCCAATGCCTTTCAGGATTTCGTCGGCATTCGCCGGAAGGACGTCGTAGAGCGAGGCGGCCTTGCGGTTGCCGTTGACGCCCTTCGACGAATCGGGATGCCCGTCCTCGAGAATCTGGTACTCCTCGCACGAGCCCCGGTTCTGCGTCTCGTCCAGGAAATACTTGACGCCCGAATTCGCCGCCTCGGTGAGGCGGAAGTCGAACGAGAAGACAAAGTCGCGGTACTTCTTCACCGTCGCGATGTCGCCGCCGCCGCCCAGCTTCTGGTCTTCGGGCGGGAGCGGAAACCACGTGCCGTTCGCGATGCCGTTCACCGGCCGCATCGTGAGACAACCGTCCTTGACGAACCAGCCTTTCTTCGGAAACGACTTGAAGCCCTCCTTCACGCCGACGAATGTGTCCGTCGGCAGGTTCTTGCCGTCAAAGAGAAGTTCGTAGCCCTCGGCCTTCTCCGCCGCCGTGAGCGTGTTCGCGCCGGCCGGCACGGGCTGCATCTTCGGCGAAACGCGGACGGTGTCGCACACGCCGCGCGCATAGCCCACGGACTCGGCGAGACCGCTGAGGTTGTTCTCGAAGTCGCGCTCGTACTCGAACGCGCAGACGCCGTCGTAGCCGACTTCCGCGAGGGCCTTGAAGACCGCGCCGTAGTCAATCGCGCCGCGCGCCAGCGGCACCGTCGTGAAGGTCTTCTTCGCGCCCTTCCCCGCGCCGGGCGAGTTCACGGCGAAGTTCTTCACGTGCAGGTCGAAGATCCGGTCGCCGTATTTTCGAATCGTCTCCGCCGGATCGCGGTCGCAGCCGAACTCCCAGCCAATGTCCATGCAGAAGCCGATGCGCGGATCGAGGTCTTTGACCAGTTCGTAGCCGGCGGCGACGTCCGGGAACATCTTGGGCACCGCCGGCCCGTGGTTGTGGATCGCGTACTTGATGTCGAACTCCTTGACGAGCGTGTCAATGTATTCGAGCTGCTTGCGCGAAGCGAGGCGCTCCGACCACTTGCCGGCCTCGCCCGGCCCATCCTCGTAGGGGATGCCGACGATGACCTTCGCACCGAAGCGACGCGCGAACTCGAAATAGTGGCGCACCGCCTCGTTCGACTTCGTGTAGAGCGGACCAAGCGCATAGGGCCGCACGCCGAACTTCGCGCATTTCGCCTTGAACGCCGCAATTTCCGCGTCCGTCGCGTTGTAGCTGAGGTGGAAATCCTTCACGCACAGCTCATGCAGGTCAATCGACCGCATGATCGCAAGCGTCTCGTCAAGGCTCTTCTTGTGCATGGTGTAGCCCGCGAGGCCCAGGCGGAACGGCATCTTCCACGCCTTCTGCCCGGACGTGTCCGGAAAGACGACAGGAGCCGGCTGGCACGCGCACGTGCCGCCGTTCGCCGCGCAGGAACACGCCGCCGGCGCGGCAACGGACGTCGTCGCCGCGAGTGCCGCGACAAGGGAGGACAGGACAAGTTTCGTGTTCATTTCTTCTTACTCCTTCAAGTCTCGATCCGTGTTTCGTCGCGTCATCAGGCCAACGGCTTAATCATCTTCCGATAGTCCAGCCCCGCCGCCGCGAGAGCCGGCTTGAGGTCGTACGTCCCGCGCGCGAACGGCGTCAGCAACGCGTCCGCCGCCGGATTCCCGGAGACTTCCCGCGCCGCGTCCCAGGCCAGCGTCGCGCCACCCGACTTGCCGCGCCCCAATTCCATGCACATGCGGCCGAGCGAGCAGAAGGCCGTTGACTTGTGCGCCTCCTCGGCCGTCGCGACCGTGTAGCGCGGGTCTTGGCGCGCAACCGCCTCCAAGAAGTTCTTGAAGTGGTCGGCAACCGTGCGGAACGTCTCGGTGCCGTTCGCAAGCGCGTCATCGACGATTTCGTCGGGACGAAGGTCGGCGAGCAACGACGCCTTCGACGCGGCGATCGGGCCAAGCTGCCCCGGCGCAACCTTCGGTTCGGGGTCGCTCGGCGTCACCTTCATCGCGCCGCGCGTGCACCAGAGCCAGTCGCCGTTCTCGCCGACGAACTTCACGCCCATCTGGAACTTGTTGTTGACGTGCACGTCCGTGCCGCCGCAGTCGTAGTGGAGGTCATACGTCGTGTGGACGTTCCGGAGGTTCGTTCCCGAAAGATCCATCCAGCCGCACGTGCCGCTGACGGACGACGGATCGCGGTTCAGGCCCCACGCCGTGATGTCGAGGTGATGCGCGCCCCAGTTCGTGATCATGCCCCAGCCATACGGCGCAAGCTGAATCCAGCCCGGACGGTCGCCGATCTTCGCGAGGTTCGGATTGTGGACGCGCGTCCAGTTATACGGCGCCGTCGGATCCGTCGGCCCGAGCCAGGCATCGTAGTTGAGGGTTTTAGGCACCGGCTCCGGCGTACGGCAGCCGCCCGACCGATCAAGCCCGATGCCGACCTCGACGCGCGCGATCCGACCCAGCCGCCCGTTGCGCACGAGCTGCACGACCTTGCGGAACTGGGGACGCGACCGCTGCCAGGCACCGACCTGGACAACAAGGCCCTTCATCGTCGCGAGGTTGGCGATGACGCGCCCTTCCTGAATCGTCTGCGCAAACGGCTTCTGGAGGTAGATGTGCTTGCCCGCGAGCAGGCAGTCCGTCGCGACAATCGCGTGCTGGTGGTCGGGGATGCAGAGAAGGACGGCGTCAATCGACGGATCGGCCAGCAGTTCGCGGTAGTCGCCGTAGGTGCGCACAACCTGCTGAATGCCCTTCTTCGCGTAGCGTTCCTCAATGACCTTCTTGCCGAAGGCCGCGCGCGTCATGTCCAGTTCGGCGACCGCCGTGACGACACAGCGATCCGTAAACTGCTGAACACCCGGAACGTCCATCGTGTGCGCGATGCGCCCGTAGCCAATGACGCCGACGTTGATCTTGCGGTTGGCCGCGAAGCCCGCCGCAGAACTGGTGAACAGGAACGGGGCCGCACCGGCCGCCGCCGTGAACGTGATGAACTCTCTTCTATTCATGATCCTTTGTTCCCTTTTTAATCTGTCACTTTTCTAAATCTGAACCCCTCTTTCAAAATCCGAAATAGTTCTTCGCGTTATTGTACGAAATGTCCTCGACGAGACCGCCGAGCCACGTGAGGTCGTTCGGAATCTCGCCGTTCTCGACCTCCCGGCCGAGCTTCTGGCAGAGGATGCGACGGAAATACTCGTGGCGCGTGTAGCTCAGGAAGCTGCGCGAGTCGGTGAGCATGCCAATGAAGTTGCCGAGACAGCCGAGTGCCGCGAGGGCTTCGAGCTGCTTCCGCATGCCGTCCTTCTGGTCGAGAAACCACCAGCCCGACCCCAGCTGGAGCTTGCCGCGCGTCGGCCCTTTCTGGAACGAGCCCATCAGCGTCGCGAACAGCTCGTTGTCCTTCGGGTTGAGCGAATAGAGAATCGTGCGCGGCAATGCGTCCGCCTGCTCCAGACGATCGAAGAGACGCGCCAGCGGCTCGGCCATGCGCCAGTCGCCCATGCAGTCGAAGCCCGTGTCGGGGCCCAGTTTCCGGAACATCGTCGAGTTGACGTCGCGGAGACAGCAGGCGTGAATCTGCGCCGTCCAGTTCGCCGCCGCGTCGGCCTTCAGCCCCTCGTAGAGCCACGCGCTCTTGAACTTCAAGGCCTCCTCCGCCGTGACGGCCCGCCCCGCGCGCGCCTTCTTGAAAATCTTCGCGACCTCGGCATCCGTGTAGGGCGCGGCAAAGACCTCCGTGACGCCGTAGTCGGAGACGACACAGCCCGCCTTCGCGAAGAAGGCGTGGCGCGTTGCCAGCGCGTCCCGGAAATCGTCGTAGGTCTTCACGGACGTCTTCGCCGCCACCGCGAGCCGGTCGACCCAGGCGTTCCAGGCCGGGAGATTGTCGATCTTTGCCGCCTTGTCCGAACGCCACGCCGGAAGAACCTTCGTGCCAAACGGCGCCTTCGCGATCGCGCGGTGATGCGCGAGCGAATCGACCGGATCGTCCGTCGTGCAGACGACGGCGACGTTCGACTTCTTCATGAGTCCGCGCGCGGAAAACCCCTTCTGCCGCAGCTTCGCGTTGCATCGCTTCCAGATGCGCTCGGCCGATGCGCCGCACAGCCGCTCGGTCACGCCGAAATAGCGCGCAAGCTCCAGGTGCGACCAGTCGAAAAGCGGATTCTTGACGAGACGCTCCATCGTCTCGGCGTACTTGACGAACTTGTCATGCCCCGACGCCTCGCCCGTGCAGTACCGCTCGTCGACGCCGTTCGCGCGCATCTGCCGCCACTTGTAGTGGTCGCCGCTCAGCCAGACCTGGGCCATGTCCGACCAGCGCACGTCATCGGCGATCTCCTGCGGCGGCAAGTGGCAGTGATAGTCGATGATCGGCATCTTCGCGGCATGCCGATGGTAGAGTTCCCGCGCCGCGTCCGTGTCGAGCAGGAAGTCCGAATCCATGTACGTCATCTTCATGAGACGAATTATAACACAATGCCGCCAAACAAAAGAGCAGGAAAAGTCCAATGGATAAAATCTTAATCGATGCGCGCGCACTCGTCTGACGCACACGGCCGATTTGTGGTAAAATGTGCGCGTGAAAAACATCCGCTATGGACAGCAGCCGTCGGATCTCGACGAACGCCACCTTCGCCTTGGCTGGCTGAAAGGCGTCCGTCATCTCAAGTCGCTCTCCGCGACCGGCTCGTTCTGGCACACGCACGACGCGATCCAGCTGCTCCACTGCCTGAAAGGCGAGTTCGGCTACGAGTTCGAGACGCGCGAGAGCGTCATCCTGACGGCCGGTCACTTCATCGTCATTCCGGCGGGCCTGCCGCACCGGCATCTCCAGGCGATCGACCCGGCCGGCCACCGCGTCGAACTCCTGCTCGTCCATCCGACGGCGCACCGCCTCCGTCTCGCTGGAATCAGTCCGGCCGTCTACCGCGACGCCGTCGCGCGGCTGCTGACGCGACGGTGCCGCCCGCTGCCCGCGACCAAGGAGCTGGCCGCCTGCTTTGCGGAACTCGACGGCTTCGCCGCGCGCGGCCCGCGCGCCCTTTCCGCAACGGATCTTGCGCTGGCGCGGACAGTCGCGACGCTGACCCTTCTCCGCGCGGCGGACAGTCGGCGGCCTCCCGTCGCCAAGGGCTCGACGCGCCTCATGGAAGAGGCCATCGCCTGGCTGGAGGCCCATCACGCCGAGCACATCCGCCTCGAACGGCTCGTCGCCTACATGGGCTACTCGAAGTCGCGCTTCTTCACGCTCTTCAAGGAGCACACGGGCCTGACGCCGGCGGACTGGCTGAGCCGCTTCCGCATCCGGCAGGCCCAGCGTCTGCTGCGCGAAACCAGCCGATCCGTCGCACAAATCGCGGCGGCGACGGGCTTTGCCTCGCCACAGTACTTCATCGCCGCCTTCCGCCGCCACACGGGCGTCACGCCCTCGCGCTGGCGCGCCACGCCTTGAGACAGGTCACGACGTCCGCGCCCGTCCTCACGTCTGCGGTCGACGGAGCGTGAAGACCGTGATCTCGGACGGATCGAAAAAGCGAAGCGGGAAGCCCGCCCAAAGACCGCCACCGGGACTCACGTAGAGGAAAGAGTCCCCCTCACGGTAAAGCCCCCGCACAAAGCCCTCGTTCAGGCAGGCGACGAGCCGATTGATGAGCGGCGCGATGCCGCCATGGGTATGGCCAGAGAGCTGCAGATCGACGCCATGGCAACGGACGTTCTCGCGAAAGTTCCTCGGACGGTGTTCGAGCAGAACGCGGAAATCGCCCGGACGGCTTCCGCGAAAGGCCGCCGCCACGTCCGGCAGGGCGTTCCCATAGCCGCCGTACCATTCGACGGCCGAATCGTTCACGCCCGCGAGCACAAGGCGCGGCTGCGGACGCACGCTGTCGTTCACGAGAAAGCGGAAGCCGTTCTTCCGATACCACTTCTCCCAGCGCAGACCGTCAAGATAGAACTCGTGGTTGCCCGTCACCCACCAGACGCCGTCGCGCGCCCGCAGATCGCAAAGCGGCGCCATATCCTGTTCGCGATGAGCGACCTTGCCGTCCACATAGTCGCCCGTCAGGCAAATGAGGTCCGCCTTCGCCGCGTTGGCGGCCGCGACAATCGCGCGCGTCCGCCACTCGCGCGCCGCGCTCGAACAGTGGATGTCGGAGAGATGAAGGATGCGATAGCCGTCCAGTTCGGCGGGGAGCTTCGGACACGTGAGCGCAACCTCCTTCACCGACGGAGCCCGCGACCCCTCCCACTGACCCCATGCCGCGAGGACGACGGCGAGCGCCGGCAGGACGACACGCCGTCCGCGCCGCGTCCACCAGACAAGGCTCAGCGCCACGAGCACGTAGAGGACGGAGTTCACGAAGTTGATCGCCCAGATCAGCTTCTCCGACAACTCCGGCGAATAGCGGTTGCCGCCCAAAGCCTCGAACACGACAAATTTCGACGCGCCCAGAAGAAGAACCATCGACCAGATCGCCTTGCCGCGCACGCCCAGTCGCGACGGCCAGACGAACGTCAAGAAGCCAAGTGCCGCGCAGAGGAAAGGAAAGGCCGTAATGGCAAACGTCGTCAGAGCCATCTTCTCCACCTCCTCATGTGCGATAGCGGTGCGTCGATTCGCCGCGCACGAGAATCGCATCCACCTCGCCCAGGCGACCGATTTCGCGAATGCCGGGCGTGTCGATGACCATGGCCCCCGACGGCAGCATCACGAGTTCGCGCGATGTCGTCGTGTGGCGGCCTTTGCCCGACCACGCCTGAATCTCCTGCGTCGCCGCCCACTCCTCGCCCGCAAGCGTATTGAGCAGCGTCGACTTGCCGACGCCCGAAGAGCCGATGAACGCGACCGTCCGCCCCGGCCGCGCATAGGCGTTCACCTCGTCCAGTCCGACACCCGTCCGAGCCGACAGGCGAAGGAGCGGCGCACGGCCCGCAATCGTCTCTTCAAGTTCCGCGAGGAACTCTTCGTCGCCGTCCTGCCAGAGATCGACCTTCGTCAGCACGACGACGACCTCGGCGTCGCCTCGGTCGGCCGCCAGGTCGAGGTAGCGCGCAATGCGCGCGGTCGAAAAGTCCTCGTTGAGGCTCATCATGACGAAAAGCGTGTCGAAGTTGACGGCCAGCGTCTGCGCCGTTCGGCGCGCGGTCGGATCTCGACGCTCAAAGTGCGAAAAGCGCGGCAAGACCTCCGTAATCAGCGAATCGCCCCGGTCGTTGTAGCGGAAGCGCACGAAATCGCCCGTCATCGGCTTCGGCGGCGCGACGGCCTGGACTTCGGAGGCCTTGAGACCCTTCATGCTGTCGGGCGCGGCCGTCTTCATGCGCGTGAACGCGCTCTTCTTCTTGCGGGCCAGGATCTCGCCCGTCGGCTGCTCGTTGCAGACGAGGTGGTAGTAGTCGCCATGCGCGGAGACAATGCGTCCGATCCCCGGCTCGACGGGTCCTCGCCACCCGAACGTCTCGATGCGCGTCATTCGTTCCTGCCTCCTGCCGTCGTCGCGTTCACGGCCCGTCGTCAGACGGCGGGCGGCGGCGGAAGCCGCCCTTCGAGCGCGTCGGCGGCAATCGCCTTCACGTCCGTGTCAAAGTCGCCTCGCACGATCCACTGGAGGAAACTCGGCTCCTTGAGCATGATCCGCTTCAGCGGCTCGCCCTTCTTCTTGCCGAAGTTCACGTAGAGGACGCCGTCACGCCAACGGAACATGCCCGCACGGTCGGCGTTGAGCGGATCGTGCGGCACCAGGTAGTTGTCAATCGCCGCGATGTCCTTGCCCTTCAACTCGGCATAGCGGTCGCCGTCCGCCGCCGTCTGCGCGCGCGCCAGCTGCGCGGCGAGAACGTCGCGCGTCGCCACGGCGTCCGCCAGCGCGCCATGCGCGCCCTCGTGCGCCCGTCCGCAGTAGAAGCGGACGGCCGTCGACAGATCGCGCGGCTCCATGCGATGGTAGATGCGCTGCACGTCGACGCGGTTGACGATGGCGGCGGAGAGGTTGCGCCCGACGCGCAGGAACTCCGCCTCCAGACACGGGATGTCGTAGCGGTCGGAATTGAAGCCCGCGATGTCGCAGCCCTCGAAAAAGGCGTAGATCTCGTCCGCCAGCTCCGCAAACGTCGGACAGTCCTTCACCATCGCGTCGTCCACGCCATGGATGGCCGTCGTCTCGGCGGGAATCGGAATGCCGGGATTGACGAGATGCTCAAGCCGATCCTCCGTCCCGTCCGGATTCATCCTGACGGCGGCGATTTCGAGAATGCGATCCTTGCGCGGAAAGAGGCCCGTGGTTTCGAGGTCGAAGACGACGAGCGGACGCTTAAGTTCGATTGGGAATTTCATGTGATGGGACTTGTCTCATTGGAGAGGGGAAAGAATGGAATCGACGGCCGCAGCCGAAAGCCCGACGAGCAGGACGCGCTTCGTCTTCGACGTCTCGCCCCCCTTGAAGACGACGCGCGCCTTCGGCAGGCCGAAGGCATCCGCCAACGTCTCGACGAGTTCCTTGTTCGCCTTGCCGTCCACGGGCGCCGCGCGAAGACGCACCTTCACCGCGTCGCCCATCAGACTGTCCAGCCCCGCCCGCGAGGAACGCGGCTGGGCGCGGACATTCAGGACAACGCCGTCCGACGTCTCGACGTAGCACGTGGCGGACACGGACGGCCCTTTAGCGGATGCGCGTGATCGCGCCGAACTTGCAGACCTGCGTGCAGTGCGTGCAGCCCGCGCACAGGTCGGGGTCGATCCGCATCTTGAAGCGGCCGGGCGCGACTTCCTCGCCGCGCGTGATCGCCGGACAGCCGAGCTTGAAGCACGCGCCGCACGCCTTGCACTTCGCCGCGTCCGTGGCGCACAGCCCTTCCTTCGTCAGCTTCGCGGCAATGCGGCACGGCGCATAGGCGATGACGAGCGCCGGCTCGTCGCCGTCCATCGCGTCCGCCAGAACCGTCTCCAGCGCGGCGAGGTCGTCGGCCGAGACCTTCACGACCTTCCGGTAGCCGCAGGCCTTCGCGATGTCGCCGATCTCCGTCACGGGCGCGGGGTCGCCCGCCAGCGTCTTGCCCGTCCCCGGATTGTCCTGATGGCCCGTCATCGCCGTGATGCGGTTGTCGAGGACGACCGTCGTCACGGGCGTGCCGTTGTAGAGGGCCGAGAGAATTCCCGTGATGCCCGAATGGAAGAACGTCGAGTCGCCGAGGACGGCGCAGATGCGGCCCTTCACGCCCGCCTTCTTCATGCCGGCGGCGTTGCCGATCGACGCGCCCATGCAAATCGTCGAATCCATCGCCGAGAGGGGCGGAAACGCGCCAAGCGTGTAGCAGCCGATGTCGCCCGTCACCGTCGCGCCCAGCTTGTGGAGGGCGTAGAAGACGCCGCGATGGCCGCAGCCCGCGCAGAGGACGGGCGGACGGCGCGGCAGCGTCTCGTCAACCACCTTGGCCTTGGCCTCCGGCACGTCGCCCAAAATCTCGTGGCGGAGGTTCTGGAGCCGATCGGCGTTCAGCTCGAACATGTTGAGCTCGGTCTTGTGCGGCACGACGGAAAGGCCCATCGCCTTGATCTGGTCTTCCAGGAACGGATCCAGCTCCTCGACGACGAGCAGCTTCTCCACGCCCTTCGCGAAATCCGCAACGAGCGCCTTGGGGAGCGGATTCGTCCAGCCGAGCTTCAGGATCGGCACGTCCGGGAAAATCTCGCGCACGTACTGGTAGGCGACGGCGCTCGTCACGACGCCGAGGCCCTTCGCCGCCGCCGAGGCCGTCACGCCCGCCGCCGGCTGCACGACGCGGTTGAACGGCGACGCGCAGGCCGCCTTCTCCATCGCCGCCGTGCGCGCCTGCGCGTTGAGCCGCTGGGTCGGCGAGAACGCCGGCACGGGGATGTTGCGGCGAATGTCCTTCACGTACGGCAGAAGCGGATGCGGCTTGGGGCTGAAGTCGCCCAGTTCGACGAGCGACGACGAATGGCTCGTGCGCGTCGTGAGGCGCAGGATCACCGGCACGCGGAACTGCTCGGACAGCTCGAACGCCGCGCGCGTCATGTCGTAGGCCTCCTGCGAGTCAGCCGGCTCGAGGAGGAGCGCACGCGCGAACTTCGCGAGGTTGCGGTTGTCCTGCTCGTTCTGCGAGGAGTGCATGCCGGGATCGTCCGCCGAGACGAGAACGAAACCGCCGAGCGGGCCGACGTAGGTGAACGTCATGAGCGGATCCATCGCGACGTTGAGTCCGACGTGCTTCATCGCCGTGAGCGCGCGCGCGCCCGCCATCGACGCGCCGACGGCCGTCTCGACGGCGACCTTCTCGTTCACCGCCCACTCGCAGCGAATCGTGTCCTTGAACTTCGCGACGTTCTCCAGAATCTCCGTCGAAGGCGTGCCCGGATAGGCCGACGCCACCACGCACCCCGCCTGCGCCGCCGCATGGGCGACCGCCTCGTTCGCACTCAGAAACTTCTTCATTCCGCTTTCTCTCTCCTTGAAAATTTCGGCATAGTATACCAAAAACCGGCCGACCGCTCGCCGACCGACCTGCGCCTCACTGTCCGAGCGCCAGACGCTGGGCCAACCGTTCGGGCAGCCCCGCCTCGCGAATCTTCGCCTGGGCGGCCGCGACATCATAGTCGAGCCGGCGGAAGCGCACCGTCCGCTCCTTCGGCGAATAGAGGACGTACGCCGCGCGCGGATCGCCGTCGCGCGGCTGGCCGACCGAGCCGACGTTGATGAAGTACTTGCGCCCGATCGGCAACTTGAAGTCCTGCGCGTCGATGCGGTAGACGCCCGCCATCTGCTTCTCGTAGATCATCGGACAGTGCGTGTGCCCATGGAAGCAGAGCGGCGTGATCTGATGAAAGAAGTTCGACTCAGCCTGCAGATGGTCGAAGACGTAGCCGAATCCTTCGGGATGATCCATCGTCGCGTGGACGAGCGTGACGCCCATCTTCGTCGCCACGAACGGCAGGTCGTGCAGGAACGCCAGCTCCTCGTCGGAAAGCTGACGCTTCGTCCAGTCGATGACGGCAGCCGCGTGCGGATTGAAATCGTCGAGGTCGAGATTGTCGGTCGAGACGTAGTAGTCGTGGTTGCCCATCACGATCGGGCAGCCAAGGCCGCGCACAATCTCAAGGCATTCGTGCGGACGGGCGTTGTAGCCGACGACGTCACCCGTGCACAGGTAGTCCGTCACGCCCTGCTGGCGACAGTCGTCCAGCACGACCTCAAGCGCGTCGAGGTTCGCGTGGATGTCCCCCAGAATGGCGAAGAGCTTGTCCATCTACTTCAACAGCGCAGCGGCGAGCTGCAGATCCTCCGGCGTGGTGACCTTGACGTTCGGCGCGAGCGAGAGAAGGATCTTCGTCGGAACGCCGTTCAACTCCAGCACCTGGCTGTCGTCCGTGACGTCCTTTTTGGCGAGGGCCTTGTAGGCCGCGCGAAAATCCTTCACCTGGAAGGCCTGCGGCGTCTGCACCGTCCAAAGCTTCTCGCGCGGCACGGTCTCCGAGACGGTCACGCCCTTCTCGACGCGCTTGACCGAATCCGTCATCGGGCGACCGACGGCGACCGACGGCGACCGCTTCACCGCCTTGACGACCTCCGAGACGAGCGCGCTCTTCACGAGCGGCCGCGCGCCGTCGTGGACGACGACCACCCGCGTGTCGATGTCACACGCGGCAAAGCCCGCCGCGACCGACTCGGCGCGCGTCTTTCCGCCCGCCACGATCTTGTCGAGCTTGGAGATGCCGAACATCTTCGCAACCGCCTTCGCCGCGAGCTGCTGCTCCTTGCGGACGACGAGGACGATGCGGTCGATGTCGGGACACCGCTCGAACGCGAGAAGCGACCACGCCACCACGGGCTTGTCCACGAGCGAGAGGAACGCCTTGTCGACGTCCGCGCCCATGCGCTCCGACTTTCCTGCCGCCACGATAATTGCCGTCGTCATGTTACACGAGCCCCTTTCCACAGCATTTCTTGTATTTCTTGCCCGAACCGCACGGACACGGATCGTTCCGCCCCGCCGCCGGACGAGCCGGCGCGGCAGGCGCAAATCCCATCGGCGCGGACGGCGCGCCCGACGGCGGCGTCTGCGCAACCGCGCGCGCCGCCATCGGACTCGACATCATCGACGCGAACACGTCGCCGATCGTCTTGCCGGAGGAAGCGGCCGAAGCCTCCTCGCGCTGAGGCGCGGGCGCGCTTTCCGTCTCCTCCACCGAATCAAATGCCTCCTGGTTCGTGCGCGCACGGGCCATCAGGTTGAACGCCGCCTGGAGACGCGCCGCCGTCGCGCTGCGGAACTCGGCGCTGACGACCTTCGACTTGATCGTGGTCATCAGCGTCTCGAACATCTCGAACGCCTCCTTCTTGTACTCGATGAGCGGATCGCGCTGGCCGTAGGCCCGGAGGTTCACGCCCGTGCGGAGATCGTCCATCGCCCGCAGATAGTCCTGCCACTCGCGGTCGATGACCTGCAGGAAGACGCCGCGCTCCATGAGCGGCAGGACCTCGGGGTCTTCGCCCGCGCACTTCGACTCGTAGGCCTCCTCGACGCGCTTCATGACGAGCGCGCCGGCCTCGTCGGGCTGGCCCATGAGCGGGCTCAGCTCGTCCTCCGTCACCGTGATCGGGAAGGTGACGCCCAGCCAGTTCATGAAATCGACGAGCGAGCCGTCCTTCTCGTCGGAGAGATACCGCTCGGCCTGCGTGAGGACGAGGTCGTTCATGACGTCGAGGATGAGGTCGTGGACGGCCTTCGGGTCGCCGTTCAGGACGCGCCCGCGAAGCTCGTAGACGACCGAGCGCTGCTTGTTCATCACGTCGTCGTACTCGAGCGTGCGCTTGCGGACGGCGAAATGCTGCTGCTCGACGCGCCGCTGCGCCGTCTCGACGGAACGGTTGAGCCAGCGGTGCTCCATCACCTCGCCCTCCTTGAGGCCGAGGCGCTGCATGATGCCCGAAATGCGCTGCGACCCGAACAGGCGCATGAGCTTGTCCTCAAGCGAGATGAAGAACTGCGAGCTGCCGGGGTCGCCCTGACGCGAGCAGCGGCCACGCAGCTGACGGTCGATGCGCCGCGACTCGTGCCGCTCGGAGCCGATCACGTGCAGACCGCCGACCTCGGCGACGCCCGCCCCCAGCTTGATGTCCGTGCCGCGCCCCGCCATGTTCGTCGCGATCGTGACCGCGCCCTTCTGGCCCGCCAGCGCGACGATCTCCGCCTCGCGCGCATGGTTCTTCGCGTTCAGCACCTCGTGCGGAATGCGCGCGATCTTCAGCATGCGCGAGAGGACTTCCGACGTCGCGACCTCGACCGTGCCGAGCAGGATCGGCTGGCCCTGGGCGTGCCGCCGCTCGACGTCGGCGATGATTGCCTTGAACTTCTCGCGCTCCGTGCGGTAGATCTGGTCGTTGCCGTCGATGCGGTTCACCGGACGGTTCGTCGGAATCGAGACGACGTCGAGCTTGTAGATGTCCTTGAACTCGCGCGCCTCCGTCTCGGCCGTGCCCGTCATGCCGGAGAGCTTCTTGTAGAGGCGGAAATAGTTCTGGATCGTGATCGTCGCGAGCGTCTGCGACTCCTTCTCGATCTCGACGCCCTCCTTCGCCTCGACGGCCTGGTGCAGGCCGTCCGACCAGCGGCGGCCCGGCAGGACGCGCCCCGTGAACTCGTCGACGATGTAGACGTGGTTGTCCTGCACGACGTACTCGACGTCGCGCTCGTAGAGGCAGTAGGCCCGCAAAAGCTGATCCACGACGTGCACGCGGTCGGACTTCTCGGCGAACGCCGCCTGGGCGTCGCGCCGCCGCTCGATGCGCGCGGCGTCGGTGAGCGACGTGTCACCGTCAATCGCCGACATCTGCGCGGCGAGGTCAGGCAGGACGAACATCTGCGGATCCTGCGGACAAATCTTCTCGCACCCCTTGTCGGTGAGCGAGACCTCGCGCGTCCGCTCGTCGATCGTGAAGTAAAGCTCGTCCTTCAGCTCCCGCGCGCGCTCCTTGCGCATCTCGGAGAGCATCTGCATCTCGACGTCCTCGTGGTGCTTGCGCAGCTCCGCGTTCTCAAGCAGGTGACGGAACTGCTTGTGGCGCGGCATCGCGTGGTAGACCTGGTAGATCTTCTCCTTGAAGGCGTTGACGTCGCCCGCGTCAATCGCCTTCTTCGCCGCCTGCATGAGGTCGTTGCACATCGCCGTCTGCACGCGGACGATGGACGAGACGAGCGGATTGAGCTCGACGTAGATGTGCGACGTCGAGATCGTCGCCGGGCCGGAGATGATGAGCGGCGTGCGCGCCTCGTCGATGAGAATCGAGTCGACCTCGTCGACGATCGCGAAGTTGTGGCCGTTCTGCACGACCTGCGAGGGCTGCTGGGCCATGCCGTTGTCGCGCAGGTAGTCGAAGCCGAACTCGCTGTTCGTGCCGTACGTGATGTCGCAGGCGTACTGGGCGCGGCGCTCCTCCGGATCCATCGAGTTCTGGATGCACCCGACCGTGAGGCCGAGGTACTTGTAGAGGTGTCCCATCCACGTCGCGTCGCGCAGGGCGAGGTAGTCGTTCACCGTCACGAGCTGGACGTTCTTGCCGGCGAGCGCGTTCAGGTAGAGCGGCAGCGTCGCCACGAGCGTCTTGCCCTCGCCCGTCTGCATTTCGGAGATCTTGCCCTGGTGAAGGACGATGCCGCCGATGAGCTGCACGTCGAACGGCACCATGTTCCAGGTGAGCGTGTGACCGCAGACCTCCTCGGTCGTCCCGAGCAAGTGGCGGCAGGCGTTCTTCACGAGCGCGTATGCCTCCGGCAGAATCTCGTCAAGCGTCTCGCCCTTCGCCAGGCGGTCGCGGAACTCCTGCGTCTTCTTCGGGAAGTCCTCGTCCGAAAAGTTCTCTTTCTGGTAGCCTTCCTCGATGCGGTTGATCTCACGGACAATCGGCCAAAGCTTCTTCAGCTCGCGATCATTCTTCGTTCCAAACAAAAGCTTCAACAAATTCATATTGCGCGTATTATAGCAAAACTCGGCCCACCCCGCAAAGCGCGCACCCCGCGCAAATGGTAATAGGAAAGTTGTATCATCTCGTGGCGCAGTTTCAGACGAGGGAAAGCCATGCCGGTCCACGAAGAAGAAAGCACACCGCCACCATCCCCATGGGGATGGCCGCCCGCCGG
>CAZWQY010000001.1:0-176744 GCA_964636295.1 uncultured Lentisphaeraceae bacterium | reverse complement strand
GCCACCGGCTCGAGGTCAAGAGCGCGTCGGGGGCCTCGTTCCATTTTGTCTCCATAGGAAAAGAAGGCGTGTCCAATCCCGGCGACATTGATGTGGACGGTGCGGAGCTGGGGTTCGCGGAAGGGACGGGTGTCCGCCGTGGACATACGGTGACGGTTCGTGCGGGCAGCGGACTGAGTTTTTGGTGGACGAATAAGCACAGGCTCGAAGACCGTTTGCTCATGGAGACGAACACGTATCTGAAGTCTAACGCTGGTTCGATTGAGTTGGGCAAGGTGCAGTTCCCGAACCTGTGGTCTGGCCCGGTCGAACTTCAGGGCGCGGTGACGACGAAGATCGAGCCGAATTGTGGCATCACGCTGGACGGCTACGTGTCGGGCGAGGGCGGCTTCACGGGCGGGAATGGCGGCTGGCTGCAGCTGGCGTGCCCGACGAACACGTTCCGGGGCGGCGTGACGAACATCTACCCGGCGAACCTGGCCGGGCCGACGGGCGGCGTGGCCGTCGTCGCGAACGGCGCCGTGCCGGCGGACGGCGGCCCGGTCGTCATCGGGAACTCGTCGTTTTACTTGGCCGCCAACAACCGCTTTGACCTGCCGGCGCTGGAGGTTCGCGGCGCGGGGCGCGTGGACGGCGAGGTCTCCAATTCGAAGATTGTCGATGGCGGGACGGCCGATGAGCATCGTCCGCTGACGAACAACGTGGTGGTGGCGTCGCTGAAGAAGACGGACGCGGGAACGCTCGACCTCGTGGGTCCGGTCGTGGTGACGGGCGCGACGGAGATTGCGGGCGGCACGCTGCGCCTCGCCTCGCGCGTCCCGGAGGCCGAGGGCGGTCTGGACACGTGGTATGCGCGACATGGTGTTCAATTGTACTATCGGGGAATCTGTCCGGAAGGCGTTTCGGCCGCCTACCATTGGTGGCCCTATTCCGGGTCGGGGAAGCCGGGTGATCCGAGCTACGTGCAGTCCTACGACTACAAGGGCTACATTCGGATTCCTGATGACGAAGGGGAGACGAAACGGTGCAACTTCATCTCGTCGATGTGCCGCTATGTGAAAGTGACGATCGCGGGGAAGACGGTTGTGAATGGCGACGACAATGAGAATAGGATTGAGGGCGGCGGCAATGCGCACGACTGGAATCATCTCTACATGAACCCGCCCGTCGATTTGCCGAGCGGCTGGCAGCCCATTTCCGTCTATTGCTACAACTGGTATAAAGCTGATCGTGGGCCAGTGGACAACACGGAGAAAGGGTGGACGAAAGACTTCGGAATTGGCGTGGACTGGCAGCATCGGTGCGAAACGAATGTGGCGAACTACGTGAAGCTCGTCGATCCGGGCGACGGCTCGTTCCTGCGGCGGTCGCTGACGGAGAAGGATGCGATCGATCCGACGCCGTATCGCGCGACGTTCGACGGGCCGATGGCGTTCGGGGCGGGGACGACGCTGGATCTCAACGACGTCGAGCCGTACACGCCGCTCGCGGTGTCCGAACTCATCGGCACGCCCGCCGTCACGAACGGCGCGGTGACGGTGGCGAGCGCGACGTGGACGCTGCGCGCGGCCGACCTGAAGGCCGGCGGCTGCCTGTCCATCGCGGCGAACGCGCGCGTGTCGTTCCCCGCGCAGGTCACGGTGGACGTCGCGGACGTGGAGAACCTGCGGCAGAAGGGGAATCGGTATCGTGGCGGGCCGATTTTCGTGGCGGCGGACGGCGCGTTCCCGAAGGGCACGGAGTTCCGCCTGTCCGAGGCGACCAGGGCGGCGCGGTGGCGTCTGGAGCGGTCGGGCAACACGCTCAGCCTTCTCTCCGACTCCGGCATCCTCGTCATCTTCCGCTGACCCGGGTCTTGTTTAACCACGAATTTCACGAATGATCACGAATCCGTGTCCATCCGTGAAATTCGTGGCTAATTACCACCCTCACCTTCATTCGTGAGATTCGTGAAATTCGTGGTCCCGCCCCTCCCACCCCCGTGCTTGGTCTCCACGATAGTCTATCCACGAATTGACACGAATAACACGAATTTGTCGAAAGTGCCAGGATTCGTGTGAATTTGTGTGGATTAGTGGACAGCCCTTTGGGGTCTGTCCCCACAGTTTTCCCACAGTTTTGGGGCCTGTCCCCAGGGATACCCAGGGATGGGTTGTCCACGAATCAACACGAATAGCACGAATTTGCGAGAAGCGAGAAAAATTCGTGTGAATTCGTGAAGATTAGTGGACAGCCCCGTGGGGCCTGTCCCCGAAGTTGTCTCGATTCTTTGCTTTAAAAGCACCGTGCTGGAAGCGTGTCATTAAAAAGTCGAAAACTTCCATTCCGGGGTTGACAAACAAAAAAAAATGCTATTATTTGCCCATCTTCAGGTGGGGGAGGCCTTGGCGCGCTCATTCTGGAACAGGAGTGGCTGTAAAAAGCGAATTCTGAAACAGGAGTGGTTGCAAAAGTCGAATGCCGGAACGAACTGGAAGATGAAAAGCGGTTTTAAGCTCGTCAAATGAAACGACCCAGAAAATGAAACGACCCGAATTAAGTCCGGAAAAAAGGGAACAAGCCGTACGGGTTTGTGACGGGCTGATCCATGAGGCCGCGCGCATCGAATCCGTTTGCTGGGATGCCTCGGCAATATACGACGCATACTGTCAAGAATTCACTGCGAAAACCAAGTTGACAAAACGCGACTGGGGCTTTTTGTTCTTGGCTACGGCTTTGCAAATGCTGAGGCAGTACCTGCTGACGTCGTTTCCAGAACGTCTCGATGATCAGGCGGGGGCAAGAGAAGTCAAAGGAAAAGACGCGATCGCGAATGAGGTCGCGGAACGCCAAGGGAATCCGAGGGCGCATTCGTATTACAATCCTTCCATTAAAGAGATTCTGTGTCAGCCGGTTCCATTTGATGCGAACGTGGGCTCGAATGGCGCGCTGAAAGGCGGGGGTTCGTTAGGCCATCGGGCAACGACGCCTGGACATGACCCGGTTGTCGGACTTGTGATTGGAACGGCCAACATTGCGACATCCACGCTTACGAATTGGCGTTTTGAGTCGTGGCACATTAAATCTGGAGAGCGAAAGAATGGCGGGATGCAAGATGTCTTTGGCAATCGGGCTAACACGGCAAAAGTTCTTTCAACGACGATCGACAAGCTCATAAATCAGGGCGTGGAGGGGAAGCAGAAGGTCGCACTCGCATTGGGGAAGGAGATTGTGCATTTGCGCTCGGATGCGAATACCAAGAACGGGCTTCCTTTGCCGATTGTTGGCGCGCTCTCACCGAAGTTGGCCTCTGAGCTTGCAGAATACGGCGCCGATTTTAGCAATGTCCTCACGGTGGGCAAGCAGGCGGCAGTTGCAGTCGCCATAAATACGATTATCGCGATGGCGCATGGGCTTTTTTACGACCCCGGTTTGGACGGTGACATCAAGTTGTATAAAGTCAGGTCAAAGAAGATCCTGATTTATTCAAATGCCATTGCGTCGTTGTCGAATGCGACGTTTGTTTGGAGCACCGGTAATGTACGGAATCTTGATCTTGGCGGGTATGCCGTTGCGTTATGCAAATTAGTCACCGGCGTCGATTTCATCGAGAGAGTCCGCAAGGGCTTTATCGAGGGCAAGTTCGAAAAACTCATCAATTCAAAATAGGAGTGCGTAATGAAAGGTCGGTCTAAAGGTGAAGCGGTTGCAGATATCGTCGTGTCGATGATTCCCGTTGCGGCGGCCGTGTACCATGGACGAAAAGGGCATAAGGAAGGTTTCCTTAAGGCCAGTGAGATATACGAGAAGAAATTTTCCGAATTGAAAGCTCAGCTACAGCAAATTCGTATCGATGTCTTCGGCGAGAGCCTGCAGTTTATCTGCCCCCAATCGTGGGATTGTGATTTTTGGAAGAAGAAGCTGGAGGTCTTCTTAAAAGAGCGCGAAGAAGCCTGTCCCACAATTCGTCAGTTGCTTTTGGATTTCCTGGACTTCTGCATTGAGACATTCCCTAAACGACGCCTTGCGCAAACGCTTGACGATCTGCGGACGGTGCGAAGGGTGATTGGCGCCAGTCAACAGGAGCTTGCAAAACTTCCGCAAGAAGACATCCAGTTGGCGATTGATTTTCTTTCCTTCTACAGGGATGATGGGGCGGTCAAGGAGATCAAACAGGAGTTGGTTGCCGTGCTCCCCAATACCAAGGGCTGTAATTTTCTCGTCCTTGGGAAAACCGGCGTCGGGAAGTCGTCACTTTTGAATAGCCTGCTTGGGAATCGGATGTTTGACACGGGAACAGGCAGACCGGTAACCACTAAGGGCATTCATGAATCGGAAGGGACGCTCGACGGCATTAAGGTGCGCGTGTTCGACAGCTGGGGACTCGAAGCGGGCGCTGTCGAGGAATGGCATCGAATGCTCAAGGACACCCAGGAAAAACACGATCTGAAGCACAGGGTAGAAGACTGGTTCCATGCCGTCGTGTATTGCGTGAATGCAGGTGGAAACCGAATAGAGGATGTTGATGTCAGTGTCATCCGGTCATTGCTGGCGGATGATCTGTATGTAGTCGTCGCGTTGACGAAGGCGGATCAATGTCTTGAAGAGGACACGGAGGCATTGCGGAACGTTCTTTGCTCTGAGTGCGAGAAGTTGCGGCCGGAAAACGTCATTGAAACGTGTATTGGCAGAAAAACACGTGATGGTAATGAAATCAAGCAGTTTGGGTTTCCGGAGCTAAGGCAAGCGATTCTGAAAAACTACAAGGAGACGATAAAAGCACAACTTCCGTCTCGTTGCATTTATCTTGCTCGGCAGAAGGTAGAAGCGTTCCGGCAGAGGGCTGACAAGTGGATCAAGCGTCAAGAGTGGAGATATGACGACAATGAAAACACTTGTCCGCTAAGGGAAAAGTGTCTTGCTTTTGCAGGCGAATTCTTTAAAGAAGAATTCCCCAAAATAGTTCGTGAAGAGATTCGTGAATGTTCAAAACACGGGAGAAATTTTGCTTCCGTACTTCAATTTGGCAAACCCATTGTTCCTGACGTATTGCCGGAGATGCGCTGGTGGGGGTCCGTCGGCAACGGGATCGTAAAAACGATTCAGAACTACATCTTGTGGTGGGAAGGCAATAAGGCAGAACAAGCCAGGCTTCGCGCTGAGCTTAAGAAATTTTGCGACGGCATTCAGGACCAGATAGACCAACAGCGCGTCCGCATTGCGGAAAAGGTGCAGGAAGTTCTTGGATAAGAGTCATGGCAATCTGCGGCGGACTGATTTTTTTTGATTTGCCCCCTTGACGGCGTGTGCGAGTTTTTGGTATCATACGCGCCGTTTGCGAGAAAGCAGACAACTCAAAAATGAACACAAACCTTCTTCTTAACCTTGGCCTTAACATTGCCGCGATTATTATTAGTCGCGGGGTTGTTGGTTGTCGTTGAGGTGAGGGAAATCACATCAGGTACGCTAACGGCCCCGCTCGGAAACGAGAGGGGCCGTTCTGGTTTAAGAAACAATCGAACACAAAACACCAAAGAAGGAATCAAACGAAATGAACACGGTCGAGACTCAGGAAACCTTGAAGGGGATTGCCGCGCGCGTCCGCGAGATGCGCGAGATCGAGGGGCTCACGCAGGCGGAGCTCGCGTCCCGCACGGGCGTGACGGAAGCGGAGTGCCGTGCGATCGAGGCGGCCGAGAGCGATCCTCCGTTCTCTTTCCTACATAAATGTTCACTTGTCTTTGGCGTTGATCTCATGGCGCTGCTCGAAGGGCACACGGCGAAGCTGGCGGACCTGCAGGTCACGCGGGCCGGTGCGGGCGTCGTGACGGCGCGCGAGGCCGGCATCGAGATCCGCAACATGGCGGCGAACTTCCGCAACCGTCAGGCGACGCCGTATTTCGTGACGTACGACTACGATCCCGCGCTGCAGGACAAGCCGATCGCCACCTCGACGCACGGCGGGCAGGAGTACGACTACATCCTGAGCGGCGAGATGCGCCTCAAGGTCGGCGAGCACGAGGCGACGCTGCATCCCGGCGATTCGGCGTTCTACCGCTCGTCCGTGCCGCACGGCATGATCGCCGTCGGCGGGAAGGCCTGCACGTTCATGGCGATGATCATGCCGACCGAAGGCGACGAGGAGGCCCTGCCGACGGCGCAGGCGATCTTCCACCGGCCGCCGACGCCGGTCGTCGCGCCGAAGGCGGTGCAGCGATTCGTTGACGTCGAGGAGGACGGCGAGGGCCGCCTGAAGCACATCTCGTTCAAGAACATGGAGCGTTTCAACTTCGCCTTCGACATCGTCGACGAGATCGCGCGGCGCGACCCGGAGCGGCTGGCGATGCTGCACGTCTCCGATCACATGACGGAGCGGCGCTTCACGTTCAAGGACATGGCGGAGGACTCGAACCGCACGGCGAACTACCTGCACGCGCTCGGCATCGGCAAGGGCGACAAGGTGATGCTCGTCCTCAAGCGGCACTACCAGTTCTGGCCGGTCGTCCTCGCCTGCCACAAGGTCGGCGCGGTCGTCATTCCGGCGACGAACCAGCTCATGACGCACGACTTCACCTACCGCTTCAAGGCCGGTGACGTCAAGGCGATCTTCTGCACGGCGGACGGCGAGACGGCCGCGCAGGCGGAAGAGGCGGAGAAGGAACTGGGCGCGAGCCTCGTCAAGGTCGTCGTCAACGGCAAGCGGCCGGGCTGGCGCGCCTACGACAGCGAGATCCACGGCTACTCGTCCGTCTACGTGCGGCCGAGCGACGCGCCGGGTGGCAACGACCCGATGCTCATGTTCTTCACGAGCGGCACGACGAGCTATCCGAAGATGGCGTTGCACAGCTACACGTATGCGCTCGGCCACTACGTGACGGCGAAGTACTGGCATTTCGTCGAGCCGGACGGCCTGCACTTCACGATCTCCGAGACGGGCTGGGGCAAGGCGCTCTGGGGCAAGCTCTACGGGCAGTGGCTCTGCGAGGGCGCGGTCTTCACCTACGACTTCACGCGCTTCGACGCGGAGAAGATCCTGCCGATGTTCGCGAGGTACAAGATCACGACGTTCTGCGCGCCGCCGACGATGTACCGCATGCTCATCAAGGAGGACATCTCGAAGTACGACTTCTCGTCGGTGAAGCACGCGACGACGGCGGGCGAGGCCCTGAACCCCGAGGTGTTCGTGCAGTTCGAGAAGGTGACCGGGCTCAAGATCTACGAGGGCTTCGGGCAGACGGAGACGACGCTCGCGCTCGCGAACCTGGCGGGCGACAAACTCAAGCCCGGCTCGATGGGGCTGCCCGTGCCGGACTACGGCATCGAGCTGGTGGACGAGGACTGCCAGCCCGTCGCGCCCGGCGAACACGGCGAGATCGTCGTCCGCACGCCGCGTGACAACGCCCACCCCGGCATCTTCCTCGGCTACTACAAGGACGCGGAAAAGACGGACGAGGCCTGGCGCGGCGGCGTCTACCACACGGGCGACCTCGCGTGGAAGGACGAGGACGGCTACTACCACTACGTCGGCCGTGCCGACGACGTGATCAAGTCGTCCGGCTACCGGATCGGCCCGGCGGAGATCGAGAACGTCATCATGGAACTGCCGTACGTCCTCGAATGCGGCGTCTCGGCGGCGCCCGACCCTGTGCGCGGCCAGGTCGTCAAGGCGACGATCAAGCTCGTGCGCGGCCAGGAGCCGTCGGAGGAGCTGAAGAAGGACGTGCAGAACTACGTCAAGACGCACACCGCGCCGTACAAGTATCCGCGCATCGTCGTCTTCAGCGACGAACTGCCGAAGACGATCAGCGGCAAGATCCAGCGCAACAAGCTGTAAGCGTATGATCATTGACGTCCATTCTCATGACTTCGCGCCGTCCGTCGCGGCGCGTGCCATGACCGGTATGTGCCGTGCGCTGGACGGGCGGTTGACGCCCTCCGGCGACGGCACGCTCGTTGCCCATCTCGACCATCTCGACCTCGCGGGCGTCGACAAGGCGGTCATGTGTCCGATCGCCACGAAGCCCGGCCAGTTCGACGTCATCCTGCGGCGGTCGGTGGCGATCCTGTCCGGCGAGGCGGGCGAACGCGCGCAGCGGAAGATCATTCCCTTCGCGTCCGTCCACCCGAAGGATCCGGACTGGTCGCGCCATCTCGACGACGTGGCGGAGGCCGGCATCAAGGGCCTCAAGTTCCATCCGTACTACCAGGACTTCTCGCTCGCCGACCCGGCCGTCTGGCCGGTTTTCCGCAAGGCGGCGGAATTGGGGCTTGTCGTCCAGTGCCATGCGGGGCGCGACCTTGGCTATCCGAGGCGCGCGGACGCCTGCGGGCCGACGGAAATCGCGACGCTCCTCCGGAACGTGAAGGGGCTTGCCTTCATCGCCGCGCATCTGGGCGGCTGCGCGGGCTACGCGCCGCACGCGACGGACGAACTGCTGGAGCTTGGCGCCTACATCGACACGTCCGCGCTCGTGCTGGATCACTACAAGGACGAGGAGATGCGGCTTTTGCGGTCGTGGCCGCGCGAGCGGATCCTCTTCGCGACCGACTGGCCGTGGACGCACTATCCGGAGGAACTCGCGTGGGTCAAGTCCGTCCGCGCGCCGGAGGACTGGGAGGCCGTCCTCGGCGGCAACGCGGCGCGTCTGCTCGGCCTTTAACCCCCAAACGCCCAAACCCCCAAACCTCCAAACATCCAAACCTTTCCATTCTTAACACCTAACGACAACTCAAAACGACAAAAACCATGAACAAGCCATTCAAGCTCACCGATCCGTTTGGCACGGCCCCGAAGACCGCGCCGTTCACCCAGTCCGTCTCGACGGGCGTGCCGTGGCACAACCTGCCGATTACCCGCGAGTACACGCTGGGCCAGCTCCTGGACCAGACGATTGCGCGCTGCGGCGAGAACGACGCCGTCGTCTACGCCGACCGTGACTACCGCCTGACCTGGTACCAGTTCGGCGAAGAGGTCGATCTCGTCGCGAAGGGCCTGATGGCGCTGGGCGTCAAGCGCGGCGAAAAGGTGGCCCTGTGGGCGACGAACGTGCCGCACTGGGTCGTCCTCATGTTCGCGACGGCGAAGATCGGCGCGATTCTGCTGCCGCTGAACACGAACTACAAGTCGCACGAGATGGACTTCGCGCTGAAGCAGTCCGACGCGGAGAACCTCTTCGTCATCAACGGCTTCCGCGACTGCGACTACGTGCAGGTCATCAACGAGCTGGTGCCGGAGCTGAAGGAGTGTCCGCGCGGCGAGCTGAAGAGCGCGAACTATCCGCACCTGAAGCGCGTGTTCTTCCTCGGTGGCGAGAAGCATCGCGGCATGTACTCGCTCAACGAGGTGAAGTCCCTCGCGTGCGAAGTCTCGCAGGAGGACTACCTCGCGCGGCAGGCGACGGTGGACGTGAACGACGTCGTGAACATGCAGTACACGTCGGGCACGACGGGCTTCCCGAAGGGCGTGCAGCTCACGCACCGCAACATCGCGAACGACGGCTTCTGGATTGGCGCGTGCCAGAACCTGACGTGCCGCGACCGCGTCTGCATCCCCGTGCCGCTCTTCCACTGCTTCGGCTGCGTCCTGGGCGTGATGAGCTGCGTCAACCACGGCGCGACGATGGTCTTCCTCGAGAAGTTCGATCCCGTGCAGGTGATGACCTCGATCGAGCGCGAGAAGTGCACGGCGACGTACGGCGTGCCGACGATGTACATCGCGATGCTGGATCATCCGCTCTTCAACCGCTTCGACTTCCGCTCGCTCCGCACGGGCATCATGTCCGGCTCGGCGTGTCCGACGCACCGCATGCAGCAGGCGAACGACAAGATGTTCATGCGCGAGATCACGAATCCGTACGGCCTGACGGAGTCCGGCCCGGTGATGACGATGACGCGCTACTTCGAGACGTCCATCGTGCGCAAGTGCCAGACGATCGGCCAGGCGCTCCCTGGCATCGAGGTCGCGATCATCGACCCCGATTCGGGCGAGATTGCGCCGATCGGGCAGGACGGCGAGATCTGCTGCCGTGGTTTCAACACGATGAAGGGCTACTACAAGATGCCGGAGCAGACGGCGAAGTGCATCGACAAGAACGGCTGGCTCCATTCGGGCGACATCGGCAAGATGGACGCGGACGGCTACTACTACATCACGGGGCGTCTGAAAGACCTGATCATTCGCGGTGGCGAGAACATCTCGCCGAAGGAGGTCGAGGACTTCCTCGGCACGATGCCGGGCGTCCAGGACGTCGCTGTCGTCGGCTGTCCCTCGAAGAAGTACGGCGAGCAGCCGGCGGCGTTCATCATCCGCTCGGCGGGTTCCGAGATCTCGGAGCATGACGTCGCGGTCTTCTGCAAGGACAAGATCAGCTGGTTCAAGATTCCGAAGTACGTCCACTTCTTGGACGTCTTCCCGATGACGGCGAGCCAGAAGATCCAGAAGTACAAGCTGCGCGAGATGGCCGCCCAGCTGTGGCCGGAGGCGTAAGGGGCAAGGAACGAATCAAAATCTCAAGGCAAAAGAAAGAACGAAGAAATGAACACGGAAAACAAGGTGGGCGAGCGAATTCGCACGTATCGCGAGAAGTTTGACATGGGCGTGTGCGACCTCGCGAAGAAGAGCGGGGTCGACGAGGCGACGATCAACGCGATCGAGAAGGGCGAGGTTCTGCCCGCGCTGGGCGTGCTGACGAAGATCTCGCGGGCGCTCGGCCAGCGTCTCGGCACGTTCATGGACGACCAGTTCAAGCCCGACCCGATCGTCACGCGCGCGGCGGACATCGCATCGGCGAAGGTCGCGGGCGAGGGCGTGAACACGCTCGGCTACTCGTCGCATTCGCTCGCGCTCGGCAAGCCCGACCGCCACATGGACCCGTTCCGCATCGAGTTCGAGGCCAACGGCGTGGACGAGGTCTCGTCGCACGAGGGCGAGGAGCTGATCATCTGCCTCGCGGGCGAGGTCGAGCTGACCTACGGCAACGACAAGACAGTCCTCAAGCCCGGCGACACGGCCTACTACAATGCCGTCGTCAAGCACGGCCTGCGCGCCCTGAACGGACAGCCGGCCTCGATCTACGGCATCGTCTTCATGCCGTTCTGACGGAAACGGAGCCAGTTTCGGCCATGAAAATACTCGTCCTCAATCCCGGATCGACCTCGACCAAAGTCAGCCTGTTCGAGGACAGGCGGGCCGTCTTCGAGAAGAGCGTCTTCCATGATTCGTCCGTGCTGCTCAAGTTCGCGCACGTGAACGACCAGCTCGCGTTCCGCTACGACCTCGTCGTCTCTCTCCTGAAGGAGAAGGGCGTCGACCCGAAGGCGATTGACGCCTTCGTCGGTCGCGGCGGCAGCGCCTGCACCCAGCCGGGCGGCATTACGGTCATCGACCAGAGGCTCTATGACGACACGGTCGCCGGCGTCGGCGGCTCGGAGCATCCCGCCAAGCTTGGCGTCATGCTCGCGTGGACGTTCGCGCAGACGTACGGCAAGCCCGCCTACACGCTCAATCCGACGAACGTCGACGAGTACGGCGAGCTCGCGCGGCTCACGGGCATCAAGGGCGTCTACCGGACGCCGCATTCGCACGTCCTCAACCAGAAGGCCGTCGCCGAGTACCATGCCGAGAAGATGGGCCGCCGCTACGAGGACTGCAACTTCATCGTCGCGCACATCGACGGCGGCGTCACCGTCGGCGCGCATGACCACGGGCGGATGGTGGACGGCAACATGGGCGCCGACGGCGAAGGGGCCTTCACGCCGACGCGCATCGGCTCGGTGCCCGTCCTGCAGCTGCTCGACTACATCGAGGCGCATTCCATCGATGACGTGCGGCTTCGCTGTTCGCGCGCGGGCGGCTTCGTCGATCTCTTCGGCACGTCCAACTCCGACTTCATCCACGCGAAGGTCGATGCGGGCGACCGCAAGGCGACGCTCGTCTGGCAGACGATGATCTATCAGGTCTGCAAGATGATCGGCGAGATGTCGGCCGTCCTCTGCGGACAGGTGGACGCGATTCTCCTGACGGGCGGGCTGCTGCGCTTCCCGGACGTCGAGGCGGGCATCCGTCGCCGCTGCGGCTTCATTGCGCCGATCGCGACGTATCCCGGCGAGATGGAGCAGGAGGCGATGGCGTATCCGGCGTTGCGCGTCCTCGCGGGCGAGCTGACGCCGAACCGGTACACGGGCCGCAACGTCTGGGGCGGCTTCGGCGACATTGATTTGTAGAGCGAAGTGAAAGGAAGGAACGACATGAACTTGATCGAGAAGATTCGGAGCAAGGCGCGGGCGAACATGAAGACGATCGTCCTGCCGGAGGGCGACGAGCCACGCACGGTCGCGGCGGCGGCGGACATCGTGCGCGAGGGACTGGCGAAGCCGGTCCTTCTAGGCAATCCCGCGAAGATCCGCGCGGTCGCGGCGGAGAAGGGCGTCGATCTCTCGGGCGTCGATCTCGTCGATCCGGCGACGAGCGAAAAGGCGGTGGCCTATGCGCAGACGCTCTTCGAGCTGCGCAAGGCGAAGGGCGTGACGGAGGCGAAGGCGGCGGAACTCGTCGCCGACCCGATGTATTTCGGCATCCTGATGGTCAAGGCGGGCGATGCGGACGGACTCGTTTCGGGTGCCGTTCACTCGACGGGCGACATGCTGCGTCCCGCGTTGCAGGTCATCAAGACGAAGCCGGGCATGAAGCTCGTCTCGTCGAGTTTCCTGATGGAGTGTCCGAATCGGGATCTGGGCGAGGACGGTCTGCTCGTCTATGCCGACTGCGTCGTCAACCCCTGTCCGAACGCCGAGGAACTGGCGAACATCGCCGTTGCGGCGGCGGAGACGGCGCGGACGCTCTGCGGGATTGCCGAGCCGCGCGTCGCGCTTCTGTCGTTCTCGACGAAGGGCAGCGCGAAGCACGCGCTCGTGGACAAGGTTTGCGAGGCGACGGAGATGGCGCGCGCGCTTGCGCCTGACCTCTTGCTGGATGGCGAACTCCAGCTTGACGCGGCGCTCGTCCCGGAGGTCGCGGCCTTGAAGGCGAAGGGCAGCCCTGTCGGCGGACGGGCGAACGTCCTCGTCTTCCCAGACCTGCAGGCGGGCAACATCGGCTACAAGCTGACGCAGCGCATCGGCGGGGCGAGCTGCTTTGCGGTCCTTCAGGGGTTGGCGAAGCCGTGCAACGACCTTTCGCGCGGCTGCTCGACGGAAGACATCGTCAACACGGTCGCCATGACGGCCGTCCAGGCGGCGGGGTGATGGCGGCGGGCGCTTGGCGCGTTGTTGGACAGCGAACGCGCGGCGGCGTTTTTTGGTAAACTATTCGGCGTCGGCGGCCGGGCTGTCCTGCCGCGCCAAACGAAAGCGAGGGAACTCATGAACAAGAAGTACGTCTGCAAGGTTTGCGGCTGGGTCTACGATCCGGCCGAACACGACAACGTGGCGTTCGAGGACTTGCCGTCCGACTGGACATGTCCCGTCTGCGGCGTCGGCAAGGCCGAGTTCGAGCCCGCTTGACGAGGCTCCGCCGTTTTTGCTATACTACGCGCCACTTGCTCGTGGTGGGATGGCCGAGCGGTTAGGTCGCGGACTGCAAATCCGCTTACAGCGGTTCAACTCCGCTTCCCACCTCCACTGAAAGCCTCGCGAAAGCGAGGTTTTTCTTTTTTCGCAGATTGTGGAAGAAGCTGTCGGACTGGGGTTGCGGGGACGTGTCGGCGTATGGTATACTTCGCACCCGTTTGCCCCGCGTGGGGTCAGATAATGTGTAGTTGACGGGTTCACCCGGGTTGTGAAAGGAAACCTATGAACAAGTTGATGACAGTTGTCGCGGCGTCCGTTTGCGCCGTTTCGCTCTCCGCTGCTTCGGCGGAGGATTCCCAGAAAGCCGATCGCGTGGCGGCCGAGTCCGCCGAGGCGGAGGAGACTGCGCTCTTTGAGGCGGGCTTTGACTTCGACTTCATGAGCGCCTACGTGTGGCGCAACGCCGTGCAGACGGACGAGCTGGTCATGCAGCCGTGCGTCTGGGCCGCCGTGACGGCGTTCGAGCCGTTCTGGTTCGGGTTCTCGATCTGGCAGAACTACAGCCTCACGGATCGTCGCCGCGCGATCTACCGTCATGGGCTGGACGAGACGGACTACAATGTCCACGTGGGCGCGACGGTCTGGTCGAGCGAGGACGAGGACTGGTCGCTGGACCTTGAACTTGGCCACGACTGGTACACCTACCAGGGCGTGCGCGGCGAACTGAGCTCCGACTATCCGGACACGCGCGAGGTCTACGTGAAGGCGACGCTCGCCAATCCGTTCGTGGACGTCTACGGGCAGGCGAGCTGGATGTACGACGACTTCGGCTCGTGCCGTCAGGCGCTCCACTACGAGCTGGGCTTCAACAAGGAGTTCGAGCTGTGCGACGCGCTGACCGTGGGCGCGGACTGGAACGTGAACTTCGGCGATGGCCGCTATCTCTCGTTCCTGTATGGCGGCACGGCGAGCGGGGCGTACTACCATGCGGACGAGGACGAGACGTATGACGACTACGACGGCGCGTCGGGCGGGTTCGGCGGAACGACGCTGAAGGTCTACCTGACGTATGCCGTCACGGACTGGCTCTCGGTCGGCGCGACGGTGGCCTACACGGGCGTGCTGAGCCAGCCCTACCGCGACGCGATCGGCGAGCAGGGCGGCGACTATTGCTTCGGCGAGAACGCGGGCGAGTCCTATCCGCGCGATCTTCTCTGGGGCGGGCTTTCCCTCAAGGTCTCCTACTGAGCCGTTCGGATTTTGGTATAATGTTCCGAAATTGACTTCACCTTCGGAGGAAACCATGTCGCTGAACATTGTCACCCGCATCGACAACCGCGTCCGCGTGCGCAACGTCCTCATGTCCGTCTCGGACAAGACGGGGCTGGAGGCGTTCGTGCCCGCCCTCGTGAAGGCGTGTCCGGGCGTGAAGATCTACTCAACGGGCGGCACCTACGCGAAGGTGAAGGAGATTCTCGGCGACGCGGCGGCGGACACGCTCGTCTCGGTCTCCGACTACACGGGCCAGCCGGAGATGCAGGGCGGTCTCGTGAAGACGCTCGACTTCAAGATCTACCTCGGCCTTCTGTCCGAGACGTACAACGACGCGCACCAGGCGGACTTGCGGCGGCTTTCGGCGCATCCGTTCGACATGGTGGTCGTGAACCTCTATCCCTTCCGCGAGACGGTCGCGAAGGCGGGCGTGACGCCGGAGATGGCGCGCACGAACATCGACATCGGCGGGCCGTGCATGGTGCGCGCGTCGGCGAAGAACTACCTGCGCGTCGCGTCCGTGACAGATCCGCTCGACTATCCCGGTCTCGTCAACGAGCTGGCGGCGCACGGCGGCACGCTGGGCCTCGACACGCGCTTCCGCCTCATGAAGAAGGCGTTCGCCCACACGTCCGAGTACGACACGGCGATCGCGCGCTTCTTCTCGACGCGCACGTGGGAGGAGGTGCGGGGAACGTACGCGACGGAGGGGGGCTTCTCGCTGTTCAAGGCGTTCAAGCGCCTGCGCGTGGAGCAGCCGGGCGCGCCCGCGTTCCTCGTCACGTCGGGCGACCGGTCGCTGCCGATCAGCTGGCGGCAGTTCACGGACGACATCGACCTCGTCGTGCGGCTTGTGCGCCGCTACTCGCCGGGCGAGAAGGTCGCGCTTCTCGGCGAGAACTCCTACGAGTGGTTCGTCGTGCACGCGGCGATCATGTTCGCGGGCGCGACGGTGATTCCGATGGACGTGAACCTGACGCCGGAGGAGATCGCCGCGCGCATTCGCTTCACCGACGCAAGCGTCCTCGTCTATTCGGCCCTCCACTGCGAGAAGGCGCACGCGGTGCGCGCGCTCTGTCCGGACCTCAAGACGGGCGGTTTCGGTTCGATCAAGACGGAGCGGTTCCTCGACAAGGTTCGCGGCCTCCTTCAGCCGCAGGAATGCGTCTGGGACGCGGACGAGGTCGATACGTCGCGCGTCTCCATGATCATGTTCACGAGCGGCACGACGAGCGAGCCGCGCGGTGCGGAGCTGACGCTTGCCGGCATCGAGGCGTTCGTCGCGTCGTATGCCGCGTCGCTTGCGGTGAAGCCGGGCGACCGTTCGCTCATGCTGCTGCCGCTTCACCACATCTATGGCTGTTGCGCGTCGTACTTCTTCCTCTCCCAGGGCGTCGCGCTCGGCGTCTGTCCTGACTTCCGCCGCGTCTACGATGCCGTGGAGCGTTTCCGCGTAAACATCCTCGCGCTCGTGCCGGCGCTGGCCGACCTGCTCTCGAAGAAGATTGCGCAGCGCGGCGCGACGGCCGAGGCGGCGCTCGGACAGCCGATTGACTGGATTCTCGTCGGCGGCGCGCCGATGTCGCCGTGTGCCTACGAGCGGCTGGCGGCGCAGGGCGTCAAGGTGTTCGGGGCCTATGGCCTGACCGAGACGACGGCGATCTTTTCGGTCGGCCCGTCGACGGTCGCGCCGCAGGCCGGATGCGCGGGCCGCGTGGCGCAGTGTCCGTCCCTGGAGACGAAGGTCTCCGAGTCGGGCGAGCTTCTCCTGCGCGGGCCGGCGGTGATGAAGGGCTACTACAAGATGCCGGAGAAGACGGCGCAGGTCATTGACGCGGACGGCTGGTTTCACACGGGCGACGTGGGGCGCATTGACGCGGACGGCTATGTCTGGATCACGGGGCGGCTCTCGCGCACGATCATCCTGTCGAGCGGCAAGAAGGTCGCGCCGGAGGAGATCGAGGCGCGGATCCTCTCGATGCCCGGCATTTGCGAGGCCGTCGTCTCGGGCGAGGGCGAGACGCGCGAGATTCGGGCCGAAGTGTACGGCGAGGCGTCCGAGGACGCGATTCGCCGCGCGATCGGCGAGCTGAACCTGACGCTTCCCGTCTACAAGCGCGTGAAGACGGTCGTCGTGCGCGCGACGCCGTTCCCGCGCACGTCATCCGGCAAGATCAAGGTCTGAGCGCGCGCGGCGGGAAGGGGCTTGAAGAAGTGAAGAACGACAATCCGCTGCGGTCGCGGAAGGCCGAGTGGCTCGTGACGGCGCCGAGTTTCCTGTGGCTCGCGCTCTTCTTCGCGGTGCCGGCGGTCATCGTCCTGGCGTTCACGTTCCACGGGCATGATGCGTCGGGCGGCGTCGGCGACTGGTCGATGGCGACCTGGCGCGAACTCGTCGATCCGGACTATCCGGCGATCGTTTGGAACACGCTGCGGATTTCCTTTGAGATTACGCTCTGGTCGATTGTCCTCGCGCTTCCCTGTGCGTATGCGATTGCCCGTATGAGCCCGAAGTGGCGGGCGGTCGTCGCCGGGGCGATCATGCTGCCGTTCTGGACGAGCTTCGTCGTGCGGGTCTTCGCGTGGAAGACGATGCTTCATCCCGACGGCTGGCTTCAGGCGTGCTATCTCGTCTGGCTGCGGACGCGCGAGTGGCTGTTCGATTGGCTGCCGAGCTTTCTCCAGCAGTTCCTTGTCTGGATCGGCTTCGCGTCCGCCGGGTCTGTCGATCCCGCGAGTTCGACGATTCTCGACTCCGAGGCGGCGGTCGTCCTCGTGTCGGTCTACTCGTTTCTGCCGTTCGCGATCATGCCGATCTACTCGGCGGCGGAGAAGTTCGACTTCGCGCTTCTGGAGGCGGCGCGCGACCTCGGCGCGAAGAACTTCTATGCCTTCCGCAAGATTTTCATTCCCGGCGTTCGGCAAGGCGTCGTCTCGGCGATTCTCATGGTCTTCATCCCGGCCGTCGGCTCCTACGTCATTCCGCAGATGCTCGGCGGCACGGACTGCGTGCTGATTGGCAACAAGATCTTCATGCGCGCGATTCAGAACCGGAACATCCCTCATGCGAGCGCGCTTGCGACGCTGATGGCCGTCTCGGTTCTCGTGCCGCTCGCGCTGGCGATGTGGTGGCGCAAGCGGCAGGACGCGCGTGACCGCAAGCGGCTGGATGCGCAGACGGCGCGGCTTCTCGTTTCGGGAGGCGGCCGATGAAGCGTTCGCTTTTCTCCGTCGCCGTTCTCGGCTTCGTCCTCGCGTTCCTCTACGTGCCGATTCTGCTCGTCGTTGCCTACGGGTTCGTCCCGAACGGCACGGCGATGAGCTTCTTCGACGCGCAGAGGCGTTTCCTCGGACTGACGGCGAAGTGGTACAATCAGATTTTTGCGGGCAGCTACGCGGTGAAGGCCCTCTTGGAGAGCTTTTGGCTTTCGCTCACGATTGCGGGTCTCGCGACGGTCGTCTCGTGCGTCCTCGGCACGACGGCCGCGCTCGCGCTTCACCGCTGGAAAGGGCGGCTTCAGAGCGTCCACCACGCGCTCGTCTACACGCCGCTCGTGATGCCCGACATCCTGATCGGCATTTCGCTTCTGATGCTGTTCGTCGCGGCGAAGGTCGATTGCGGATTCTGGACGATTCTCATCGCGCACGTGACGTTCTGCGTCTCGTACGTCGTCATGACCGTCCTTGCGCGCCTTCAGGACTTCGACGACCGCATCGTCGAGGCGGCCTACGACCTGGGCGCGGGCCCGTGGTACACGTTCTTCAAGGTCGAGCTGCCGATTCTTTTGCCCGGTATTGTCGCGGGCGGGCTTCTGGCCTTTACGCTCTCGATTGACGACGTCGTCATCACGTCGTTCGTGAACGGCGCGGGCACGAACACGTTCCCGACGTATGTCAGCTCCATGACGAAGCACTCGCGCAACTTGCCGAGCGTCTTCGCGCTCTCGACGCTCATGCTTCTCTTCACCTGCGCGCTCGTCGGCGTCTCGAAGTTCCTGACGGGGATGTCTCCCGCCGCGCGCCGGCACTGACGGGCGTGTCGTCCGTGTGCCGTGACGGTTTTGGTATAATGTCGTCCATGTCGGAAACATCTGTCTTGATCTTGCGGCTTCTGCTGGCGGGCTTGTTGGGCGGGCTGATCGGGGCCGAGCGCGAGTATCGCGCCAAGGTCGCCGGGACGCGCACCCATCTTCTTGTGGCCATCGGCGCGGCGCTGATGATGATCGTCTCGCGCTACGGCTTTGACGGGCAGGGCGACCCCTCGCGCGTCGCCGCGCAGATCGTCAGCGGCATCGGCTTCATCGGCGCCGGGTCCATCATGGTCAACAAGCATGCCGTGCACGGGCTGACGACGGCGGCGGGCATCTGGGTCGCCGCCGGCATCGGCATGGCAATTGCCGCCGGGCTTTATGCCGTGGGCATCGCCTCGACCGTCCTCTCCCTTGTCGGGCTGGAGGTGTTCGGCTGGATTTTCCACGAGTACCATCATCCAAAGACAAAGGCAAAACGAGAGGGGGACTGAATGTCGGAAACCTGTACGCATGACTGCTCGACCTGTGGCAAGGACTGTTCGGAAAGGAAGGGCGCGGCCGGCTTTGCCGCGCCGCTCAACGCGGCCTCGAAGGTCGGCAAGGTCATCGCCGTCGCAAGCGGCAAGGGCGGTGTCGGCAAGAGCTTCGTGACGACGATGCTCGCGGTCGCGGCGATGAAGCGCGGCCTTCGGGTCGGCATCCTCGACGCGGACATCACCGGGCCGTCGATTCCCAAGGGCTTCGGCCTTTCGGGCGCGAGCTACAAGTCGGACGACGGCATCGAGCCGACGATGACGAACGGCGGCATCAAGCTCATCTCCCTCAACATGCTCGTCGAGGATCCGTCCGATCCTGTCGTCTGGCGCGGGCCGGTCATTGCTGGCTGCGTGAAGCAGTTCTGGACGGACGTCCACTGGGGCGAGCTGGACGTGATGTTCGTCGACATGCCGCCGGGGACGGGCGACGTGCCGCTGACGGTCTTCCAGTCGCTGCCCGTTTCGGGCGTCGTCGTCGTGGCCACGCCGCAGGATCTTGTGGAGATGATCGTCGCGAAGTCCGTCAAGATGGCGCAGCTGATGGAGAAGCCCGTTCTCGGACTCGTCGAGAACATGAGCTATCTGGCGTGTCCGGACTGTGGCAAGCGCATCGAGGTCTTTGGCGCGTCGAAGGCCGAGGCTCTGGCGAAGCGGTTTGCGATTCCCGAGTCGGTGCGGATGCCGATCGATCCGTCCTTTGCGTCCGCCATTGACGCGGGCGCGGCGGAGCTGATTGAGATTCCCGAATTCGAGGCGTTTGCGTCCCGCATCCTCGAACGCCTGACATAAGTGTGGGATGAGGTGGTCGGACTGGCGGGGTTCGGACCCGCGACCCCAACATTAAAACTGCGGGCTTTCCGCAGACGGAGCAGCCGGACGGCGGCTGGCGCTCTTCTCCAGCTCGCGAACCTTCGCCGTGCGCTCCATTGCCGCGCTCCTGGCCTCGGCGGCCGCCTTGGCCGCCTCCAGCCGCTCGATCCGCTGCATCAGCTTCGCAGTGGCGTCCTGGCTCTTGGCGGGGTCGTTCCTGGACTTGAAGTCGTCGAACTCGCCCTGCAGCCTGGCAAGGGCCTCCTTCGCCTCCTTCGCCTCCGCGTCCGCCCTCTTCCGGGCCGCCGCCGCCGCCGCGTCGATCTGCCTCTGCTCGTCGTATTCGAGCAGGAACTTCCTCTCCTCGTCGGACAGTTGCTCGCCCTTGGCGATCTTCGCCAGCGTCTCCTTCAGCGTCATGCGTGTCTTCCTCCTTCTTTTTCTCGCGCCGCGTCCCCGGCGTGTGGGTCTTGCGCCGGCGTTCTGCCGTCCGGCACGGGTGTCGGCGTGTCCCCGTGCAGACGGCCGCACATTCAAACGCCGCCGTCCGCTTGCCGCGCGTCCGCCGTTTTGGTACAATACGCGGCGACGGCGGGGAATCGGTCCGAGCACCAGTACCCGCAGCCCTGGCGGAGGCAGCCGGCAAGGCCTCCTAACCTTCCCTTCGCCGTCTCCCCTTTCTGTTCGGAACGACGGTGAAGACCTGTTCGACCGCGTCCGAGCCCTTCCCAGAGACCACGAGGATGCCGAAGTCGTCGAACGCCCTGGCATAGGCCGTTCTCCCAGGAATCGCCCTGTGGTTCCGCTCCACCGCATCGGGCCTCGTAACCGTCGCGACTGCAAACGCGAGACGTGTCTTCCGCGCGTCCGCGTCGCCCTTGAGGTGTCCCTTCTCAATGTGGTCGAGCAGCCGCCGCCCGAAGCCGACGCGCGCGCCAGGGTTATCAAACCCTTCGGCAAAAAATATCCTTTTTCCTGTGCGCGCGTGGTCGCGAGGTTATTCAAACCCTCGGCCAAAAGAAAATCAATCGTCGTATTTCGCGCGTTCAAAACCTTAAATAGACGAATGGCGCGCGTTTTCGTCATCGGAATTTTTACGCTTATCATCATGCTCTTACCTTCCCTTTCGTCTCGTTTCGTTCTTGCGAACTTCTCCCGCAATCCATTCGTAATCATCTGAGGTTAATTCAATGCTCTCAAGTTGCCGATCGAGAACCCAAGCTATAAACTCGGTTGTCGACATCTTGCGCAATGCGGCTTCTTTCCTGATCTTTGCAACAAGTTCAAGGGGAAGTAGTGAGTTAACAAACTTCTTGTTTAGGTCTGGCATATTGCTCATCGCACAATCTCCTTGTGGCGCGCAATCCGCCAAGGCGCGGAAGGGCGCGCCCAACGCCCGCCACTCACGCCTAATCAGGCCTCTTTGTCCCTCACCGCCTCGTCCCACACGTCGTCGGCGCCGACGTCGATGTCGCCTGGCCAGTTGAGCCAGCCGTGGGAAACTCGGACGCACTTGAATATCGCGGGGTTGGTCAGCGGCTTGTAGTAGCCCATCTTGAGATAGGGTGCGCAGTCGAAGACGCCGCGCTCGCCGTTGACGAAGACAACGGCGACGCGGTGGTCGTCGATTGCCCTTGCCGCTCGAATCAGCTCGTAGCCTTTCATAGTTCCCTCACTTGCGGAGATCGATCTTGAAGAACGTCCCGCTTTCGCTGTTGATGGTCTCCCAGTTGGCGAGAAGCTCTGCTTCGTAGTCGGCAATGAACGACTGCACGTGGTATGTCTGGTCTTGGGGAAAATCCCCGCGGATCTTCTTGCGCGAAAGAATGTCGAACGTCGCCTCTTGGCCTTGGTACCATGCGTGGATGTGCGCGCGATGGTGGCGCGTATTATAGCACAGGTTCTTCAAACCCGTCAATGGGGAAAATAGGTTTTTCGTGTTTCTCTACATTTCGTTATTCGCCTCGCGGGGCGGTCATCCGAGCGCGAGCATGGCCGGGGTCGCGTCGCGCAGGGCCTCGTCCTCGGCGGCCTCGAACGAGTAGCGGTCGGTCACGCGCATGCCGCACGAGTGCCCGAGCACGGCCCTCGCTGCCGCCAGCCCGAACCGCCGCCGCACCTCCGTCGCGCACGTGTGCCGCAGCTGGTTCGGCGACCAGTGCGCGATCTCCGCCTCCTCGCAGACGCGGGCTATCGCGCGGGCGTAGGCGTGGGTGTCCCACCGGTCGCCGACCACGCGGGGAAGTATGCTGTCCGCGAGGCGCACCCACCTGTCGCACAACTCGCTGACGGTGAAGATGGGCCGTCCGTCGTCCCTTGTCTTCACGACCCGCGCGTCCCAGAGGCGGAACGCGGCGGACGCGGCGACGGACTGCGGGCAGTCGGCGGGGATGCGCTTGCCGGAGAAGGGGAACGTGAGGACGACCTTGCCCTGCCTTCCTTCGAAAGTGTCAGCGCTTTTGTCAGCACTCCCGTTCGGGCGCGCGAACTTGAATGCGCATAACTTCCAGTATTTGACAGGCTGCCGTAAGCTTTCGCGGTTATCGTGGTCGGACTGGCGGGGTTCGGACCCGCGACCCCAACATTAAAAGTGTCGTGCTCTACCAGCTGAGCTACAGTCCGAAGGGGCGTTCAAACGGCGCATATTATAGCAAATCTCCCCCCGCTTGTGCGGGGGTTTTTGCTATAATACCGCAATCTTGAACTACACGTACCTCTATCAGGACCGTCAGAACGTCAATCGCACGGGCGAAATCGCCGCGCGCGATCGGGCGGACGCCTACGCGAAGCTGCGCAAGCAGGGCATTCGCCCGTATCGCGTCATTGGCGATGATCCGTGGAACTGGCGGCCATGGGCGATTTCCGCCGGGTACGTTGTCCTGTCCGTGGCGCTGGTCGTCCTCGGCGTCATTGCCCTCTCACAGGCCCGGCAGCTGCGCGAGCTGCAGATGGCCGACATCGAAGAAAGCGAGTACTGAACATGAAAATCGACACGTTGTGCGTCCAGGGCGGCTGGAGCCCGAAGTGCGGCGAAGCGCGCCAGGTCCCGATCTACCAGACGACGACCTTCAAGTACGACACGTCCGAGCATATGGCCGACCTCTTTGACCTGAAGGCGTCCGGCTACTTCTACACGCGCCTCGCGAACCCGACGAACGATGCGGTCGCGAAGAAGATCGCCGCGCTCGAAGGGGGCGTCGCGGCGATCCTGACGAGTTCCGGGCAGGCCGCGAACTTCTTCGCCGTCCGCAACCTCTGCCAGGCGGGCGACCACGTCGTCTGCTCGGCGCAGATCTACGGCGGCACGTTCAACCTCTTCAACGTCTCCCTTCGCCAGATGGGCATCGACTACACGTTCGTCGATCCCGACGCGGACGCGAAGACGCTCCAGAAGGCGTTTCGTCCGAACACGAAGTGCGTCTTCGGCGAGACGGTCTCGAATCCGTCGGGCGCGATTCTCGACATCGCGAAGTTCGCGAAGGTCGCGCACCGGAACGGCGTGCCGCTCATCGTCGACAACACCTTCCCGACGCCGATTCTCTGCCGTCCGTTCGAGTACGGCTGCGACATCGTCACGCACGCGACGACGAAGTACATGGACGGGCATTCCGCCCAGGTCGGCGGCTGCATCGTCGATTCGGGCAACTTCGACTGGGCGGCGCACGCCGACAAGTTCCCCGGTCTCGTCGAGCCGGACGCCTCGTATCACGGGCTCAGCTACACGAAGGCGTTCGGCAAGCTCGCCTACATCACGAAGTGCACGGCGCACCTCATGCGCGACTACGGCGCGATTCCGTCGCCGTTCAACGCCTTCCTCGTGAACCTCGGCCTCGAGTCCCTGCACGTGCGCATCCGCCGCCACGCGGCGAGCGCGCTCGCGGTCGCGAAGTGGCTCAAGGCGCAGAAGAAGGTCGCGTGGGTCAACTTCGCGGGGCTGCCCGACTCGAAGTACCGCAAGCTTCTCAAGAAGCAGTTCGACGGGGCCTCGCCGTGCGGCGTCTTGACGTTCGGCGTCAAGGGCGGGCGCGCGGCGGCGGTGAAGTTCATGGACGCGCTGAAGGTCATCGGCATCGTCACGCACGTCGCCGACGCCTGGAGCTGCGTCCTCCACCCGGCGTCGCACACGCACCGCCAGCTGACGGACGAACAGCTCAAGGCCGCTGGCATTCCGCCGGACCTCATCCGCCTCTCGATCGGGCTGGAGGATCCGGACGACCTGATTGCTGACCTCAAGCAGGCGCTCGCGCGCGTCTAGCGCGTCGGGCGGACGGTTGACATGCATCGGCTGCTCGTCGAGACGGGAGAGCTTTTCTCCGAAAGTCCGTCGCTGTCCAAGGAGGCGCAGGGGCATCTCCGGGTGCTGCGCCCCAAGGAGGGCGAGGCGGTCGAGCTTTTCGACGGGCAGGGCCGGCGGCGCGTCTGCGTCTGCCGTCGCGTCGGCGCGGCCGTGGCGCTCTGTCCGGCGGCGGAGGTTCAGACGGAGGCGCGCGCACCGGTCGCGCTGACGCTTTTCGCCTGCGTGACGAAGGGTTCGCGCTGGGACTGGACGGTCGAGAAGGCGACGGAACTGGGCGTGACGCGCCTCGTGCCGGTCATCAGCGCGCGGACGATTGTCCGCCTTGCGCCGGACGAACGCGCGGCGAAGCGTCTGCGCTGGCAGCGCGTCGCCGAGGACGCCGCGCGGCAGTCGGATGCGCGGTGGTTGCCGGAGATTCTGGAGCCCGTCACGTTCGACGCGTCGCTGCCGCTTGTGCGCGCGACGACCTGCTTCGTCGGCGCGCTGACGGATCCGCCGCCGCCGCCGATCGGGGCGGCGCTCGCGACGCTGTCGGCGGACGCGAACGCGGTTGCGGTCTACGTCGGGCCGGAAGGCGACTTCACGCCGCAGGAGCTGGCGGTGCTGCTGGAGATCGCGACGCCCGTCAGCTTTGGCGCGACCATCCTCCGCGCCGAGACGGCGGCAATCTACGGCCTTTCGGCCGTCAAAGCCCGTCTGGATGCCCTCGCAACTTCAGAAAAGCGCTGAAAAGCGCGCGAAAAACGCCGCATTTTTCCCGTGCCACTAGACGCGAAACGCGCGGGATGCTATAATATGGGTCATGATGAAAAAGCCTTCTTACAGCGTGTCCTCGTTTGGCGTGACGAAATATGGTGAAAAAGCGCAGAAATTCACTCTTTTCGGAGCGGGCGGAGTGGTCATGGAAGTCTCCGACTACGGCGGGAAGATTGTGAAGCTTTTCACGCCAGACCGCAAGGGCAAGATGCAGGACGTGGTCGTGGGCTTTGATTCGCCGGCGGGCTGGGACAATGGCGATCCCTACTGGGGGTGCATCATCGGCCGCTACGGCAACCGCATCGCCGACGGCATCTTCAAGATGGCGGGGCGGATCTACAAGCTTCCGGCGCTCAACAACGCGCCGAATGACATTGGCTGCAATCTGCATGGCGGCGCGCGTGGCTGGAATGCGTATGTCTGGGCGGCGGAGCCGTTCGTGCGCGGGACGGACGTCGGCGTCGTCTTCACGCACGTCTCGCCGGATGGCGACGAAGGCTTCCCCGGGCGGGTCGAGGCGAAGGTGACGTACACGCTCACGGCGAAGAACGTCTGGCGCGTTGACTATGAGGCGGTCACCGACCAGCTTACGCCCATCAACATGACGCAGCACGTCTACTTCAACTTCAAGGGCGAGGCGGGCGGCTCGATTGAAGACCATGTCCTCAAGATTCCCGCGAAGAGCTTCCTGCCGACGGATGCGGGGCAGATTCCGACGGGGCGCATCAAGCCGGTCGCGGGAACGCCGTTCGACTTCACGAAGGGCATGCGCATTGGCGAGAAGATCAACGCCGCGAACCGCGACCTTGAGATCGGAAAGGGCTATGACCACAGCTGGGTCCTCGACAAGGGCGAGATGGTGACGAAGAAGAAGTCGCGTCGTCTCAACCTTGCCGCGACGCTGTCCTGTCCGTTGAACGGGCGGCAGGTCGCGGTCTGGACGACTGAGCCGTGCATTCAGGTCTACACGGCGAACTGGGCGAGCTACGACCAGACGGCGAAAGGGGGCGAACACCTCTCGTTCCGCTGCGGCTGTGCGCTTGAGACCCAGCACGCGCCCGATTCGCCGAACCAGCCGCGCTGGCCGAGCGTCTTCGTGAAGCCGGGCGAGGTCTATTCGTCCACGACCGAATTCCGCTTTTCGGCGAAGTGAGCGACGACGCGACCAGACGGAAGACCGTCTTCACCTTCGAACTCACGAACGATCAGCAGGAAATCCTGCTCGGACTGTTCGTGACGGGGAACTACCGTCGGCGCGAGGTGCCGTATGCGCTCTATTCCATCGAGGGCGAGAAGTTCAACGCGACGCTCTACGAGAAGGAGAAGCACGGCAAGCGCAAGCTCTGCGTGCAGGGGGCGGGCGCGCAGGACTTCGTCGAGTTCCAGCTTGAGCCGAAGGGCGTCGTGCCTGTCGCGCTGGGCTACGAGAAGGTTCTCTCGCCCGAGCTCTTTTCCGCCCACGCGGGCAGCGACGAATCGGGCAAGGGCGACTATTTCGGGCCGCTGGTCGTCTGCTGCGCGTTCACGGACGAGCGGCTGTCCGACGAGATGGTGCGCTTGGGCGTCAAGGACTGCAAGCAGATGTCGGACGCGGCCGTTTTGTCGGCGGGCGCGGCCCTGCGGCGGCTTCTGGGGCCGGACGGCTATGCGGTCGTGCGGCTTGGGCCTGCCGCCTACAACCGGCTATACGCGAAGATCAAGAACATCAACCGCATGCTCGCCTGGGCGCACGGCACGGCGATCGAGGAACTGCTGACGAAGCGGCCGAACTGCGCGCGCGTCGTCGTTGACCAGTTCGCGCCGACGGAACTGACGATTCGCCGTGCGCTCAAGGAGCGCGGCAAGAAGGCGACGGTCGAGCAGCGGCACAAGGCCGAGAGCGACATTGCCGTGGCGGCGGCCTCGGTCATCGCGCGCGAGCTCTTCATCCGCGACATCCAGAAGATGACGGCCGACGTCTTTGGCGCGCCGTCGGGCGAAGAGGGGAAGGCCGTGCCGAAGATCCCGATGGGCTCGTCCGATCCGCGCGTCCGAAGCCTGGCGGAGGAGATGGTGCGCGCGCATGGGCCGACGTGGCTGATGAACCATTGCAAGGCGCATTTCCAAACGACGGACAAGGTTCTCGCCGCGTGCGGCAAGTCGCGCGCCGACCTCCCGCCCGAAGGGCAGGTCACGTCGCGCGCGTTGCGCGAGGCGAACGGCAACTCGCCCCCTTGACATACCTACCTGAAAGTATGTATAATACGCGCCCGTTATGCCAAGAAGGACCAAGGAAGACGCCCAGCGGACGCGTGAGAGGATTCTCGCGAGCGCGCTTGCGCTCTTTTCCCGGAAGGGCTATGAGCACACGACGTTCACGGACATCGCGGCGCGGCTGAAGCTCACGAAGGGTGCGGTCTACTGGCATTTCGATTCGAAGGAGAAACTTCTCATCGAGCTTGTGCAGCTGGCGCTTGAGAAGTTCCGCCGTCAGATCGAGGCCCTGATGCCGGAGGGCGAGCTGACGTTCCCGGCCGTTGCCGAGATGATGGTTCAGAATGCCGAGCAGCTTGTCTCCGACCCGAAGAGCGCGGCGTTCTTCCGGCTGATGAAGTGCCAGATCCGCTGGGGCGACGACTCGATGACGGTGGTGCGCCAGAATCTTTTGACGAACCTTCAGTTCGGGCCGAAGGAGGCGTTCAAGAAGGCGATTGCCAATGACATTGCCGCCGGGCGCATCAGCCCGACGACGGATGCCGAGCAGGTCGCGACGGTCGCGCTCGCGCTGTGGGACGGGCTTGTGCAGACGTGCATCGACCGCTTTCTCGAATGCGACATGGCCGAGACGCTGCGCCATGCCTATGGCGCGGTGTGGGAAAGCATGAAGGGGAACTCCAAGTCGGGAAAACAGGCGTTTTGACAATTAACAACATGCAAGGAAAACAGAAAATGAGCGAACAGAAGTCGAAGGTTGGCGGCGCGGTTGCGGCGCTGGTTCTGGCAGCGGTCTGCGGAGCGGGCGGCTGGGTCGGTTGCGGCATCTATGCGAATGTCGCGGCGAAAAAGGAGTCCGCGCGGAATGCGGAGCAGATGGCGGCGATGCGCGCGCAGGCGCAGACGGTCTCCGTCGCGGAAGTGAAGGAAAGGCCCTACAACCTGCCCGAGCGCTATGTCGCGCACGCCGAGGCGGTGGCCGAGGTCGACTTGCTGCCGCAGGTGGACGGCTACATCAAGGAGATCAAGTTCAAGGAGGGCGACCTCGTCCGCGAGGGCCAGCTTCTCTACGTGATGGACGACGAGAAGTACGAGGCCGTCGTCGGGCAGGCGAAGGCCGACCTCAACGCGGCGGAGGCCGAGGCCCGTCGGGCGCGCCGTTACCATGAGCGCATGGAGAAGGCGGACGAGCGCGGCATCACGCAGCTGGAGCGCGACAACGCCGAGGCGGCCGCCGAGAAGGCCGACGCGGCCGTCCTCCAGGCAAAGGCGAACCTGGTCGTCGCCGAGTACAACTGCAAGAAGGCGAAGATCTTCGCGCCGATTTCCGGGCAGATCGGCAAGACGTCCGCGCACATCGGCGACTACGTGGCGCCGTCGAAGGGCGCGCTCGCCCACATCGTCCAGACCGATCCGATTCGCGTGAGCTTCCCGATGACCGACCGCGCGTTCCTCGCGTGGCGCAAGTCGGTCAAGGACGGGAAGGCGGACGAGAACCGTCTGCGCGTCATCCTTCCGGACGGCACCGAGTACGGGCGCGAGGGCGCGTGGGACTTTGACGACAACGAGATGTCGAAGACGACGGCGTCGATCATCCTGCGCCTCCGCTTCGCGAACCCCGACCGTCTGCTCGTGCCCGGCACGTACCTGACGCTTCTGGCGGACTTCAAGAATCCGCCGATGTATCCGTCCGTCCAGCAGACGGCGATCGTCGACCTGCCGGGCGGCAACCTGGGCGTCTACGTCCTCAAGGAGGGCAATGTCGTCGAGGTCGTGCCGGTCGAGACGCTGCCGATGCACGAGGGCTTCGTGCCTGTCGTCAAGGGCCTCAAGGTCGGCCAGAAAGTCGTCGTGTCCGGCACGCGCAAGCTTCAGAACGGCATGAAGGTCTCCTTCGCCGAGGCGACTCCGAACGAGGAGAACACGCCCGGCTGGAAGGGCAAGCAGATGTAAGGCTATGATGAGTTGGAGGCTAAAGCCCGGCTTGAACCTCCAAACGCCCAAACCCCCAAACTTTTTTACCCCCTATGAAACTTGGAATCAGAGCGAGCATTGACAAGATCAAGACGTTCTCGCGCGTCTTCGTCGAGCGGCCGCGCTTTGCGATGGTCATCTCCCTCGTCCTCTCGATGGCGGGCGTCATGGCGATCTGGAAGCTGCCGGTCTCGCAGTATCCGCAGCTGACGCCGCCGGAGATTTCCGTGACCTACTCCTATCCGGGCGCGAACGCCCGCGAGGTGCAGAACACGATCGCGACGCCGCTGGAGGACGAGATCAACGGCGTGGACGACATGATCTACATGACGTCGGACAGCTCGGACGACGGCCAGTACCAGCTGAGCGTCTCGTTCGAGGTCGAGTCCGACCGCGACATGGACCTCGTGAAGGTGCAGAACCGCCTGTCCCAGGCCGAGGCGAAGCTTCCGGCGGAGGCCCGTCAGCTCGGCGGCCGCGTGCGCGCGCAGTCGACGGACTTCCTCGGCTTCTTCACGCTGCGCTCGCCGAAGGGCACGATGTCGCGCCTGGAGATCTCCGACTACGCCTACGCGAACATCCGCCCCGTGCTGTTGCGCATCGGCGGCGTCGGCGAGGCGACGATCTACGGCCCGAAGCTCGCGATGCGCGTCTGGCTCGACCCGCAGCGGCTTGCGGCGCAGGGCATGAACTCCGAGGAGGTCATCGCGGCCGTCTCGCAGCAGAACATCCAGGCCGCGCTCGGCACGGTCGGCGCGTCGCCGACCCGCGAACACGGCGCCTATACCTACTCGCTCGTCGCCAAGGGCCGTCTCATGACGCCCGCCGAGTTCGACGAGATCGTCGTCCGCCGCGACGAGAACGGCGGCATCGTCAAGCTCAAGGACGTCGCCCGCACCGAAGTCGGCGAGCAGGACTACATGTTCGCCGGCCTCTTCAATGGCGAGAACGCCGTCTCCATCTCGCTCCAGCAGAAGCCGGGCGCGAACGCGATCGCGACGATGAACGAAGTCATCGCGGCGTTTAAGCATTTGGAGGCGGACTTCCCGGACGACCTTGAGTGGCTTGTGCCGTATGACGCGACGGACTACGTGCGCCGCACGATCAAGGAGATCGTCGAGACGCTTGTCATCACGTTCCTTCTCGTCGTCTTCGTCTGCTACCTCTTCCTCCAGGACTGGCGCGCGACGCTGATCCCCTGCCTGACGATTCCGGTCTCGCTCTGCTCGACCTTCATCTTCATGGCGGTGATGGGCTACTCGATCAACACGCTGACGCTCTTCGGCCTCGTGCTCGCGATCGGCGTCGTCGTCGACGACTGCATCGTCGTCGTCGAGCGCGTGCAGTTCCTCATCGAGACGCGCGGCCTCAACTGCAAGGAGGCGACGATCCAGGCGATGAAGGACGTGACGTCCGCCGTCATCGCGACGACGCTCGTCCTGCTGGGCATCTTCGTGCCGGTCGGCTTCATGAGCGGCATCACGGGCCGCATCTACCAGCAGTTCTCGATCACGCTCTCGGCGGCCGTCTGCTTCTCGACGGTGTGCGCGCTGACGCTGGCGCCGGCGCTGACCTCCCTCCTGCTGCGCGAGGCGCGTCCGTTCAAGCGCGGGCCGTTCGCGTGGTTCAACTGGGCGCTCGATCGGTTCAAGGGCTTCTTCGTGCAGTGCGCGAAGTGGCTGGCGAGCCGCATCTTCCTCGCGCTCCTCTTGCTCGTGCTGACGATTCTCCTCACGGTGAACGCCTTCATGTCGACGCAGACGGCGTTCCTGCCCGACGAAGACCAGCGCGTCATCTTCGCCTCGCTCGAACTGCCCGAAGGCTCGACGCGGCAGCGCTCGACGGACGTCGCCGACCGTGCGACGAAGATCCTGCTCGAACAGGTGCCGGAGGTGTCGAGCGTCCTGACGATCACGGGCTTCTCGATGATCGGCGGACGCGGCGAGAACATGGTCATGATGATCGCCGACCTCAAGCCGTGGGAGGAGCGCACGCGCCCCGACCAGCACGTGAGCGTCCTGATCGGCAAGGTTCAGCAGGTTCTTTCCCAGATTCCCGAACCGGCGATCAAGTGCTTTGCGCCGCCGGCGATTCCCGGACTCGGTTCGAACTCGGGCATTGACCTCCGCCTCCAGTCGAAGGGCGACACCGACGCGATGCGCCTCAACACGGTGACGAAGGACATTCTGGCGAAGCTGAACCGGATGCCGGGCGTGATGGTCGCCTTCACGGGCTACACGGCCGACACGCCGCACCTGCGCTTCAATCTCGACCGCGACAAGGCCGAACTTTACGACGTGCCGGTCGCGACGGTCTACGCGACGCTCCAGAACTACCTCGGCTCGCGCTACGTGAACGACGTCAACCTCGGCACGCAGGTCAACCGCGTGACCGTCCAGTCCGACTGGACGGGGCGCGCCACGCCCGAGTCCGTCGCGCGGCTCTTCGTCCGCTCCGACACGGGCGCGATGGTGCCCATGGGCTCGCTCGGAACGATTACGCGCGAACTTGGCCCGCGCACGGTTTCGCGCTACAACATGTTCCTCGCCTCGGCCGTCACCGTGATGCCGAAGCCAGGTGTCGCGTCGGGCGAGATCATGGAGCAGATCAAGGAGCTGCTGAAGGACAGCTTGCCGGAGGACTACGGCTTCGAGTGGTCGGGCCTGACCTTCCAGGAGGAGCGCAACGCCGGCACGACTGCGCCGCTTCTCGCGCTCGCGATTCTCTTTGGCTACCTCTTCCTCGTCGCGCAGTACGAGTCGTGGACGATTCCGTTGCCGGTGATGCTCTCGATCTTCGTCGCCGTCTTCGGCGCGCTCATGGGGCTCAAGTGGTGGGGCATCATCGCGACGGGCCAGCCGTATGCGCTCTCCATCTACGCGCAGCTCGGACTCGTCCTTCTCATCGGCCTTGCGTCGAAGAACGCGATTCTGATCGTCGAGTTCGCGAAGGACAAGCGCGAAGGCGAGGGCTGCTCGATCGTGGACGCGGCGGGCATGGCGGCCGGCGAGCGTCTGCGCGCGCTCCTCATGACGGCCTTGACGACGCTCCTCGGAACGTTGCCGATGATGATTGCCACGGGTGCGGGCGCGGCCAGCCGCAACCACCTTGGCACGACGGAGTTCTTCGGCATGCTCTTCTCGGTCGTCTTCGGCATCCTGCTCGTTCCGGGGCTTTACGCGCTCTTCCAGACGTGGCGCGAGAACGCCAAGCGCTTCTTCGCCTACGTGAGCGCGAAGGCCGCCCGCCGCCGCGAGCTCAAGGAGATGAAGGGGAAATAAAACGGCAAGGTGTGCTTTGGACGCACATACACCGTAACATGCTGCAGACGTTCAGAGTTCTCCTGCTCGCGGCGAGTTTCTCGTTTGTCGCCCATGCCGAGAAGGCCAATGTCTTCTTCGTCCATGGCGCGAACGTGAGCGAGCAGGAGGGGCAAGCCTGGGCAGAGGAGATGTTCAAGCGGCTGTGGCAGGCGGGGGCGAATATGGAATTCTACCCCGTCGGTTGGGAGTCGGACATCGGGCCGTCCTACAACTATCAGGCCAATGTCTCCAACGCTTTTGTCACGGCGCGTCGCCTCGCGTCGCTCGTGAACGCCATCCCCGGCCGTCGGGTCGTCATTGCGCACAGCCTTGGCACGCTGGTCGCCGCTGCTGCGATTCAGGATTACGGGATGCGGGTTGAGAAGTTGATCATGCTCAATTCCGCGATTCCTTCCGAGGCGTTTGATCCGTCCCTTGCGGATGCCTCGCCGGCAAACGTGCTTGTCCATGACGAGTGGACGGACTATACGAATGTCTGCTGGTCCGCGCTCTGGTATCGCCTCTTCCCGGCGGGCGACGCGCGGCGAAATCTGACGTGGCGCGGACGTTTCGCCGCCGTCGTGCCAGTTGCCGTCAACTTCTATTCGTCTGGCGATGAAGTGCTGGAACTTTATGCGGGCGCGCACAATCCGGCGTGGTACAACGGAGTCAGCCCGTCGGGCAATTGGGGTGACCGCTATTCGTGGCACAAGCAGGAAATCTGGAAGGGGCGCAAGTCGCTTCTCGGCTTTATGGGGACGACCGACTGGTCGGGTTGGGGATTCGCGAAGAATGCCTTTGGTGTGAGGGTGTGGTCGGCAGAGAGGGCCAATGCTGTGGCGGATCCTTCTGTGTTCGCCACGAACACCGTCTTTAGTGCCGCGCCTGAATCGATTCTGAATTCTGCGGCTTCGCGCCTTGAAACAGATTTTCACTTGGCGCAGGGAATCCCCGCTCTTTCACCGCCGACGGGGAGGACGAATCTGACGGAGGCGGGAATAACGTCCGTTGACATGAACACGGCGCATTACATGTCAAATGCCTGGCCGCGCCCTCGTGACGGACAATTGGGCGGTCGATTCCTTCATTCGGACGTCAAGAATGTCGCTTATTTCTTTGTGCATCCGGTTTTTCGACAGATTGTTGAACTTGGAGGGCTGAACAAATGAAAATGCTGTCATGCCTATTGGCGGTCTTCAGCCTTGCTCGTCTTCACGCCGCCTATAGCCCCCTCGTCGATGGCGCGATGGCGGATCTCCGAATTCGCGTTGTTGATGACCGAGGTGAGCCCGTGTCGAATGCCGCCGTTTCCGTCACGTTCTACACCGCGCCGGAAAGCGTTGACGTCAGACGTGGCAAGACGGATGTGACTGGGAACTTTGCCGCCACTGGACGTTGCATCGGCGAGGTGCATGCGTGGGTTCGAAAGGACGGTTACTACGAGACGATGGCAGATCCCGTCTTTAAGACTTTGGGCGATGAGGTCGTGGGGCGGCTGCGGAAATGGTCTGAAAGGCCCGTGGAAACGACGGTCACGCTCAAGAAGAAGCGTTGTCCGGGAAAACTCGTGCTTCATGGTTTGGAATACAGAAAGTTCCCTGCAACGAACGAGGTCGTCAAGCTTGACCTTGAACGGCTTGATTGGTGTCCGCCCTACGGCAAGGGGCGGCACGATGACGTGCACATGGTTTTCGACGGATGGCGAAACCCTCAAGACTGGTATGACTTTCACGAGCATCTTTCCATTCGTTTCCCGAATGGCGTTGATGGATTTTATGTTCGCTCGGCCGATGTGACAAGTGACTTCCGCTATGATTATGTCGCCTTGACGAATGTTGTGTACCGGAAGGAACTTGATTTTAGGTTTGCCCGCGTCAGGGAGGGCGTGACGAATCGCGTTTGCTTGGCCAAAAACGAGTATCTTGTCTATCGTGTGCGAACACAGACAAACGAACTCGGACAAGTGACGTTTGCGCACTATGGACGAATTGGCGAAGGCGTGAGCCAGTTGATTGGATTGACCCTGCGCTCATGGTTCAATCCAACGCCAGGCGACACGAATCTGGAGGACGCGCGAGCCTGGTGAGGGCCGTGAAAGGGCGCATTGACTTCGATCAGGGAGTTTTGTTAAAATCAGCACTCAAATTTAGAAAGACTTGCATTTAGAAAGAAAGGAAAGATTCGCATGAGCAGAAGAAAATCCATGACATCCTCCACCCGTTGCACGATTCTTCGGTTGGTCGGGGCTTCGTCCGTTCCTGCCGTCACGCTTGCGCTGGCCGGCTGCATGTCGTTGCCGTCGGTCGGGCCGGACTATGCCGAGCCGGCGTTTGAAGTTCCCGCCTACCTGCTGCCGGACGCCGGACAGCCCGCGACGAACCTGACGGCGACGGGCGAGTACGCGGCGGCGGCCGCGAAGGACGACCTGCGCGAAATCGTGTCGAACGACGCGATCCAGCAGTGGTGGACGCGCTTCAACGATCCCGTGCTCGAACGCCTGGTCGAGGGCGGCGTCTCGAACAACGTCGGCTTCCTGATGGCGCAGGCGCGCCTGACGCAGGCGGAGTACGAGCTCCTCGGCAGCACGGCTGCGTTCCTGCCGAAGTTCGGCATTGGCGCGGGCTGGACGCGGCGCTGGTCGTCGGTCAACACGACGTCCGGCAAGAACGTCTACAACGTCCGTGACTTCGCGCTCGACGGCTCGTGGGAAATCGACATCTTCGGCGGCAACCGCCGGAACTGCGAGGCGGCGCTCGCCCAGGCCGAGGCGGCCGGGTGGACGGTGGCGGACGCCTGGGTGTCGCTCACGACGCAGATCGGCGCGCAGTACGTGAACCTGCGCACGACGCAGGAGCGCATCGAGGTCGCGCGCACGAACCTCGTCCTTCAGAGCGAGACGTACGAGATCCTGAAGTCGCGCCTCGATTCGGGCATTGGCGACGAGCTTGCCGTCAACCAGTGCGCCTACATCGTTGAGCAGACGCGCGCGCGCCTGCCGCAGCTGCTGGCGCAGGAGGAACAGCTCAAGAACGCGCTCGCGATCCTCGCCGGCGAGATGCCGGGCGCGCTGGACGAGACGCTCAAGCCGCTCGCGACGCGGCGCGACTGGCTGCTTCAGCCGCAGAAGGTCGCCGAGCTGAAGCTGGACATGATGCGCGCGCGGCCGGACGTCAAGGCGGCGGAGCGTCGGCTCGCGGCGGCGACGGCGCAGATTGGCGTCGCGAAGGCGCAGTGGTTCCCGAAGCTCTACGTGAACGGCTCGGTCGGCTGGCAGAACAAGTCCTCGTCGCGCCTCTTCGCGCGCGACTCGTTCCTCGCCTCCCTTGGGCCGTCCGTCAGCTGGCCAATCTTCCAGGGCGGCGCGATCTACGCGAACGTGAAGGCGACGGAGGCGCGGATGCACGAGGCGGCGCTGGCCTACGAGCAGTCGCTGCAGAACGCCTACGGGCAGGTGCGCGACGCCTACGCGGCCTATACGCAGGAGTATCACCGCAACCAGTCGCTGAAGGGTGCGGTCAAGGCGGCGATGGACGCCGTGACGATTTCGCAGGACCTCTACCAGAACGGCCTGAAGGACTTCAACAACGTCCTCGACGCGCAGCGCAGCCGTCTTCAGCTCGAGGAGGAATTCGTCCTCTCGCGCGGGCAGATCTCGCTTGACCTCATCTCGCTCTACAAGGCGCTCGGCGGCGGCCTCGCCGCGACGGAGCTCGCGGCGGACGAGGCGCGCTAAACGGGACACGTGCAGGAAGGCGGGAAATGGCAGATGGCGACTATGAGCGACGAGACGGACGACTGGCTGAAATCAAGCGACTCCAAGGACTACTTCGAGCTTTTGAGACTGCCCACGGTCGGGTCCGATCCGCTCCATCTGCGGGATTGCGCCCAGGCCGCGACGTGGTTGAAAAGATGGCTCAAGACGATCGGGGCTGAGGCGGAGCTTCTTCTGCCGACGGCGAAGGGGGGCGCGGACGCTTCGGCGTCCGTCCCCGTCGTCTTCGGCGAGTTGAAGGGCGAGGCGGGCGCGACGACGGTGCTCGTCTATGGGCATTACGACGTCCAGCCGCCGGATCCGCTGGATCAGTGGCAGACGCCGCCGTTCGAGCCGACGCTGAAGGACGGCCGCGTCTACTGTCGCGGCGCGCAGGACGACAAGGGGCAGCTCTTCGCGTTTCTTTGCGGCGTGCGCGCGTTTCTCGCGGCGCGGGAGGGGCGCGCGCCCGTCAACCTCAAGTTCCTCTTCGAGGGTCAGGAGGAGTCTGGTTCGGGGACGCTCTTCCGTCTGCTGGACGATTCGGGCTTTCGCAAGCGTCTGGCGGCGGACGTGCTGCTTGTCTCCGACACGGGCGCGGCGGCCGACCTTCGTCCGGCGATTGTCGCGGGGCTGCGCGGCGTCTGCCATTTCACCGTGAAGCTGACGGCGGCGAACCGCGATCTCCACTCCGGCGAATACGGCGGACTTGCGCCGAATGCCGCGCAGGGGATTGCCGAGCTCGTGGCGTTGCTGCACAATCCGGACGGGTCGATTGCCGTTCCGGGCTTTCGCGACGGCATCGAGCCGCCGACGCAGGCGGAGATTGCGGCGGCCGAGGCGGGCTTCGCGACGGAGGCGCAGCTTCGGGCCGACATCGGCACGGAGCCGTGTGGCGGGCAACTCGGCAAGACGCCCGCCCAGCGGAACGGCTTCGAGCCGACGATTGAGGTGAACGGCATTCATTCGGGCTATGGCGGGCCTGGCTCGAAGACCGTCATTCCCTGCGAGGCGTTCGCGAAGCTCTCGCTGCGGCTTGTCCCGGGCCAGCGTCCGGTCGCCTGTTGCGAAGCGGTGAAGCGTCATCTGAAAGACCGCTGTCCGAAGGGCATGGCCGTCTCCTTTCCGGGGGACGGCGGACTCTCCGCCGCGTTGCGACTGCCGCTGGCCTCGCCGCTCTTCCGACTGGCGGAGGACGTGCTGACGGAGATGGATTCGCGCGGGCCGGTCTTCCTGTGGGACGGCGCGTCGATTCCCGTCGTCGCCGCGCTCAAGGAAGCGTCCGGCGCCGCGCCGCTCCTGGTTGGCTGGGGGCAGCCCGACGATCGCATCCACGCGCCGAACGAAAGCTATTCGCTTCGCCAGTTCGCGTTGGCGAAGGACTGGGCGATGCGGATTCTCGCGGCGTTCTGACGCTTTGCCGACGCGGGGGATTTCGTCCGCGCCGGCGGCTTCACGAACGGGGGATTTTGGTATAATACCGCCCATTCAACTTCTTTTGACACGTACACATGAGCGCAGACCTCTCGACCATTCGCAACATCGGCATTGTCGCCCACATTGACGCGGGCAAGACGACGACGACCGAGCGCATCCTCTTCTACACGGGCAAGATCCACAAGCACGGCGACGTCCACGACGGCAACACGACGACGGACTTCATGATCCAGGAGAAGGAGCGCGGCATCACGATCCAGTCCGCCGCGATCTCCTGCGCGTGGAAGGGCTGCGCGATCAACATCATCGACACGCCCGGACACGTTGACTTCACCATGGAGGTCGAGCGTTCCCTGCGCGTCCTCGACGGCGCGGTGTGCGTCTTCTGCGCGGTCGGCGGCGTCCAGCCGCAGAGCGAGACGGTCTGGCGCCAGGCCGACCGCTACGGCGTGCCGCGCCTTGCGTTCGTGAACAAGATGGATCGCATGGGGGCGGACTTTCTGCGCGTCGTCGCGGAACTGCGCACGAAGCTGAAGGCGCCAGCCTGTCCGGTCGAGCTGCCGATTGGCCGCGAGGACGGCTTCAAGGGCGTCATCGACCTGATTCGGATGAAGGGCATCGTCTACGACGAGGCGACCGAGGGCAAGACGTTCACGGTCGGCGACGTGCCGGCCGAACTGAAGGACGACGCGGAACTCGCGCGCGCCGAACTGGTCGAGAAGGTCGCCGACCTGGACGAGGGCGTCATGGAGGCGTTTCTCGAGAAGGGCGACCTCACGGAGGCGGAGCTCGTGCCCGCGATCCGCCGGCTCGTCGTCGCCGGACGCTTCGTGCCGGTCCTCTGCGGCACGTCTCTGCGCGACAAGGGCGTCCAGCCGCTCCTGGACGCGGTCTGCGACTTCCTGCCGTCGCCGAACGACCGTCCACCCGTGTCGGCGACCGACCTCAAGAGCGGCGCGTGCGTGTCGCGTCGGCAGGACGATTCGGAACTGCTCACGTCGCTTGTCTTCAAGATCGCGACCGACCCCTATGTCGGCAAGCTCTTTTTCGTGCGCGTCTACGGCGGCGTCCTCAAGAAGGGGGCGAACGCCTACAACCCGCGCACGAAGAAGCGCGAGCGCATCATGAAGATCGTGCGGCTCTTCGCCGACGACCAGATCGAGGTCGAGGAACTTCACGCGGGCGACATCGGCGCCGTCGTCGGGCTCAAGGAGGTGACGACGGGCGACACGCTCTGCGCGGAGATGAAGCCGTGCTATCTGGAGCGCATCACCGCGCCGCAGCCCGTCATGTTCCTCGCGATCGAGCCGAAGTCGAGCGCCGACAAGGACAAGCTCGTCGCCTCGATGCAGGCCCTCGCGGCCGAAGACCCGACGTGCCAGTTCCGCGAGGACGAGGAGACGGGGCAGACGATTCTCTCCGGCATGGGCGAACTTCACCTTGAGATTCTCGTCGATCGTCTCAAGCGCGAGTTCAAGTGCGCGGCGAACGTCGGCAAGCCGATGGTCAGCTACTGCGAGACGGTCACGCAGCCGGCGCTCAGGGACTTCACGTTCGACCGCGAGCTTGGCGGCAAGCGTCACGCGGTCGGGCTGAAGATCGAGATCCGTCCGCTTGAACGCGGGCAGGGCGTGAAGGTCGACCTTGCGCGCGACTTCGTGAACCTCGTCCCCGACAAGCATCTGCAGGAGTGCGTCCGCCAGGGCCTTTCGGACGGCGTCGCGACGGGCGTCCTGGCGCGCTATCCGATGACGGATCTCGCGGTGACGTGCCTCTCGGCGACGCTCGTCGATCCGGAGGTCTCGGACGAGGTCGCGTTCCGTTCGGCGGCGATGATGGGCTTCCGCGAGGCGGCGGAGGCGGCCGCGCCGGAGTTCCTGGAGCCGATCATGAAGCTGGAGATCACGACGCCGCCGGAGTCGGTGGGCGAGATCCTGGGCGACCTCAACAGCCGGCGCGGCGCCGTCCTTGACATGGACATGCGCGGCGACTTCCAGGTCATCCACGCGCGCGTGCCGCTCGCGCAGATGTTCGGCTACGCGACGGCGATCCGCTCGCTCACCAAGGGCCGTGCGTCGTATTCGATGGAGACGGACCAGTTCGAGGTTGCGCCGAAGAACGTGCGCGAGGAGATTTTGAGCCGCTAGTTTTCGATCCGCGAGTAAAGATGGAAAATCCGATTGTCATTTCGAAGATCGCCGTGGAGCTGGCGATCCGGCCCGAGTCCGTCGGCGCCGTCGTGAAGCTCTTGGGCGAAGGCAGCACCGTGCCGTTCATTGCGCGCTACCGCAAGGAGGCGCATGGCAACCTTGACGAGGTTCAGATCGGCAAGATCCAGGAACGCCTCGCCTACTTCACCGAACTTCTGGAGCGCAAGGACACGATCCTGCGGTCGATCGACGAGCAGGGCAAGCTGACGGACGACCTTCGCCAGAAGATTGCCGCCTGCTGGCAGAAGAGCGCGCTGGAAGACCTCTACCAGCCCTACAAGCCGAAACGCCGCACGCGCGCGCAGGTCGCGAAGGAGAAGGGCTACGAGCCGCTGGCGGACGCGATCTGGACGGGCGCGTGGGACGGCGGCGCGGCGGACGGGTGGAATGACGCGGCCGTGCCGACGGACGAGGATCTGCAGTTCGCGCGCGACATCCTCGCCGAGCGCATCGCCGACATCGCCGACGTGCGCGGCGCGGTGCGCCAGGCGTTCGCGACGAAGTCCGTCGTGACGAGCGAAGTCGTCAGCCCCAAGCCGACGGAGCCGACGAAGTTCGAGCAGTACTACGAGTTTTCCGAGCCGATCGCGACGATTCCCTCGCACCGCTACCTCGCGATTCGGCGCGGGCAGGCCGAGAAGGTGCTGTGGGTGAAGCTTGAACTTGACCGCGAGCCGGTCGTCGCGCGCATGCTGGAGATCGTCGGCGAGACGTTGGCGGGCGGCGCGTCGGGATCGGATGGCTCTGTTGCGTGTGCGCACGGCGACGTGCGCGAGGCGTCCGCGCAGCAGATTCGGCTGGCGGCGGAAGACGCCTACAAGCGGCTGCTCGCGCCGAGCTGCGAGATTGACGTCACGGTCGAGAAGAAGGCCGAGGCCGACCGTGCGGCGGTGGAGGTCTTCGCGGAGAACCTGCGCCATCTGCTCCTCGCCGCGCCGCTGGGCGGCAAGGCCGTTCTCGCGATCGACCCCGGCATCCGCACGGGCTGCAAGGTCGCGATGATCGACGCGACGGGCAAGTATCTCGGCAAGACCGTCATCTTCCCGCAGCAGAAGAAGCTGGAGGCCGCGAAGGCGATTGCGCTCATCGTCGCGAAGTACCACGTCGAGGCCGTCGCCGTCGGCAACGGCACGGCGGGGCGCGAGACCGAGGCGTTCGTGCGCGAGACGCTCAAGACCCTCAAGGCCCAGCATCCGGAGATTCCGACGCCGATCGTCGTTTCCGTCTCCGAGGCGGGCGCGTCCGTCTATTCGGCGAGCGAGATTGCGCGCCAGGAGTTCCCCGACCTCGACCTCACCGTGCGCGGCGCGATCTCCATTGGCCGCCGACTGCAGGATCCGCTCGCCGAACTCGTGAAGATCGACCCGAAGGCGATTGGCGTCGGACAGTACCAGCACGACGTGCAGCAGACGCTCCTCGGTGCCAAGCTCGACGAGGTCGTCGTCTCGTGCGTGAACGGCGTCGGCGTCGAGTTGAACACGGCGTCCGCGCCGCTCCTGGAGCGCGTTTCGGGACTGTCGGCGACGCTTGCGAAGGCCATTGTCGCGTGGCGTGACGCGAACGGCCGCTTCGCCTCGCGCGACGACCTCAAGAAGGTGAAGGGGCTGGGGCCCAAGGCGTTCGAGCAGTGCGCGGGCTTCCTCCGCATTCGCGGCGCGCAGAATCCGCTCGATGCGTCGGCCGTGCATCCGGAACGCTACGCACTTGTCGAACGCATGGCGGCGGACGTCGGCTTGGGGGTCGGCGACCTCGTCGGCAACTCGCTCGCGGCGAAGAAGATCGACATCCGCAAGTACATCACGAACGACGTCGGCGAGCCGACGCTGAAGGACATCGTCGCCGAGCTCGTCAAGCCGGGGCGCGATCCGCGCCAGACGTTCGAGCCGCCGAAGTTCCGCGAAGACGTCACGAAGATCGAGGACGTGCGGGAGGGCATGAAGCTTGAGGGCATCGTCACGAACGTGACGGCCTTCGGCGCGTTCGTTGACATTGGCGTCCACCAGGACGGGCTCGTCCACCTCTCGGAACTGTCCGACAGCTATGTCTCGGATCCGGCGAGCGTCGTGAAGGCGGGCGACCGTCTGTCCGTCACGGTGATTGGAGTCGACCGTGCGCGCGGGCGCATCTCGCTTTCGGCGAAGACGCGTCCGACGGTCGGCGGCGGCGCGGGTGGCGCGTCCGGCGGCGGAAGTGCCGGCGGTTCGCGGCGGAACGCGCCGCGCTCGTCCTTCGCGCCGGCCGGCGCGTCCGGCTTCAGCTGCAATCCCTTCGCCGGACTCTAGGCGCGGCGTTTGCCGCCCGTTCACCCGCCCGCGCACTGGCCGCAGTTGCGTTCGGGCGGGTGATTATGATATACTACGCAAAATTCCCTTTTAGGGGCGTACAGTTAACAAAGTGGCCGCTTACCACACTTCAGGCGCCTTAAGTCGCGGGAATTGCGTGATTTCGTGTTTTAACAGCAAAATAAGGTAAGCCAATCAAATGAGCGCAGAACGCAGAACCTTCGGAAAGCTCCAGGGGATGGAGTCCCCGATGCCCGACCTCATTGACATTCAGACGAAGTCCTACGCGGAATTCCTGCAGGCGGACGTGCCGCCGGCGGAGCGGATTGACGAGGGCCTTCAGGCGATCTTCAAGGAGATTTTCCCGGTCGCGTCGTACGACGGGCGCTACAAGCTCGACTTCGTGAGCTATCGTCTGGAGCCGGAGAAGAAGGGCTACCTCCAGGCGCTCATTGACGGCGAGAGCTATGTCCGTCCGCTGCGCGTGACGTTCCGCCTTCAGGACGGCGAGGACGTCCGAGAGGAAGAGGTGTTCATGGGCGACATGCCGATCATGACGCCCGACGGCGCGTTCGTCGTCAACGGCGCGGAGCGCGTGATCGTCTCGCAGCTCCACCGCTCGCCCGGCATCTCGTCAGAGAAGCAGGTTCACGCGAACGGCCAGCCGCTTCTCTCCGTGCGCATCATCCCGGATCGCGGCAACTGGATCGAGGTGATGTTCGACACGAACGACATCATGTGGTGCTTCATGGATCAGCGCCGCCGCCGCCGGAAATTCTATGCGACGACGCTGCTGCGCGCGTTTGGCTATGGTTCGGACGAGCAGCTCATGCAGCTGTTCTACGACTTCAAGCGTCTGCCGACCGACAAGAAGTATGCGGACAAGGATCTTCACCTTCTCGTGATGAAGGACGACCTCGTCGACGCCGACTCGCAGGCCGTCATCGCGCGCCGCTACGACCCGGTCACGCCCGCGCTGATGGAGCAGATCGCCGCCGCCGGGCTGGAGACGGTCGAGGTCGTCGACGTCTCGGCCGACAACGGCACGCTCATCAAGACGCTCCGCGAGGACGCGAAGGCGGGCATCCACAACGAGGAGGACGCGCTCAAGGAGGTCTACAAGCGCATGCGTCCGGGCGACCCGGCGACGGCGACGAACGCGCGCCAGCTCCTGCACCGGATGTTCTTCGAGCTGTCGCACTACGATCTCGGCTATGTCGGCCGCCACAAGATCAACAAGCGTCTCGGCCTCGTCGGCAAGGTTGACGAGAACCTCCGCACGCTTCACGAGTCGGGCATCGACGTCATCGAGGCGATCCGCCTCCTGCTGAAGATCTACGTCGGCAAGGACGTCGTGGACGACATCGACCACCTCGGCAACCGCCGCATCCGCACGACGGGCGAGCTGCTGGAGAACCAGTGCCGCGTGGGCCTTGCCCGCACGGAGCGCCTGATCCGCGAGCGCATGACGGTGCACGATCCGAACGCGGGTCCGCTCGTGCCGTCGCGTCTCGTCAACTCGAAGACGTTCAGCGCGGTCGTCGGCGACTTCTTCGCCCGCAGCCAGCTTTCGCAGTTCATGGATCAGACGAACCCGCTGTCGGCTCTCGCCCACAAGCGCCGCCTCTCGGCGCTCGGCCCGGGCGGCCTCAGCCGCGAGCGCGCGGGCTTCGAGGTGCGCGACGTCCATCCGTCGCACTACGGCCGCATCTGCCCGATTGAGACGCCGGAAGGCCCGAACATCGGCCTCATCTCGTCGCTGGGCATCTACGCGCAGGTCAACCGCTTCGGCTTCATCGAGACGCCGTACCGCAAGGTTGTCGGCGGGAAGGTGACGGACGAGGTCGAGTACCTGCCGGCCGACGAGGAGGAGAAGTATGTGATTGCCCAGGCGAACGCGCCGCTCAACGCGGATCGCACGTTCGCCGAAGATCGCGTGACGTGCCGGTTCCGGACGGAGTTCTGCGACAAGCCAGCGCACGAGGTCCAGTACATGGACGTCGCGCCGATGCAGGTCATCTCGATTGCGGCGGGCCTCATTCCGTTCCTTGAGCACGACGACGCGAACCGCGCGCTCATGGGCGCGAACATGATGCGCCAGGGCGTGCCGCTCATGCAGACGGAGCGTCCCTATGTCGGCACGGGCCTTGAGGGCGTCTCGGCGAAGGACTCGAAGGTCATCATCACGGCGCTCGCCGCCGGCACGGTCGCCTACGTCTCGGCCGAGCTCGTGATGGTCACGAAGGACGGCAAGCTCCCGGAGGGCGAGGCGGCGTTTGCGCACGACCCCGAGAACGGCGTCTGGCGCTACGACCTCCAGAAGTTCCGCCGCTGCAACGCGGGCACGTGCTTCAACCAGAAGCCGATCGTCAAGAAGGGTCAGAAGGTCAAGGTCGGCGACTGCCTGGCGGACGGCCCGGCGACGGATCAGGGCGAGCTTGCGCTCGGCAAGAACCTGCTCGTCGCGTTCATGAGCTGGCGTGGCTACAACTTCGAGGACGCGATCGTCCTCAACGACCGCCTCGTGCGCGAGGACGCGCTCACGTCGCTCCACATCGTGACGTTCGAGTGCGCGGCGCGCGACACGAAGCTCGGCCCGGAGGAGATTACGCGCGACATCCCGAACGTCTCGGAGGACGCGCTCAAGAACCTCGGGCCGGACGGCATCGTGCGCGTCGGCGCCGAGGTCAAGCCGGGCGACATCCTCGTCGGCAAGGTGACGCCGAAGGGCGAGACGGAGCTTTCGCCGGAAGAGCGCCTTCTCCGGGCGATCTTCGGCGAGAAGGCCGCTGACGTCCGCGACACGTCGCTCACGGTTCCGCCGGGGACGACGGGCGTCGTCATGGGCGTGCAGGTGCAGAGCACCAAGCAGGCCGAGGTCATGGACGAGAAGAAGTCCAAGAAGGCCGCGAAGGACGCCGAGAAGAAGCGCAAGAACCAGATTCAGAAGCTGGAGAAGGATCTCCTCGGCAAGCTCTGCGCGGAGCTCATGAACGAGAAGCTGCCCGTGGACATCACTGACACGGAGACGGGCGACATCATCGTTCCTGCGAACAAGAAGATCAAGAAGGGCCAGCTCAACGTGCTGGCGAAGGCCCATGCCCACTGGGGCATGCCCGACGGCCCGGCAAAGGACAAGGTTGCGGCGGTCATCGATCCGTTCGAGGAGGAGTTCGCCGCGATCGAGGACGCCGCCGAGAACGGCGAGGGCGGTCTCTTCGGCGACTTCGGCGACGGCGAGGTCGTCAAGTCCGTCCGCGTCTTCCTCGTTGACAAGAAGAACCTCTCCGTCGGCGACAAGATGGCGGGCCGCCACGGAAACAAGGGCGTCGTCTCGCGCATCCTGCCGAGTTGCGACATGCCGTTCCTGCCGGACGGCCGCCCCGTGGACATCGTGCTCAACCCGCTCGGCGTGCCGTCGCGCATGAACCTCGGCCAGCTGTTCGAGACCTACCTCGGCCTTGCGTGCCGGTATCTCGGCTTCCACGCCGCGACGCCCGTCTTCGACGGCGTCCAGGAGTCGGAGATCGACGAGCTTCTCAAGCAGGCGCGCGCCGTGCAGGAGAAGGAGGAGGGCGCGCAGAGCTGGATCTGCCCGGAGGGCAAGACGGTTCTCTACGATGGCATGACGGGCGAACCCTTCCAGCAGAAGGTCGTCGTCGGCGTCATCTACATGCTGAAGCTCCACCACCTCGTCACCGACAAGATCCACGCGCGTGCGGTCGGGCCTTACTCGCTCGTCACGCAGCAGCCGCTGGGCGGCAAGGCCCAGCTCGGCGGCCAGCGCATGGGCGAGATGGAGGTGTGGGCGCTTGAGGCGTATGGCGTCGCGTACGCGCTGCAGGAACTGCTCACCGTCAAGTCCGACGACGTGCAGGGCCGTACGCGCATCTACGAGTCGATCGTCAAGGGGACGAACATCCTCGACTCCGGCATGCCCGAGTCGTTCTCCGTCCTCATTCACGAGCTTCGCGGCCTCTGCCTCGACACGCAGCTTCTCGGCGGCAACGTCGAGCCGAAGAGCCGCAAGAGCGAGGTTGTCAGCGCGGGCGCGGCGGCCGAGGCGGTCGAGCCGGCGCCGGCGGACGACCTGCTCTCGGGCGCGCTCAACCTGTAAGGGGCGTTGGTCGAATAACCGAATGGTCGAATAACCGAATTTCAATTGGGAGTCCAAAATTCTATGAATCCTTCCTACACGTCTGACATCTTCGGCGGCTCGTTCAACGCCTCCGCCCACTACGATGCCGTCAAGGTGCAGCTCGCCTCGCCGGAGACGATCCGCGGCTGGTCGCACGGCGAAGTGAAGAACCCTGAGACGATTAACTACCGCACCTACCGCCCGGAGAAGGACGGCCTCTTCTGCGAGAAGATCTTCGGGCCGACGAAGGACTGGGAGTGCGCCTGCGGCAAGTACAAGCGCATCAAGAACAAGGGCATGGTCTGCGACCGCTGCGGCGTCGAGGTCACGCTCGCGTCGGTGCGCCGTCAGCGCATGGGCCACATCGAGCTCGCAGTCCCCGTGAGCCACATCTGGTTCTTCAAGTGCAGCCCGTCGCGGATGGGCCTTCTCCTCGACAAGACGACGACGGAGCTTGAGAGCGTCCTCTACTACCAGTGCTGGATGGTCGTCGAGCCGGGCGACACGCCGCTGAAGGAGGGCCAGATCCTCAACGAGCAGGAGTACCTGGACGCGCAGGAGAAGTACCAGGACCTGTTCAAGGCCGAGATGGGCGCCGAGGCTGTCCGCAAGCTGCTGCGCAAGCTCGACCTCAAGGCCCTCATGAAGGATCTCGAGGAGCAGATGGAGAACACCCGCTCCAAGCAGAACCGCAAGAAGATCGCCAAGCGCATGAAGGTGGTCGAGGGCTTCCGTGTCTCGAACTCGAAGCCGGAGTGGATGATTCTCGACGTGCTGCCGGTCATCCCGCCGGAGCTTCGTCCGCTCGTCCCGCTGGAGGGCGGCCGCTTCGCGACGTCGGACTTGAACGATCTCTACCGCCGTGTCATCAACCGCAACAACCGTCTGCGTAACCTGCTGGCGCTCAAGACGCCGGACGTCATCATCCGCAACGAGAAGCGCATGCTGCAGGAGGCGGTCGACGCCGTCTTTGACAACGGCCGCCACGGCCGCGCCGTCACGGGGCCCGGCAACCGTCCGCTCAAGTCGCTCTCCGAGATCCTGAAGGGCAAGACGGGCCGCTTCCGCCAGAACCTCCTCGGCAAGCGCGTCGACTACTCCGGCCGTTCGGTGATCGTCGTCGGCCCGGAGCTCAAGTTCCCGCAGTGCGGCCTGCCGAAGGAGATGGCGCTGCGTCTCTTCGAGCCGTTCATCATCCGCCGTCTGAAGGAGCTGGGCGTCTGCCATACCGTCCGCACGGCGCGCAAGATGATCGAGCGTCACGACGAGCAGGTGTGGGACATCCTCGAAGAGGTGACGAAGGACAAGACGGTGTTCCTCAACCGCGCGCCGACGCTGCACCGCCTTTCAATCCAGGCGTTCGAGCCGGTGCTCGTCGAGGGCAAGGCGATTCGCCTGCACCCGATGGTCTGCACGCCGTTCAACGCCGACTTCGACGGCGACCAGATGGCCGTTCACGTGCCGCTTTCGATTGAGGCGCAGATGGAGTCGAAGCTCATGATGCTCGCCTCGACGTCGATCTTCTCGCCGGCGTCGGGCAAGTCCGTCATGACGCCGACGCAGGACGTCTGCCTGGGCCTCTACTTCCTCACGGTTCCCTCGCAGCAGGACAAGCTCGCGGGGAAGATTGCCGGCAAGACCGACATGTCCGACGAGCACCTGCCGCTCTTCAACGACATCGGCGAGGTCGAGTTCGGCATTGCCGAGGGCTGCATTTCGTACCACAGCCGCATTCGCTTCCGCAATCCCGACTTCGGGACGACGGGCCGTCCGCACGGCGTCGCCGACAAGCGCACGATTGAGACGACGGCGGGCCGCGTCATCTTCAACAACGTGTGGCCGAAGGAGATGGGCTTCTGGAACGACAAGTGCTCGAAGTCCACGATTGGCAAGCTGATTCTCGACTGCCACAAGGTCGCGGGTCATGACGAGACGGTGCTGGCGATTGACCGCCTCAAGGCGCTCGGCTACAACTTCGCGACGGTTTCCGGCGCGTCGATGGGCCTGAAGGACATGATTCGCCCGGCCGAGAAGGACGCCGAGGTCGCGAAGGCCCGCAAGGCGGCCGACGAGGTCCAGAAGCAGTTCCAGCAGGGCATCATCACCGACGGCGAACGTCACAACAAGATCGTCGACATCTGGTCGACGACGACCGAGAAGGTCGGCGACGAGCTCTACAAGACGATCGACCGGAACATCAGCCCGGAGAACGGCAACCCGACGGAGCTCAACCCGGTCTACATGTTCGTCGACTCGAAGGCCCGTGGCTCGAAGCTCCAGATCCGTCAGCTCGCCGGCATGCGCGGCCTCATGGCGGCGCCGAACGGCGACATCATCGAGCGTCCGATTACGGCGTCCTTCCGCGAGGGCCTCTCCGTCCTTGAGTACTTCATCTCCTCGCACGGCGCCCGCAAGGGTCTCGCGGACACGGCCCTCAAGACGGCGGACGCGGGCTACCTCACGCGCAAGCTCGTGGACGTCTCGCAGGACGTCATCATCACGCAGGAGGACTGCAACACGGTCAACGGCATCGAGGTCGAGGCCATTGTCGAGGGCGACGAGGTCAAGGTGACCTTGGGCGACCGCGTCCTTGGCCGCACGGCGCTCTACGCCGTCCAGGATCCGAAGACGGGCGAGACGATCGTTCCGGCGAACGAGATCATCGACGAGGCCGCCTGTGCGCGGATCAACGCCTGCGGTCTCGAGAAGATCTGGATTCGTTCGGGCCTCACGTGCGACGCCGAGCACGGCATGTGTGCGAAGTGCTACGGCCGCGACCTCTCGACGGGCAAGCAGGTCGAGATCGGCACGGCCGTCGGCATCATCGCCGCGCAGTCCATCGGCGAGCCGGGCACGCAGCTGACGATGCGGACGTTCCACATCGGCGGCACGGCGTCGGCGTCGGCGGCGAAGCCGGAGATCGTCCTGAAGAACGACGGCGTCGCGAAGTTCGTCGACATCCGCAAGGTGCGCAATGACGAGGGCAAGGAAGTCGTCCTCAACAAGAACGGCTCGCTTGAGATCTACTCGAAGACGGGCGCGAAGCTCGACTCCTACCAGCTCCAGATGGGCACGACGCTCCTCATCGAGGATGGCGACGCGGTCAAGAAGGGCCAGAAGGTCGCGATGTGGGATCCGCACTCCGTGCCGGTTCTCTCCGAGGCGGCCGGCGACGTCGTCTTCCAGGACTTCGAGGAGGACATCTCGGTCAAGACGGAGACTGACCGCGCGACGGGCGCGAAGACGCTCGTCGTCCTGCCGACCTCCGAGTCGAACCTCCACCCGCGCATCGAGATTCGCGACGCGGACGGCAAGATGCTCGATTCGCACGACGTCCCGACGGGCGCGATCGTCATGGTGCGCGACGGCATGAAGGCGACGGCCGGCATGCTGCTCGCGAAGACGCCGCGTGAGGCCGCGAAGACGCGCGACATCACGGGCGGTCTGCCGCGCGTTGCCGAGCTTTTCGAGGCGCGCCAGCCGAAGGATGCGGCCGAGATCGCGAAGATCGAGGGCGTCATCGACTTTGGCGAGAACGTGCGCGGCAAGCGTTGCGTGAAGGTCGTGGACGACGTGACGGGCCTCGTCGAGGAGCACCTGATTCCGATGGGCAAGCAGATCGTCGTCTTCAAGGGCGACCGCGTGAAGAAGGGCCAGCAGCTCACCGAAGGCCCGGTCATTCCGCAGGAGATCCTTGAGGTTTCCGGCCCGCAGGAACTCGAGAAGTACCTCGTCAACGAAGTCCAGCAGGTCTACCGTCTGCAGGGCGTCGAAATCAACGACAAGCACATCGAGATCATCGTCCGCCAGATGCTCCGCAAGGTTCGCATCACGAATCCGGGCGACACGGACTTCCTCTGGGGCGACCAGGTTTCGCGCCAGACGTTCCTGCGCGTCAACGAGGAGATGATGAACGAGGGCCGCCGTCCGGCGGAGGCGCAGCCGGCGCTCCTCGGCATCACGAAGGCCGCGCTCGAGACGGACTCGTTCATCTCGGCGGCGTCCTTCCAGGACACGACGCGCGTCCTCACCGAGGCGGCGACGATGGGCAAGGTCGACGAGCTGCGCGGCTTCAAGGAGAACGTCATTCTCGGCCACCTCGTCCCCGGCGGAACGGGCTTCCCGATGCACCGCTACCTCAAGCTCGTGCCGCTCTGCGACGCGATCAGCGACGAGGAGATGGAGAAGCTCCGCGAGGAGCAGCGCCAGAAGCACGAGGAACTCTACGGCATCCCGGCGTCGGGCCTTCCCGGCGAGGAAGAGGGCGACGAGAGCGACCTCGGCGAGCCTCAGCTCGTCGCGGACAACGGCGACACGTCGGCGGACGGTCTGGATCTCCAGAACTCGGACGAGACGATGGGCGCGACGCCGGACGCGGGCGGCGACGACCTCCTCGGCTAACGACGGCCGAAAGGCCTGTCCGACAGCGGACGGAACGCGGGGCGCGGCAGAAGCCGTGCCCCGCGTCGTTTCGCCCGCGCACGCGGCGAAAGGCTGTCTGCGTGTTTGGACGGGGTATGATATAATATGCGGTCACATGAAATGCGAGATTTGCCATCAGGCAGACGCCGAGACGGCGATTCTCCGCGGCGAGGGCGAGACGGCGGAAGAACTCTACGTCTGCACGGCCTGCGCCAAGGCGGAGCGTCAGCGTCGCCAGAAGAAGAGCCAGCGGACCCGTAAGGTGACGGGGTTGCCGCCGGGCGTGTCGATGTCCATTACGCGGATTGGCCCGATCGAGGACGGCGACGAGCCGCCGCCGTTCATCAAGGCGATCATGGACGCGATGAGCGGCATGGTGGACGGTCCGGAAAAGGCATCGGACGGCGCGGGCGGGAAGGGCGAGAAGTCCGCGCCTGCCGCGAAGCGCCAGACGTTTCCCCTTGCCCGCGTCGAGTCGCCGTTCCGTCTGCGCGACCAGTTGCATCTGGAGGGGCTTCACCTCATCGGCGAGCTGGAGGCCGTCAAGCGCGCCTTGCACGCGCTTGACATGGAGCTTGTCGGCGTGGATGCGGACGGCGTGCGCGAGTCGGGCCATGTCTACGGCATTCGCTATGCGGGTTCGTCCGCGCGTGCGCGGCGCGTCGTCGAGGACATCCTGCGCGAGGAGCGCAATGCGCGCGTCCGGCTCTTCGAGGAGCTCACGCGCGTCTTCGGCGACTCGCTTTGCCGCGCGCTCGCGATTCTGAAGAACAGCCGTCTCCTCTCGCCGGGCGAGCTCTTCGACCTGCTCTCGCCCCTGCGGCTTGCGGCGATGGAGAAGATGCTCGACGGCATTACGCAGAGGGAGATCGAGAAGTTGCTGCTCGCCTGTGACCTTTCGGGCGCGGAGGACAAGCTTGAGCAGGAAGACCGCGACCGGGCGGACGCCGAGCGGGCGGACGAGATGAACCGCCGTTTCGAGGACGTGGTGCTGAACGAACGCGCCGAGGAGAAGTTTCTGTGAACCTGAATCTGACCAAGCATGCCGTCGATGCGCTGAACGCCGCGTCGAGCTGCGCCCGCCAGCTCGGGCACGACCATGTCGGCGCCGAGCACATCTTCCTGTCCGTCCTCGCGATTTCCGCGTGCAGCGCGGCGCGGCGTCTCGTCTCGCTGGGGCTGTCACTCGACGACCTGACGGCCTCGATGAAGGCTGTCCTTTCGGGCGGCGACGCGGGCGTCCTCCAGCGCGGGCCGCTGCCGCTCACGGCGCGGACGAAGAAGATTCTGGGGATGTCCGCCATTGAAGCGGGTCCGGGCAACGCCGTCGGCACGGCGCACCTCGTCCTCGCGATGCTGCGCGAAGGCGAGAACGCGGCGGCGCAGCTTCTCTTCAACGCGGGCGTGACGGTTGACAAGTTCCTTGCGGCGGGGACGCAGGGCGGCGCGTCTGCGGCGGATGCGTCCGCCGAGGGCGACGGCGAGGACGAGACCGGGGCGGCGCGGCAGGAGGGCGCGAACGGCAAGGCGCAGAAGACGCCGACGGTGAACGCCTTCGGGCGCGACCTGACGGACTTGGCGCGGCAGGGCCAGCTCGACCCGGTGATCGGGCGCGCGAAGGAGCTTCGGCGCATTGTCCAGATTCTCTCGCGCCGCACGAAGAACAACGCCGTCCTCATCGGCGAGGCGGGCGTCGGCAAGACGGCCGTCGTCGAAGGCCTCGCGCAGGCGATCCACCGGGGCGAGGTTCCCGAGCGTCTGCAGGCGAAGCGCGTCGTCGCGCTCGACATGGCGCGGCTTGTCGCGGGCACGCAGTATCGCGGACAGTTCGAGGAACGCCTGAAGAAGGTGATCGACGAGACGAAGCGCGCGGGGAACATCATCCTTTTCCTGGACGAGATCCACACGATGGTCGGCGCGGGCGGGGCGGAAGGCTCGATGGACGCGGCGAACATCCTCAAGCCCGCCCTGGCGCGCGGCGAGCTCCAATGCGTCGGCGCGACGACGCTGAAGGAGTACCACAAGTCAATCGAGAAGGACGCCGCGCTGGAACGGCGTTTCCAGTCCGTCACGGTGGACGAGCCGTCCGTCGCGGACACGGTCGAGATCCTGAAGGGCATTGCGCCGAAATACGAAGACTACCATGCCGTGACGTTTGCGCCGGAGGCGTTGCGCGCGGCGGTCGAGCTGACGGCGCGCTACCTGCCGGCGCGGCAGTTGCCCGACAAGGCGATCGACGCGATGGACGAGACGGGCGCGCGTCTCCGCGCGGCGGCGAGCGCGCGTCCGAAGCGTCTCACGGAGATGCAGGAAAAGATCGACGTCCTGCGCGGCAAGAAGGACGCCGTCGTTGCGCAGGGCGACTTTGACGCGGCCGCGCAGTACCGCGAGGAGATTCGCGTCGCGTCCGCCGCGTTCCAGGAGGCACTCAAGGCCTGGCGCGAGACGCACGCCGAGGAGACGATCGCGGTGACGGAGAACGACATCGCCGAGACGGTCTCGTCGATGAGCGGCGTGCCGGTCGAGAAGATGAACGCGACGACGGCGGAAAAGCTGCTCGCGATGGAGAAGACGCTTGGTTCGGTCGTGGTCGGGCAGGCGCCCGCCGTCCGGGCGATTGCGCGCGCGCTTCGGCGTTCGCGGGCGCTGATGGCCGACCCGAAGCGTCCGATCGGCTCGTTCCTCTTCCTTGGCCCGACGGGCGTCGGCAAGACGCACCTCGCGAAGATGCTGGCCGAGAAGGTCTACGGCGACGACAAGGCGCTCATCACGCTCGACATGTCGGAGTTCCAGGAGAAGTATTCGTCGTCGCGTCTCGTCGGCGCGCCGCCCGGCTACGTCGGCTATGACGAGGGCGGGCAGCTGACCGAGAAGGTGCGGCGGCGGCCGTATTCGGTCGTCCTCTTCGACGAGTTCGAGAAGGCGAACGGCGACGTCTGCAACATGCTGCTCCAGATCCTCGACGAGGGGCGGCTCACGGACGGGCAGGGGCGCATCATCGACTTCCGCAACACGATCGTCATCTGCACGGCGAACCTCGGCTTCGACTTCGCGCGCGAGGGCCATTCGCTTGGCTTCGCCCGCGACACGGCGGAGACGAATTACGACGTCCTTCGCGAAAAGCTCCTGGGCGAGGCGAAGCGCGCGTTCCGTCCCGAGCTTCTGAACCGCTTTGACGAGACGGTCGTCTTCAAGAAGCTTGAGAAGGCCGACATGGCCGCGATTCTCGACTTGGAGATTGCGCGGCTTCAGGCGCGGCTCGCGAACGCGCACATCGCGCTCTCGCTCGACAAGTCCGCGACGGACTTCCTCGTCGAGAAGGGCTACGACAGCGCGCTGGGCGCGCGGCCGCTCCGCCGCGTCGTGCAGGACTACGTCGAGGATCCGCTCGCCGACCTCGTGCTCGCCGGCAAGGCGAAGCCCCGAATGCGGGCGAAGCTTGCGAAGGACGGCCAGTCGCTGAAGTTCTGAGGGAGAGAGAAGAGACATGGAATTCGATTCGGTTGAGGATTGTCTGGCGGCCCTGCGGCGCGGCGAGATCGTCGTCGTCACGGACGACGCCGACCGCGAGAACGAGGGCGACTGCATTTGCGCGGCGGAGTTTGCGACGACGGCGAACGTCAACTTCATGGCGACCTACGCCAAGGGACTCATCTGCATGCCGATGAGTGCGGACTTCTGTCGGCGGCTTGACCTGCCGCAGATGGTGGCGAACAACACCGACAACCACCACACGGCCTTCACGGTCTCCATTGACGCGACCGAGACGACGACGGGCATTTCGGCGGCCGAGCGCTCGCTGACGGCCCTGAAGTGCGTGCGCGCGGATGCAACGCCGGACGGCTTTCGTCGTCCGGGCCACATGTTTCCGCTTGAGGCGCGGGCGGGCGGCGTTCTCCGTCGCGCTGGGCACACCGAGGCGACGGTCGATCTCTGTCGTCTCGCGGGCCTTAAGGAGGCCGGGCTTTGCTGCGAGATCATGAAGGACGACGGGACGATGGCGCGCCTGGCGGACGTGCGGGCGTTTGCGTCCGCCCATGGACTCAAGATGACGACGATCGCCGACCTCATCGCCTACCGTCGCCGGAACGACCGGCTCGTCGAGCGCGTCGAGGACGTGGACTTGCCGACCGACCACGGGCATTTTCGCCTGACGATGTATCGGAGCCGCATTTCCGGCCTTGAGCACCTCGCGCTCGTGAAGGGCGACGTCGCGGATGGGAAGCCCGTGCTGGTGCGCGTCCATTCGGAGTGCTTCACGGGCGACGTTCTCGGCTCCGAGCGCTGCGACTGCGGCCCGCAGCTGCACACGGCGATGGAGATGATCGAGCGAGAAGGGCGTGGCGCCGTCCTCTACATGCGGCAGGAAGGGCGCGGCATCGGGCTGGCGAACAAACTGCACGCCTACAAGAAGCAGGAGGAGGGGATGGACACGGTTGAGGCGAACGTCGCGCTCGGCTTTCCGCCCGACCTCCGGGACTACGGCGAGGGCGCGCAGATGCTCGTCGATCTCGGCATTCGCCAGCTGCGGCTGCTGACGAACAACCCGTGCAAGATTGCGGGGCTGGAAGGCTATGGGCTGGAGATCGTCGAGCGCGTGCCGATCGTCATTCCGGCGAATGCCTACGACCGCCGCTACCTTGACACGAAGCGCGAGAAGATGGGCCATATCCTCTGACGCGACCGTGAATGACCTTGATGCTGAGACAGGAGAAGAAGATGGCGAGTGAACCGATGGAGGAGCGGCTGACGGCCAGTGCGCCGAACGACGTTTGGGGGCTGGGCGTGAAGGACGTCGTCCTGGCGGGGCTTGCGGGTCTTCTTGCGGCGGCGGCGATTTTCGTCTGGGGCATCCCCGGACTTGATCCCGCGATGTGGAACGAGGTGGCCGTTGCGGCGGGCGTTCGTCCGCCACAGACGATCTTCCCCGGCTTCTGGCGGATTTTCTCGGGGCGGGCGTTCTCGGCTTTTGGCGTGGGCGGCGCCATCCGTCTTCTGACGGGCGTCGGCGCCGCGCTGGGCGGCGCGTCGGCCGCGTTCGTCTACCTGATCATTCGTCAGGCGTTCGCGCTTCTCATCCGCACGGGGCGGTCGTATCCCGTCTGGAGCGGACGCATCGCGCCGTTCTTCGCGTTCGTCGCGGCGTTTCTCTTCGGCATCAGTGATCCGCTCTCGCGCATTGCGCGTGTCTTCTCGCCGTCGCTCCTGCGCCTGACCGTGGTGTTGGCCATTCTCCACCTCGCGTTGCGCTGGCTCCTGGTCGGCGGACAGTGGCGGCTTTTCCCGCTCGTCGCGCTCATGGGCCTTCTCGCGGCCGAGACGCCGTTTGCGTTTCTCCTGCCCGCCTTCTTCATTGGTGCCTATGTCCTTGTCTGGCATGGCGTTCTTGACGGACTCTACGTGAAGCCCGAAAAGTTGCCGGAACCGGACGAGCTCCCGAAGTGGCGCATGTTCTTCCTCTTCCTTGGCTCGCTGGCGCTTGGCGCGTACCTGAATGCGGCCGAGTTCGTTTCGTTGGGCGGCGTCGAGGCGAATGGCTGGGGCGCGCATGACGTCTACTTCCGCTATGTGGGCGGCTATTGGCGCGTCTTCGCGGGCGCGGCGAGCGTCGTCGGCTGGGTGCTGGGCCTTGCGTTCGGCGTGTTGCCGCTTCTCGTGACGCTGAAGGTCTTCCCGATGGTCGCGCGCGATGACCAGCCGATGCCGTTCAGCCTCGGCGTTCTCCTCTTCCTCGTCGGCGCGCTGGCCGTGATGCAGTGCGGGATGCTGCCGGCCGCGCGGTTCTGGACGTTCACGAAGGACATCGTCCTCGTGCAGAGCGGCTTCCTTCTCGCGTTCTTTGCGTTTTGCGCCATGGTCGCCTTTGCGCTCTTTGGCGCGGCATTCGCCTTCGAGTGCCAGCGCACGTATCTGGGCGAGGGCGAGCCGCGTCCGGGGATTCTCCTGCGCGGGCTTGTGCCGACCCTGACGGCCTTCGTCGCCGTGCTCGCGTGCCGGACGGTGCCGAAGCCGGTCGAGTCCGAGATGCAGCGGATCGTCGACGAGGCCGTGCGGGAGACGGTCGCCGAATGCGATGGCGTGACGTACCTTTTCACCGACGGACATTTGGATGCCGCCGTCGAGCTGTGCGCGAAAGAGCGGGGTCAGACGCTCTACACGCTCAGCATGATGTCCGGCGCGAGCGCGTGGGAATGCACGGTGCGCACGCGCCCCTTCGATCCGGAGACGGACGACTGGAAGAACGCGCAGATGGGCGTCCCGGTGCTCCTGCGCGTCTGGGCGGGCGAGAAGGTCGGCGGGATGGACGCGGCGGCCATCCAGCTCGGCTTCGAGTTCTGGCGGCGTGACCGCAAGCCGTTGCCGACGCTGTCGGGACTGGTTGCGCGCGAGAAGGGGCTGGCCGCGGAAACGGCTGCCGCCGGCGTCGCACGCGCGAAGGCGCTCTCCTCGCGCATTCTCGCGATTGCGCCGAAGATGGAGACGGCCGACCCGTCGCCTGCGCTGTCTTCGGCCTTTTCGGCCGTCTCGTGGCGGCTCTCGCGCTTTGCGCGCATCCGCGAGGACGCGGCTCTCGCCAACGACCTCGATGCCTCGAACACGGCCCTCAAGAAGATGATTTCGGTCATTGAGCAGGAGCGTCAGCGCACGTTCCTGCAGATGACGCCGCGCGAGGGCCTCCAGATTGCGCTCCGTCGCGCGAACTTCGCGGACGCGCGTCGCTATGCGGCCGCCGTCCTGCGCGCGAACGAGGATGACGCCGAGGCCAACTTCGCGATGGGGATGAGCGCGCTGACGATGAACCGCTATGCGGACGCCGAGCGTTATCTGCGCCGCTGCCTCAAGGCGCGCCCCAACGAGCCGGCCACCCTGAACAACCTTTCGATCATCTGCCGCAAGCTTCGGCGTTACAAGGAGGCGGAGGACTTCGCGCGTCGGGCGTTGAAGATCCTGCCGGACTCGCCCGAAGTGAAGCAGACGCTGTCCGACGCGCTCAAGAAAGCCCCCTAAGAAATGATCTACTACCTCTCGGCGTTTCTCCAGCAGTTCTGGGGTCCGTTCCGTCTTCTCCAGTCCCACGCGCTCCTCCTCGCGGGCGGCGCGTTCACGGCGGCGATTCTCACCTGGGCGCTTCTGCCGCGCCTGTGGGATCGTCTGCCGCGCGACCGGGGCAAGACGCTCCTCAAAGACCTGGGCGGACTGGGCAGCCAGGGCAAGCCGACGGGCGCGGGCCTTTGGGTTTCGCTTGTCGCCCTGCCTGTCATCGTCCTCTTTGCGCCGCTCAAGCCGTGGGATCTCGCGGCCGTCTTCGCGCTTTACGGCGCGATGCTCTTCGGCTATCTTGACGACCGCGCGCTTGTTCCCTGGGGCGAGCTCAAGAAGGGGCTTCTGGATGCCGTCGTCTCCGTCGCGATCGCCGTCTTCATCTTTCTCGGGCACCACGAGATCGTGGACGGCGCGCACGTGATGATTGCCTGGCTGCCGTTCGTGAAAGGCCCGGTCGTGCTGAACGACGTGGGCGTCTGGTTGATTCCCGCGTGGGCCTACGTGCCCGTCGCGGCGTTTGTCCTCTGGTTCACGATGAACGCGACGAATTGCTCGGACGGCGTGGACGGCTTGGCGGGAACGCTCACGCTCATCGCGCTCGTGATGCTTGCCGTCGTTCTTTACGTCGTCGTCGGCTACCGTCCCGTCGCGCACTACTTCCTCATTCCCGCCTATGCCGAGGCGGCGCGGTGGGCGATCGTCGTGATGATCGTCGCGGGGGCGTTCGGCGGCTACCTCTGGTACAACGCCGAGCCGTCGAAGATCCTGATGGGCGATGCGGGCAGCCGCTACCTCGGCATTCTCGTCGCGACGGCTTCGCTCATGACGGGCAATCCGTTCATCGTCCTCGCGCTGGCGCCGATCGTGCTCGTGAACGGCGGCGGCGGCCTCGGCAAGCTCGTCCTTCTGCGCGTCGCGAAGAAGGTCGGCTTTGACATCGGCGAGGACAATCTCATCCGCCGCGTCCGCTTTCCCCTGCACGACCACTGCAAGAAGAACCTGAAGTGGTCGAATGCGCAGGTGCTGATGCGCTTTGTTCTCCTGCAGCTCGTCATCATGCCGGCGTTGCTGCTCGTTCTGCTGAAGGTTCGTTGACGCGCCATGGGCCTTCTCGCGACCGCCCTCGTGCTGGCGCTTTCGCGCGCGGAGATGATCGCGCGCTTCAAGGCGCCCGTCCTCACGCAGGCCGAAGGCCTTGTGAAGGTCTTCGCGAACTGCACCGAAGACCGCCGCCGCGAGTTCCAGGCGCCGGTCGCGCGCTTTGCGGGCGAGACGGTGACCACGCTCGCGGGCGCGTCCGGGCGGCGGCTGACGCGCGTCGCGCGTCCGGGCATCGTCCTCCATCTCGGCGACGTGGCGACGAACCGCACGGACGTCCTCGTGCGCGTCGCGACGAATGAGGGCGCGGTCGTCACGCGCCTCTTCCTGCCGAATCCCGCGACGACGGATCTCAACGTCCTGCGAACGGAAATCGTGCGCGCCTATTTCCGCGCCGTCGAGCGGACGGAACGGACGGCGGCGGAGGCCGCCGAAGCCTATCGGATGACCGATCCCGACTATCGCGTCGCGCGGGCGCGGCGGCGGCTGGCGGATTGGCTCGACCGGGCGGAGGGTTCGGATGCGGACGGCTTTCGCCTTCTCTACCATGTCTTTCGTCCGGGCACGCTGAGCCGGGTTGAGGCGCGCGTCTTCGCGTCGCGCCTTTGGCTTTATCCGCAGACGTTCGCGCGTCCGTTCGGCGGACGCTTCGGCGCGCTCACGTTCCGCGCGGCGATCGCCTGCGCGAAGGACGATCCGCTTGTGCGGCTTGCCGCGCGCGAAAAGGCGGATGCGCTGCTCGTGTTCGGCGGCGGGCGCGGCGAGGGGCTTCAGGCGGCGGCCGATGCCTATCGCGCGTTCTTGCTTGCGCTCGCCGACGGCGAGGCGACGGAGGAGTCGCTGAAGGATCTTCTGGAAACGGCGGACGGCCTGCTCAATGTCGCCTTTGCCGAATCGGAGACCAAGGGAGAGGGGGACGGGCGTCGTGAATCGAATCGAAATCCTTGAGCCGCATGGGCTGTGTGCGGGCGTGAACGCCGCAATCGCCAAGGCGCTCACGTTGCGTGACGTCTACTGCCTTCACGCGCTAGTCCACAACGAGATCGTGATTGGCGACTTGAAGGCGCTTGGCTTCCGCTTCGTCGATCGGATTGAGGAAGTCCCCGTCGGCGCGACGGTCGTCTTCTCGGCTCATGGCGTGTCGCCGCACGTGCGCGAAGTCGCCGCCGCGCGGCGGCTGTCGGTCATTGACGCGACGTGTCCCTTTGTCGCGAAAGTCCATGCGGCCGCGCGCGCCTTTGTCCGGCGCGGTTTGCCCGTCGTCATTCTCGGCGATCCGGATCACGTCGAGTTCCACGGCATTGCCGGCGAAGTCCCGAAGCCGCTTACGTTTGCGGAGGCGATGTCGCCCGACTGCCCCGCGCTTCCGTCGGGCGCGCGGATCGGCGTCGTCGCCCAGACGACGATGAACGCGGATGACGTCGCGCGGCAGGTCGCGGACTTGCGGACGCGCTATGCCGTGGAGACGGCGGCCGAGGTCTGCCGGGCGACGAAGGAGCGGCAGGATGCCGTGCGCGCGTTCGCGGGCGACGCCATTCTCGTGCTGGGCTCGCGGACGTCCGCCAACTCGAAGCGGCTCGCCGAAGTCGCGGCGGCGTCCGGCAAGCGGGCGTTCCTCGCCGGGACGATGGACGAGGTGCGTGCGCTCGACTTCTCGGACGTCACGGCGCTGGGCGTGACGAGCGGGGCCTCGACGCCGGAGCGGTTCTTCACGGATGCCGTGCGCTTCCTGAAGCACGTTCCGCAGCACGTGGCCATCATCATGGACGGCAACGGACGCTGGGCGACGCAGCGCGGCAAGCCGCGCGGCGAAGGGCACAAGGCGGGCGCGCAGACGCTGGGCAACGTGCTCGACTGGTGCGGTGGGCGCGGCATTCGCTACCTGACGGTCTATGCGTTCTCGACGGAGAACTGGAAGCGTCCGAAGGAAGAGGTGGACGGACTCATGTCGCTCTTCGCGCGGATGCTGAAGGCGAAGGCGCGCACGTTCGTCGAGAACGAAGTCCGCTTTCGCATGGTCGGGCGACGCGGCGACCTCTCGCCCAAGCTCCTGTCCGTCATCGAGGAGCTGGAGGCGAAGACGGCGCGGTTTGCGCGTCAGTTCATCGTCGCGATCTCCTATGGCGGTCGCGCTGAGATTGTCGATGCGGCGAACGCGGCGATTCGGGCGGGCGAGCCGTTGACGGAGGAGACGTTTCGGCGATTTCTCTACGCGCCGGACGTTCCCGATCCCGACCTTGTCATCCGCACGAGCGGCGAACTGCGGACGTCGAACTTTCTCCTGTGGGAATCGGCCTACAGCGAGTACTATTTCACGGACACGCTCTGGCCGGACTTCACGGAAGCCGAGTTCGACGCGGCGTTGGCGTCCTACGCCGCGCGCCATCGCCGCAAGGGCGGCGTGTGAAAACGCACCCCCTTGCGTTTTGACGGCGGTTTCGGTATAATACACACAATAATTTTTCCACAGGAAGAAAGAAGAGGTAGAAAAATGGGTACTGGTCGTACACTTCGCAAGGAATCTCACGTTCGTCCCTGCAAGACGCCCGCCGGCAAGGCGCGCAAGTCGAAGGCGCAGCGTGCGCGTCTCGTCAAGTTCGGTCTTGATGCCGAGAAAGTCGCGCTGATGGGCGATGAGGATGTCCGCGTTCTCGTGCAGCGTCCGACGGTCGTCAAGAAGCTCGTTGCCAAGAAGGCGCAGTAATGACGTTTGTCAGCTGTTCCGTCTCGGAACGGTTTGTGAATCCCCTCTTCGAGGTCTTCGATGGAGGGGACTTCATTTTGTCTTCCTATCGTGACATTGAGGAAGACATGACGCGGATGCGGATTTACCTTGAGGATCCCTCGCGCGTGGAAGAGGCGAAGGGCTGCCTGGCGGACGCGCTGGCGGTCGTTGGCGTCGCGGCCTCGATTGAGGTGGGCGAAATTGCGGACGAGGACTGGAAGTTCGCCTATCGCCGCCATTTTAAGACGGAGAACATTGGCCGTCGGCTGGTCACGGTTCCGGCGTGGGAGACTGTCCCCGAAGGCGGCGACCGTCTGCCGATCGTGCTGGATCCCGGCATGGCCTTTGGCACGGGCAAGCACGAGACGACGCGCGCCTGCCTGGAATACATTGACGAGCTGGCGCCCGTTGCGTCTTTCTTGGACATGGGGTGCGGTTCGGGCATTTTGTCCATCGCGGCGGCGAAGCTGGGCTGTGGCACGGTTTCGGGCTTTGACGTCGATGCGGAGGCCGTGGAGGCGTCGCGCACGAACGCGGCGGCGAACGGCGTTTCCGTCACGTTCTTCAAGTATGGCCTAGGCGCGCGGGAGAAGCGCGACTTGGGCGTGGCCGACCTCGTCGTCGCGAACATTCTCGGCCCGCTTCTCATTCGGTTTGCGGACGAGATTGCGCCGTGCGCGACGCGGCATCTCGTGGTGTCCGGCATTCTGACGACGCTTTATCCGGAAGTCTTGGCGGCGTTTGCGTCGCGGGGATTTGCGGAGGTTTCGCGCAAGACGCTGGGCGAGTGGACGACGGGGCTTCTGCGCCGGGCGTGAGTTTCGGAGAAGGGGGTAGAAGATGGTGACGCGAGAGAAGAGTCGACGGATCGGCATGCTGGCCGTGGCGGCGTTGATGGCCTTCGGCGTTCAGGCGAGCTGGTATTGGCCGTTTGGGTCGGACGAGGACGAGACCGACCCGAAGCGTCCGCGCCTCTCCGAACTGATGGAGCCGGCTTCGCGCCTCATCGACGAGGCGACGGACTTGGCGGAGGACGGCAAGTCCGTCGAGGCCATCGAGAAGTACCGTGCCGCGCTGGCGGCCTTGGACGTGATTGAGGCGGAGAACCGCGATCGGGCCGGCAAGCCCGAGTTCGCGACGTTGCGCAACAAGCGCGCGTACGTGAATGCGACCATTGACTCGCTTCTTCTGGTGCAGGTGAAGGCGAACGCGCGGGCGGTCGCGGTGAGCGACACGACGGCCCTTGAGCGGCGGCTGGCCGAAGAGCGTGCGAAGAAGGCCGGGAAGTCGGTGCCGTCAGGCGCGGCGTCGGCGTCGGCCGCCGCAGAGGCGGTGCCGCGCGAACAGGATCGGGCGGACGAGACGGCTGCGCGCGTTGAGAAGCGTCCGTCAAAGCCAACGCCCGCCGCGCGGCAGAAAGCGTCCGCGAAGCCGCTTTCGCGGCGCGCGCAGGTGATGGCCGACCTCGCGGCGGGCGATTACGCGGCGGCGGAGCTGGTCCTTGCGGAGATCCTGGGCGAGAAGCCTGATGACGAGGCCGCCCTCAATCTTCAGGCGGCGCTGGGGACGGCGCGCGGCGACTTCAAGGCGGCGGAACGGGCGCTCGACCGGGCAATCAGCGTTCACCCGCGCAGCCATTACGCCTACTACAACATGGCAAACTTGATTCTGCAGACGCAGCCGTCCAACAAGGCCGGTGCGCGACGTTATTACGAGACGGGGCGAAGCGTCGGCGGCCCGCGCAACGAGGCCTTGGAGCAGCGGCTGAAGTGAGTCGTTTGCGCGGCACGATCTGCGATTAGGCTCTGATGACGGCATGAAGAACGGATCCAAGTGGTGCGGAGGGGCGCGATGAAGCGGCTAACGGTTGTCGCGGCCGGACTGGGCTGGAATCTTTTGGAGCGCAATGGCCTGACGGCGTTTGCCGGCCTTTCGTTCGCGCCGCGTCCGAGCGTCTTTCCGGCCGTGACGTGCGTCGCGCAGGCGACCTTGCGCACGGGGCTTTCGCCCATTGAACATGGGATGGTCTCGAATGGTTTCTGGTCGGAGACGTTTCGGAAGCCATTCTTCTGGGAGCAGAGCGCGCGTCTGGTGAAGGGCACGCGCGTGTGGGCGGATCGGCGCGCGGCGGGCGAGACGGTCGGCCTGTTCTTCTTCCAGCAGTCGCTTGGCGAAGACGTCGATCTCATCCTTTCGCCGGCGCCGATTCACAAGCACGGCGGCGGCATGGTCATGAGCTGCTACACGAAGCCGACGGGGCATGCCTCCGTTCTGCGGCGGCTCTGCGGCACGTTCCCGCTCTGGCGCTACTGGGGGCCCTTGGCGTCGCCGAAGGTCGGGCGGATGTGCATTTCCAATTTTGAGGCGATGACGGACGTGCAGGACATTGACGAGGCTTACCTCTACTTGCCGACGCTTGACTACGCCGCGCAGAAGCACGGGCCGAACGCGGCGGCGGCGAAGGCCGCGCTTCGCGAGTTTCGCCGTCAGCTGGAGCGGTTGGCGGATATCTGCCAGCGGCGCGGCTGTGCGCTCACGGTGCTGGGCGACTACGAGATCACGTCCGTTACGGAGACACCCGTCCAGCCGAACGTCACGTTGCGCCGTGAAGGGCTTTTTCGGACGCGGACGGTCGGCGGGCGCGCCTACCCCGACTTCTACCAGTCCGAGGCATTCGCCCTCTGCGACCACGAGGTCTGCCTCGTCTTTGGCGCGGCGCGGGAGAAGGCGGTTCAGACGCTGCTCGCGACGGGGAACTACGAGATGCCGGCGGACGGTCTGTTGCGCGCGACGGACGGCGCGGTCGTGCTGCTCGCGAAGCCCGGCAGCTGGTGTGGCTACGAGTGGTGGACGGATCGGCGCGAGGCGCCGGACTACGCGAGCCATGTCGATATCCACAACAAGCCTGGCTACGACCCGAAGGAACTTTTCTTCTTCAATCGCGGCATCGTGAAGGGCACGCACGGGCGCGCATGCGCCGTTGCGGTGGGCGGCTGACGCCGTTTTCTCCGTGCGCGCGCAGTCGCTCCTTTTTTCGTCCGACTGTGCTATAATACGCGCGTTATGGAAAAGAAGACCAGTCAGTTCAAGGCCGAGATCGCCGAAATGCTCGATCTCGTCGTCAATTCGCTCTACTCCAAGAAGGAGATCTTCCTCCGCGAGCTCGTCTCCAACGCTTCCGACGCGATCGACCGCGCGAAGTTCCTCTCGCTGACCGACAAGACGCTCGTTGTGGACAATCCGGAGTGGAAGATTCAGATTGCGGCGGACAAGGCCGCGAAGACGCTCATGATCTCCGACAACGGCACGGGCATGGACGCCGCTGAGCTGGAGCAGAACCTCGGCACGATCGCGAGTTCGGGCACGAAGAAGTTCCGCGAGATGCTGAAGGAGAAGGGCGGCGAGTCCCTGCCCGAACTGATCGGTCAGTTCGGCGTCGGCTTCTACGCGGCGTTCATGGTCGCCGACAAGGTGACGGTCGAGACGCTCAAGCGCGGCACGGAGACGTCGTTCCGGTGGGAGTCCGACATGTCCGGCTCCTACACGATTTCCGACGGCGAGCGTGACTTCCCCGGCACGTCCATCACGTTGCACCTGCGCGACGACCAGCTGGAATACCTGGACTACTGGCGCGTCGCGGATCTCGTGAAGAAGTACTCTGACTTCATCGCCTACCCGATCTACTTCAAGGAACTCGGCGCGACGGACGAGGGCAAGGACGAGAAGGCGAAGGAAGAGGCGAAGAAGGCGCGCGAGGAGCGCGAGGCAAGGCCCCTCAACACGCGGATCGCGCTTTGGAAGCGGGCGAAGAAGGATGTCAAGCAGGAGGAGTACGATGAGTTCTACAAGCACCTCACGCATGACTGGGAAGCGCCGTTCGAGACGATTCCGTTCTCCGGCGAGGGCGCGGTCGAGTTCAAGGCCCTCCTCTTCCTGCCGAAGAAGGCGACGATGGAACTCTTCATGCCGAACCAGAAGCGCGGACTCTCGCTCTATGTCCGCAACGTCTTCATCGGCGACGACGTCGAGATGCTCCTGCCGAGCTGGCTGCGCTTCGTGAAGGGCGTCGTCGATTCGTCCGACTTGCCGCTCAACGTCTCGCGCGAGATGTTGCAGGACGATGCGGTCATCAAGAAGATCAAGGATGCCGTGACGGCGAAGGTTCTCTCGACGCTGGAGGACTTGAAGAAGAAGGACGCGAAGCGCTACGACGAGTTCTGGTCGGCGTTCGGCACGGTCGTCAAGGAGGGCGTGCACGTCGACTGGGAACACGCCGACCGGATCAAGAAGCTCCTGAAGTATCCGACGGCACGCACCGAGTCCGGCACGCGCGTTTTTCTGGAGGACTACGTCAAGGACATGCCCGCGACGCAGAAGGACATCTACTACGTCACGGCCGAGCGCGAGGAGGACGCGCGCAAGTCGCCTGTCCTTGAAGCCGCGCGCAAGCACGGGTGCGACGTCCTTCTCTTCTGCGATCCCGTCGACGACTACCTGACCGAATCGCTGCGCGAATTCGACGGCAAGAAGTTCGTCGATGTCGCCAAGGGTGACGTCGCCTTCGGCAGCGAAGAGGAGCAGAAGGCCGAGAAAGAGGCGAACGAGAAGTCCGCCACCGACCTGAAGCCGTTCCTCGAAGCCGTCAAGAAGGAACTTGCGGCCAGCGTCTCGGACGTGCGCGTCTCGACGCGCCTCACCGACTCGCCGTGCTGCCTCGTCGCGCAGGAGCATGCGCTGCCGCCGTCGATGGTGCGCATGATGCGCGCGATGAAGAACGAGGTGCCGGACGACAAGCGCATTCTGGAGGTGAATCCGAATCATCCGCTTATCGCGAAGGTGAAGGGGCTGGAGGGCGACGCGCTCAAGGACGCCGTCACGCTCCTCTACGATTCGGCGCTCATCGCCGAGGGTTCGCCTGTCACGGACGGCGCACGGTTCGCGAAACTGCTGGCGGGGCTGATGCTCAAGTAGGACGATGGCTGTTTCCCTCGATTTCGAGACGGCGGCGGGCGATCCCGTGATGGGGATCGACGAGGCGGGGCGCGGCCCCTTGGCGGGCGGCGTCTACGCCGCCGCCGTGTCCGTGCCGCTCGTCCGCGCGAGGGAACTTCTGTCCGGCGACTGGGCGGCCGTCACCGACTCGAAGAAGTTGACGGCTCGTCGGCGCGATGCGCTCGCGGCGGCGATCAAGGCGACGCCGGGCTGTGTTTGGGCGATTTCCTCGGCGAGCGCGGAGGAGATTGACCAACTCAACATCCTGCGCGCGACGCACCTCGCGATGCGCCGTGCGGCGGAGCAGGTCGCCGCGCAGCTGGGCGCGCGCGACCTTGACGCGGCGGCCATCTCGATTCTCGTGGACGGACTGCCCGTCGCGTCGCTCCCGCGTTCGACGAATGTCATCAAGGGGGACGCGAAGTCGCTTCTCATCGCGGCGGCGTCGATTCTCGCGAAGACGGCGCGAGACGCGGACTGTCTGCGGCTCGACCGGCTTTATCCCGGCTACGGGTTTGCGCAGCACAAGGGCTATCCGACGCCCGCGCACGTGGACGCGCTCAACCGCTTGGGGCCGTGTCTCGAACACCGGCGCAGTTTCGGGCCTGTCGCGCAGGCGTTGGCCTCTGTCGAGATGAGCCGCAGTCAGGGGTGACCAACCGACAACAACGAAGACGGAAAGGACTGTTCACGCATGGAACTCTCGATCCTCATCAACAAGTTTAGCATCAAGGGGCGGCTCGTCGCCTTGCAGCCCTTTGGGAACGGCAACATCAACGACACGTTCCTCGCGATCTACCGCAACACGTTCACCGAGACGCAGGTCATTCTGCAGCGCGTGAATCGCAACGTCTTTCCGCGTCCCGAAGTGATCATGGCGAACATGCACGCGATCACCAAGCATTGCCACGAGAAGCTTGAGGACGATGCCGCGAAGGGGAACGACGACCGCGTCTGGCAGATGCCGCGCATCGTCAAGGCGAAGGACGCGCGGGACTACGTCATCGACGAGAAGGGTGAGGTTTGGCGCGTCATCACGCGCATCATGTCCGCCCATGCCTTTGACGTCGCGCAAGGACCGGAACACGCGATGGAGTGCGGGGCCACGCTCGGACACTTCCACTATCTCGTCTCCGACATGGATCCGAAGTCGATTGCCGATCCCTTGCCGGGCTTCCACATCACGTCTGGCTATCTCCGTGCCTATGACAAGACGCTTGAGACGGCAGCTGCGCAGGAGCTTCTGAAGAGTTCGATGGAGGCGAAGCGGCTTGCGAAGTTCATCGAGGAGCGGCGCGACCTCGCGCTCTGCCTGGAAAAGGCGCTGGCGAGGGGCGAACTGCGGAAGCGTATGTTCCACGGCGACCCGAAGGTGAACAACATCATGATCGACGACGTGACGGGGAAGGGAACGGCGATGATCGATCTCGACACGGTGAGCCCCGGCCTGATTCACCTGGACTTTGGCGATGCGCTCCGCTCGATCTGCAATCCGGCGGGCGAGGAGGAGACGAACCTCGCGAAGGTCGTCTTCGACGAAGACCTGTGCACGGCGTTCTGCAAGGGCTACATGCGCGAGGCGGGGGCGTTCCTGACGGATGCCGACCGAGCGTATCTCTATGATTCGATTCGGCTTCTGCCGTTCGAGCTGGGGCTTCGATTCTTCCAAGACTATCTGAACGGAAACGTCTACTTCAAGACGAAGACGCCCGAACAGAACCTGAACCGCGCGCGCGTCCAGTTCCGCCTGTGCGAGTCGGTCGAGGCGCGCGAACGTTCGATTCGAAACGTCCTTCAGCGTCTCTGACACGTCGAAGCAAGCGATGGAATTCGTTGCGATTGACTTCGAGACGACCGGCTACGAGGGCGGAAACGCGAACGAGCCGTGGCAGTTGGGCCTTGCGACCGTTCGGGACGGCGTGATTGTCGAGACGCGCGAGTTTTTCTTCGATGTCGAGGGCGCGCCCGCGCGGGCGCATGAACAAGACGCGCTTGGGACGCTTCAGAGTTCGTTCGAAACCTGGTTTCCCCTGCTGGCGGGACGGCGCTTGGTCGCGCACAACATTGCCTGTGAACGGACAATTCTGACGCGCACAGCCCCCTTGACGAAGTGGGGCCCGTGGGTCGATACGCTGAAGCTCGCCAAGGCGCGCTATCCGCGCCTGCCCTCCTACGCGCTGGGCGACCTCTGCGCGATGTTTGGCTGCGTGCCGCAGATTGACGGGCGCACATGGCATGACGGCCTTTACGATGCCGTCGCCTGTGCGCAGCTCGCCCTCTTTCTTGCGCTGGTCTAGCGGAGGCTAGACGGCCTGTTGGGCAAACGTTTCGCGCCCTGTGAAGCGCAGGAGGGCTTCGAGCGTCGTCGCCGGGTGGGGCGGACAGCCGGGGATGAAGAGCGCGGGTTCGGCCGGCAACGTGCCGTGCGCGTAGAGTCCACCGGAAATGGCGCACGCGCCGGCGGCAATCAGGAACTTCGGCTCGGGCGCGGCGGCAAAAGTCTTGTCGAGCGCGAGTTGCATGTTCTTCGAGACAGAGCCTGTCAGGTAGATGGCGTCCGCATGGCGCGGCGAGGCGGCGAACCGGATGCCGAAGCGTCCCATGTCCCACGCGAGCGTGCCCAGGACGTTCGCGTCGAGTTCACACGCGGCGCAGCCGCCGGCCGAGACTTCGCGTACCTGGAAGGAGTGCTGGAGCGCACGAGCCTCCGGGTTCGTCTGGCGCGGCGGCTCGTAGGGGGCTTCGCCCGCGCGGACGAGGAGCGCGGCGCGCGTGAAGACGCCGAGGCGGTATTCCTTCGTGAAGCGGATCTTGCCGGGACAAGCCTCGGCGCAGCGACCGCAGAACGTGCAGCGACCCATGTCGAGGAATGCGCCGTCCGCGTCGAAGCCGAGCGCGTCTGCGACGGGACAGACGGCCTTCGCGCGCGCGAGGTCGTCCGCCGTGAGACGTGCGTCAAGCGCGGGCCGTCCGCGAAAGTCCGGCGGCAGGTTGGGCCCCGCGTGTGTCGGGAATGCGCCCGTTCGGAATCCCTGCCGTATCCGTGCCATCAATGCCTTGATCATAAGATTTCAATCTCCAGTCTTTAACTTTCTAACTTCCAAACCTCCAAACCACCAAACCCTCTACCTTCCCTATCTGTCCGTACCACAATACGACAGGTTGAACGACTTGTTGCAGATTGGAAAGTTCGAGATCTGTTCGCCGCGTAGCACCCAGGCAAGGCCCTGCCAGTTGTGTGCGGAGGGATCGACGATCTTGTAGCCGCGCATCGTGCCGTCGGCGGCGAAGACCGCCGCGTGGACGAGCGGCCCGCGCCAGGCGGCGACTGTCGCGACAATCGCTGTGAAGGGGGCTTTCGGGATCGTGTGCAACGGGACGGCTGTCGCCGAACCTCCTTCCGTTGTTTCGTGTCCGTTGTCTTCCGTCCACAGGTTTTTGTCTTCCAGCAACGCGAATATCTGTTCGTGCGCCTCTTCGATTTCCTTGCGGCGAATGAGGGCGCGGGCGAGAACGTCGCCGTTCAGTTCGTCGGAGGCGCGGCGGGCGACGCCGACGAGACCGAGCTGTGCCGCGACGTCTTTCGGGACGACGCCCGTGCCGTCCAGGCGGTCGCAGACGCTGGGTGACTCGAACATCAGCTTGAGCGCGGCATCCAGATCTTTCTTCGCCGTGCGCAGGCCGACGAGTAGTTTGGCGCGTGTTGCGTCCGTCAACGCGACGCGCAGCCCGCCGGGCACGACGGCGTGGCGTCCGAAGCGGTTGCCGCAGACGAGGGCCGTCAGATTCAGGTAGTCGCCCCGGATGCGGCCGCAGAACGAGGCCGTCGGCAGGAACGCGACGTCGCCCGCGAGTGCGCCGAGGTCGCCGACATGGTTGGCGATGCGTTCGAGTTCGAGGAGCAGACGCCGCAGGGCGCGGTCAGACACCGAGACGCGAAGGCCGTCGCGGGCTTCGATGAGTTCGGCGAACGCGGTTGCGGCGGCGATGGACGTGTCACCGGCGCACGTTTCGGCGAGGGCGATTTGGCGCGGCAAATGTCCGTCCGCCTGCACGATGGCGTCCTCGACGCCGCGATGCTGGTAGCCGAGGAAAATCTGCAGGTTGTAGACGTTCTCGCCGACGCACTGGAAGCGGAAGTGGCCCGGCTCGATGACGCCGGCATGGACGGGTCCGACGGCGACTTCATGCGCGGCTTCGCCCTTGAGGGGCGCGACGGCGGGCGGTTCGGCGTAGCCGCCGAGCGCGTCCAGGAAGGATTGGGCCTCTGCGGCCGATTCAAAAGCGTGTGTTTCAATCATGGTTGTGGAGAATGTGCGGTGCGGCTTATGCGTGGAGAAGGGCGGCGGAAATGGGGTGGTTCGTCTAGACGGCGTGTGCAAGCATGACGGTGAGCGCGAGGCCGCCGACGGTCAGCACGACGGCGAGGAAGGTCGGCACGGCAACGAGCCGTTTCGGCAGGTTCGCGGGTAGGTTCGCGGGACGGCCCATCGTCATCGCGAGCGCGACTTTCATCATGGCGGCGAAGACGATGAAGAGAAGTACGAGGACGGTTGCGGAAATCCACACGGGCGCGGTGCAGACGAGGCCGAGTTCGGAGAGGAAGAGGGCGGACGGTGGCATCCCGCAGATGAAGAGGAGACCGACGATCCAGAGGGCGGCATGACCCTTCATCGAGACGCCGAGGCCTTGGACGGCGGCGATTGCGCGTGTGCCGAACGCGAGGAGCAGGTTGCCGGCCGTCTGGAAGAGGAGCGTCTTCGTGAGCGAGTGGACGGCGATGTGCACAAGCAGGGCGAGTTGCAGGAGATTCGTCTGCGGTCGTCCGTCAAAGAGGAGGCCGACAAGGGCGAAGAGAGCCGTCGCGAGGCCCATGTGTTCGACGGAGGAGTAGGCGAGCAGACGCTTGTAGTCCGTCTGGCGAACCATGAAGACAGCCGCCGTCGCGACGGAGAGGAGACCGAGCGCGAGCATGGCGTGGTCGCAGAAGGGCGCGACGGCGGTGGGCATGGCTTCGCGGAAGCGGACGATGGCGAAGAGCGAGCAGTTGAGGAGTGCGCCCGAAAGAAGCGCGGAGACGGGCGCGGGGGCTTCGGAGTGGGCGTCGGGCAGCCATGTGTGGAAGGGCGCGAGGCCCGTCTTCGTGCCGTAGCCTGCGAGGATGAAGGCGAAACCTGCCTTGAACCAGGCGACGCGGCCCGTCGTTTGCGCGTGGAGGACGAGCATTGTGCCGAAGAGCGCGAGGCCAATGCCGATCGAGCAGATGAGGAGGTATTTCCACATGGCCTCCAGCGACTCTTTCGTGCGGTGGTAGGCGATGAGTGGCGCGGAGACGAGCGTTGTCAGTTCGATGGCCACCCACATGAGCGGAAGCGATGGCGCAAGGAGCGCGAAGATCATGGCGGCGAAGAAGAGGCCGAAGCAGGCGTAATAGACCGTGTGCGACAGATGGTCGCCGCGTTCGCGCACATCGGCTTCGCGTAGGTAGAAGACGCTCTGCACGAGATCTGCGGCAAACAGAATCGGCGTCAAAACGAGCAGCAGTTTTTGAAGAAGGTAGTCCATATTTTACATTCCCTCTGTTTCGGCGGAAATCGAAGAAAAGTATTCCTCGTCTATGTCATATTCGGTTCGAGGCGTAAGCCCAATCCTGTATTCGGCGAGTTTGTCCATGAAACCATTGCCGTCCATAAGGTCGATTTGCTTTTTCCCCGGAGCGGAAGCCTCTTCTTTCGCCGCCTTGGAGAATGTTCCTGTTGTTATGAGGACGCCTTTTTCGATATTGTTGTCAAGTGAACCTCTGAAATCTCTGATTTCCGACGCGCCAACTTGGCCCTTGTAGCGTTTGCACTGAAAGGCGACGTTAAAACTGAAAATACCGTTGAGCCGCAGTTTGCCCATCCCGTCAATGCCGCCGTCTCCCGATTTCTTTGTTACGTAGACGTCAAGGAATCCGCATTCGCGCAAGAGCCGTTGAGCAAGGATTTCAAAAGCGTAGGGATTCATGTTGTGAATAACTTCCGAAAGTGACTCGCGCCACGGACGGCGTTCCTCGGTTTCAAGTGGATTGTCGGCGGCTTCGTCCTTTTTGCTCACAACAGCCGCTTTGACAATCGCAGTCTTGTCGATTGAATCCAACTTACTTGCTTCAGCCCCTGACTTTGTCAATGCCCACACTCCGTTCTTGCTGCGGAGGATGAGGCCATTCTTGCGAAGATAGGTTCGTGCCCACGCAAGCTGATAGTACAGTTCAGTTGTCGTCGTGCTACCGAGGTGAAGTTCGTCAACGACATCATCCGAGAACTTGCGCCGCTCAACGACACCATCGTGAATTTCTTCATTTGAGGCCGACCCGCCGTGACTTGCAATGACCTTGAGCGTGTCAAGGAACAAATCGGCGTATCCCGGGGCTTTGTGCTTCTTTTGATGTTTCATTTCAGAGATTTCTTTTGAATTTGCGCAGATTTTTCTTTAGAGCGCGAAGTGACGCTTGAAGGCAAGGAGGTAGTCTTCTAAGTTGCCGGTCGGATCGTTGAGCGAGTCAAGAATGCCTTGCCACTCGATGCGGTTGGATTCTATGGATGATGCGAATGAGCGTAGCTGTTCTGCTATTTCATTGGGAACGGCCACGACTTCACCCGGCGGAACGTCTCCGGCAAGCGTTAGTACATCCTTACGGTGCTTTTTCGAGTCATGATACCGCAGACGGTTGCCAGTCTTCTCGTATTCCTCTACCAGGTTTAGGTAGGCGACGGCTTTGAATACCATGAGGGCATCACGATTGAGACAGGGCAGATCGTTGATTACAATCGTGTTGGCTCGGGCAAAGTCGTAGTATGTTCTGTCGAGAACGATGGCGCTCATGCTGTCGTCAGGTTCGTCGGGAAGAGACATATAGCGCATCCCTTCGGGCGGGGGGATCGGAGGTGAAGACAGAAGCTCTATTCTTATTGGAAATGCCGCGTTCTTTGGATTGATGAAGCGGTAAAACCTCGGACTGTTCACGCCGTTCGTCCCTTTTGCCATGTAGCAGTCGTAGAGACCTTCGCGCAGGAATGCGTGGAAGGCGGCTGTGAAGGATACTGACATCTTCTCGACGATGACGAGAAGGTCAATGTCTTGCGTCACCCTTGGAACGCGGACTCCCTCCTGTCCATGAAGTTGCATGGCCGTTCCTTCGATGACGATGAACGAATCAGAATGTGGCGCGAAGAACTGCTTGAACTTGTCGAATCCCCTTACCATAGCGTTCTCTCCAAGAGCCGTTCGGTTGCGATTTGGATGCGGGGGTCGGAAGATTCTTTTAAGGAAAGGCAGAGTGACAGCGGGTCGACCAATTCCTTGCCGTCATTGAGAAGCCGTGGGTCGTAGCGCCATGACTCAACGACATCCCCGCCATAGCGGTGTATCTTCGCCGCAGGGATCTTCTTCGCTTCACGTGCTGGAAGCGCAAAGGTTGGGAAGGTGTCGTCGGCAATGTCCGAATATTCGGCAAGAGCGGTAACGCCAGCCTTGACGGCGGAGTTGAGTTTTGTCATGACCCGCATCCGGTTGCGAACGGGCGAGGCGGACACGGGCGAAGCCTTGTCCCAGACCCGCCTTTTGTCGATGGAGAATTCGATTCCACCGTCTCGTCCAGGGCGGATTGTCCGTGCGAGATTGCGGCGTTCAAGCTCCCTTGCCGCGCGCGACAGATTGACAGGCGAAATATTCAGGCGGGCGCGAAGCGTTGAAAACCACACGACTCCTGGCATCTGTTCGTGCAGGAGACAGTCCAGCAGGACGACCTGCGCCCAGGGGGCGAGGCGAGTTCCAAGGGGTTTCTCGTCATCTGCATATGCGCGATCAGATTCCAGTATTGCATAGGGCGGCACGAACGCCTGCCTAGACGGGACGACATACGCGACCTTTGCCGTCTTGAGCCGCGCGGCGAATTCCCTGTCGAGCCGGGAGAACGAGAACACGGGTCGGATGAGCATGGCGTTGCGAATGGCGGTGTTGTGTGCAGCAATGTCGTCGGGAGACAAGTCCTCATGTCGGGGAAACAGAACGATACATTCTTCGTCAGACACCTTTGCGCGAACGGCATCGTATCTCCCGGCGATGTTGAGAGGAAGGGCGGTTCGCAAGTCGACAGCTCCGCCATCGGTCGTGCTGATGCCCAGCCGATTCAGGTAGTTCTTGACCTGCGTGACGGTTAATTTCATAGTTTCCCCAAAAACGAAAACATGGGTATGTTACATTTTTTCAAAGGCTCTGTCAACGCGGTGGGAACAATTGCATGACCGTCCCGACGAGGACGAAGAACGAGTCAGCACGTTCCATTCGGCAAGGGAAAGGAAGTTTCCCTCTTCTCCTGCCCCGATTACAAGGTGATCGAGGAGGATGACACCCAGTCGCGCTGAGAGGGATTTCAATTCCCTAGTTGCGGTGAGGTCGGCCTTGCTGGGTGTCAGGTTTCCTGACGGATGGTTGTGGGCGACGATGATTTCTTCCGCGCCCGCCTTCAGGGCTTCGCGGAAAATCACTCCTGCGTCAATTGCCGTCGTGCCGTCTTCGTGTCCGACGGAAACAAGAATTGGCTGGGCGAGAACCTTTCCGTGGGAATCGAGCGGAAGGACGAACACCCGTTCTTCCTTCTGCACCTTCGGCAACGCCGCGCGAATCAGCGCGGCGGCATCGGCAGGGGTTTCAATAGGTGGCAATGTGTTTTTCATAAACAACCTTTCACCCCTTAAACACAAATTGCCGATGATATTTCAAATAGAATTCACGCTTTTCATCCAATGGGAGCATCTGAATAAAGGCCCCCGATTTGATTTGGCATCGTTTCTGGTTTGCCGGAGAAATCCAATTCGATACCATCATGCACTTCTGCTCGTCAAATGAAATAAAGCCCTGGTCAAAAAGCCTGTCGTACAATGGAGAGAGGATAAAACCGTTCTTTGGATCGAATGCCTCGTTCTTTTCGGACACGGCGCATGGCTTTATGTGGCTGGCGATAAGAAGCCGTTCATCTGAAATATTCGTTATCGGGCAATATGGACACTCCGACAAGAGTTTTTCGCGATACTTTGCCTGTGCACTGGCATCTCGTCCGTAGGCCTTTTGTTGCGTTTGTTGTCTTGTTTTGACGGGGACGGGCTTCTTCTCTTCACTCTTGCCGTATGTAAACACTTGTGGTACCGCTGTCTTTTGCTGGATCGCTTCAAAATCAACAAAGAGTTTCCAGTAGTAAACGGGCGTTCCCTTAGGACTCGTCAATCGCATGATGGAAATGTAACTGATCAGCGGCAACGACAACTTGCGAAAAAGTTTATACGCAGCGTCCTTGGAGTTAAGATACCCCCGTGGGCCTGCTATTTGATTCTGGACATCAACCGTAAACTCGATGATTTCAGGCAACTTTGTTATTTCAGCGACTCGGTCATTCCATAGCGAGGCCATGGAATCTTTGCCGACATAATTCTGCGAGGGATGTTCATACTCTTTCTGTACCGCATTCATGTAGGCAAGCAGATCCGACTTCAAGAAGAAGCATTCGAGCGTTTTACTTCCGAGGGTAAACTCCTCCAGTTTGAGCTTTGAGCCAAAATAGAACTTCGCCTCTCCATTGCCAGTTCCAAGTTTATTTGGACCTATAACGTTGCAATCGGGAACGGTCAAGACCTTTGATACGTCTTGAAACGCATACTCTGTGCCATTGATCTTCATTATGCGTTCTCCTTCATGAAGAATTGAGGGATTGTCGCCTTGATTGAATCAAGTATCGACACAAGAACATCAACAACGATGGCGTTTCCCGCTTGCTGATACATTGACGTGTCAGCCACAACGATCTTGAACGAATCGCTAAATCCCATCAGGCGCAGACATTCGCGAGGCGCCAATTTCCTGATTCGTCCATCGCGCGTGATATAGTTGTCTATGCCCGCACGGTGCATCTTATGCATTGAAGTCAACAACGGACGGGCGACCGGCAAATCGGTTTGAGGACGAGAATAGAACGTCTTGGTTCCAGATGCGAGGACATATTTCCTGACCTTCTCGGAAAGATAATACTTCTCCATCTCCGGCATTCCAAGGCGAGACGCTGTTTCCTCGTCAACGAAGACGAAATCTCCGTGCCAATTGAACTGTTGATTCTTTTTTTGGCACAATTGAACCTTCCCATCGACTTGCGTATATCGTTTCGTTAGGTTGCCCTCGTCAAGAACAAACGCGACGCCTTTCTCTGGCAGATAGTATTTCCCAGGAACGACGTCAAGCAAGAAGTCCTGCATCGTCCGCGTCAATTCAACTGGTTTTGGAAACTGAAAGGCATCTTCGACCTTGAGGTCTTTGCGGAATCCAACGACAAAGACGCGTTCTCTGTTTTGCGGCATCCCATAGTCTTTGGCGTTGAGAACGGCGTGCTTCCAGTCGTACCCCAAGTCTGTAAAGACGCGAGACATCGTTTCCCATGTCCGACCATTGTCATTGCTCAACACTGCGCGGACGTTCTCGTAGATAAAGCACCTTGGGCGGATCTCGGAGACAAGTCTCGCATATTCGTAAAAGAGAGTGCCGCGTGTGTCCGACAATCCCATCTGTTTTCCAACCAGGCTGAACGACTGACACGGGCTGCCGCCGACCAGCAAGTCGACCTTGTCGCGATACGGCGTTCCTTCCAAGAAGGAAACATTCCAATGAAACCGTTCGTCGTCAACATCGTAATTTGCCACATATGATTTGCGAACCTTGTTGCGATCCAAGAGCGGGCGATAAAGCATATCAACCAAATGCTTGCGCGCTTTCCAGTCGGACTCGTGCTCCCATGTCATGCGGAATTTGTAGAATCCAACCGCCTCGTGCAACATGTGAACGCGATCTTTCAACTCTCGTTCCGGACGTTTGCTCGTCGCAGGTGCTCCATCCAACAACCTTTGGATAGAATCTCTTTGCGCTCGGATAATTTCTGCTGCGCTCTGTTGGCTTTCCGATGTTGGGCGTATCGTGTCGACAAACCGGCTGAGGCAATTGAACTCATCTACGCATTCTTGCCATTTGACCGCTTTGCAGTGAAAGGGGGTCTGGTCGCCATTGTCGCAGGCAAACACAATTTCATGGTCTATGTGCTTGCGCAACAAGGCTTGCTCTATCGCGCCTATGCCGCTGAAAACCGTTGCCAACGAAAAACTCTGTCTTCCAGGCCTCGCGCATTTTTTAACGATCTCGGTTACTTGCGGAACAATCTCGTCAAGGAAGTCCAACTGTACCGCCGCTTCGCAGACGCGCAGCTGTTCGGGGCGGAGATGGGTGATGATTTCCGGCAGACGCTTCGCCAAGTTCGGGTCGTGGCGGTCGGGCGATTCGAGGTAGGCCTTGAGTTGCTTGCGCACCTTGGGCGCGGTCGCGAAGTCCGCCGTGCGGACGATGACGCGCGCGGCATCGTCGGGGGTGTCGCCCTTGTGCCGATACTTGAATTCGGTCTTGAAGAGAAGGTACTTGTCGCCGTGCGCCTTGCCCTTGGCGGGATAGCCGTAGTCGTCAATCAACTCTTGTCGCGTCTTGACGCCAACGAACGCCGCCGTGTAGTTCCGCTGTTCCTTCGTGCCGTTGAAAAGCCACAGCTCCGTGATCTTCGCCGCGTCGTCCACGCCGATCTTGTCGTCGTCCGAAATCGGGTAGTTGTACCACCCGCGCCACTTCGTCAGCTGCTCGCCCTTGTACGTCGCAACGAGGACGATGCGCTCCTTTGCGTCGTTCCCCTCGCGCGATGCGGTGCATGGCTTTGTCGTGAGATTCTTCATTTTCCGGCATGTTCCTTATGCATGGATTCTTTGCATGATCGACGGAATGAACATCTCGTCCATCTTCGTGACGGCGCAATACCGTGCCCCAGGTCCTTCAAAGACGCGCCAAGATGATAGAGTTCCTTGCCGTCAAGAATGAGAAAGCGGTCATGGAATGCGGCTGTGGCTTTGACAGATAGAGACGGATTCTGCTTGTTGAACTTTGCCACGGCAACAGGTGTCAGATGTCGATCGACGACATTCTGAGCAGTTGCCACCAAGACCGAGACGCCGTCTTTCTTCTGTGAGAGGATGTCAAGCGTCACGTCATCGCAGTATCCATCGACCAGCACGATGGCTTTCACGGCCTTTCGGACGAGTTTTTTCGCGAACGAATAGGCATCAAAGTGCTTTCCTTCGAAGAAAACCTTCTGCTGGGGAAAGTCGCCACCGTCCATCGCCTTGAAGATTGTGTCGAATCGTTCCTCGTTGCGCAGTTGATTCTTGTTGTTACGTGTTTGGTCGATTATCTGCCGCTGTTCCAGAGCATCCAATCTAGACATAACAGGGGCAATTGAGGCAAGCGCTTTGCGCATGACAACAAAAGCATTCATCAGCCTGATGCTCATCTGAACGGCCACTTCGCTTTTTAGAATGCCAGACAGCATGGCGATACCCTGTTCCGTAAATACGTATGGGGCTTTTTGTCGCCCGCCGCGAGTCTCTCCACGCGCGTCTTTTGATATCACAATTTGTGACATCAAAGATCGGTACTCCTCCATGCTCAGTCGAAAGCGGAAATTTGGGGGGAATCTGTTTTCGTTTCGCCTTACCGATTGATTGAACACCCTTGTTTCGACCTGATATATCTTTGCAAGGTCACTGTCCAGCATGATCTGTACGCCGCGCACCGTATAAATGTGCGACTTGATGAACTCGTCTCCAGTGGACACAATGTCAGTTGAAGACGGCACGTCCATTTGCGATTCACGGCATTCCATATTTATACCACCCCCACTGTTTAGCGATTCTTCATTTGCGTTTTCAAAGTTGTTTGCGTTTAGTGTCAGTTTCGGACGTTTGGCATCGCTTCATCCGGCACATAATCCATGATGTCGCCGATATTGCAGTGCAGGACGCGACAGATTTTCTCGAGCGTCGGTGTGCCGACAGATTCGCCTTTCGACAACTTGGCAAGGGTCGCTGGGGCGATGCCCGTCGCCTCGCGCAAATCGGTGCGCGACATGTCATGGTCGATCAGCTGATGCCACAACTTTTTATAACAGAACGCCATTCCTTATCTCCAAAAGAAGATGTTTGAATGAAGTATAGCAAATATTGCTGATTCAAGCAAGGTAGATGAATAAAATATTCATTCTTCTGCCTGTTTGCGGCCTCTCCCTGCGGGGACTCCCCATAAGAGAGGATTTTATGATATACTACAAACCTCACACGCCCTGCCGGGGTGGCACAGTGGTTGACTGCGCCTGATTTGTAATCAGGATCCGCAAGGACGCGTCGGTTCGAATCCGACCCTCGGCTCCAATGCGCCGCGTCGCGTTCGCGGACTCGTCGGAAAAGATGATATAATACGACGAATGAAGTGCGATGCCTTTCCCCTTTTTGCTTTGGTGCTGACGACGGCGCTCGTCGCAGGTGCGTCGGACGACGTCACATGCGCGCGGTTTCCGGACGCGGACGCGGTCCTGGTGGACGACGTCACGCGCGTCGCGTACAATCCCGACGGAACTTACGTCGAGGAGAACGAGTGCTGGACGAAGGTCCTGACCGAGAAGGGCCGTCGCGAGGAAAGCACGGTTACGCTGGGCTATTCGAAACGCTACGGTACGGCGGTGATTGACTTCGTCCGCATCGTCGGCACGAATGGCGTTGCGCGCACGGTCGACGTCGCGGCGACGACGCGCGAGGCGACGGACAACGGCTTGATGTCCGCGAACATCTATGATCCGCTCGACCGCCGCATCGTCTGCACCGTCCCCGGTCTCGCCGTCGGCGAGACGCTGCACGTCAAGACGACGCGCCGTGCCGTGAAGCCGCGCTGTGCGGGCCAGTGGTCGGATCTGGCGCTCTTCGCGTGGTCGAATCCGATTCTTCGTTCGCGCGTCGAGATTCGCGCGCCGAAAGAGCGTCCGCTGAAGCGCAAGGCGATCCGCTTGCCGCTGGGCAACGTCTCCTCATCCGAGACGCCGACCGAAGACGGCGGCATGCTGCACGTCTTCACGGCGACGAATTCGCCGCAGGTCTTCCCGGAGCCGGACATGCCGCCGCTCTACACGCAAGTCCAGCATCTGCGCGTCTCGACGGCGGCGGACTGGCCGGAGATCTCGCGGTGGTACTGGAATCTCTGCGCGCCGCATCTCGCGAAGACGAACGCCGCGATGGTCGCGAAGGCGAAGGAGCTCCGCTCGCTGCGCGCGATCTTCAAGTTCGTCTCGCAGGAAGTGCGCTACATGGGGCTGACGATGGAGGACACGTCGCCCGGCTATGCGCCGCATGACGTGGACGTCACGTTCGACAATCGCTATGGCGTCTGCCGCGACAAGGCGGGGCTGCTCGTCGCGATGCTGCGTCTCGCGGGGTTCAAGGCGTTCCCCGTGCTCATTAACGTCGGCGCGAAGCTCGACCCTGACGTGCCCCAGCCGTTCTTCAACCATGCGATTGTTGCTGTGGAGGAGAGTTTTGAAGGCAACCCCCAAACCTCCAAACCTCCTCGCTACATCCTCATGGACCCGACGAACGAGAACGCGAAGGATCTCTTCCCGGCCTACGAGAGCGACAAGAGCTATCTCGTCTGCCGCCCCGAAGGGGATGTCCTGCGGCTTTCGCCGACGCCCGACTCCGCGCACAACGCGCTGACGGCGGAGACGAAGGGCGTCCTGTCGCGGGACGGCTCGCTCGTCCTCGAATGTGACGTCCGCTTTGGCGGCGTGAACGACACGGTCTACCGTCCCGCGCTTGTGCGCATGACGGGCGACGACCGCGTCAAGTTCTTCGAGCGCGCCGTCCGTCATCTCGCGCCGGGCGCGGAACTGATCCGCTGCGAGGTCGAGCCAACGGACATGCGCGACACGGAGACGCCCATTCGCGTGCGGCTCGCCGCCCGTCTGCCGGAGATGCTTCTTCGGGGCGAGACATGCGATCGGCTGGACGTGCCGTTCGTCACGAAGACGCTGGGCTTCGTCAATTTCCTCCTGTCGGGCAACACGTCACTCGAACGGCGGACGTTCCCGCTCGTCCTCGATTCGACGGCCGCCCTCGACGAACGTGTGGAGATCGATCTCGCCGGTGTCGTCGGCGCGCCGCAGGAACTGCCGCCGGCCGAGACGATCGCGGGCGGCTATTCCTATGAACGCGCGTTTGCCGTCTCGAACGGCGTCCTGCGCGCGCGTCGGAAGCTCGCCGTCGCGCAGGTCGAGTTCGCGCCGTCCGAATACGGAGACCTGCGCGAGGCAATCAAGCGTGTCGAGGCGACGGAGCGGCGGCAGCCGGTCTTCGCCGTCGATTCGCTCGCCGACGCGGACATTCGTCGCATCGACGAATCGACGGAAGTTGACGTCGTTTCAGACCGGGCCTGGACGGTGACGAACCGCGTCGTGCAGGAGGTGCTGACCTACAAGGGGAAGAAGGGCGCGGCGGAGCTGACGTTTGCCTTCAATCCGTCGGTCGAGACGCTGGATCTCGTCTCCGCGACCGTCAGCAACCGCGATGGCCGCGTCCAGTCCGTCACCGCGCGGGAACAGAACGTGATGGACTGCGATTGGGCGGCGTCCGCGCCGCGCTATCCGGCCGCGAAGATTCTGGTCGTGAACCTGCCGTCCGTCGAGATCGGCAGCGTCATCTCCTACACGACCGTCCGTGCCGTCACGAACGCGCCGGCGGCGTACTACGGCGTCTTTGGCTTCGACTCGCACGAGCCGCTGGGCCGCCGCTTCGTGCGCGTGAACGACTGGCGGCGCGAGGTGCGCCATCCGCGCCGCGTGCCGAAGGAGCCGGGCCAGCCGGCGGCGTCGCTCTGGCGCGACCGGGTGATTGTCTCGTCCAACCGCTTCGCCGCCGTCGACCTGAAGGTTGCGCCGTTTCGTTCGCCGCTTCTGCCGGCGGACGCGGATCTGCGCGCGATTCGCGACTGGATGGCGCGCCACGTGAAGATTGCGGGGCCGGATCTCTACGACGTGCCGCTTGACCTTCAGTTGACGGATCCGGCGACCGTCCTGCGCGAACGCTATGCGACGCGCCTCGACTACGTCCGCACGCTCTGCGCGCTCCTGCAGGGCGCGGGATACGAGGCGGATATCGTTCTGGCGGCGGACGATGCGGACGAACCGGCCGGTGTCCGCGACCGAATCCGCTTCGGCAAGCCGAACGTGCGCGCGTTTGCCTTTGCGCTCTGTCGCGTGCGTGTCCGCGCGGGCGGGTTCCTCGGCTTCGGCGGCGAGACGACGACGACCTTCGTCGGGACGGAAAACGAGTACGCGCCGCTCGGGCCGTCGGCGTTTGAGGGGTGCGACTTCTTCGATCCCGCGACAGGCGCGTTCGGCGTCGTCACGGTGCCGGCGGACGATTTCCGCGACCGCACGGGCGAGACGGCGACCTACCTCGTGCGCGAAAACGGCGCCGTCGATCTCACGGTCGTCTCGTCGATCTGGGGCAGCGGGGTCGGCGCCTTCCGGAAGCGGTACGCGGAGATCCTGCCGGAAGACCGCAGTCGTCTCCACCAGTCGATCCTGGGCGACGTTTCGCAGGCGGCGAGCGCGACGAGCGAATTGGTTGCGGATGTCGAGGGCTATCCGGCGACGCTGACGTTCTCCTGCTACATTCCCGACTTCGCGACGGTTGACGGCGACACGATGACGTTGCGGCTTCCGGCGCTGGTCTCGTCGATTCCCGCGTTCACGGGCCGTGCGCGGCGGACGCCGTTTGCCGTCGATGCGGCGGACGCGGCGTTCGAGGAGGTGACGGTGCGCTTCCCGGAGGGGTACACGCACGTCGAGCACCTGCCCGAGCCGTTTGCCTTTTCCGCGTCGGACGATCCGTCGGCGCCGGGGCTTGTCTGCACGGTCGCGTCCGCCGTCGTGGACGGCGCGCTGGAGGTGCGCATCCGCCGCGAGGTCGCGCCGCGTGCCGAGACTTGGCATCGGCCGAACGTAATCGAGCTGATCAATGACCGCAGCCGCATTGCCGCGTCCCGCGCAAACCGCACGCTCGTCGTCCGCCGCGTCCGCGCGGGCGCGACTTCCGAACGATGAAAGCCCGTTTGCCAAAGTACGTGCTCGCGCCGCTTGCGGGCTTTACGGACGCGCCGTTTCGTCGCCTCTGCTTCGAGGGCGGGGCGGATCTCGCGTACACCGAGATGGTGTCCGCCGCCGGATTGGCGCACGGCTCGTCGCCGACGCGGCACTTGATGGAGACGATGCCGGGGGAAGGCCCAGTCGCCTGCCAGGTCTTTGGCGCGAAGGAGACGGATCTCGCCTGCACCGCGCGCGCGGTTGAAGCCGTGCGCACGCGCTTTGTCGAACTGAACCTCAACGCGGGCTGTCCGATGACGAAGGTGACGCGCGAAGGCGCGGGCGCGAAGCTGGTCGAAGACCCGGCGCGCGTCTATCGGCTGCTCACCGCCCTGCGCGAGAACACGTCGCTTCCTGTCACGCTCAAGACGCGCCTGGGGCCACATCCGGGGCAGACGAACGTCTTCGAGCTCCTGGACGCGGCCGAGCAGGCGGGTGCGCGCGGCTTCATTCTCCATGCGCGCTACACCTCGCAGCTGCATGGCGGGCCGGTTCATCTTGAGACGCTGGCGGAGGTCGTGCGGCGCGCCCACGTGCCCGTGACGGGAAACGGCTCCGTCACGGACGCGAAGACGGCGGCCGCGCTGGCGGCGACGGGCGTTTCGGCCATCATGATTGGTCGTGCCGCGCTGGCGAATCCGTCGATTTTCCGGAAATTGAAAGGGGCGGACGGTGACGAGGCGGTGCGGCCCAATCCCGTCGAGGCCCATCTCGCCTATCTCCTCGCGTTCCGCGAGCAGCTGGCGGCGAATTTCCCGAAGGATCACGTTCCGTCTGTGGACGGGTTCGTCTCCGTGAAGATGCATACGCACCTGTTCCGCTACTTTTCGGGGCGGCCGGGCGCGGCCGCGTTGCGCGCGCGCCTCAATGCCGTGCGGACGCTGGCGGACGTCCGCCACGTCCTTGATTCGCTCGCGTCGGCGTGAGGGGGCGCTTCGCGGCGCGATCTTTGTCGTCCGCCGAGTGGTGGCAGGAATATGCGCCGGACACACTTCTCCTGTGGTTGTCGGGTGTGCTATAATATGCGGCGTCTCACGAATCATTTTGCATCTGCAACGGAAGGACGGACATGGACAAGAAACTCTACATCAACCCGCCGCTCGTGAACCGGGCGTATGACTGGAAGAACGGCCCGCAGCCCAAGACGCGCGCGGCATTGGACAAGTTCTTCAACTCGGCCGCGATCAACCGCGTCAAAGACCAGATCTGCGAGATGGGCCGGCGCATCTACCAGAAGGGGTACACCGACGGAAACGGCGGCAACCTCTCCGTGCGCGTCGGCGAAGACCTCGTCCTCTGCTCGCCGACCCTTTGCTGCAAGGGCTTCATGACGCGCGAGGATATCTGCCTCGTGGACATGAACGCCGGCCAGCTCTGCGGCTACCGTCCGCGCACGTCCGAGGTGAAGGTTCACATCGCGATGATGAAGACGGCCGGCTGGAGCGCGTGCGTCCACTGCCATCCGCCGCACTGCAACGCCTTCGTCTTCGCGGGGCAGGTCCCGCCGAACGGCATCAACCCCGAAGCGGACATCTTCTTCAACCAGATTCCGCTTGCCCCGTACGGAACGCCGGGAACGGACGAGGTCGCCGCGAACGTCGCGCAGATGTCGAAGAAGTCGAACGTCGTCTTCATGGAGAACCACGGCATCGTCTGTGGCGCGCGCGACATCGAGGAGGCCGAGTGGTTTGCCGAGAACGCCGACGCCTACTGCCAGGTGCTGCTGCTCGCGGCGGGCCATGGGGCGAAGCTCCAGCAGGTCGGGCCGAAGTCGGTGAAGGACTTCCTCGCCATCCGTCAGGCGATGGGCCTTCCGGTCGATCCGAAGCAGGGGCTTTACAACACGCATCGCTTCAACGGCTACAAGATGGGCGTCGCGTCCAAGTGACTCGGCCGGTTCTGGTAGATCTGGGGGTCGTCTCGGCCCTAGGCTGCGGCGTCGAGGAGACGGCGCGCAATCTCTTCGCGGGCGATACGGACGGGCTTCGTCCGTTGACCGGCCTGGCGGGCGGCGACCAGACGATGTTCGGCTTCGCGCGCGGAATGGCGGCGAGCGACGCCTCGACGGGCGTAGGACGCCTCCTGGATGCGGCGTTCGCGCAGCTGGATCTCGCGGCCCTGGCGCGCGCGGTCGATCCGTCGCGCGTGGGCGTCGTTCTCGGCACGAGCAATTCGACGATGGAGGAGTTCACGTCCTGTCCCGATTGCATCGACATGGCCTATCCGGCCGCCTACGTGCGGGCGAAGGGCGGCTTCGGCGGCCCCGCGTGGAGCGTCTCGACGGCGTGTTCGTCGTCCGCGAAGGTCTTCGCCGCCGCGCGGCGGCTGTTGGCGGACGGCTTGTGCGATGCGGTGGTCGTGGGCGGGGCCGATGCCTATACGCGGACGGTCGTCGAGGGCTTCCATGCGCTGGAGGCGCTGTCCGCCCGGCGGGCGCGCCCCTTGTGCGCGGATCGCGACGGCATCAGCCTGGGCGAGGGCGCGGCCCTCTTCGTTTTGGTGGCGCGCGACCGCGCGGCGGTTTGGGGCGGGCGTCCTGTGGTGCTTTGCGGCGTGGGCGAGAGTTCGGATGCCCATCACCTGACGGCGCCCGATCCGGAGGGGCGGGGGGCCGAGGCGTCCATGCGCGCGGCGTTGGCGGACGCGGGACTTTCGCCGGCGGACATCGACTACATCAACTTGCACGGCACGGGGACGGTCTACAATGACGCGATGGAGTGCGCGGCCGTCCGCCGCGTCTTCGGTGACGCGGTCGCCGTTTCGTCCACGAAGCCGCTGACGGGGCATTGCCTCGGCGCGGCGGGGGCGGTCGAGGCGGCCCTCGCGTGGATTTCGCTTCGGCGGGGCAAGGGATTGCCGCCTCACGTTGCGTCGCCCGTCGATTGGGAACTGGCGCCGTTTCCGATTCCGGCGGTCGGCGACGCGACGCCGGTGCGGACGGTTCTCTCGAACTCCTTTGCCTTTGGGGGCAGCAATGCGTCGCTCATCCTGGGCGTTGCGGGGACAGACCCCGCCGCCGCGCCTATGGTATAATACGCGGCTATGGTGAAGGAAAGGCAAAGCGAGGAACTGAATCGGTCGACGGCGTTCGACAACCGGCTGCGGCCGACGGACTTTGACGGGTTCGTCGGGCAGGGGAAGGTGCGCGACCGGTTGCTTCTCGCCGTGAAGGCCGCGAAGGATCGCGGCGAGTCGCTTGACCATGTGCTGTTCTCTGGCCCGCCGGGGCTGGGCAAGACGACGCTCAGCTACATTTTGGGCGAGGCGATGGGCGTGAACGTGAAGACGACGTCCGGACCCGTCATCACGAAGCCGGGCGACTTGGCGGGGCTGTTGACGTCCCTGGAGCCGGGCGACATCGTCTTCATCGACGAGATCCACCGCATGGCGAAGACGGTTGAGGAATACCTCTACTCGGCGATGGAGGATTACGCGATCGACATCCTGCTCGACCAGGGGCCGAATGCGCGTTCGGTGCGGCTTGATCTGCCGCGTTTCACGCTCGTCGGCGCGACGACGCGCATCGGGCTGATCGCCGCGCCCCTGCGGGCGCGCTTCGGGCTCGTGAACCGTCTCTCCTACTACGAACCGCCGGAGCTCGCCGAAATCGTCCGTCGGTCGGCGGAAAAGCTGGGCGTGGACATCGATGCGGCGGGCGCGCTGGAGATTGCGCGCCGCAGTCGGGGGACGCCGCGCATCGCGAACAACCTCCTGCGGCGCGTCCGCGACTACGCGCAGGTGAAGGCGGGGAACTACATCACGGGCGACGTGGCGATGGCCGCGCTGACCTTGCTGGAGATCGATCCGCAGGGGCTGGACGAGATGGATCGCACGATCCTCGAGACGATTTGCGTGAAGTTCGGCGGCGGGCCGGTCGGGCTCTCGACGATTGCCGTTTCCGTCGGCGAGGAGCCGGACACGATCGAGGAGGCCTACGAGCCGTTCCTCATCATGGAGGGCTATCTTGAGCGGACGCCCAAGGGACGCGTCGCGACGGATCAGGCCTATCGGACGCTTGGCCTCGGAAAGCCGGAGGCCTGACCCCACGGGCGATGTTGTTTTTGGTATAATTCGGACATGGTCGTACTCGGCACAATTGATCTTCGCAAGCGTTTTCGCCTTCCCGGGCAGAAGCCGATTGAAGTCCTGAAGGGCGTGAACCTGTCTGTTCAGCCGGGCGAGAAGGTCGCGATCGTCGGGCGTTCGGGCGCCGGCAAGTCGACGCTCCTCAACATTCTGGGCGGCCTTGAGCGGCAGACGTCCGGCACGGTGACGCGGCCGAAGAACATCGGCTTCGTTTTCCAGCAGTATCACCTCATGCCGGAACTGACCGTGCTGGAGAACGTTCTTCTGCCCATGATGTCGGCCGGCCGGCGCGACGAGGCGGCGGCCGGCCGGAAGCGGGCGGTAGAACTTTTGTCCCGCGTCGGGCTGGGCGGGCGGCTCGATCATCTGCCGTCCGAGCTTTCCGGGGGCGAGATGCAGCGCGTCGCGCTCGCGCGTGCGCTTGTCACCGATCCGGAGCTTGTCCTGGCGGACGAGCCGACGGGCAATCTCGACGCCTGGACGGGCGCGGGCATTCTGAAGATCTTGACGGAGTTGACGGCTGACTCGGCGCGCTTTGCCCTCGTCATGGTCACGCATTCGCCTGAGGCCGCCGCCATCTGCGACCGTGTGCTGACGCTAGAAGACGGCGTGCTGCGCAGCGAGAGAGGTTCAGGCGGGGTTGGCGCGTAACGCCCCCCGCGTTTATTTTTTAGGGAGGATATGTCATGAACAGGCTCACCGACATCGGCTGGGAAGACTTTGAACGGCTTTCGCTTGACGCGAAGCGCCCGTATCTTGAACAGGCGGGGGGCGATGGCCTTCCGTACCACACGCTTTTTGCGCAGCAGTTCGACCGTGCGCTCCTGGAACGGCTGTGCGCGCTCGCCAATCGCATCCGCTTCATCAACAAGTCGAAGGAGGGCGCGCTTTATCTCAAGAACGTCCTCGCCCACAAGCGCGCGATGCTCTACTTCTCCCAGCCGAGCTCGCGCACGTTCCTCTCGCACCTTGCCGCCTGCCAGATCCTTGGCATCACGACCGGCAGCGTGCGCGACGCGGCGACGTCGTCCGAGTTCAAGGGCGAGTCGAAGGAGGATTCGATCCGCACGTTCTCGTCCTACTTCGACATGATCATCATGCGCAGCCCGGAACAGGGGCTGGCGGAGAAGATGGCGTGGGAACTCTCGAACTCCGACCGTCCGATTCCGATTCTGAACGCCGGCTCGGGAAAGGACCAGCATCCGACGCAGGCTCTTCTCGACATCTACACGCTCCTGCGCTCGTTCGAGAATGCGGGCGGAATCGACGGCAAGACCGTCACCTTCTGCGGCGACCTCATGCGCGGGCGCACGGTGCGTTCGCTCTCGTATCTGCTGACGAACTTCCGCGACGTGAAGCAGATCTTCGTCGCGCCGCAGGAACTCCAGGTCCCGGCCGACGTCGTCATGATTCTTGCGAAGAAGGGAATCTCCTTCGAGGTCTGCGACAATCTGCGCGACGCGGTGAAGGTCTCGGACGCGGTCTACATGACGCGCATTCAGGACGAGTGGGACTCGTCGAAGGGCGCGTCCGCGAAGATCGACACGTCGCGCTTCAAGTTCGGCGCGGACGAGCTGAAGCTCCTCAAGTCGACGGGCGCGATTCTCCATCCGCTGCCGCGCCGCGACGAGATCGCGACGTGCTGTGACCGCGACCCGCGCGCGATGTACTGGCGGCAGATGCGCAACGGCATGTGGATCCGTGCGGCGCTCATTGCCGCGACCTTTGGCTTCGAGCGAACGATCATGGACTGCGGCTACTGAGGCCGCGTCATGCGCAATCGGGCGCGGACGGCGCAGGTGGCGGGGCGATTGTGGTATAATGCGCGCGGCTTCGACTTTGAAGCCGAAACAACTGAAAGGAAATCAGCATGATGACGACAACGAAAACCGCTGCGGCCGCCTTGGCGTCCGCGCTTCTGGCCACGGGCTGTTCGCCCTCTTCCCCCGACGGCGCCGAGGGCGTCGATCTCTCCGCGCAGGCGCGCGCGGCCGCCGAGTCGAGCGGCTACGTCCCCCCCAACGGCGGAGAGAAGGGCGAGCTCCACGTCTACACGTGGTGCGACTACATTGCGCCGGATGTCCTCGCGAGCTTCGAGAAGGCGCTGGGCGTCCGCGTCGTCGTCGATACGTTCGACTCGAACGAGGCGATGTACGCGAAGCTCAAGGCGGGCGGCACGGGCTATGACATTCTGATGCCGAGTTCCTACCAGGTCGCGCAGATGGCGAAGGACGGGCTGATCGAGAAGCTGGATCACGCACGGATCCCGAACGTCCGCAAGAATTTCGATCCGTCCTTCACGACGCAGATCATCGACCCGACGTTCGCCTACAACGTGCCGTATGCCGTCACCTACACGGGCTTCATGTACCTCAAGGACAAGGTTCCGGCGGGTGCGGACGTCGCGAGCTGGGCGATTCTCGGCAATTCGGCGCTCAAGAGCCGCATCACGTTTCTCGACGACATTCGCGAGGTGATCGGCGGCGGCCTGATGTATCTCGGCTATTCCGTCAACTCGACGGATCCGAAGGAGATTGACGCGGCGGTCGAGCAGGTCCTCAAGTGGAAGGTCAACTCGCGCAAGTTCGATGGCGAGAGCTACAAGACGGAAGTCGCCAACGGCTCGTCTTGGCTGGGCCACGGCTACTCGACCGACGCGACGCAGGTCATCGTCGGCGACGAGGAGGCGGGCGCGACGCCGCGCGACGACATCGGCTTCGCGCTTCCGAAGGAAGGCTATTCGATCGCGTTCGACGAAATGGTCGTCGCGAAGAACGCGCCGCGTCGCGACTTGGCCTATGCCTTCATCAACTACATCTACGAAGGCGAGGTCGCGAAGGTGAACATGGAGTACATCTGCGGGCCGAATCCCGTCAAGCCCGGCATTGACGCCCTTGACCCCGACTACCGCGCGCTCATCGTCCTCGACGGCGAGACGATCAAGCGCGGACAGGTCATCCGTGGGTTTGATGCGCGGCCGGAGGTGATGGAACTCTACAACAAGGCCTGGGATCGAATCAAGGCGACGGACGCACGCTAGTCCCTGCGTGTTCACGGCCGCGCGGCACTGTCCGCGCGGCCGTTCCCTTTTGTGCGCGCCTTGCGGATCGGCGCATCCGTTTCGGACGCGCTTTTTGCTATAATACCGACCCATGAAGGCGAAGACTTTTATTGATCAGGTCGAGGTGGCCGTCCGCTCCGGCAAGGGCGGCGACGGCAAGATGTCCATGCGTCGCGAGGCCCTTGTCGCGTTTGGCGGGCCGGACGGCGGCGACGGCGGGCGCGGCGGCGACGTCGTCTTCGCGGCGTCCGAGCACGTCAATTCGCTTCTTTCGCTCTACTACGACCCGAAGTGCTATGCGCAGGACGGCGCGCCAGGCCAGGGGCAGAAGATGTACGGCAAGCGCGGCAAGGATCTCGTCATCCCCGTGCCGCTCGGCACGGAGGTCTATGACGCCGAGACGGGCGAACTCGTCGCCGACATCACGGAGCCGGGCCAGCGCGTCATCGTCGCGAAAGGCGGTGCGGGCGGCTACGGAAACGTCCATTTCAAGAGCGCCGTCAACCAGGCGCCGACCGAGCACACGCCGGGCGGGCCGTGTGAGGAACGTCGGCTTCGTCTGGAACTGAAGTCGATTGCCGACGCGGGGCTTCTCGGCTTTCCGAACGCGGGCAAGAGCTCGCTTCTCGCCGCGCTTTCGTCCGCGACGCCGAAGATTGCCTCCTATCCGTTCACGACGCTCAATCCGATTGTCGGGACGATTGTCTACGACGACTATGCGAAGGTGCGCATGGCGGACGTCCCCGGCATCATCGAGGGCGCGGCGAAGGGCGTGGGGCTGGGCCTCGCGTTCCTGAAGCACTTGGAGCGCGCGAAGGTTCTCGTCTACGTGATTGACTTGGCGGGGACGGACAACCGTGCGCCGTGGGACGACTACGCGACGCTCAAGAAGGAGATCGACGAGTATTCGGCCGAGCTCGCGTCGCGTCCGTTTCTCGTCGTGGCGAACAAGCTCGACACGGAGGCGGCGCAGGAGAACCTGCCGCGCTTCGTGAAGGAGACGGGGGTCGAGCCGATTGCCATTTCCTGCACGTCGCGCGAGGGGCTGTCTGCGTTCAAGGACGCCTTGCGCGCGATCGTCAATCCGACGACGAAGTTCCATCACACGCATGCCGACGCGCCGGATCTCTCCGAGATGCCGGACACGACGGGTGACGAGATTCCGGCCGAGGCGCTTCGTTTCGCGACGTTCCTGAAGCTTGAGAAGCCGAAGGCGAAGTCGCATCCCTCGCGCGGCAACATCCATTGACCGCCGCACGGTCGGTAGCGACGCCGTCCGCGCGCGGGCGGCGTTTCATTTTGGTATAATACGCCGAAAGGCTGTTGTGACCGGCGGGGATTCGGTCGGCCAGCGGCCTTGAATCTCCGATAACTTCTAGTAAGGAAAACAATTCCATGGCCTTTGCGCGCGAAGACGTTTTGAAGTACCACAAGGGCGGCAAGGTGGCGGTCACGCTGCCGAAGCCGCTCCAGACGAAGGACGACCTGTGCCTTGCCTACACGCCGGGCGTCGCCCATGCGGTAAAGGAGATCGCCGCGAATCCGGCGGCCGTCTACGATGTGACGGCGAAGTCGAACCTCGTCGCCGTCGTCTCGGACGGCACGGCGATCCTCGGCCTCGGCGACCTCGGCGCGACGGCGTCGATTCCCGTCATGGAGGGCAAGGCCGTCCTCTTCAAGAGCTTCGCGGGCGTTGACGCCTGGCCCGTTCCGCTCGACGCCTGCCGCGTCGGCGGCGCGAACGCGGGCAAGACCGACCCGGAGCGCGTCATCGCGGCCGTGAAGGCGATCGCGCCGCAGTACGGCGGCATCAACCTGGAGGACATCGCCTCGCCCGCGTGCTTCGAGATCGAGGACCGGCTGGACGCCGAACTCGACATTCCCGTCTTCCATGACGACCAGTGGGGCACGGCGGTCATCGCGCTGGCGGGCGTCATGAACTTCGCGACGCTCGCCGGCAAGGACCTGAAGGCGCTCAAGGTCGTCGTCAACGGCGCGGGCGCGGCGGGCACGCGCATCGCCGACATGCTCAAGGCCGCCGGCGTCGTCGATCTCACGATGTTCGACATCCGGGGCGTCCTCGCGACGACGCGCACCGACCTTTCGCGGCAGAACGCCGTCCATGCGCGCGATGTCCCCGAGACCCTGACGCGGCGCGAGGCCCTTGCGGGGGCGGACGTCTTCATCGGCGTTTCCGCCGCGAACGTCCTGTCGGGCGACGACGTGCGGGCGATGTGCGACTTCCCGGCGATCTTCGCGATGGCGAACCCCGATCCGGAAATCACGCCGGAGGAAGTCGCGAAGGCGCTCGTCGGGCGTCGGTACGTGATGGTGACGGGGCGCAGCGACTATCCGAACCAGATCAACAACGTCCTCGGTTTCCCGTATCTTTTCCGTGGCGCGCTCGACGTGCGCGCGACGACGATCAACACGGCGATGAAGGTCGCGGCCGCCCATGCGCTCGCCGCCCTCGCGCGCGAGCCGGTCACGGATGAGGTGAAGGCCCTCTATCCGAACGAGACGCTGGCGTTCGGGACGGACTACCTCATCCCGAAGCCGTTCGACCGCCGCCTGCTCGTCGAGGTCTCGTCCGCCGTCGCGGCGGCGGCGATGGCGAGCGGCGTCGCGCGCCAGACGATCGACCTGGCCGCCTATCGCGCCGAGCTGGCGCGGCGGGCGTGAGGCGGCGGCGGTTGCCGCACGTGCGGGACATTTTGGTATAATGGCGGAAACGGACGGCGCGCGGCGCAGTCCTTGCGGAAACCACCTCAGACAACGAAAGGAACAGACGGGCATGAGCTACGCGGAAGCGAAGAAACGGTATGCGAAGATCGGCATCGACACCGAGAAGGTGCTGAAGGATCTCGCGAAGGTCTCCATCTCCCTCCACTGCTGGCAGGGCGACGACGTCGGCGGCTTCGAGACGACGGGCGGCGCGTCGGGCGGCATCCAGACGACGGGCAACTATCCGGGCAAGGCACGCACGCCGGACGAGCTGATGCAGGATCTCGCCTTCGCGCTGTCCCTCATTCCCGGCAAGCACCGCGTGAACCTCCATGCCTGCTACGGCATCCACACGGGCGAGGTGACGGATCGCGACCGGCTCTCGAAGGAGAATTTCGCGCCGTGGGTGAAGTGGGCGAAGAAGACGGGCGTCAAGCTCGACTTCAACCCGACGTTCTTCTCGCATCCGAAGGCGGCGGACGGCCTGACGCTGTCCAGCCCCGATCCGAAGGTTCGCAAGTTCTGGATCGAGCACGGCAAGCGCTGCCTCGAAATCGCCGAGTACTTCGCGAAGGAGCTCAAGTCGCCGTGCGGCGTCAACTTCTGGTGTCCGGACGGCTACAAGGACGAGCCGTCGGACCGGCTTGGGCCGCGTCAGCGCATGGCCGACTCGCTCGACAAGATCTTCGCGTGCAAGTATGACCGGAAGGCGGTCGTCCCGTTCCTCGAGTCGAAGCTCTTCGGCATCGGCGTCGAGAGCTACACGGTGAACTCGCACGAGTTCGTCATGGGCTACGCGATGAAGGCGAAGATCCTTGCGCTTCTCGACATGGGGCACTTCCACCTCACCGAGTCGGTGGCGGACAAGATCAGCTCGTTCCTGATGACGTTCGGCAAGGTCGCGTTCCACATCTCGCGTCCCGTCCGCTGGGACTCCGACCACGTCATCCGCCAGAACGACGACCTCCGCGCCTGCGCGCAGGAGATCGTGAAGATGGACCCGAAGAACTTCATCATCGCGCTCGACTACTTCGATGCGTCCATCAATCGCGTCGCGGCGTGGGTCCTTGGCATGCGCAACATGCAGAAGGAACTGCTCAAGGCGATGCTCACGCCGTGGAAGGATCTCACGAAGCTCCAGGATTCGGGTCGCTTCACCGAGCAGCTCGTCCTTCAGGAGGAGTACAAGAACTATCCGGCCGAGGAGGTCTGGGCGGAGTTCTGCGCGCGTGCGGGCGTCGTCGCCGACGAGGCGTGGCTCAAGCCCGTCGCGGCGTACGAGAAGGACGTCCTCGCGAAGAGGGGCTAAGCCATGGATGCGATGGCGGGCACTCTCGTCTGTGCGTTGGGCGGCATTGCCGGCGCGACGTTCGCGTTGCCGTTTCGCGGCGTGAAGGGCATGCGGTACGAGTCGTACTGGTTCGTCTATGCGCTTGTCGGCCTTGTCCTCTTCCCGCTGGCGCTGGCGGCGGTGATGTGTCCCGGCGTCCTCGGAATCATCCGGGGCGCGGACACGGCGACGCTTGGACGCTGCGTCGGCTTTGGCGCGCTTTGGGGGTTCGGCGGCCTCACGTGGGGGCTGATGATTCGCTACCTCGGCATCGGGCTGGGGCTGGCGATCGGCTGTGGGCTTTGCTCGGCGACGGGGACGCTTATCCCGCCGATCGTGACGGGCCACGCGGCCGACCTCTTCAAGGACACGGCCGCCGTCGTGACGTTCGTCTCCGTCCTCGTCTCCCTCCTCGGCATCGTGCTCGTCGGCCTGGCGGGGCAGATGAAGGAGGGGGAACTCGACGAGGCGGCGAAGAAGAAGGCCGTGGCCGAGTTCGACTTCAAGAAGGGGCTGGTGGTCGCGCTCTTTTCGGGCGTCGCCTCCGCCGGCATGAACTTCGGCCTTCAGGGCGGCGTGGCCCTTGAACAGGCGGCGGCCGCCGCCGGCATCGACGCGAAGTGGACGGGGATGCCGGTGCTGGTCCTTGTCCTCTGGGGCGGGTTCGCCGTCAACGCGGCGTGGTGTCTCTGGCAGAATGCGAAGAACGGCTCGTTCGGCGACTACGCCGTCGGGCTGAAGCGCATTGTGCCGGTCGCCCTGGCCGCGCTGGCGGGGGCGATCTGGGCGTGCCAGTTCGCGTGCCAGAAGGTCGGCGAGCCGGCCATGGGCGAGATGCGCTACATCTCCTTCGCTGTCGTGATGGGCAGCTGCGTCCTTTTCAGTTCCCTCCTCGGCGTTCTGCTCGGCGAATGGAAGGGCACGTGCGCGAAGACGAAGGCCGCGCTTGGCGCGGGGCTGCTCGTCTTGGCCGTCTCGATTGGACTGGCGGTTGTCGCGAAGACGGTCTGACGGTTCGGCGAAAGCCGATTTGCGACAGCGGCACGCCGTGAGGGCGTGCCGCGTTTTCTTTCACGGTGTCGGACGGAATATGCTATAATTCGCGGGCGTAAAACTGAACTGAAAAAAGAAAAAGAAAAGTCGGACAGAGAAAATGAACACGAACGACAAGAAGTATGTCTATTTCTTCGGCGCGGGGCAGACCGAAGGCAATGCGAACATGCGCGAGCTCCTTGGCGGCAAGGGCGCCAATCTCGCGGAGATGGCGGGTCTGGGCCTTCCCGTGCCGCAGGGCTTCACGATCACGACCGAGGCGTGTACGCGCTACTATGACGACGGCAAGAAAATCGGCGACGACATCCTCGCGCAGGTGATGGACTACATCGACCGCCTTGAGAAGTCGGCCGGCAAGAAGTTCGGCGACGCCGCGAACCCGCTGCTCGTCTCTGTCCGCTCCGGCGCGCGCGCGTCGATGCCCGGCATGATGGACACGATCCTGAACCTCGGCCTCAACGAGACGGTCGTCGAGTCGCTGGCCGCGCAGACGAAGAACCCGCGCTGGGCGTGGGACTGCTACCGCCGCTTCATCCAGATGTATTCGGATGTCGTCATGGAGGTCGGCAAGAAGTACTTCGAGAAGCTCATCGACGAGATGAAGGCGAAGAAGGGCGTCACGCTCGACGTCGATCTCACGGCCGAAGACCTCAAGGCGCTCGCGGGCCAGTTCAAGGCCGAGTACCGGGCGAAGATCGGCGCGGACTTCCCGTCCGACGCGAAGGAGCAGCTTCTGGGCGCGATCAAGGCCGTCTTTCGCAGCTGGGACAATCCGCGCGCGAACGTCTACCGTCGCGACAATGACATCCCGTACAGCTGGGGCACGGCCGTCAACGTCCAGATGATGGCGTTCGGCAACCTGAACGACGAGTCCGGCACGGGCGTCGCCTTTACGCGCGATCCGGCGACGGGCGAGAAGCGGCTCATGGGCGAGTTCCTCATGAATGCGCAGGGCGAGGACGTCGTCGCCGGCGTCCGCACGCCGATGCCGATCGCGAAGATGGCCGAGGTGATGCCGGAGTGCTTCGCGCAGTTCCAGCAGATTTGCGCGACGCTTGAGGCGCACTACCGCGACATGCAGGACATGGAGTTCACGATCGAGAACAAGAAGCTCTTCATGCTCCAGACGCGCAACGGCAAGCGCACGGCGAAGGCCGCGCTCAAGATCGCCTGCGACCTCGTCGACGAGGGCATGCGCACGGAGGAGGAGGCGGTTCTCATGATCGAGCCGCGCAATCTCGACACGCTCCTGCACCCGCAGTTCGACGCGGCCTCGCTCAAGAAGGGCAAGGTCATGGGCCGTGGGCTGCCCGCCTCGCCGGGCGCCGCGTGCGGCAAGATCGTCTTCTCGGCCGATGACGCCAAGGCGTGGAAGAAGCGTGGCGAGAAGGTCGTGCTCGTGCGCCTCGAGACCTCGCCGGAGGACATCGAGGGCATGAAGTCGGCGCAGGGCATCCTGACGGTGCGCGGCGGCATGACGTCGCACGCCGCCGTCGTCGCGCGCGGCATGGGCACGTGCTGCGTCTCGGGCTGCCAGGAGATTGCGATGGACGAGGAGAACAAGACGTTCACCCTGAACGGCAAGACGTTCAAGGAGGGCGACTGGCTCTCGATCGACGGCTCGACGGGCAACATCTACGACGGCGTCGTCACGACGGTCGATGCGACGATCGCGGGCGAGTTCGGCCGCATCATGTCCTGGGCCGACAAGTTCCGTCGCCTGAAGGTGCGCACGAACGCCGACACGCCGCGCGATGCGAAGAAGGCGCGCGAACTCGGCGCCGAGGGCATCGGCCTGTGCCGCACGGAGCACATGTTCTTCGAGGCCGACCGCATCGCGGCGTTCCGCGAGATGATCTGCTCCGACACCGAGGAGGAGCGCCGGATTGCGCTCGCGAAGATCCTCCCGTATCAGCAGGACGACTTCGAGCAGCTTTACGAGGCCCTGGAGGGCAATCCCGTCACGATCCGCTTCCTCGATCCGCCGCTGCACGAGTTCGTGCCGCACACCGAGGACGAGATCGCGCTGCTCGCGAAGACGCAGAACAAGCCGATTTCCCGCATCAAGGAGATCATTGACTCGCTCCACGAGTTCAATCCGATGATGGGCCATCGCGGCTGCCGTCTCGCCGTCACCTATCCGGAGATCGCGCGCATGCAGACGCGCGCCGTCATTCGCGCGGCGATCAGCGTTCAGAAGCGCCATCCGGAGTGGACGGTGAAGCCGGAGATCATGATCCCGCTCACGGGCGAGCGCAAGGAGCTCAAGTTCGTCAAGGACATCGTCGTCGAGGCGGCGAACGTCGAGATCGCCGAGGCTGGCGTCGCCCTCCAGTACGAGGTCGGCACGATGATCGAGATTCCGCGCGCGGCGCTGACGGCCGACGAAATGGCGAAGGAGGCCGACTTCTTCTGCTTCGGCACGAACGACCTCACGCAGATGACCTACGGCTTCTCGCGCGACGACTCCGGCAAGTTCCTCGCGGCCTACTACGACGCGAAGATCTTCGAGAACGATCCGTTCGCGAAGCTTGACCAGGTGGGCGTCGGTAAGCTCATGCAGATGGCGCTCGCGCTCGGCAAGCCGGTCAACCCGAAGCTCCATTGCGGCATCTGCGGCGAACACGGCGGCGATCCGACGTCGGTCGAGTTCTGCCATCGGATCGGGCTCGACTACGTGAGCTGCTCGCCGTACCGCGTGCCGATTGCGCGCCTTGCGGCGGCTCAGGCGGCCCTGCGCAAGTAAGCGCAAGGGCTTTCCCACAAAAGCCCTTCGGGCAATTGCCGCGTCGGCTATTCGCCGACGCGGTTTTGCTTTCGCCAGGCGCGCATGGACAGGCCCGTGCGTTTCTTGAAGAGCCGCTTGAGGAAGGACGGGGCGCCGTAGCCGCAGCGGCTGGCGATCGGCTCGATCTGCTGGTGTGGGTTGCTGAGAAGCCGCAGCACTTCGTCGAACCGCTGTGCGTGGATCTCGTCGAGGATCGTGTGTCCGACGGCCTTGCGGAAACTCGCGGTCGCGAGCCGTCGCGAGCAGCCCATGGCCGCGACGACGTCGTCCGTCGAGAGCCCGCGTTGAAGGGCGTGTCGGCGAATGAAGTCGAGCGCGCGGATGACGCGTGGATCGTTTCCGCCCGCCAGCACCTGGGTGCTGCCGCGTCGGACGAGTCGGCGCGCGCCGTAGTGCGCGATGGGCGCGGGGACGGCTTGCCGTTCGCCGCGCCGGACACGGTCGATTTCGTTCGCCAGCAGCTGCGCGAGCGCATAGCCCGCGCCCTCGAAGTCGGGTTCGGCGCTCGTGAGGCCGGGCGAGACGGATTCGCAGAAGAGTTCGTCGTTGTCGATGCCCGCGACGGCGATGTCGTCCGGAATGGCGAGGCCAAGCGAGGCGGCGGCCGGCCAGATGTCGCTGGCGCAACTGTCGTTCGTCGCGAGGATGCCGCACGGCTTCGGCAAGGCGGCGAGGGACGCGGCGAGTTGCGTGCGGCGGAGGACGGTCATCTTCTTCCCGGCGGCGGCGCAGAGGCGGCGGAAGGCGTTTTTGCGCTCCTCCTCCCAGAAGTAGCCGCGCTCGAATCCGAGAAAGGCGTAGGAGGCGCAGTCGAGACGGAGGAGCTCTTCGCCCGCGAGGCGCACTTCGCTTGCGGAGTCGTGGAGGAGACAGGGATGGCGGCAGGCCGTGCGCGTCGGGCGCTGATCCAGGTAGACGGTCGGCAGGTCGCCGAAGAGACGATCGGGGGCGGCGCCGCGCGCGAGCGCGCGATCGACGAGGCAGCCCGCCGGGCGCCAGTTCAAGAGGGCACGGCGGATTTCGCGGACGGACGAGTGCCCGTCCACGACTTGCAGGAACCAGTCGTGTTCCTGCGCGAAGCGATAGGCGCCGCTGAGCTTGAGCCGCCAGCTTTTCTGGAACGAGGATTGGAAGAAGAGGATGATGTCCATTGAATGGAACTATATCATATTTGGGGCGAAAGGTGGAGATGCCGGTGACCTGTAAAGGGGGTGGGTCAGCAAAAACTCCTTAATGTGTCTGGGCCAAACGTGAATCGCAGGCATATGCGGTCTCTCCTTTCAGCGAGCGTCTGTGGATTGTGTTGACGATGGCCTCGACCGCGAGGACGTCCTCGCGCGGGACCTTCGAGAAGTCCGTCCCCTTCGGGAACCACCTCCTGATGATGCGGTTGCAGTTTTCGACGGCCCCCTTCTCGTACGAGGCGTAGGCCCGCGTGTCGTACACCCTGGCCTTGAAGGCCCTGCCGAGGATCTCGCGCTGCTGGTCCGTGAGGTGTCGCCCCGCGTCGCGCCTTATGGCATGCTTTCTCCTGCTCATGGCATCGAACTTTCGTGTGCATACTTGTCTTGGCGGATTCATGATACACGATTTCCCCGATGCCGTGGGCTTTTCCGTCCCGCCGCAACGCCCACCAACATGTGGGTGGCGTGGCTTTCCTCTTCGTCGATCCCCATGGTCTTCCTCCCTTTGCGAGGGCAAAAAAATGAGGCGGCCCACTTGAAAAAAAAAAAATAAAATATATAATTACTCGTCAGGTCGTCTTAAGGTAAACTGCGTGGCTGGGTCGAACGGCGTGCCGATTGGCCCGAAAGCGTGGCAAAAACAACAAGAAAATGGAGCATCTGATGAGAAACTGTAGGTTTCGTGCGGTGGTTGAGGCGGTTGGAACTACAGCGGGACGGCTGGCCCTTGCGGTCGGTGGCGTGGTCGTCGCGGCGGGGGCGGCCCAAGCGGCGGCTGACCTGAGCGCGCCGCTCGACAAGATTGCCGTCCGCGACGTGGCGGCTGGCGCGACCGTGACGGAGACGGAATCCGTCGGGGCGGTTTCGGAGACGGGAATTCTCGTCAAGAAGGGCGAGGGCGCGTATGTTCTCCCCGCGAACCGGATTCTCGACAACGCCACGGTGAAGATGGTCGCTGGGGCAGGCTCTTTCACCTATGCGTTCACGTCGGGGGTCGAGACGGTCTCCGAGCCGACGGCCGTTTTGAACCGTGCGAACATGTGGCTCGACGCCTCGAATGCGGGCAGTCTCACGTTCGAGGACGACGACGCGGTCAAGGTCGGCACCTGGCGCGACGTCCGTGACGTTCGGGACGGAACGGACGTCCATCCCCGTGCGGTGACGAGCCATCGCTACTTCATTAGTCGTTCGCCGGAGAAGACGGTCTACGAGGGCCGCGACGCGATTGGATTCGGTGGCGCAGGGTCGGGCCGCTACATGGTCTGGCGCAAGCCGGATGGTTCCACGAATGCGGTCGAGGCCGCGCACGTCTTTCTCGTCGCGGGCGTCACGAACCAGCTGGCTTGGATTGTCGGCTCTACGACGGGTGGCGGGTTCGACACGGCGAACGGGATGTGGATGCCGGCGGTGGACGTCACGCAGTACGGGCGCGTGTGGCAGAACGGCAAGATCGCCGAAATGCTCGACACACGCTTTACGAAAGGTTGCCAGCTCCTTGAAATGGACATGGGTATCTTGAAAACGAAGTCGATGGATTCGTTCTTCAACTGCCGCAACTATCAGGCCACCAACGAGACGGGGCTGGGTGATACAAACGCCGGCAACCGTGCCGGCGGTGACCTTTTGTGCGAAGTCGTCGTCTTCACCGAACCACTGACCGACCGCGAGCGTTTGGCGGTGGAGGCCTATCTGCTCCAGAAGTGGAATCTCGACAACACGTCGATGCGCGGTCTGTCTGCCGCAAGTGCCGAGGCGGCGCAGACGCTTCTGCGCGTGGACGAGACGACGGGCGATGCCGTCGAGCTTCTTGGCGAGGGGGTGGTGGTCAAGCAGGGCGCGTCCGACGCCTACGTGGTGCCGTCGCTCAACGGCGGCGTCGCGCTCTCGCCCAAGCCGGCGACCCCGCAGGGCGGCATGGACGCGACGCGCGCGCGCATCAACTCGTTCGACGGACAGGGGCGGACGTTCCAAGGCAAGGTGCAGGTGTCCGAGGGCGGGCTTTACGTCAACGCGCCCGTCGCGCTCGACGTTCCGGCAGGTGCCGAAATCACGGCGACACCCAACAGGCAAGGCAACAAAGTAACGGTGGCGTCCGGCACGGCCGGGACGGTTGTCAAGAAGGGGACGGGCGAGGCCGTGCTGCAGGATTTGCCGACAGCGGCAGAGCGACTGACTGTGGACGCGGGACGGCTCGTTTTGAAGGCCCCGGCGAAGGCGGATGTCGGACTTGGCGTTAACCCGAACGCGGGCGCGAAGGTCGCCCTTGCAAACGCCGGGTTTGAGGACGTCACGTTTCCGCCCAACAGGGACTACCTCAACCTCACGACGAATAGCAGTCTCTGCGCAGGTTGGACGGTGACCATCGGTCCAGAGGGGGCAAACCGGCAGGCGGGCATCTCCGGCAAGAAGAGCGACACACAGGGCGAATCCGAATACGATGCCTACAATGTGCCGCCGCCCCACAGTGGCAACGCCCAGCTCGTCCTTCAGGTTTCGGCGGCGGCCGAGGCGACGGTGGCGATTCCCGCCGACGGGTTCTACGACCTCTCGTTCTGGATGGCGGGGACGGGTTGGACGGATGGCGACAGCTATCTCGGCCTCGATGTCTCGCTTGTCGCGCCCAATGGTGCGACGACGACGGTCGGCCGCGCCTACGTGCCGCGCTTCGACTATGAGGATGGCCGGACGTACCGCCTCGTGCGGTTCCGGACGCCGTACCTGACGGCGGGGGAAGGTTGGACGCTCCGCTTCGCGACTAGCGCGACCAAGCAGACGGGGTTCGTTATCGATGACATCGACATGACGTGCCTTTCCGATCTTCCCGACAGTCGCCTCATCCCATTGCCAAACGGTGACTTCGAGAGGTATACGGGTGCCTCGTACCGCTATTTCGCCCGCGCGGACGCCACGAATAACATGGCCGAGGGGTGGACGTTTACGCAGCCGAGCGACTACAATCCTTCTGCGACGCCTCGTGCGCCGCGCGCGGGTCTCATTTTCGGCAACCGCCCCTATCGTGAATCGTGGATGGACGGGCAGCGCTTTGGGCCGAACTACGGCGAAGCCGCGCTTTGCTTCGCGGGGGCGGGCGGCGTCGCGACGAGTTCGTCCCTCACGCTTCCGGCCGGCACCTATTATCTGCGCGGCACAGTCGCGGCGCGAAGGGTGGATCAGGGCGCGGGTTATGGACTTGACTGGGATACGTGGGACGGGGCCTGCATTACCGCCACGGTGACAACTGCGCAAGGCACGGTCGACCTCGGCACGGTTACTTGTCGCAAGCAGATTCCGGAGGTGCGCCGTTGGCCGATTGGCTTTACGGTCGCAGAAGGCGAAACCGTTACTTTCTCGCTGTCGGGCGGCAATGAGCGCATCGCGCTCGTCGATGACCTTGTTCTCGTCAAGTCTCCTGCGCCTGTGCACAATCTCTTGTCCAACGGCGATTTCGAGACGGGCAGCGGCGAGGTTCTGACTGTCTGGGAGCAGACTGTTGGCACAGAGAACTCGAAGGCACAGTGGCTCAAACACGGCCAGTGGTATGATACGCACTATGCGCGGGGGTATTTTGAGGGGACGGGCTATGCTCGGTTGGTGGGCACGTCCGCCATTAGCCAAACCGTGACCGTACCCTCGGCTGGCATCTACCGCTTCACGATGCACGAGCGTACGCGCGCGACGAGCGGTAGCATGCCGGGACTCCGTGTGACGTTGACGGATTCGGACGGTGCCGAAGTCGAGATCCTGCGGATTGAGCCGGAGGATGACATCGCGCAAGAAATTGTGCGCTGGACGCGCGACTTCCGGATTGGCCAGGCGGGCGACTACACGCTGCGCATCGCGACGCTGGAAGAGAATGGCAGGGACAAATCGTCGCAGTTGGATGACGTCTCGCTCGTCAAGGTGGACGAGACGGCGACGGCGGCCGCGCCGGTTCTTTCCGAGCAGACGGTCATCGAGGTCAAGGAAGGGGCGACGCTTGCCCTTGACTTCCCGGGAACGCTGACGGTCCGCCGACTCGTGCTGGGCGGCAAGCGGTGCTTCGGCACGATTACGGCCGCGCAGTTCCCGGCGTACCTTTCCGGTCCGGGCGAGATTAACGTCCCCCGGCGCGGCATGGTGCTGATCTACCGCTGAAACAGGCGCGCTTGACAGGCCGAGAAAAAAAAATATATTATTCGTCTCCAATTTGACTGGATCAAGGGAACAACTCACGCGAAAGAGCGACAGAAAAGATGAAAGTGATGATGAAGGTGCGACTGGCGTTGGCGGCTGTAATGGCGGCGGGTTGCCTGTGTCTGGAAGGGGCGTTGCTCCAGTTGCCGCAGGGCGGCTGGGCGGACGCGAAGGTGCGGCGCGAGGCGTCGGGCGCGATTGTCGTCACGGACGCGCGGGGTGGGCGGCTCTTGACGCTCACGCCCGAAGGCGGGCGGAAGTCGCTTGCGGCCGTCACGGTGACGCCCTCGGACGAGGGGCTTCGGATTGCGGCGAGCGCGGCGTTTGCGCAGGGCGACGTTGCGAAGATCGTGATGGTCGGGCCGAACATCGCGGATGCCAAGGCCCTGGCTGCGCAGCGGCTTCGTCTGTCGGTTGATGCCGTCGGCTCGCCGCGCGCGCGTCTGGTGATGTACCTTGAGGGCGCGGCGGGCACGCCGCCCCGCCACTCCTACGTTTCGCGTCCCGCGATTGCCGTGCGCGAGAACGGGCGGTGCGCGACGCTGACGGCGACGATGGCGGAGGGCCTGACGGCACTTCATCCGCGCCTTGACCTCAGCGCGCCCGGCACGGGCGATTTCGTGCTGCGCACGGTCGCCGTGGAGCGGGCGGACGCGGTCAGGGCCGCCGCGCCGGCCGCGCCCGTTCCGCCACAGCCGCTTCTGCACGCGGCGTTCGACGAGACGCCCGGCGGCGTGCGCGGGGGGTGCGTCGATTTCACCAAGACTTCGGCGAAGACCTTTCCGTTCGCGACGAACCTGACGCTTCGTTCGGGCACGATCGCCTGCTGGCTGAAGCGTCCCGCGCGCGATGACTTCGGCAAGGTTCTCTCGCTGGACGGGCAGCGCGTCGACCGCAGCGCGTCCGGCGCCGTCACGTTCTCGTTTGACCGCACGATGATCCGCTTCAGCCAGGAGAACGACCGGGCGCGCACCGTGCTGGCGACCGGGCCGGACGACGACGGCTGGCATCACTACGCGATCACGTGGGACCGGCGCGACGTGCGCATCTACGTGGACGGCGAGCGGCAGAAGAACCAGATGGGCGACGGCTATTCGCCGATCCGAGAGGTCTGCCAGGACGATCTCTACGACTACACGCCGCTCCCGTTCGAGCGCCTCGTCGTCGGCGGCGAACTGGGGCCGGACGGCAAGCCGAAGGGGCGCCTGTTGGCGCAGATGGACGAGCTGCGCACGTTCTCCGCGCCGCTTGACGCGGCGGCGATCCGTGCGCTCATCCGTGCGGACAATCCTGGCTGGACGCCTCCGAAGACGGAGCCTGTTGACTACGCCAAGCTTTTCGGCACGGAACCGAACCGCTGGGAAGGGACGGTCGAGACCGTGCCGGGCGACGGAGACTGGAAGGCGCACGGCACGCTCTTCGCGGAGGTGAAGCTCGACAGCCTGGAGAAGTTCAACGAGGGCAACTTCCGCACCACGGCGCCGATTACGGTCAAGGAACTGAATGGCGTCAAGTACTTCGAGGCGGGTCCCAAGGAGCATGACCGCTTTGCGATCAACGTGCCGATTCCGAAGAGCGACCTCTGCTATCTCGAACTCGACTATCCCGACGATGCCGTGCGGACGATCGACATCATCGTGCGGGTGGCGGGGGAGCGCTGGCAGGGGTCTCCGGTGAACGTCGGCATCACGACCGGCATGAAGTACGCGAACACGGGCAAGATCCTGACGCACCGCTGCCTTCAGTGGAATCCGCACGCGACGAACGCCATCGTCTACGTGATGACCTCGCGTCCGAACGAGAACGCCGCCCTTGCGGCGGTGCGCGTGTACGCGCTCAAGGACGGCAAGCTGCCGCAGCTCGCGATTTCCGAGGCCCCGGCGGTGGACGGTGCGCACCGCACGTTCGGCATCTACTACGAAGATCCGGCGATCGTGTGGTCGATGCCGTCCGACTGGTGGCAGACCGGGGCGATGGACTCCCTCACCGCGCGTTTCGCCGCGCAGATGAAGTTCCTGGGGCAGAACATTCTCATGTATCCCGGCGCGTGGTATCACGGGCTGATCGGCAAGGACTACATGCCGCGCACGCCGGCGCGCGACCACCGTCTCGCGTGGTACGAGCGGTTTGACCGCGAAGGGCTCTCGTTCGTGCCGATGATGGGCGTGCACAACCTCGACATCCCGGAGGGGATGCTGACCGCCGAGGCCGTGCAGTCGGGCGCGCTCCACAAGACGTTCTTCAACATCCTTGACACGGGGCTTCCGAACACCGGGTGGCACGGGACGCCGCCGAACTTCAACCTTCTCCATCCCGAGACGCGGCGGCAGTTCCTCGCCATGTTCGACGCGCTGCTCGAAGAGGGCAAGGGGCATCCGTCCTTCAAGGGCATCGGCCTTCACCTGACCGACCACTCGATCGGCTGGTGGGGCACGCTCGCGAGCGGCTACAACGACTACTGCATCGACGCGTTCACGCGCATGACGGGCGTGGAGGTGCCGGTTGACCGCACCGACCCGCTGCGCGGCAAGCTGTACGCGAAGTACCTCAAGGAACACGCCTACGACCAGTGGGTGGCGTGGCGGCAGCGCGTCGTCACGGCGTTCTACGCGAAGCTCGGCGCGCGTCTCCGGGCGGCGCGTCCTGACCTGAAGCTCTACGTCCACTCGTTCACGACGTCCGGGCTTTCGGCCAACAACGGCTGCCCCGGCTGGCGCGATCCGGATCTCGTCCTGCGCCGCAACCGCGAGGGCGGGCTTGACCCGGAGGCGCTCGCGAAGGCGGTGCCGAACCTCGTGCTCAACCAGAGCGTCGTGCCGGCCGACCACCGCTGGTTCACGTGGACGCGCGAGCCGTTCCCGGAACTTGCGCGGCGGCAGGAGGAGTTCGTTTCCGTGGCGTCGACCTACGCGCTTCTCAAGGGGGCGACGTTCCCGTCCGTCGGCCAGCATGACCGCTACTTCGAGACGGCCGTCGGCCACAACACGCGCGGCACGCCCGCCGGGCTGACCTGTTCGTGGAGCGACGAGCCGGGGTGGCGCGTGACGACGATGAACCCGCCGGGAATCTACGCGCGGCGGCACTTCGTCGAGCCGATGCGCTTCATGGACATCCTCTCGATGGTGAAGGGCGGCTACCTTCTCGGCTTCTACGGCGCGGAGAACGCGCTCGCCCCGTTCGTGCAGGCGTACCGCGCCCTACCCGCGAAGGTGATGGCTGACGTGCCCGGCGTCGGGGACGAGATCGTGAAGATGCGCGAGACGACGGTCAACGGCCGCTACTACGCCTATGTCGTCAACACGGGCGACAAGCCGCGCACGGTGACGTCCGCCCGCTTCAAGGGGCTGCAGAACCTCGTGACGGGCGAGACGCTGACCGGCGACACGCTGACGATCGAGCCGTACATGCTCGTCGCGCTCGGCGGCGCGGTGAAGCCGACGCCCGTCGAGGTGCGGGTCAAGCCGACGTCGGACGACGCGACGGGCGAGATGCTCGCCGCGATCGAGGCGGTGCGCCGCGCGGGCGGCGGGAAGATCGTGCTGGAAAAGGGCGACTACCACTTCCGCGCGGAGACGGCGACGCAGATGAAGTTCTTCATCTCCAACCACCACCAGAGCGACAGCCATCCCGTTCACGTGCCGCTCGCGAACCTCACGGACGTGACGGTCGAGGGCAACGGGGCGAAGTTCATCTGCCACGGGCTGACGATGGCGATGGCCATCCTCGACTCCACGAACGTCACGGTGAAGGGCGTGAGCGTCGACTGGGCGCGTCCCTTCCTCACGGCGGCGCGGGTCGTCGGGATCACGGACACGACGACGGACATTGCGGTGAACATGACGCGCGAGCCGTGCGCGGTCAAGGACGACCGGCTCGTCATCTGCGGCGAGGGCTGGCAGCTGCCCTACGAGTGCATGATGGCGTACCGGGACGAGACGAGGGCGGTCGTGCCGGGCACGACAGACCCCTGGTGGCGAGGTCGGGCGACGGCACTTGACGACAAGGGGACGTTTCGTCTCGCGTGTGATCCAAAGAGCTTGGGGCTTCGTCCAGACGAAGCCCCTCGTGATGCCAAGAGCCTTGGCCTCCGCCTGGGCGACTGGATCATCGTCCGTCCGAACGGACGCCCCGCGCCGGCGACGATCGTCTACCGTTCGCGCGGGACGGTCTACGAGGACGTCGTGCTTCACTCGGCGTTCGGCATGGGCGTCATCTGCCAGCGGAGCGACGGCTTCACCTGGCGCGGCACGCGCCCGGCCGCGACGCGCACGTCGGGCGTGTTCGCGCCCGCCGGGACGGATCGCTTCGCGACGCTTCACGCCGACGCGACGCACTTCTCGAACGTCAAGGGCGAGGTGCGCATCGAGGACTGCCTCTTCGAGGGCATGATGGACGACGCGATCAACGTCCACTCGACCTGCCTCGGCATCACCGAGAAGCTGGACGCGCGGCGCATCCGCTGCCGCTACAAGCACCGCCAGGCCTACGGGTTCGGCGTGTTCGAGAAGGGCGAGTCGCTGCGGCTCATTCGTGGCAAGACGCTTGAGAACGGGCCGACGCTTCCCATCGCGTCGGTTGAGGACGTGGATCCGTGGGAAGTCGTGCTGACGCTCGGCGCCGACCTGCCGGCCGGCTACGGCGTCGGCGACGCGGTGGAGAACGCCGACTACCAGCCGTCCGTCGTCTTCTCGCGGAACATCGTCGGGCGCAACCGCGCGCGCGGGGCGCTCTTCACGACGCCGAAGTCCGTGCGCGTGACGGACAACCTCTTCGACCACGTCTCCGGTTCGGCAATCCTCTTCGCGGGCGACGCGCAGGGATGGTACGAGTCGGGCGCCTGCGAGGACGTCGTCGTGAGCGGCAACCGCTTCTACGACTGCCTGACGTCGCCGTTCTCGTTCTGCAAGGGCGTTCTCTCGTTCTATCCGATGGTTCGGGATCTCGCGAGCCAGAAGAAGGCGTATCACCGCAACATCGTCGTCACCAACAACGTCTTCGACGTGCACGACGTGCCGCTCGTCTTCGCGATCTCGACGGAGAGCCTTGACTTTCGCGACAACACGATTTACCAGAACAACCGCTATCCGGGGTGGAAGCAGGGACGCTTCGTCTTCTCGCACTGTTCGAACATGCGCGTGGAGGACGGGAACCGGTATCACACCACGGCCGTAGGGACGCGGCCGTCGGTTTGTCCGCGCAACGGGTGCTACATCTTCATGGCCATCACGGGGCGGCCGACGGACGCGGAGCTTGTCGCGCGGGTGGACTTGCTCGCGCAGGGCGGCGTGGACGGCTTCGTCATCTACGCGCGGGACGGCCTTCGCTACGAGTACATGGGCGAGGAGTGGCTGCATCTGATCGAGACGCTCTGCGCCGAAGCCGAGAAGCGCAACCTCAAGGTGTGGCTCTACGACGAGTTCGCCTTTCCGAGCGGACGCTGCCATGGGCGCGTCGGACGCGAGAACGAAGCGTTCCGCTATTCCGAATACTACCTCACGCGCACGAAGGACGGGGCCTTCGACTGGTATCTGAAGCGCGGCCCGGAGGGTTCGGTCAACGTGTACGAGCCGGCGGCCGTCGAACGCTTCATCGAGATGACCCACCGCGTCTATGCGCGGCGGCTGACGCGCTATCTGGCGAACGGCACGATTCTCGGCATCTTCACCGACGAGCCGGGCTATCCGGTCTGGATGCCGTGCTCGCCGGAGCCGCTTGCGCGCATTCGCTACTGGAGTTCGCTTGAAGCCGACTACCGCGCGGAGACGGGCCGCGACTTCCGCGCCGACGTCGAGGCGTTCTACCGTGCGGGCGGGACGGGCGACACGCGCGTGTGGGAGACGTACGCCGCGCTGCAGGGGCGGCAGTTCCGCCGTGCCTACTTCGATCCGATCGCGCGTGAGACCGAGCAGATGGGCATCTTCTCGACGGGGCATCTCCTGGACGAGGAAATGCCGCGCCGAGCCGTTCATCTCAACGGCGATCCGCTGAAGGCGTTGGCGGGGCTGACCCTGCCCGGCATCGACGAGGTCTTCAGCGTCGCCAACGAGCGCGACCGCTGCTTCCATTCCAAGGCGCCGCTGGAGTTGACGACTTACGCGATGATTCAGCACGAGGCGCTTCGTCTCCGTCGCGGCGCGATGGCGGAGCTTTTTGCCCTGGGTCCGGCCGAAATGTCGCCCGCGCACATGCGCCAGCTCGTCTGGCTGGGCGCGACGCACGGCGTCACCCATTTCCTCTGTTCGCTCGACACGCTCGACATGAGCGGACTCTACACGCGGCGCATCTACCTCGCGCCGTTCGCCACCTATCAGCCGTGGTGGGAGAAGTACATGCCGATTCTGGCGGACGAGATGCGCACGGCGTCCGCGTTCGCCTTGCGCACGGACTACGAGCGACCTGTCGCCGTCCGCTATCCGCAGCGGCTCGCCGCCGCCAGCACGCGCGCGAAGACGGTGAAGGAGCCTGACCTGATGGGCTTCTTCCATCAGTTCCAGCTGACGCAGATTTCGACTGCGCTCGTGGCCGAGGACGAGAAGACATCGGCCCCGTTCGTCTTTTCGATCAACGCCGACACGACGCTCCGCGAGGAAGTCAGCGGGCAGACGTTCAAGGATGCGGCGGCCGCCGCGTCGTGGGTGCGGGCGCGGATTTCACCCGCGCTCCATCTAGAGACGGCGGACGGCACGTGGGCCGATCGGCTTCTCCTGCGCAACTATGCGGACGGCACGTCGGTCGTCCTCAACCTCGCGGCCGATCCGCGTCCTCGCGCACTCGTCGCGGTGACGAAGGCCGGGCGGCGGAATGTCGAGTTGGCGCCGCGCGGCGTTCTGAAGCTGCGTTCCGACTGGAAGCCGTCCGACGAGACGAAGCCGCCGCGCGTCGTCGGGCAGGTGGCGGGCGACTATGCGCTGACGCTCGACCGTCCCGTCACGCGGCGGATTGCGTTCACGACGAACGGCGTTGCGCGGATCGTCTGCGCGGCGGGGCTTGGGCCGGTTCGCTTCGCGATTCTGGATCGTCCGGACGCGGCGGCGACCGTCACGCTGGACGGCCAGCCGCTGACGCCCGTGCGTGCGGCGGAAGGGCTGCCGCGCAACTACCGCGTCCATTACCGCGAGACGGCGTCCGTCGAGTTGTCCGAGGGCGTTCATGAGCTTCGCCTCGTGCCGGGGGCGGCGGACGACAACTTCCTCCTGCCGCGCGTTGTGCTGGTCGGCGATTTCGTTGACCGCGACGGCACGATTGCCGCGCGTGTGCCGCATGTGCCCGCGCAGGATCTCGCCGCGCTGGGGCTGGACGGCTTTGCGGGCGAGGCGGTGTACACGATCGAGGCGGACATTCCCGCCGTGGAAGGGGCGGGCGATCTTGAACTTCTCCTCGACACGGGCGATGCGTTCACCGAGGTGAAAATCGGCGGGCGGAGCCTTGGCCGCCGCGTGTGGGCGCCGTACACGTGGACGGTGCCGCGCGAGTTGGCCGGCACGCGGCAGCGTCTTGAAATTGCCGTCACGGCGAGCGTGTCCGCGTTCTGGGGCGACATCGACGCGCCCGACAGCGCGTGGAAGGTCAAGCCGCCGCAGTCGTGGTGGGGGATTCCGCCGCGCGACAAGTCGCGCCGGATCGGCCTTCGCGCCGCGCCCGTCTGGCGCGTCGTCGAGCCGTCCGCCCGTTGACGCGCCGCGCGCGTGCCGTTGGCGCGCCTCGGCCTGGCGGATTCGAAACGCCCTCACGGACATCGTCCGCGAGGGCGTTTCGCCCGTCCGTCGGGTGTTGCCGAAACAGTGAGGTTTTATTGCCGAAAACAATCTTGCCGATTTCCTGCAGAAGTCGGTATAATATGCACCAATTTTCAAGTCAGAGGAAGAACTTCTGACATCAAAACCGCAAACAGGAAAGGTGCAGTCATGCCCAGTCTCGCCAATATGCGCACGAAGGCCAAGGAAGCCGGCCTCATGAAGCTCGACAAGCTGATCGCCAAGCGTCAGCACATCCCGACGAACGAGTTCCCGATTCCGACGAAGGAGCTTTGCGAGCGTTTCGAGAAGCTTTACACGGGGTGCGTGAACGACGTCATGCGCGAGCTCACGCTTCTCGACCAGAACCTGCCGCACGAGATCATGCCGCTCCGCGACGAGATGGTTCTCTGCGGCGAGGCGTTCACGGTGAAGTCCGCGCCGAACTGCATGGTCGAGGGCGAGATGACGTTCCGCGCGCAGATGCTGGACGACTTCAAGCCGAACGGCGTCGTCGTCTGGGACACGTCGAACGACGTCGAGGCGAGCCTCTGGGGCGGCGTCATGACGGCGACGGCGATTTCGAAGGGCATTCGCGGCGCGGTCATCGCGGGCGGCATTCGCGACACGAAGCAGATTCTGGAGCAGCCGTTTCCGATCTTCTACAAGTACCGCGTCTCGAACGGTTCGCTTGGCCGCTGCATGATCACCCATTATCAGGTGCCGGTCAAGATCGGCAAGGTGACGGTGCGTCCCGGCGACATCATCATGGGCGACATTGACGGCGTCATCTGCATTCCGCGCGAAATCGCCTACGAGGTGCTTCTGCGCGCCGAGGGCATCGAGCGCAACGAGGTCGACATCTTCTCGTGGGTTCGCCAGGGCGACACGATTTCGGAGATCATCGACAAGGGCGGGTATTTCTGAGAAATGAGAGGGGAAATAATCGAATGTTCGAATGATCGAATGATCGAATGTTGAATGGTTGAATGGTCGAATGAAAGGAACGGGAATGAAGAGACTTTTGTTTTTTGCGGGGGCGTCGGCGGCGTTTGTCGCGTCGGCGGCGTTCAAGGTTGACCGGGCGGCGATGTCCGATGCCTACTGGAAGCTCTGGAACGACGGCGTGCAGGCGAAGATCGATGCGGACATCGAGAAGTACCGCAAGGCGGACGCGACGGTCGATGTCGCCGCGCCGAGCGGCGCCGAGGTGTCCGTCGAGCAGGTTTCGCACGCCTTCTTCTTCGGCGCGCACATCTTCAACTTCAACCAGCTCGGCAAGACCGAGTGGAACAACCGCTACAAGGAGCTCTACGGGACGCTCTTCAACTCGGCGACCGTCGCGTTCTACTGGCGGACGCTCGAACCCTATCAGGGGCAGGTGCGCTTTCAGGAGGACTACCGCGACACGGAGGAGTTCTGGAACGCCTGTCCGCAGCCGAAGGATCAGCCGCACTGGCGGCGGCCGGCGACGGATCCCGTGATTTCGTTCCTGCGGACGCGCGGGCTGCGCATCCACGGGCATCCGCTCTGTTGGGGCAACAACGCCTGGCACACGCCCACGTGGATTTGGGACGAGTTCTGTCCGCAGTCCGAAAAGGACGCCCTTGAGGCGGCGAGCGGCGTGAAGATGCCGTCGCGCAACTGGCGGCTGCCGATGGGCGTGAAGGAGTTCGGCCGCGACGAGAACTTTGTGCCGGGCGTGAAGTCCTGGCCGGACGCCTGGCGCGAGGTGTTCGCCAAGCTTTCCGAAGAGGAGGTGGCGAAGCTCTGTCCGACGTATTTCGCGAAGCTGAACGAGTTCACGGTCAACCGCGTGAAGCAGATCGCGCAGCGGTACGGGACGCGCGTGCAGAGCTGGGACGTGTGCAACGAGTCCGCCGAGGACTTCCACGGCGCGTCCGTCACGGGCAAGCCGTTCCAGCGGAGTCCGCGCTACGGCGTGACGGCGGGCGACCTGTGCTACACGGCCTTCAAGACGGCGCAGGAGAATCTGCCGGCGTCCGCGTGGCTCAACATCAACGACTACTCGATTGGCGAGAACTACTTCAAGCAGATCGAGGATCTGGCGAAGAACGGCGTCCGCGTGGACGTGGTGGGCGCGCAGATGCACCTCTTCAATCCGGCGGAATCCGTCAACATCGCGGCGGGCCGCGTGCCGTGGCACTTGCGTCCGGAGAACCTCGCCGCGCAGTTCGCGCGGCTCTCGAAGGCGGGCAAGCCGATTCACCTCTCCGAAATCACGATCACGGCGCCGGACACCTCGGCGCGCGGGCAGATGGTGCAGGCCATCATTTTGCGCAACCTCTATCGCGCCTGGTTTTCCGTGGAGAAGATGAACGGCATCACGTGGTGGAACGTGGTTGACGACTGCGGGGCGCCGGGCGAGCCGTCCATCAGCGGCCTCTTCACGCGCGACATGCGTCCGAAGACGGCGTACTTCGCGATGGACGACCTCGTGAACCGCGAATGGAAGACGCGCCTGACCGTGAAGGCCAACGCGAACGGGGCGGTCGCGTTCCGTGGCTTCCGAGGTCGCTACCGCTTGACGTGGAAGGGCGCGGACGGCAAGGTGCAGACGAAACTCATTGACGTGAAGTGAAAGGCTGAATGCGATGAACATCAACAAGATCAATCCGGCGACGCTGAAGATTACCGACATGCGCTTCGCCGACATCGACGGCGCGCCGAAGCGGTGCACGCTTCTGAAGCTCTACACGAACCAGGGGCTTGTCGGCTACGGCGAAGTCCGCGACGCTTCCTCGCGCACGTATGCCGCGATGCTGAAGTCGCGCATCCTCGGCGAGAATCCTTGCAACGTCGAGAAGATCTTTCGCCGCATCAAGCAGTTCGGCGGCGATTCGCGCCAGGCGGGCGGCGTCTGCGCGGTCGAGCTGGCGTGCTGGGATCTCTGCGGCAAGGCGTGGGGCGTGCCCGTGTGGCAGCTCCTCGGCGGCAAGTGGCGCGATGAGATCCGCTGCTACTGCGACACGGATTCCGAGGGCGGCGGGCGCGACATGGGCGCCGCTCTCAAGGCCCGCATGGAGATGGGCTTCACGTTCCTGAAGATGGATCTCGGCATCGAGCTTCTTACGAACGTCAAGGACGCGCTGATCGCGCCGTTGGGCTATCTCGACTACATGCGCAAGATGAAGCACGTCGTCCAGACGCCCCACGGGTCGATCGATCCGCGTTCGATGCGCGGCGAGGCGTTCGAGCTTTTCACGACGGCGCACGGGCATACGGGCATCCACGTCACGGAGAAGGGGCTTGACTATCTCGAAAAGTACATGGCCGACGTCCGCGAGGTGATTGGCTGGGAGGTGCCGATCGCGATCGACCATCTTGGGCACATCCCCTACGAGGATTGCGTGAACTTCCTGCGGCGGCTGGAGAAGTATCACCTCTCGTGGGCGGAGGACGTCCTGCCGTGGCGCAACGTCGAGCAGTGGAAGCAGCTTCACGCCGCGACGACCACGCCGCTGGGGACGGGCGAGGACATCTATCTGAAGGAGGACTTCAAGCCGCTCCTCGAATCCCACGCGCTCGCGGTCGTCCATCCGGACCTCCTCACGGCGGGCGGCATTGCGGAGACGAAGAAGGTCGGCGACATGGCCGAGGACTACGGCGTCCAGATGAACCTCCACATGGCCGAGAGTCCGATTGCCTGTCTGGCGGCCGTCCATGTCGCGGCGGCGACGCGCAACTTCATGGCGCTTGAGCTGCATTCGGTTGACGTGCCGTGGTGGGGCGATCTCGTGAAGCCCGCGCTGTCCTACAAGGGCGGTTTCATCGAGGTGCCGACGAAGCCGGGGCTTGGCATTGACGAGCTGAACGAACGGCTCATCAAGAAGCAGGCCTGTGCGGACTTCCCGCCGCCGTGGACGCCGACGAAGGAATGGGACCGGGAATGGTCGAACGACCGGAGATGGTCGTGATCGCGCGGCTGGCCTTCGCCCTTGCCTGCGCGCTTCCGGCGGCGCTGTCGGCGGCGGACAGTCCGCCGTTCAGCGCCCTGCGCTTCGGCTTTCGCTTCACGCAGCCGGACAAGTGGCCGGAGATGCGCGCGGCATTGGAGAAGAACCGTGCGGCGTTTGACGACGTCTGGTTCTCGACGGGCGTCAGTTTTCCGAAGCTTTCCTGGCACGAGGCGCATGCGCGGCAGTGCGCGGCGGCGGCCGCCGACTTGCGGCGGCTGGGCCTTGTGCCGTCGATTGAGATCCAGACGATCATCGGGCATGCGGACGCCATTCTGGAGGCGGGCGACTGCACGGGGCAGGACTGGGGTACGATGGTGTCCGCCGACGGCTTGGCGGCCACGCGCCTGTCCTGTCCGCGCGACCCGAAGCTCGTCGCCTACTTCGTCCGCGTCGCGGAACTGCACGCGGCCTGGAAGCCGGGTTCGGTCTGGGTGGACGACGATCTTTCCTACCGCAACCGTGCGCCCGTCCGCACGCCCGCGAACCGGCTCGCCGGCTGTTTCTGCGACGGCTGTCTCGCCGGTTTCGCCCAGGCCGAAGGGCGGGACTGGCCACGTGCGGAACTGGCGGCGGCGATTCGCTCGGATGCGGCAGTGCGGCGGCGTTGGGACGACTATTCGTGCGGGATCATGGGCAACTTGACGCGCGCGATTGCCGCAGCTGTCCATCGGATATCGCCCGAAACGGTCATGGGCTATCAGTATGGGGGCGACTTGAAGCCCGCCATTCCGCGCGGCCTGTTCGAGGGGGCGGGGCGTCCCGTGCGTCTGCGGCCGGGGGCCGGCGCCTATTGGGATACGGACGCGCATCAGCAGCTGGACAAGGCCTATGATCTTCAGAAGATGCTGGCCGGCGTACGCGGCGAAAAATGGGTGGGCGCGTGCTGTCCCGAGATTGAGACGTGTCCGCGCACGTTTGCCTGTCGGACGGCGCAGGGTCTGATTCTTGAGGCGTTTGAGAATCTTGCGCTCGGCATGGACTTCGTCAGCCTGTTCGCGGCGGATGCGCGGACGGACGAGACGACGGCCTTTTACGCCGACCGCCTTTTCCCGCGTCTTGCGGCGGCGCACGGCTTTCTGGCGGGCTATCAGGCGGCGAACGCCGGGACGCAACCGTGTGGCTTTTCCGTGCCGGGGGATCGTCCGCCTCGGCTCGTCGCCTGCCGAGGGGTTCCAATTGTCGGCGCAACGGGGCGCTCGCTCGGCCCGTTGCCGGACGTTGCGTCGATCCGCGTTCGGATGGCCGGTTCGGGGGAGGTTGACACGGCGTCGCCCGGCTATTGGACGCGCGTCATGCAGATTGTTTCCACGACGGGGCTGACGAACTTCTATGCTCGGTGCGACCAGGCGTCTGGCGGGCGGCTTCCCGTTGTCTTCGAGGAGGCGGTGGGGATGTTTGCGTTGCCGCGCGTGCGCGCGGATGGGTCGCTTGCGACGCTGGCGCTTGTGAACGCCACGATTGACCGGCAGGATCCCGTTTTCGTTCGGTTGCGTGTCGTGCCGTCGGGCGTTCGGACGGCGGTTTGGCATCAGCCGGAGGCGGAGCCTGTCGAGATTCCCCTTGGCCGCGACGCGGGCGGTGAGGCGCGCGTTCGTCTGCCCCGCATCGGCGCGTGGGAATGCGGCTATCTTTCGCTTTGATTCGTCGCAGATGGGGTATTTTGTCGCTTCGAGGAATCGGGGGGCTTTGTGAACGCGGGGCTTGCGCCCACGCGCACAGGACAAGGGAGAGGCGCGGACGTTGCAGCGGGGCTTGCGCCCGCGCGCACAGGACAAGGAGAGGCGCGGACGTTGCGGCAGACACGGCGCGGTGACGGCGGGCTTGCGCCCGCGCGCACAGGACAGGGAGAGGGCGTTGCGCACAGGACGGGGAGAGGCGCGGGCAGGGGAAATCGGAATGCCTTTTTGCTATAATACGCCCATGTCAGATTCGCAGGAGTGGTTTGTTCGAACCGAGGACGGGATGGTCTATGGCCCCGCCGTCCTTTCGTCGCTTGTCGCGTGGGCGCAGGACGGTCGCATCGAGCCGTCGTGCTACGTGTCCGTCGATCGCATCAACTGGAAGCCGGCGCAGCTTTTGTCCGAACTGGAGATGAAGTGGCTCGTCGAGACCGAGCCGGGCAAGTTCTTCGGGCCGTTTCATCGCGCGGTCGTCTCGCGCCTTTTCAAGGACGGCTCGCTCGCCGCGACGGCGAAGGCGTACCGGTTGCACGAGTTCGCGATTGACGAGGATCCGCCGCCGGTCGAGAAAATCGTGGAAGTCGAGAAGATCGTCGAGAAAGAGGTTCGCGTCGAAGTCCCCGTCGAAAAGGTCGTCGAGCGCGTCGTGGAGAAGATCGTCGAGGTCGAGCCGCCGCCGCGCACGGCGCTCGTCGTTCCCGAAGTCGTCGAACCCGTCGGCAAAACGCCGCCGCCGCGCGCGGCGAACTCGCTTTTCGGCGGACTGGGCCGCGATCGCATGGCGGCGCTGGAAGCCGCCGCGCAGCGCGAGCTTGCGCGCGGGCGCGAGTCGGGGTTTGTCGCGAGCCTGTTTGGAAGGAGGCATGGATGAGCGAGGCAACATGGTATTTGCGGACGCAGGACGAGACGTTTGGGCCAGAGTCGGCGGCGCGTCTCGTCGAGTGGGCGAAGATGGGGCGCATCCAGCCGGGGCAGGAAGTCTCGGAAGACGGCGACGTCTGGCAGCGCGTCGAGGACGTGCCGTTCCTTGACATGCGCTTTTCGATTGACTTGGGCGATGGAAATCCGCGCGGGCCGTTTCATCGGGCGGCGGCCGAGGCGTTGCTCGCGAGCGGGCGGTTGCCGGCGACGGCGACGCTGGTTGAGACGCGCGCGCCGTTTGAGGCGGGGGGGGAGGCGGACGGCGCGGACGCGCCGGTTGCCGAGCCCGAATCCGCAGGGGAAGCGGACGCGCGGGCGGAAGCGGCGGGGGACGGCGCGGACGCGCTGGTTGCCGAGCCCGAAGCCGCAGAGGAAGCAGACGCGCGGGCGGAAGAGGCGGAGGACGGCGCAGACGCGCCGTCTTCAAAACCTGTCGTCGAGAAGATTGTTGAGATTCCGGTCGAGAAGATCGTTGAGAAAGAGATTCGCGTTGAGGTTCCCGTCGAGAAGATTGTCGAGAAGGTCGTCGTGGACGAGACGCGCGTGAAGGAACTGGAGGAACTGCTGGCCGAGGAGCGTCGTCACACGGGCGAACTTCAGGCGAAGCTGGACGCGGCGCAGAAGGGCGCGGCGGAGCAGCGCGCCCAGGCCGAGGCGGCCGCGCGCGCGGTGCAGGAGGCGTCCGACCGCGAGGCGAAGCTGCAGGAGCAGGTCAAGGCGTTGGAGGACGAACTGCGCCGTCTGCCGCAGGCCGCGAGCGAGGTCGCCGACATTCAGGCCGCCGTCTATTCGATCATGACGGGCGAGGCCGAGGAACTGGGGCGCATCCTTGAGGCGGAAAAGCGCGAGTTCGAGGCGTTCAAGCAGCGTCATCTCGAACGCGCCGACCATTTGCTGGAGCGTCGGCGCGAGATGCTCAAGCGCGCGGGCGCGAACATTGAGGACATGACGCGCAAGGCCCTGCGGAATCGTCCCGAAGACCCGCGCACGGCCCAGTTGCGCAAGGAGCTGGACGATCTGCGCCGTGCGCGCGAGCTGGAGTCGCTTGAGAGCGAGGCGAAGGTGCGCGAACTGACGGCGCAGCTGCGCGCGCGCACGGCCGAGGAGGCGCGGCTCGCGGAGAACTCGAAGGACGTCACGCAGCTGCGCGCCGAGGTCGAGGCCTTGCGCGAGCAGCTGCAGACGCGCGAGAAGGAGCTTGTCGCCGAGCGTCAGCACACGGAAGACCTCCGTCGTCAGCAGGCGACGCGCCAGCAGGTGCTGATGAACCGTCTGGCGTCGCTGGAGTCCCCGTCGATCGGCACGGCCCAGTCGATGGAGACGAACCAGAGCCGCGAGGCGCGGCTTGTGCGGCTGCCCAGCTGGATGAGGCTCGGAAAATGAGCGCGGCGTTTGCTCTTCTTTTCGCCGTCCTGTCGATCTGGGACTATCCCGCGCGCTTCCCGTCGCACGACCGTCTGCGCCGCCAGTTCACGGCCGCGCTGCGCCAAGGCGACACCGCGACCATGGAATCGACGTGTCGGAAGGGCGTGACGCTTCTGCCGGACGATCCGACCTGGCACTACAACCTCGCCTGTTCGCTGGCCTATTTCGCCAAGCGGCAGGACGAGGCCTTCGACGAGCTGGAGAAGGCGATCGACTGCGGCTTCCGCGACGTGGACGCGATCGCGAAGGACGGCGACCTCCGGCGGCTTGCGAAGTTCCCGCGCTATCGGGAGCTGCTTGACTACGCGCGCGAGATGCAGACGCGGCCGATTCTCATGGGCCCGCTTGCGACCGTGCCCGCGACGGGCGTCTTCGGTCAGCCGATTGCACTCGGCGAGCAGAACCTCGACTGGGACTTCGACGTCGGCTGCTTTGTCGCGCGCCTCAAGCTCGCGCCTGCGTCGGCGGGCGGAAACGCGGGCGACCTCTACATGAACCGGGACGGCGGGCACTCGCTCCTCAACGCGACGGCGTTTCCTGGCCTGACGGTCGTGAGCCTCGACCGGGACGGCCGTGCGCGCGGCGTCGACCTCAACGCGCCGAACGTCCTTTTCCCCTATCCCGTCTTCGGCAACTGCTCGCGCGCGTTCGTGGGCAACGCGATGTGGCGTTCGATTCCGCGCGCGCTCCTGACGGCGGACGCGGCGCGTTTGGGCGGGATGGCGAAGCTCTACCTCTCGAACCAGACGTGGGTCTTTCCCTCGAACGCGGACACGCCGCCCGTCGGCACGAACGGCGACGTCTTCGCTTCGCTTGCGCCGTATTGGATCACGACGGCCGGGCGAAGCTTTTCGGACTTGCCGTATCTGCGCGCCGCGCTGGAGGCGTCGCGCGCGTTCCAGCCGGACGTGAAGCGCGAGATCGTCCGTCGCGGCCTGTTGGCGCCGACGATCCAGACGCTCCTGCGCCAGACGCTCGTCGGCGTCACGAACGAGACGGACTACCTTTCGGCGAAGGCGCATCCGACGGCGTTTCCGAAGAACGGCGCGGACGTGAAGCGGCTTGCCGCCGCTGCTGCCGCGCTGACGGTCAAGGCGATTCCGCCGCTTGCGGCCGTTTCCGTCACGGCCGGCCCGGTCGCCGCGCCGGCGGACGCTCCGGAACTGACCTACGCGACGCCTTTCGCCTGGGCGTTTGTCCTGCGCGCGGCGGACGAGACGCGCACCTTCACGATCGAGGCGAAGGGCGCGCAGGAGTTCGCGTTCGTGCAGACGCATGGCGCGGGCGTCGCCGTCACGGTTGAGCGGCTGTCGCCGTCCGCCGCGAAGGTGACGCTTGACCGACGCGGGCTTTCGCCGACGAACCGCGTGGACATCACCGTCGTCGGCCGCAACCCCGGCACGGGCTGGGGGGCGCCGAGCTACGTCTCGTTCGCGCGCATGGATTCGTCCGCGCCGTATTCGGATCCGCTTCTCACCCTGTCTGGTTCGACAAAAGGCCATTGACATGAAAATACTGTCTCGCTACGTCCTGAAGGAGTTCCTGGTCCCGCTGTTCTACTGCCTGACCGGATTTCTGATGATCTACGTCCTCTTCGACCTTTTCGGCTCGTTCTCCCATATGTTCGAGGCGAAGATTCCGGTGGGGGCGGCGATTCTCTATTTCTGCGGCTACCTGGCGCCCTATTTCCACTACATTGCGCCGGCCGCGCTGATGCTCGCGACGCTCTACACGCTCTGGACGTTCTGCCGCCATTCGGAGATCGTCGCGATGCGCGCGAGCGGCGTGAGCTTCCTCGTGATCGTCCGTCCGCTTCTCGCGGTCGCCGTGCTGATGGCGTTGTTCGTCGTCTACGTGAACGAGGTCTTCGTTCCGCAAAACGCGGCCTGGGCGTCGCAACTGAAGGCGTGCCGCTTCGATGCGCGCGTGCTTGCGCGCGGCGACAACGTCGTCTTCCGCAACACGGCGGCGGCGCGGACGTGGCAGATCGGCGATCTGGCCGATGCGCGCGGCACGAGCCTGCGGAACGTGCGCGTGACGGTCGATCGTCCGAACGGCGGCGCGCGGCTCATGAACGTCACGGCGGCGCGCGCGGACTTCCTGGACGGCGAGTGGTGGTTCGAGCATCCGAAAGTCCAGCATTATGACGCGCTCGGCCAGGAGATCGCGACGCCGACGCCGGAGCTGGACGCGCTGACGCTTCGAAGCTTCCCCACGTTCGACGAGCGCCCGGACGACTTCCTCGTGCAGAACCGTCCGTGGAAGTTCAACTCGGTCTGCGACCGGCTGGGGTATCTGCGCGCCCATCCGGGTCTGGACGCGGATCGTCGCCGCGACTACCTCTATGACGTCTGGGCGCAGATCCTTTCGCCGCTGGCCTGTCTCGTGATTACGCTTTTCGCCATTCCCGCCGGCATTGCTACGGGGCGGCAGAGCGTCTTTCGCGGCATTCTGGGGGCGTTGGGGCTCTACTTCTCGTTCTACGGCCTGACGATTTTCATGATGATTTTGGCCAAGAACGGCTGGTTTCCGGTCATTCCGGCGGCGCTTCTGCCGGACGTCCTCTTCCTGGCGCTTGGCGTTCGCGCATTCCGTCGCGTCGCGTAAGGAAGACGAGCGGCCAGGGGTTCGGAAATGTGGTATAATATGCAGAAATTTACAGGAGAAAGGGCATCCGATGATTGACATCAAGAAACTGCGGGACGATTTTGACGCGACGGCGGCGGCGTTGGCGCGGCGTGGCGTGGAGAAGGCGACGCTCCAGAAGGCGAAAGACCTCGATGCGCGCCGTCGTGCGCTCGTGGGCGAGACGGAGGCGTTGAAGGCGAAGCGCAATGCGGCGTCGAAGGAGATTGGCAAGATCGCGAAGGAGGGCGGCGACATCGCCGCCGCGAAGGAGGAGATGCGTCAGGTCGGCGACCGCATCGCCGAAATCGACAAGGAGCTGGCGCAGGTTGACCACGACCTCCGCGAGACGCTGCTCATGATTCCGAACGTTCCCGCGCCGGAGATTCCGACGGGGATGGATTCGACGGCGAACGTCGTCGTGCGCACGGTCGGCGAATGGCATGACCCCGCGTTCAAGATTCCGACGCACGTCGAGATCGGCGAGAAGCTGGGCATCTTCGACTTCCCGCGCGGCGTGAAGCTGACGGGCACGGGCTTTCCGATCATCCTGGGGCAGGGCGCGAAGCTTCAGCGCGCGCTCATCCAGTACATGCTTGACCTCCACTGCCAGAAGCAGGGCTACACGGAGATGCTGCCGCCGTTCGTCGTCAACTCCGACTCGATGACGGGGACGGGGCAGCTGCCGAAGTTCGCCGAAGACCTCTACCACTGCCAGATCGACGACTTCTGGCTGATTCCGACGGCCGAGGTTCCGGTCACGAACTACCACCGCGACGACATCTTGAACGGCAAGGATCTGCCGATCAAGCTCACGGCCTACACGCCGTGCTTCCGCCGCGAGGCGGGCTCGGCCGGCAAGATGACGCGCGGCATGCTGCGCGTCCACCAGTTCGACAAGGTCGAGATGGTGAACTTCGTCCATCCCGACCATTCCTTCGAGCAGCTGGAAGTCCTCGTCAAGGAGGCGGAGGACGTCTTGACGGGTCTGGGGCTGCACTTCCGCGTCCTCCAGCTCTGTTCGGGCGACATGGGCTTTTCGGCCGCGAAGTGCTACGACCTCGAGCTCTGGGCGCCGGGCGAGCAGCAGTGGCTGGAGGTGTCGTCCTGCTCGTGCTTCACCGACTACCAGGCGCGTCGCCTCAACTGCCGCTTCAAGGACGCGGACGGCAAGACGAAGCTCGTCCACACGCTCAACGGCTCGGGCGTCGCGTTGCCGCGCCTCGTGGTCGCGCTTCTGGAGCAGCACTTGAACGAAGACGGGTCGGTGACGATTCCGGAGGTTCTTCGTCCCTACATGAACGGGCAGGAGAAGCTTCTGCCGGTCAAGTGAGAAAGGGGTAAAAAAAAATGAAGAAACGGATGCTGATGACGACGGTGGCCGCGCTGGCGGTCGGGACGCTGCTGGCGGCGGTCGAGCCGCCGACGAAGCGGGACTTTGGCCGGCTCTCGGACGGCACGGAGACGGCTCTCTACACCCTGCGCGGCGCGGGCGGGCTGGTGCTGGACGTCAGCGACTACGGCGGGCGTCTCGTGCGCTGCTATGCGCCCGACCGCTTCGGCAACCTGGCGGACGTCACGCTGGGCTGGAACACGGCGGCGGAATACGAGAAGAACGGCTTTTCGATGGGCACGCTCATCGGCCGCTTCGGCAACCGCATCCGCGACGGAAAGTTCACGCTGGACGGCAAGACGTACCAGCTGCCGATCAGCGAAGACAAGCCGCCGCGCCACAACAACATCCATGGCGGGCCGGACGGCTGGGACACGAAGGTCTGGCAGGCGCGGCCCTTTGTCGAGGGCGAGACGGTCGGCCTTGTGCTGTCGCTCGTCTCGCCGGACGGCGACATGGGCTTCCCCGGCAAGGTTGTCTGCAAGGTGACGTACCGCGTGTTGCCGACGAACGTCTGGACGATCGACTATGAGGCGACGACGGACAAGCCGACCGTGCTCAACCTGACGCATCACAGCTACTGGAACATGGCGGGCGAGGCGAGCGGCGACGTCCTGAAGCAGGAACTCCAGATTTTCGCCGACCTCTACACGCAGACGGACGCGGGGCTTATCCCGACGCAGCACGCGCCCGTGAAGGGGACGGGCTTCGACTTCACGACCCTGCGGCCGATTGGCGCGCGGGCCGCGTGGATGGCCGCCCATCCGGCGAACTGGCCGATGGACGGCTGGTACGACCACAACTTCGTCCTGCGCGGCGCGATGGGCGAACTGCATCCGGCCGCGACGATGCGCGATCCCGCGTCGGGCCGCCGTCTGGAGATCTGGACGACTGAGCCGTGCATGCAGATGTATGGCGCGCAGAACATGGACGGCACGCTTCCGGCGAAGACGGCGGGGCGGATGCTGCCGACGTTCGCGGGCGTGGCGCTTGAGACGCAGCACGTGCCGGACTCGCCGAACCGTCCCGACTTCCCGACGACGGTTCTTCGTCCCGGCGAGACGTTCCGGAGCCGCACCGAGTATCGCTTCTCTGCGGACTGAGCGGTTCGCTCGCGCGCCCTTGACGTCCGATGGTTCTTTCCTTTCTCGTCGCGGCCGTCATCGCCTTTCCGAAGGAAGGGCAGCGGTTGCCGTTCATCGAGCGGTGCTACGTGTCGGGCGCGGTCGAGCCGGGGACGTCGAATGTCCTTGTCCAGGGGCGGTTGGTCGCCGTCCATCCGCTTGGCGGATGGATCACGATGGCGGATGTCGTTCCCGGCACGAACGTGATTGACGTCGCGGGTGTCACGCGCACGTTCGTCGTCGGGAAGCGTCCCGTTCGGGCGGCCTCGCCCGGCACTGCGCCCAAGCCGTCCAAGAAGGTCTATTCGAAGCTTCCGTATGCCGGGGACGTTCCGAAGCCTCGGCCGAGCGGGAGGCCGCCGTCCGAGATTACGGTTGTCATTGACGCGGGGCATGGCGGCGTCGAGACGGGGGCGATGAGTCCGCACAACCTCAAGGAGTCGGACTTGAACCTGGCGTTGGCGCGGAATGTCCGCGACGCCTTGGCGGCGCGCGGCTATCGCGTCGTGATGACGCGCGAGACGGACGTGGCGGTTCCGCTTCTGAGCCGTCCGAAGGTCGCGCATGCGCATGGGGCGGATGCGTTCGTCTCGATTCACCACAATGCGCCGGCGGCCGACCGCGATCCGCGCACGATTCGGTATCACGCCGTCTATGCCTGGAACGCGATAGGAAAAGACTTGGCGCGGGCCGTGAACGCCCGTCTTGCGGCGGCGTTCGGGGCCTCGTTGACGAACAACGGCATCGTGCACGCGAACTTTGCCGTCACGCGCAATCCGGAGATTCCGTCCTGCCTGGTCGAGACGGACTTCCTGACGACGCCCGAGGGGGAACTTGACTGCTGGAATCGCGCGCGCCGTCAGAAGGTCGCTGCGGCCATTGCCGACGGCATTGCCGACTGGTGCGCCGCCGAGGACGGCGTGCAGACGGAGACGCCATGACGGGCGGCGCGAAGGGGCGCGGGGGCTTTACGCTCATCGAGCTGCTGGTGATTGTCGCGATCATCTGCGCGATGGCGGGCGTTGGGGTCGTCAGCATTCGCGCGGGGCAGGGCGCGGCGCGCGTCAAGGGCGCGACGCGCGACATCTTCGCGGCGATTCGCCATGCGCGGTCGCAGGCGCTCGTGTCGCAGAAGCCCGTCATCATCACCTATTCGACCGACGAGGTCGAGGGCGAGACGCTGGCGAAAGTCGAGATGACGTCCGCCAAGCTGTTTTCCGGCGAGATCGACCGCGCGAAGGTTCGAACGCTGACGGGCGAGCCGCTTGCGGCGACGGCGCGGGAACGCGGGCGCGTCCGGGCCGAGGCGGATGCGGCGGCGGACGCGGCGCCGGCTTCGTCGAAGGGGGAGACCGGCGGCTCGCTTGTGCAGGATGTCCTCTTCGCGCCCATCAAGGAGGAGGTCGTCAAGGGCATGCGGTTGAAGGTCGTCATGGGCGACGAGGGGCTGGACGGCACGGCGGACGGCCGCAAGCCGCGCCTGTCGGTCTTCTCGAACGTCGACTATCTGCTTGGGAAGTTCAAGGAAGCGAAGGCGGCGGAGAAGGCCGTGGCGAAGGCGGAGGCCGTGGCGGTGGACGAGAAGGCAAAGGGGGCTTCCGCCGAGCGGCAGGAACCCGTTTCCGTCGTCTGGGAGACGAACGGCCGCGTCGATCCGCACCAGGTCTGGGTCTACGCCGACGGGCAGCGTCCAGAGGATGGCCTCTCGATTCGCATTGACCGCTTTGGCGCGGCGAAGGTCTTGTCGGGCGACGGACGGGAGGACGGCGAATGAGGGCGGGCTTCACGCTGCTGGAGGTTCTGCTCGCGGCCATTCTCCTGGGATTTGGCCTCACGGGCATCCTCATGTCGATGTCGCAGTCGCAGAAGATGATGCTGTCGCAGACGGAGCTTGAGACGGCGCAGGAGGTCATGGATCTCGGCGAGATGGCCTATCCGCTTGAGACGGTGACGGAAGAGGGCGACCTCGACGTGCGGGAGACGCGCGCGACGGATCTGTGGGAGCTCGTGTCCGAGGAGCGTCTGACGCGCGAGCAGCAGGACAAGTTCCGGGGCTTCACGTGGGAACGCGAGAACCTCGACAGGAATCCGTCCGACGACGACCTCAAGCGGATGAACAACCTCTTTCGCGTGCGCGTCACCGTCACGTGGGGCGCGCGCGGACAGGGACGCGGCAAGAAGGAGCAGGAGAGTTTCGTCACGCTCTGGCGAAAGCCCTAGCCGTTTGGTATAATCCTTCCCAGACGAACGGAGGACACGATGGCACATCTTCTTGACGATCCGTATCTGAAGCCCTTTGAGGCCGCGATTCGCGGCCGCGCCGTGCACGCCCGGATGCGGGCGGACGCGCTCACGCAGCGGAAGACGACGCTTGCGGACTGGGCGAATGCGCATCACTACTTTGGCCTTCACCGCGATCGGCGCGGCTGGGTCTTCCGCGAATGGGCGCCGCACGCGACGGCGATGTGGCTTGTCGGCGACTTCAGCGGCTGGAAGAAGGAGGCCGCGTTCGAGGTCTTCCGCAAGCCGGGGACGGGCGTCTGGGAGTGCCGCGTGCCGGCGGCGAAGATTCGGCATCTCGACAAGTACCATCTGGAGATGACGTGGGCCGGCGGGGGCGGCGAGCGCATCCCCGCCTATGCGCGCTACGTCGTGCAGGACGCGGAGACGAAGCTCTTCGCGGCTTGTGTCTGGCATCCGAGTCGGCCCTATCGGTGGAAGAACGGAGGACAGGCGGCGGCGCAGGCGCCGTTCATCTACGAGGCGCATATCGGCATGGCGGGCGAAGAGCCGCGTGTCCATACCTACGCCGAGTTCCGCGACGAGATGCTGCCGCGCATCAAGGCCGCCGGCTACGACACCGTTCAGCTCATGGCCGTCATGGAGCATCCGTACTACGGCAGCTTCGGCTACCATGTCTCGAGCTTCTTCGCCGCGTCGTCGCGGTTCGGCACGCCCGACGACCTCAAGAGCCTCGTCGATGCGGCGCATGGGATGGGGCTTCGCGTCATCATGGATCTCGTCCATTCCCACGCCGTCGCGAACGAGCGGGATGGCCTCTCGCGCTTCGACGGGACGGACTGCCAGTATTTTCATGCGGGCGCGAAGGGCTGGCATTCGGCGTGGGGCAGCCGTTGCTTCGACTACGGCAAGACGGAGGTGTTGCACTTCCTCCTCTCGAACTGCAAGTTCTGGCTGGAGGAGTACGGATTCGACGGCTACCGGTTCGACGGCGTGACGTCGATGCTCTTCTGGGACCATGGCCTTGGCGCGGCGTTCACCGACTACGGGATGTACTTCAACGGTTCGATGGACGATGATGCCTGGTGCTATCTCGCGCTGGCGAACCGCGTCATTCACGAGACGCGGCCGCAGGCGATCACGATTGCGGAGGACGTCTCCGGCATGCCGGGCGTCGCCGCGTCGGCGGCGGACTGCGGCATTGGCTTCGACTATCGCATGGCGATGGGCGAGCCGGACTACTGGTTCCGTCTCGCGGAGCGGGTGCGCGACGAGGACTGGTCGATGGGCGGGCTGTACTTCGAGCTCACGAACCGGCGTGCGGAAGAGAAGGTCGTCTCTTACGTCGAGAGCCATGACCAGGCGCTCGTCGGCGGCAAGACGTTCTTCTTCACGATGGCGGACGCGGCGGTCTACTGGGGCATGGGCAAGGATCAGCACGGGCTTACGGTCGATCGCGCCGTTGCGCTTCACAAGATGGCGCGGCTTGCGACGGCCGCGCTGTCGGGCGGCGCGTATCTCACCTTCATGGGCAACGAGTTCGGGCATCCCGAATGGATCGACTTTCCGCGTGCGGAGAACGGCTGGGACTACGGCCATTGTCGCCGCCAGTGGTCGCTTCGGGACGACCCGAACCTCCGCTTCAAGGCGCTCGGCGACTTTGACGTGGCGATGGTCGCCGCGCTCAAGGGCGGGAAGGCCCTCTTCGGAAAGCGCGGCGCGCTCGGCGCGACGCCGACGCGGCTGGCCTGCAACGAGGCGGACAAGGTGCTCGCGTTCGTGCGCGGCGACCTCCTGTTCGTCTTCAACTTCAATCCGACGCGCAGTTTCACGGACTATGGCATTCTCGTGCCGCCCGCGTCCGACTGGCGGCATCTCCTCGACACGGACGAGCCGCGCTTCGGCGGGCAGGGGCGCATCCAGCCTGGCGCCGTCTACGCGCCGGCGCTCGTCCTTGACGCGAACCGCCACGAACTTGTCCAGCAGGTGCGGCTCTACCTGCCCGCCCGCACGGCGGTCGTGCTGAAGCGGATTTGAAACCCTCTATCGACTCTCTCTCAGTTTCTCGCATGAACATGAAAATCGGGTGTCACCTCAGTTCGGCCGGCGGCTATCTCGCCATGGCCCAGACCGCCGTCTCGATCGGCGCGAACGTCTTCCAGTTCTTCACGCGGAATCCGCGCGGCGGCGCGGCGAAGCCCATCGATCCCGCCGACGTCGCCGCGTTTCGCGACTATGCGGCGGCGAACGGCATTGGCCCGATTCTCGCCCATGCGCCGTACACGCTCAATGCGGCCGGGGCGGAGGCGCGCGTCCGGGAGTTCGCCGAAAAGGTCTTCGTCGATGACTTGAAGCGGCTGGAGCAGACGCCGGGCGCGCTCTACAACTTCCATCCCGGCTCGCACGTGGGGCAGGGCGTCGAGGCGGGCCTTGTGCATGTCGCGAACCTGCTCGAACACGTCTGTGCCGTCGCGCCGGCGGGCGGGTGGCAGACGACGATCCTCCTGGAGACGATGGCGGGGAAGGGTTCGGAACTGGGGCGGAACTTCGAGGAGATCCGCGCGCTGATCGATGCCGCCGAATCCAGGCTTCCCGAGCCTCCAACCACCCAAACCGCCCAACCGCTCTTCGGCGTCTGTCTCGACACGTGCCATGTCTGGGACGGCGGCGCGGACATTGTCAACGATCTCGACGGGGTGCTGGACGCCTTTGACCGCACGATTGGACTGGGACGCCTCAAGGCGATTCACGTGAACGACTCGATGAACGCCCTGGGTTCGCACAAGGACCGGCACGAGAAGATCGGCAAGGGCAAGATCGGGCTGGACGCCTTTCGGCGTATTGTGAACCATCCGCACCTTCGCGACCTTCCGTTCTATCTTGAGACGCCGTGCGACTTGCAGGGCTACCGGGACGAAATCGCGCTGCTCAAGTCGCTCCGGGAGCCGTCGGCCTGACGCGGGCGCGGGCGCGCGCACGGGCGAAGGGGCGATTTGGTATAATGCTCGCGTGAAAAACTGTCTTGAAAAGCGTGGCGCGGCGAGCGGCGGGGCGGCTCGTCGCCGGGAAGGGCGGGCATGAGCGACTTGCGTACGCCGCCGCACAGCCTTGAGGCCGAGCGCGCGCTCCTGGGTTCGATTCTCCTTGACGCGAACGGACGCGGCGAAGAGCGCGTCATGGACGAGTGCCGCAGCGAGGGCGTGACCGAGGAGGCGTTCTACGGGCCGGCGAACCGTCTCGTCTACGCGACGATGCTCAAGATGTCGATGGCCTCGAAGCCGCTGGACGCGCTGACGCTCATCGAGGAGCTGCGGCGCGAGAACCGGCTTGACACGGTCGGCGGCGTCGCCTACGTGCAGTCGCTCATCGACCAGGTTCCGACGACGGCGCATGCCGAGCACTACCTTGGCCTCGTGAAGGCGAAGTATCTGCGGCGGCTGCTCATCGAGCGGGCGACGAAGGTCGTCGAGAAGGGCTACGACGAGAACGAGTATCCCGATCCGCAGGTCGTCCTCGGCGAGGCCGAGAAGACGTTCCTTGAAATTGGCGGCACGCGCGGCGCGACGCAGTCGTGGTCGCTGGCCGTCGACGACAGCTATGCGCGCATTGACCGCATGTTCGAGTCGGGCGGGCGGCTGATGGAAGGGCTTTCGACGGGCTACAAGTACCTCGACGAGACGTTGCAGGGCCTCAAGCCCGCCGAAATGATCGTCATTGCCGCGCGTCCGTCCGTCGGCAAGACGTCGCTTGCGATGAACATCGCCGAATCCGTCGCGCTGGGGCAGATGATCTCGACGGAGATGCCCGTGCCCTACGACGAGGGCAAGCGTCACCCCGTCGCGATCTTCTCGCTTGAAATGCCGGTCGAGCAGCTCACGAAGCGCATGCTCGCGGGGCGCGCGAAGATCAACATGTGGAAGCTGAACCGCAATCTCGTCGCGAAGAGCGAGAAGGCGGAGATGACGGACAACCTGATGCGCGCGTGCGGCGAGCTGAAGGGCGCGCCGATCTACGTGGACGACACGGCGGGCCTGGACGTCATGGATCTCCGGGCGCGTGCGCGGCGCATGAAGAAGCAGCATGGCATCGAGCTGATCGTCATCGACTACCTCCAGCTCTGCAACTGCCGCGAGGGCGCGCGCCAGAGCCGTCAGATCGAAGTCTCGATGATTTCCCAGCAGATCAAGGCGATGGCCAAGGAGCTGAAGGTTCCCGTGATTGTCCTCTCGCAGCTTTCGCGTGCGAACGAGCAGCGCGGCGACAAGAACGAGAAGCCGAAGCTTTCGGACTTGCGCGATTCGGGCGCGATCGAGCAGGACGCGGACGTCGTCTTCCTCCTGCGGCGGCCGAGCCGGACGGCAGGGGCGGACAATGCGGACGACAAGACGCTGGCGATCGTGGACATCGCGAAGAACCGCAACGGCGAGACGGGCGAGGTCGAGATGAGCTTCGTGCGCGAGTGGACGCGCTTCCTGGACCGCGAGCCGGTCTCGAAGTCCGTCGAGAACTTCGAGTCGTCCGAGCAGATGCCCGAACAGGGCGAGTTCGCGGCCGACCCGCTGGCGTGACGCTTGGCGAATCGGCCGCGACGGCGGGGACGTCCGGGTCTTAGATAACGATCCGGCCGTCCTGCGCCGTCACCTTGATCGTCGCGCCCGGCAGGTACGTGCCCGCAACGATGAGCTTCGCGATCGGGTTCTCGAGGTCGCGCTGGATGGCCCGCTTGACGGGCCGCGCGCCGTAGGCCGGGTCGTAGCCGTCCTGGACAAGCACGTCCATCGCCTTCTCGTCCACGTCGAGCGTGAATTCCTGGTCGGCGAGCCGCTGCGTGAGATCCTTGAGCTGGAGCTTGACGATCTCGCGGATCTGCTCCTTCGTGAGCGAGTCGAACTCAAGGACTTCGTCAAGCCGGTTCAGGAACTCCGGACGGAAGATGTCCTTCAGCGACTCCTTCGTCGCGTTCGACGTCATGATGACGACGGTGTTCTTGAACGAGACCGTCCGCCCGTGGCTGTCGGTGAGGCGTCCGTCGTCCAGCACCTGCAGCAGCAGGTTGAAGACGTCCGGATGCGCCTTCTCGATCTCGTCCAGGAGGACGACCGAGAACTGCTTGCGCCGCACGGCCTCCGTGAGCTGGCCGCCGTCCTCGAAGCCGACGTAGCCGGGGGGCGCGCCGACGAGGCGCGAGACGGCGAACTTCTCCATGTATTCCGACATGTCGAGGCGCACCATCGCGTTCTCGTCGTCGAAGAGCTCCTGCGCGAGGGCCTTGGCGAGTTCGGTCTTGCCGACGCCCGTCGGGCCGAGGAACAGGAACGCGCCGATCGGACGCTGGCGGTTCTTGATGCCGGCGCGCGAGCGGATGACTGCGTCGGCGACGGCGTCGACGGCCTTGTCCTGTCCGATGACGCGCGTGTGCAGCGTGTCCGCGAGGCGCACGAGCTTTTCGCGTTCGCCCTCGACGAGCTTCGTCACGGGGATGCCGCTCCAGCGCGAGACGACTTCCGCGATTTCGTCTGCCGTCACCTCCTCGCGCAGGAGGGCCGAGCCCGCGTTCGCGCGCAGGTCGTCCTCGTGCACCTTGAGCTTCTTCTCGAGTTCGGGGATGACGCCGTACTTGAGCCGCGACGCCTCGTTGAAGTCGCCTTCGCTTTCGGCGCGCTCGTAGCGGTGCTTCTCCTCCTCCAGGCGCGTGCGGACGCGACGCACGTCCTCCAGCGCGCGCTTCTCCTCCTTCCACTGCGCCGTCATCTTGTCGGACTTCGCCTTGAGCTCTTTGAGTTCGTCCTGCAGTTCGACGAGCCGCTTCTTCGAGTTCTCGTCCTTCTCCTTCTTGAGCGCGATCTCCTCGATCTCCAGACGGCGCACGTGCCGCGAGATCTCGTCAAGCTCCTGCGGGCAGGAGTCCATCTCCGTGCGGATGCGGGCGCAGGCCTCGTCAAGGAGGTCGATTGCCTTGTCCGGCAGGAAGCGGTCCTGGATGTAGCGCGAGCTGAGCGTGACGGCCGAGACGAGCGCCTCGTCGCGGATGTGCACGTTGTGGTACTTCTCGAAGCGTTCCTTGATGCCGCGCAGGATCGAGATCGCGTCCTCCTCGCTCGGCGGATCGACCTGCACGGGCTGGAAGCGGCGTTCCAGCGCGGCGTCCTTCTCCATGTACTTGCGGTATTCGTCGAGGGTCGTCGCGCCGACGCAGTGGAGTTCGCCGCGCGCGAGCATGGGCTTGAGCATGTTGCCCGCGTCGCTCGACCCCTCGGTCTTGCCGGCGCCGACGATCGTGTGGATCTCGTCGATGAAGAGGATGATCTTCCCCTCCGACTCGCGGATCTTCTTGAGGACGGCCTTCAGCCGCTCCTCGAACTGGCCCCGGTACGACGCGCCGGCCATGAGGGCGGTCATGTCGAGCGAGAAGACCATGCGGTCGCGCAGCCCCTCCGGGACGTCGCCGCGCACGATGCGCTGGGCGAGTCCCTCGACGATGGCCGTCTTGCCGACGCCGGGTTCGCCGATGAGAACCGGGTTGTTTTTCGTCTTGCGCGACAGGATGCGCACGACGTCGCGAATCTCCGTGTCGCGGCCGATGACGGGGTCGAGCTTGCCCGCCTTGGCGAGCGCCGTCAGGTCGGTGCCGTATTTCTCAAGGCAGTCCTTCGTGTCTTCTGCCGGATCGAAACTTGCATTCATGGTTGAATCCTCCAATCGGAATCCTTCGATTCCGCGTTTGAATCTGCAAACCCCGTGCCAGCAGGAAGCCGCCCACTGCGAACGCGACAAAATGTCGCAGGCTGTGCCGTCGTCACGCGGACGTTGACGCGAGACGGCCTTCCAGCGTCGCGTCGCCGTGAACCTTGGCGACGACGATCCGGGCGCGCGCCTTGCGCGGCGCGGGCGACACCGTCCGGCACCGCAGGTACTCGCCCGTCCACCCGGCCGTCTCCTGCTCGTCCTCGACGACGATCTCGACTTCCTTGCCGAGGAAGCGGCGGGCGAACTGCTCGCGCTTCGTCCGGACGAGGTCGGCGAGGCGGTGCGCGCGCGCCGAGCGGACGTCTTTCGGAATCGCCCCGCCGAATGCGGCGGCCAGTGTGCCCGGCCGTTCCGAATAGGGGAAGACGTGCGCGTGGTTGAACGGCAGACGGCTCAGAAGCCCCTCCGTCGCCGCGAAGTCGAAGGGCGACTCGTCCGGGAAGCCCGTCATCACGTCACAGCCGAGGCCCAGCCCCGGCAGGAGTTTCGTCGCCGTGCCGACGAGCGCCTCGACGTCGCGCACGAGATAGGGGCGTTTCATCGCCGCGAGGATGCGGTTCGAGCCGGACTGCACGGGAATGTGGAGGAAGCGGCAGACGTTCGGCGCGGCGGCCATGGCCGACACGGTTTCGCGCGCGCAGGCCCCTGGCTCCAGGGAGCCGAGCCGGATGCGGCAGTCCGGCGAGACGGCCGCGAGCGCGGCGACCAGTTCGGGCAGGCGACGGCCGTTCGCGGCGTAGAGCGCCAGGTTGCAGCCCGTGACGACGATTTCGCGGTAGCCGGACGCGACGAACCGCTGCGCCTTGTCCAGGACGTCGGCGAATGGCACGGAGACGGACGCGCCGCGAAACTTCGGCACGATGCAGAACGTGCAGGCGCACGAACAGCCGTCCTGCACCTTCAGGTAGGCGCGTGCCGTGCGCGTCGGCACGGGGACGGCGGGCGTTTCGGATTCGGGACGCGCGGTCGGGAAGGGGGGCGTCGGCAGCTTCGCCGCTTTCGCGAGACAGCCGCAGAGGCGCAGCGGCGTCTTCGGGTAGTGGCGGCGCAGGTGGTCGATCCGGCGTTCGCAGTCCCGCTGGGCGCGCGCCGTCACGCTGCAGCCGCGCACGACGAGGAGGTCGGCCTCGGCGGGGCGGGTCGTCACCGACCACCCCTTTGCGAGGTAGGCGGCCTCCATCTCAAGGGCCTCGGCCTTGTTGAGCCGGCAGCCGAACGTCTCGAAGCAGACCTTCAAGCCTCAGCGTTCGCCGTTGAAGAGGGCGTTCGTCGCGTAGTACGGGTCGGACGTGAAGCGGCAGCCGAGCCGGCGGAGGCCCGCCTCGTCGCCGGGCGTGACGATGTGCGTCATGTGGACTTCGCAGCCGCGCAGCTCGTTGAGCCGTTCCATCGCGATCTGCGCGGCCGGGTTCGTCGTCGCGGAGATCGCCAGGCCGATCAGGGCCTCGTCGAGGTTGAGCGACGTGTAGCCGACCTTCAGGATGTCCTGCTTCATGTGGGCGATCGAGCGGATGATGTTCGGGCTGATGAGCGGAATCTGCGCGGGGATGCCGGAGAGCGTCTTGACGGCGTTCATCACCATTGCCGCCGCCGCGTGCATCTCGTCGGAGTTGCGCCCCGTGACGAGCCGCCCGTCGGCCAGTTCGATGGCCGCGCCCGAGACGATCGTCCCGCCCGCCTTGCCCTTGCCCCGGATCTGGGCGTCGGCCGCCGCGACGCGCGCCGCCTCGACGACGATGCGGTCTTCCGTCTTGAGGCCCAGCAAGTCCATCAGCTCCTTCGCGCGCTCGACCATCGAGCGCGGACACGCCCCCTCGGCGAACGCGCACTGGTAGCGCAGGAAGCGGCGGATCACCTCCTGCTTCGAGGCTTCGCGCACGACCGCGTCGTCCACGATGCCGAAGCCGATGCGGTTGACGCCCATGTCCGTCGGGCTCTTGTAGGGACAGGCCCCCTGCGTCATCTTCTGCCAGATCGCCACGAGCAGCGGAAAGGCGTCCACGTCGCGGTTGTAGTTCACCGTCTCGACGCCGTAGGCCGTCTTGTGGTAGGGGTCGATCATGTTCTGGTCGTGCAGGTCGATCGTCGCGGCCTCGTAGGCGATGTTGAGCGGATGGTCGAGCGGCAGGTTCCAGACGGGGAAGCTCTCGAACTTCGAGTAGCCGGCGACCTTGCCCTGGCGGTACTCGTGGTAGATCTGCGTCAGGCACGTCGCGAACTTGCCCGACCCCGGGCCGGGCGCCGTGACGACGACGATGGGCTTCTCGGTCTGCACGTACTCGTTCCGCCCGTAGCCCCGGTCGGAGACGATCGTGTCGACGTCGGCCGGGTAGCCCTCGGTCTTGTAGTGGTAGTAGACCCGGACGCCGCGCCGCTCGAGCTTCGCGCGGAAGAGCTTGACGGCGGCCTGCTCCTGGAAGCGCGTGATGACGACGCCGCGCACGGTGAGCCCGAGCGCGCGCAGGTCGTCGATGAGCTTCAGCGCGTCGTCGGCGTAGGAGATGCCGAAGTCGGCGCGCATCTTCTTGCGCTCGATGTCGCCCGAATAGAGGCAGAGGATGACCTCGGCCTGGTCCTTCAGTGTCTGGAGGAGGCGGAGCTTCACGTTCGGGTCGTAGCCGGGCAGGCAGCGAGCCGCGTGGAAGTCGTTCATGAGCTTGCCGCCGAACTCAAGGTAGAGCCGCCCGTACGTGCTGGCGCGGCGGCGAATCTCCTCGGACTGTTCCTTCAGGTACTTCTCGTTGTCAAAGCCTAGTTTCACGGTGGACGCCCCTTAGCGATGCAGTTCGTCGAGGATCTTCTGGATCTTTTCCTTGCAGCGTCCGCAGCCGCCGCCGGCCTTCGTGAAGTTCGTGACCTCCTCGACGGTCGTGAGCTGGTTCTCGGTGATGACGCGCCGTACCTCGTTCTCGGAGACGTTGTAGCACGTGCAGAGCGTCTGGTCTTCGAGGTTGCGGTCGGCGTTCTCGCCCGTCTCGTAGTTCTTGATCGCCGCCTCCATCGCCTCGCGCCCCATGACGCTGCAGTGCATCTTCTGCGGCGGCAGCCCGCCCAGGTAGTCGGCGATCTGCTGGTTCGTGATCTTCTTCGCCTCGTCGAGCGTCTTGCCGATGACCATCTCGGTCAGCGCCGACGAGCTCGCGATCGCGCTCGCGCAGCCGAACGTCTGGAACTTCGCCTCGGCGATTCGGCCGTCGGGCCCCAGCTTGAACTGAAACTGCAGCGCGTCGCCGCACGCGAGGGACCCGACCGTCGCCGTCCCGTCCGGATGCTCAATCTTGCCCACGTTCCGCGGATTGCGGAAGTGATCCATCATCTTCTCGGAATAGTTCCACATAACGGGACACCATTATACCATAATCCGCCGCGTGCGAACACCGCCCGCCAGACCCGGTCGTTCGCCGCGCCATTGACGGCGAAAAAGGCAAGATGGTATAATACGCGCGTCTTGGTCGTGAAACCGCGCGAAATTCCGCAGTTTTCACGACGCATTCGCGAACAGTTCGAAAATGCCAAGGACGTTGTGGGATCGTAGCTCAACTGGACAGAGCGACGGTTTCCTAAACCGTAGGTTCCGGGTTCGATTCCCGGCGGTCCCACCCCTTTTCGCCGTCCGCCGAGGGGCGGGGCTATTTCGCCGCCCGCCGATTTTTGGTAAAATACGCGGCCTTATGAAGAGGCTTTCTGCTTTCGTCGCCCTGTTCGGGGCTGTGTCCGTCTTCGCGGCGGACGTGCTGGATGTTCGGGTCAAGGCCCTCGACGGGTTCGGGGGCGATGCGTCGTTCGTCGCGAGCCGCTGCCTGGTGAAGGCCGGCAAGCCCTACGATCCCGTCACGGTGACGCGCGACGTCACGGCGCTCAAGGATTCCGGCGAGTTCGAGGAGATCACGGCCGACGCCCAGCGCGTGGCGGACGGCGTGGAGGTGACGTACTACGTGAAGCGCAAGATGCGCTATTCGGGCCCGCTCGTCGTCGAGGGCAACGAGGCGTTGAGCGAGTCGAAGGTCGCGAGCGAGGCCGCCTTGAAGGACGGCTACCTCTACGGCGAGTCCGACCTGGCCGCCGCCGCCGCGCGTGTCCGCCTGGCCTACCAGAAGAAGCACTACGCCGACGCGAAGGTCGCCTTTCGCACGAAGATCCTCTCCGGCAACGACGTGAACGTCGTCTTCACGATCGACGAGGGCGCGCGCCAGAAGGTCGCGGCCTACGTCTTCGAGGGCACGCCGCACGCCGTGGACGTCGCGTACTGGCGGTCGCTTCAGCCCGGCTGGAAGCTGGACGACGCCACGTTCGACGCGGCCGAGCTCCACGAGGCGATCAACGACCTGCCGTGGTGGAATCCGATGGGCTGGTTCTCCGACAGCCCCGTGACGAAGGACCAGCTCGCGCAGTGCTGCGACAAGCTCGCCGAGGTCTACCGCAACCACGGCTATCTCGACGTCAAGGTCGAGGGGCCGCGCCGCGTGCCGGCGGGCGACGGCAAGGTGAACCTCGTCTTCTCCTTCACGGAGGGCGTGCAGTACCGCGTCGGCGCGACGCGGGTCACGGGCGTGACGCGGTATTCGGCGGAGGACGTCGCGCAGAAGAGCGCGCTGCCGGCGGCGGGCGCGGTCGCGGGCGAGAAGGCGCTGGCGGACGCGGCGCACCGCATCGAGGTCGCGGTCGGCTCGGGCGATTCGGGGCTGGCCGATTCGCGCGTCGAGGTGCGGCGCTTGCCGACGGAAAACCCGTCCGTCGTCAACGTCGTCTTCAAGGTGACGGAGGGCGTGCCGGTCGTCCTGAACGAGATCAAGATCCGCGGCAACGACTACACGAAGGACAAGGTCATCCGCCGCGAGATCGCGCTGGCGCCGGGCGACCGCATGCTCGCCGACCGCGCCGAGCGTTCGCAGCGGCGCTTGGAGAACCTCGACTACTTCTCGCGCGTGCGCTACTACCTGGAGCCGACGGATCTCGGCAAGGACGCGAACGGCGCGGAGTACCGCGACCTCGTCTATGAGGTCGAGGAGAAGAACACCGGCTCGTTCATGGTCGGCGTCGGTGCCTCGACGGTCGATTCCGTCTACGTCTCCGCCGAGGTGAACCAGAACAACTTCGACCTCTTCGCGCCGTCGAAGCTCTTCCGTGGCGCGGGGCAGAAGGGCCGCGCCTACGTGGCGTGGGGCCCGCGCTACCAGAGCATGGAGCTGGGCTTCGTCGAGCCGCACCTCTTCGACCGCACGCTGGAGCTGTCGGTTGACCTCTACCGCCGTCTGCGCTGGTACGACGAGTACGACCTCATCCGCACGGGCGCGATGGCCTCGCTCGCGTACCCCGTCAAGTTCTGGCCGACGTGGGAGCCGTTCGGGCGCTTTGGCGTCGGACTCTCCGGCGAGTACATCGAGTTCGACGACGTCGTCCATGGCGAATACGTCTACAAGGGGCAGACGGGCCGCCTGTTTGAGATGGAGGAGCGCGAGTACGGCGAGGCCTTCGAGCCGGTCGTCCATCTCTTCTGGGCGAAGGACGGGCGCGACAACTTCCGGACGCCGACGCGCGGCTATCGGACGCGCGTCTACCTCGACGTCGCGCCGGCGGGCGACAACGAGTACTGGCGGCTCGGCATCAACCACCGCAACTACTTCAACGTGTGGCGTCAGCTCCTGGGGGCGAACGTGGACCACGTCTTCATGGTGGCCCTGCGCGCCGAGACGATCGACGGGTTCTCGGACGACCTGCCGATCTACAACCGCCTGTTCCTCGGCGGGCCGAAGTCGATTCGCGGCATCGAGTACCGCAACGTCGCGCCGATGGCGCAGCGCGTCGGGTCGGACGACTGGGCGCCGTGGGGCGGCCAGACGCTCTTCTGCATGAACTTCGAGTACACGATCCCGATCGTCAAGATGCTGCGCTTCGCCGTCTTCTCCGACGTCGGCTCCGTGGGCGAGGACGTGTGGGATCTCGACTTCTCGGACACGGTCGCGTGGACGGTCGGCTGCGGCTTCCGCCTCGACATTCCGATGTTCCCGATTCGCCTCGACTTCGCGACGCCGATCAAGGAGCCCGAGCACGCCGAGAAGGAGGTCTTCTCGTTCACGGTGGGATACGACTTCTAACGGAAGAGATTTAAGATCCAGCGAATTTACAGTCCAAAGGAAAAGAGAAAAGCAAAATGAAGAAACTCATGTTCATGGCGGTGGCCCTCGCGGCGATGGTCGCCTCGGCCGATACGAAGATCGGCACGGTCGATCTCATGCTCCTCATCCGCAACCATCCGAACTACGAGGCGAACAAGGAGCTCCTCGCCTCGACGGACAAGGACTACCAGAAGAAGGTCGAGGCGATCAAGGCCGAGGGCGAGAGCCTTCAGGCGGAGGGCAAGAAGATCGCCGAGCAGCTGCGCAATCCGATGCTGGCGGCGAAGGCGAAGGCCGACGTCGAGAAGCAGCTCATGGACATCCAGCAGAAGCTCATGGGCATCGAGCAGCGCTACCGCGCGGAGATCGCGCGCTGCCGCCAGGACTTGCAGGATCTGGAGGGCCGTCTCCTCAAGGCGACGACGGAGGACTTGCGCAAGCGGCTGAAGAAGTTCGCCGACAAGAAGGCCTACGATTTCATCCTTGACCGGACGGCCGCGCCGTTCGCGAAGGCGAAATATGACGTGACGGACGAGATGCTTCAGGAGATGGGCGTCGAGCCGAAGAATGCGAAGGGGCGCAATGAAGGCAAGTGAGCTTGCTGCGGCCCTCGGCGGCACGCTGGAGGGGGCGAACGTCGATCTCGTCGCCTGTGCGGGGCTTGAGGAGGCGCGCAAGGGCGACCTCAGCTTCTGCAAGGACCCGAAGCACGTTGCGCTCGTGCAGGAGACAAAGGCCTCGGCCGTCCTCCTGCCGAAGGACTGGGATCACGGCGCGCCGTGCGCGGTCATCCGCGTGAAGGATCCGGACGGCGCCTGCATGAAGGCCGCCGCGCTCTTCGTGCCGCCGCCGCCCGTCCGCGCGCCGGGCGTGCATCCGACGGCGATCGTCGATCCGTCCGTCACGCTCGGCAAGCGCGTTCACGTCGGCGCCTACACGGTCATCGAGAAGGGCGCGGCGATCGGCGACGACTGCGTCATCGAGGCGCAGGTCTTCATCGGCGAGAACTGCCGGCTTGGCGACGATTGCCACATCTACCCGCAGGTCACGCTCCGCGAGGGGTGCGTCCTCGGCAAGAAGGTGATTCTCCACTGCGGCGTGCGGATCGGCGGCGACGGCTACGGCTACACGACGTCGGTGGGGCTGACGGGCATCAAGATCGAGAAGATTCCGCAGCTCGGCATCGTCGAGCTGGGCGATGGCGTCGAGATCGGCTCGAACACGACGATCGACCGCGCGCGCATCGGGCGCACGTACATCGGCCCGCAGACGAAGATCGACAACCTCGTGCAGATCGGGCACAATGTCAAGGTCGCGGGCTATTCGGGCATCATCGCCCAGGCCGGCGTGGCGGGCTCGACGCAGATCGGCAAGGGCTGCCTCGTTTGGGCGCAGGCCGGCATCTCCGGTCACATCAAGATCGCCGACGGCGTGCAGGTCGGGCCCCAGGCGGGCGTCCCGAAGTCGCTGGACGGGTCGGTCAAGTACGTGCTCGGCGCGCCCGCCGAGTCGAAGAAGGAATTTGGCGCGCGCCTGCTCCTGCCGCGACTGGTGGAGAAACTGCGCGCCGAGGTGAAGGAACTCAAGGCGCTCGTCGCCGCAAAGTGAGGTTATGGCAAAGGCGGATTTTGACTTTGGCGCCCTCCTGAACGACCAGTTCAAGGGCATTCGCAAGGGGTACAAGTTCGGCAAGGCGTTCAACGACGACAAGTCGCTCGCGCGTCCGGCGAAGCCGGCCGTCGCGGTCGCGTCCGACGACAACGTCACGCTCAAGACCGCGTTCGAGGCGGGCGAGGCCGTTTCGGGCCTGGTCGAGAAGGAGGTGAAGGGCGGCTACGAGGTGACGGTCGCGGGCGCGCGCGCCTTCTGTCCCTTCTCCCAGATCGACCGCTTCAAGAAGGACGCCGCCGAGTACGTCGGGCGCAAGTTCGATTTCGTCGTGACGGAATACGCGAAGGACGACCGGGGGCTGAGCGTCGTCGTCTCGCGCCGCGCGCTGCTGGAGGTGCAGGCCGAGGCCCTGCGCGAGGCCGTCCTCAACGAATTGCACGAGGGCGAGACGCTGAACGGCACGGTGACGCGCGTCTTCGACTTCGGCGCGTTCGTCGACTTGGGCGGCGTCGACGGGCTGATTCCCGTGCGCGAAATCGCGTGGGAGCGCGTCGAGGACCCGAATGCGGTCTTGAAGTCGGGCGACGGCGTGACCGTCAAGGTTCTCCACATCGACCGCGAGGCGGGCAAGATTGCGCTCTCGCGCAAGGAATGCCTGCCGCGCGTCTTCCACCGCTCGCCCGAAGAGGAAGCGTCCGCGAAGTCGGCGGCCGAGGTCGCCGACTGGATGAAGGCGAACGCCGAGCGGAACGCGCACGTCGGCTCGCTCGCGGGGGCGTTTGACAAGGTGCTTCTCGGCTAGGCGGGCCGGTTTCCGATGAAGGCGCCGGCCGACAGGGCGATCACGTTTACGTTCAAGTCGCATCCGATGCGGGATCTGGCCGCGTGCTGGACGGCGCGGCTCGTCTTCCCGGCGGGGGCGGTCGCGGCGACGCGGCTGGCGATCCAGTTTGCGGACGGAAACGGCGCGCCCGTGCCGACGGGCGTCTTCGAGTTCGCCGGACAGCGACTCGCCGTCCGCGACGGCGCGGCGACGATTTCGTACGCGGATTTCGTCAAGGGCAAGCACGAGTCCGCGCTGTGGCTGCATCGGCCGGGGCAGCCGCCCGTTCCCGGAGGCCTGACGTTCGCATGACGGACGCGGAATGGCATCGGCTCGTCAGGGCGGGCGAGGACGCGGGCTGGAAGCTCGTTTGGGAGCGCGTGATCGCGACCGAGGCGAGGTCGCTTCGCTCGGCGACGCTGATGAAGCGGTATTCGCTGACGGAGGACGACCTCAACGGCATGCTCTACGAGGAGATGATCGGGCGCGGCAAGATCGACCTCTACCGAGGCGAGGGCTCGTTCGAGGGGTGGCTGCGCCGCTATGTGCGCGGCTTCATCCTGAACGCGGACCCGAATCGGCATGGCGAGATTTCGATCGAGCGCGCGTATCCGAATGCGGCGGACGGGCGGACGGGGATGGAGATTCCCGTGGATGCGACGGAGCAGCTTCTGCACAACGAGACGTGGGGGCTGACGCACTGGTGCTTCCGCAAGCTCTGGAACGAGGACCCCGAACGCTGCTACATTCATCTCCTGAAGACGCGCTTTCACCTGTCGAGCGAGGAGACGAAGGAGTTTCTGGACGTTTCCTCGGCCGCGAACGTCGACCAGATCTTTTCGCGCAGCGTGAAGTTCCTGCGCAAGGTCGCGGCGGCGGCGTTTCAGGAGGGAACGAACACATGAGGAGGGCGAGATGAATCTGACGAGTCCGAGCCAGGTCAAGGCCTGGTGCATCGAAAACGGCTTTCACCCGAACAAGGTCTTGGGGCAAAACTTCCTCATCGACCAGAATGCGCGAAATGCGATTGTGGACGCGGGGCTGGCGCCGCGTGCGGGTGCGGCGAGTCCCGACGAGATGAATGTCCTGGAGATCGGTCCGGGGCTGGGCGTGCTGACGGAGGAACTGCTCGCGCGCGGCTGTCGCGTGACGGCGATCGAGAAAGATCCCGTCTTGGCCGAGCGGCTGCCGACGGCCTTTGGCAATCCGCCGAACCTGACGGTTGTCGCGGGCGACGCGCTCGACTGGATCGCGCGTGCGCGCGCCCCCCAACCCCCAACCACCCAACCCCCAAACCCCCAAACTTCCCAACCCCTCTCAACCTTCTCCCACATGGTCTCCAACCTGCCGTATCAGGCGGGGACGCGCATTTTGCTCGACCTCGTGCAGACGCGGGCGATTCCGTCGCTGACTGTCCTGGTGCAGACGGAGGTCGCCGAGCGGCTGGCGGCGGAGGAGGGGTCGAAGATGCGGGGGCTGGCGGGGGTCTGGGCACAGCTTGACTACGACGTGAAGGTCGTTCGGAAAGTCTCGTCGAGCTGCTTCTGGCCGCGTCCGGAGATTGGCTCAAGCGTCGTGCGGCTGGATCGGCATGACCGGAATGTCGATCTCACGGCGGAGACGCGGCGGATTTTTCACCGTCTGACGAAGCGCGCGTTCGAGCATCGGCGCAAGCAGCTGGGCAGCATTTTCCGCGATTTGATCCAGTCCACGCGGCGCGCCGAAGAGCTGTCAAACGCCGAGTGGGTCGCGTGGGCGCGCGAACTGAAGTCGGCGGACGTCTGATTTATGGTATACTACGCACAATTTTGAGGAGATTCTGACTATGCATCCGTATCGTACCCACACCTGCAACGAGCTCCGCGCGTCCGACGCGGGGAAGACCGTCCGCCTTTCGGGCTGGATGTTCCGTCTGCGCGACCATGGCGGCATCCTGTTCGTCGATCTGCGCGACCACTATGGCCTGACGCAGATCGTCGTCCATCCGTCGCGCAGCTTCTTCGGACTCGTCGAGAAGGCGCACCTCGAGTCGGTCATCACCGTGACGGGCGAGGTGAAGCTCCGCACGCCCGACACGATCAACCCCGACCTGCCGACGGGCGAAGTCGAGATCGAGGCGAACGAGCTGGTGATGGAGTCCGCGTCGGAGGTGACGCCGATCTACATTCCCGACGAGAAGGCCGACGAGTCGGAGGACGTGCGCCTCAAGTACCGCTTCCTCGACCTTCGCCGCGAGAAGTTGCACCAGAACCTCGTCCTCCGCTCGCAGGTGATCCGCTTCCTGCGCGAGCAGATGTGGGAGAAGGGCTTCAACGAGTTCCAGACGCCGATCCTGACGGCCTCGTCGCCGGAGGGCGCGCGCGACTACCTCGTGCCGAGCCGCCTCCATCGCGGCATGTTCTACGCGCTTCCGCAGGCGCCGCAGATGTTCAAGCAGCTCCTGATGGTCTCGGGCTTCGACCGCTACTTCCAGATCGCGCCGTGCTTCCGCGACGAGGCGGCGCGCGCCGACCGCAGTCCCGGCGAGTTCTACCAGATGGACATCGAGATGAGCTACGTCACGCAGGACGAGATCTTCGCCGTCGTCGAGGACGTCGTCGGCAAGACGTTCAAGAAGTTCTCGACCTGGGCGTGCAGCGAGGCCCCGTGGCCGCGCATCAAGTACCGCGACGCGATGATGACGTACGGCTCGGACAAGCCGGATCTCCGCAACCCGCTCAAGTGGTTCAACATGAACGACTTCTTCGCGCGGGCGGACTTCAAGGCGTTCGCGAACGTCGCGACGTCGGGCGGGCTCGTCAAGGGCCTGCTCGTCAAGGGCATCGTCGGCGTCGAGACGCGCACGTGGTTCGACAAGCGCGAGGCGTTCGTCAAGGAGAACGGCGGCAAGGGCCTCGGCTACATCAGCTGGACGAAGGACGGCGAGCTCAAGGGCCCGATCGCGAAGTTCCTGTCGGCCGAGCAGCTGGAGGAGATGAAGGCGCTCGCCGGCATGGAGCCGGGGGACGCGCTCTTCTTCATGGCGGCCGACGTGGACGAGTGCCATCGCCTGTCGGGCCTTGTGCGCACGGACATCGCGAACCACCTCACGAACAAGATCTGCGAGACGAACTGCTACCGGTTCTGCTGGATCGTCGACTTCCCGTTCTTCGAGAAGGACCCCGAGACGGGCAAGATCATCTTCTCGCACAATCCGTTCTCGATGCCGCAGGGCGGGCTGGAGGCACTGAACGGGTCGGATCCGCTGTCGATCGAGGCCTACCAGTACGACGTCGTCTGCAACGGCATCGAGCTTTCGTCGGGCGCGATCCGCAACCACCGCATCGACATCATGGAGAAGGCGTTCGAGATCGCGGGCTATCCGAAGGAAGTCGTCAAGCAGAAGTTCGGCTGCCTCTACAGTGCCTTCCAGTTCGGCGCGCCGCCGCATGGCGGCATTGCGCCGGGCGTCGATCGCATGGTCATGCTTCTCACCGACACGCCGAACATCCGCGAGGTCATCGCCTTCCCGATGAACCAGAAGGCCCAGGACCTCATGATGAACGCGCCGAACTACGTGACCGAGCAGCAGCTCCGCGAGCTTCACCTGAAGATTCGCGGAACGGGCGGGGAGAAGGTCGAGGCCTGACGTGACGCGCGAGGCCCCCTACTCGTTTACGTTCAAGGCCTGGCCGGTGATCGCGTGTGCGACCATCGGCCTTTGCTATTTGACGCAGGTCGTCGCCGGCTGGTTTGGCGTCGACCTGCCCGACCAGAAGAACATCGAGGTCGTCCGCCGCTGCCTGGCGCAGGCCTTCGTTTCGGCGAAGCACTTCGGTGTCGCGGCGTTCCTGGTCCTTCAGGTCGTCGTCCTGCTGCCGGCGCTGGAGGAACTGCTGTTTCGCGGGCTGCTCTTTCGCCTGCCGCAGCGGGTCTGGCGGAAGGTGAGGGGACAGGCGACTGTTGTCGTTCGACCATTCGATTATTCGATTGTTTTCCTCTCCTCACTTCTTTTCTCGGCGGCGCACTACCTCGCCCAGCCGTGGCCGGACGCGGCGTTTCTCGCGCTCTTCTTCTTTGGCGTGGCGCAGTGTTGGCTCTACCAGAAGACGGGGCGCCTCGCCTGCGCCATGCTGAACCACGCGCTCTTCAACCTCACGAATCTCGTCCTCCTCTTTCTCTTGCCCGAGGCGTGACGCTTGCGCCGGAATCGGGCAAGATGGTATAATTTGCGGTCAAGGGGCGCGACCCCGTGTCCCGTAGCTGATTTCCGAACAGCGAAAACGAAAGGAAAATCCGAATCATGGTCAATCGCATCATCCTGAACGAGACTTCGTACCACGGCGCCGGCGCCGTGAAGTCCATCGTCGCCGAACTGGCTCAGCGCGGGCTCAAGAAACCGATCGTCTTCTCGGACCCCGACCTCATCAAGTTCGGCGTCACGAAGAAGGTGACGGATCTCCTTGACGCGGCGAGGGTCGCCTACGCCGTCTATTCGGAAATCAAGCCGAACCCGACGATCCAGAACGTGAAGGACGGCGTGAAGGCCGCGAAGAAGGCGAAGGCCGACAGCATCATCGCCATCGGCGGCGGCAGTTCGATGGACACGGCCAAGGCCGTCGGCATCATCCTCGCGAACCCGTCCTTCGCGGACGTGCGGAGCCTGGAGGGCGTCGCGCCGACGAAGAAGCCCTCGAAGCCGATTCTCGCCGTCCCGACGACGGCCGGCACGGCGGCGGAGGTGACGATCAACTACGTCATCACGGACGTCGAGAAGAAGCGCAAGTTTGTCTGCGTCGATCCGCACGACATTCCCGTCGTCGCGTTCGTCGATCCCGACATGATGAGCTCGATGCCGAAGGGGCTGACGGCCTTCACGGGCATGGACGCCCTGACCCACGCGATCGAGGGCCTCATCACGAAGGCGGCTTGTCCGATGACGGACATGATGCACCTGGAGGCGATTCGCCTCATCAGCGCCTCGCTGCGCGACGCGGTCGCGAACAAGCCGGCGGGCCGCGCGGGCATGGCCCTCGGACAGTACATCGCGGGCATGGGCTTCTCGAACGTCGGCCTTGGCATTGACCATTCGATGGCGCATGGCCTTTCCGCGCTCTACGACATGCCGCACGGCAAGGCGTGCGCGATCCTCCTGCCGACGGCGATGAAGTTCAACGCGCCGAAGACGGGCGACAAGTACCGCAAGATCGCGGTCGCGATGGGCGTGAAGGGCGCGGAGAAGATGCCGCTCGCGGCCGTCCGCAAGGCGGCGATCGCGGCCGTCGAGAAGCTCGCGAAGGACGTCGGCATCCCGTCCGACCTCAAGGGCGTCTTGAAGAAGGAGGACATCGCGTTCCTCGCGAAGTCGGCCTACGCCGACGCCTGCCGTCCGGGCAACCCGCGCGACCTCACGGTCAAGGACATCGAGAAGCTCTACAAGGGGCTGGCCTGAAGATGACGCTGGCCGAGCTGAACGCGCGGTACGGTGCGCCCGGTCGGATTGTCTTCCGTCCGGGCTTCGCCGGCTATCCGAACGTCGTCCTCGCGAACAAGTACGGCACGGCGGAGGTCGCGCTCCTCGGCGCGAACGTGCTGTCCTACCGTCCGACCGGCCACGGGCCGGTCATCTTCCGCTCGGCGCGGAAGGACGCGGACTACAACCGGGGCGACAAGTTCCACGGCGGCGTGCCCGTTTGCTGGCCGCAGTTCGGCCGTTGCTTCTCGAAGGACTTGCCGCAGCACGGCTTCGCGTCGAAGATGGTCTTCGACGTGCGCGGCACGGAGTATTCCGAAGATGTCACGGAAGTGACGCTGGGGCTTCGGGACGACCTCGTCACGCGCCAGCTTTGGCCGTACGCCTTTGACCTGACGGTCAAGGTCACCGTCTCGATGAAGCTCAATCTCGCGCTGACGACGACGAACACGGGCGCGGAGCCGTTCGCGTTCAGCGCGGGCTTCCATCCGTATCTCGCCGTGCGCGACCGCGACGGCGTCACGGTGCGGGGGCTGGACGGCTGCGCCTATACGGACGGCACGACGGCCGACCTGAAGCGCGGCGTGTGGGAGGGCGACCTGAAGGTCGACTTTGCGCCCGACCACATCTTCGAACTGCCGTCCCAGCCTCGGCACGCCCACGCGATTCTTGATCCGGGGCTGAAGCGCGCGATTGCGCTTGCGTCGTCCGGCAACGACCGCGCCGTCGTCTGGAATCCGGGTCCGGAGACGGCGTTCGCCGACTTGGCGGCGGACGACTGGAAACGCTTTGTCTGCGTGGAGCCGGTTTCGGACTGGCCGGGCGGACGGACGCTTGCGCCGGGCGCGAGCCACGTTTTGTATGCCGCGATCCAGGCGCATTTGGAGACGGCAGAGGGCAACAACTGACGGCACAAAGGCCTAATCGCATGGAAAACGGACGGCTGATCTCAAAACGGAACCTCCCCGCCTTCGTGATGCTCGTGAGCTGCTTCACGCTGTGGGGGCTTCTGAACAACATGACGGACAACCTCGTGCCGTCGTTTCAGCGCATCTTCACGATGGATCAGTCGAAGGCCGGCCTCGTGCAGGTCGCGTTCTACGGGGCGTATGCCGTCTTGGCGATCTTCGCGGCCGTTCTCGCCGAGGAGTTCAGCTATCGGAAGGGCGTGCTGATCGGGCTGTTCGTCTACATCACGGGCGCGCTCCTCTACATTCCCGCCTGCATCGCCCAGTCGTTCGACGTCTACTTCATCGCGATCTTCATCGTCGCGGGCGGCTGCTCCCTCCTGGAGACGACGTGCAACCCGTACGTCCTCTCGCTTGGCGATTCCTCGACTGCCGTACGGCGGCTCAACTTCGCGCAGATGTTCAATCCCGTCGGCTCGATGATGGGCATTGTCCTCGCCCAGCAGCTCATCCTCTCGCATCTCCACCCCGCGACGGCGGAGGAGCGCGCGCTCATGGACGCGGCGACGCGGCAGGGGATCATCCACAACGAGCTCTTCTGGGTCTGCGCGCCCTATGTCGGGCTCTGCGCGATTGCCGCGCTCATTTGGCTCTTCTTCCTGTTGACGAAGGACGACGGCGGCGCGTCGGCGGGCGCGGGCCGTGTGGCGGCCCTGACGCGCGTGGGCGTCGCGACGCTCTTCACCTTCATGCCGATCACCGCGCTCTACTTTCTCTTTCCGGAAATGAACAAGATCGTCTGGGTGCTGCTCGGCTGTCTCGGCCCGCTCGCCTACGTCGTCCTTCAGCGCGACTACCGGGCGATGCTCGGAACGCTTCTGCGGACGCCGCGCTACGGCTTTGGCGTCGTTGCGCAGTTCTTCTATGTGGGCGTGCAGATCGCCGCGTGGACGTGGCTCAACGTCTACTGCCAGAAGGAGCTGGGCGTCACGCCGGCGGACGGCGCGACCTACTACACGATCGCCATCACGCTCTTCATCGTCTGCCGCTGGATCGCGACGTTCGCCATGAAGTACGTCGAGCCGGCGAAGATGATGGCCGTCTTCGCGGTGGGGGCGATCCTCTGCTGCCTCGGCGTCATGTATCTGCCGACGCGCGTCCTCTTTTCAGTCGGCGGGTTGCCGTTCTCGGCGAACGTCCTCTGCCTGGTCGCGATGAGCGGCTTCATGTCGCTCATGTTCCCGACGATCTACGGCATGGCGCTTGGCGGGCTGGATCCGAAGGCCCTGAAGCTCGGCGCGTCCGGACTCATCATGGCGATTCTGGGAGGCGCGATCATCACGCCGTGGATGGCGGACGTCATCGGCAACCCGAATTCCGTCTGGTGTGCGCTGGTGCCGGGCTTTGCGACGGACTGGGACACGAACCTCAAGCTTTGCGCGACGTCGCTGCGCGCGAGCTTCGTCGTCCCGGCGATCTGCTTTGCGGTCGTCGGACTCTATGCGCTGGCCTTCCGGGGGAAGGATGTACAGTCTCGTTGAGATCTTTTCGTCGCTCCAGGGGGAGGGGCGGAACATGGGGCGGCCCTGCACGTTCGTCCGCTTTGCGGGCTGCAACCTCGCCTGCCCCTGGTGCGACACGGACACGGCGCGGCGGTTTTCCCTGTCGCTGGACGAACTGCTCGCCGAGGTGCGTGCGCACCGGCCGAAGAGCGTCATCCTGACGGGCGGCGAACCGACGATTCAGGCGGGGATGCCCGAACTCGTCGCGGCGTTGAAGGGCGCGGGGCTCTGGATTGGCGTCGAGACGAACGGTTTGCTCGCGCCCGCGTGGCTGGACGATGTGGACTACGTCGCCTGTTCGCCCAAGACGGAGGAGGCCGCGCGCTATCGTGCGGCGACGGGGCTTCGCCGTTGCGACGAGGTGCGGGTCGTCGCCTCTTCGGACGAGGACTCCGTCGTTCGCTTTGCGCAGGAGATTCGCGGACGCCTTGCCGCGACGGACTACTACGTCTCGCCGTGCGAGCGGAACGGATCGATTGACTTCGCCACGGCGAAGGCCGTCCTGTCCCGTCTGGAGGGCTGGTCGCTCTCCGTCCAGCTCCACAAGATCCTCGGTTTCCGCTAGGGCGATTGCGGAGGGTGCGGCGAACCTTCTGCGCGGCCGAACGGCTGTCTTGTCCCTTCGCAAGGCGACGCTTCCGATATGGTATAATATCCACCTCATTTTACTAAGGAGGAAAACATGGTTCTGCTGCTCGGTTCCGATGCCTATTCACCGTTCCGCCTCGATGCGCTGAAGGCCGCGCTCGCGAAGGCCGACCCGACGCTGGGTCCGCTCGCGATTGACGCGAAGTGGGTCTATGCCCTTGAACTTGTGGATGCGCCGGTCGATTCGCAGGAACTCGCCCGTGCGGCGGAGCTTCTGAACGCCGAGGGCAGCTGCGACGGCGCCGACTTCTACGTGACGCCGCGCAAGGGCACGATTTCGCCGTGGAGCTCGAAGGCGACGGACATCTTCCGCAACTGCGGGCTGAAGTCGATTCGGCGCGTCGAGCGCGGCATCCGCTTTTTCGTCAGCGAGGCCGGCCCTTATGCGCCGTGCGCCGCGACGGACGCGCGGGACGAGGAGGGGCGGCGGACGGGCGCCGTGGCGTTGCCGCCGGCGGCGCTCGCCGCGCTCTACGACAAGATGACCGAGGGCGTCTACGACGACCTCTCCGACCTCTTTGACGTCGCCGAGCCGAAGCCGGGGCGCACGTACGACGTCCTGAAGCGCGGCGTGGCGGCGATTCGCGAGGCGAACGAGGAGATTGGCCTGGCCATCTCCGAGACGGAGATGAAGTATCTCGCGGCGAGCTTCAAGAAGGCGAAGCGCAATCCGACGGACACCGAGCTCGTCATGTTCGGCCAGGTCAACTCCGAGCACTGCCGCCACAAGATCTTCGGCGCCGAGTTCGTGATCGACGGCAAGAAGCAGGCGAAGAGCCTCTTCGAGATGATCAAGAACACGCACAAGAAGCGTCCGCAGGACACGCTGTCGGCCTACAAGGACAACTCGGCCGTCGTCGCGGGCTTCAAGACGGACGTCTTCGCGATCGATCCCGCGACGAAGGCGTACGCCTTCAAGAAGGATCAGCTTGACCAGCTCATGAAGGTCGAGACGCACAACCACCCGACGGCGATTTCGCCCTATCCGGGCGCGGCGACGGGCGTCGGCGGCGAGATCCGCGACGAGGCGGCGACGGGAACGGGTTCGCGGACGGTCGCGGGCATCTGCGGCTTCATGGTCTCGAACCTGCGCATTCCGGGCTTTCCCCAGCCGTGGGAGCGCGTGTACGCCGACTTCCCGACGCGCCTGGCGACGCCGCTTCAGATCATGACGGAAGGCCCGATCGGCGGCGCGGCGTTCGGCAACGAGTTCGGCCGTCCGCAGCTCTGCGGCTTCTTCCGCACCTATGAGGGCGAGGTCGCGGGCGAGCTACGCGGCTACCACAAGCCGATCATGCTCGCCGGCGGCATGGGCGTCATCCGCCGCAGCCAGGTCGAGAAGAAGGATGTCACGGTCGGCGCGCTGATCGTCCAGATCGGCGGCCCGGCGATGCGCATTGGCCTCGGCGGCGGCGCGGCGTCCTCGATGATGACGGGCACGAACTCCGAGGCGCTCGACTTCAACTCCGTCCAGCGCGGAAACGCCGAGATGCAGCGCCGCTGCCAGGGCGTCATCGACGCGTGCAGCTTCCTCGGCAAGGCGAATCCGATCCTTTCCGTCCACGACATCGGCGCGGGCGGCCTCTCCAACGGCTGCCCCGAGCTCGTCGAGGCGACGGGCGGCGCGTTTGAGCTGCGCGCTGTCCACAACGAAGAGCCGTCGATGAGCCCGATGGAGATCTGGTGCTGCGAGGCGCAGGAGCGCTACGTCCTCGCGCTTCGTCCGGAGGCGAAGGGCTTCTTCGAGGAGCTGTGTGCGCGCGAACGCTGTCCCGTGGCGTTCATCGGCGTCGCGACGGGCGACGGCCAGCTCGTCCTCCACGACGCGCACTTCGGCGACAATCCGATCGACATGGACATCAAGGTCCTTCTCGGCAAGCCGCCGCGCATGGTGCGCAAGGTGACGCGCACGAAGAAGGCGCATCGGCCGACGACCTTCGAGGGCGTCAAGCCGCTCGACGCGCTGACGCGCGTCCTGCATCTTCCGGCCGTGGCGGACAAGACGTTCCTCGTCACGATCACCGACCGCACGGTGACGGGGCGCGTCGCGCGTGACCAGATGGTCGGCAAGTACCAGCTGCCGGCGGCGGACTGCGCCGTGACGACGATGGGCTACACGACGTTCAACGGCCAGGCGATGGCCACGGGCGAGCGCACGCCGGTCGCGCTTCTGGACGGGCCGGCGTCGGGTCGTCTCGCGGTCGCCGAGGCGATCACGAACCTCGCGGCGGCGGACGTCGGCGACATCACGCAGATCCGCCTTTCGGCGAACTGGATGGCCCCGTGCGGCGATCCCGGCGAGGACGCGGTTCTCTACGACACCGTGCAGGAGGTGGGGCTGCGCTTCTGCCCGAAGCTCGGCGTCTCCATTCCCGTCGGCAAGGACAGCTGCTCGATGCACACGGTCTGGCAGGACCGGAAGGGCGAGGAGAAGAAGCAGGTCGCGCCGCTTTCGCTCGTCGTCTCGTCGTTCGCGCCGGTGAAGGACGTGCGCCTCACGCTCACGCCCGACCTCAAGGCCGATCCGCGCGGCGAAGGCTCCGTGCTCGTCTACGTGAACCTTGGGGCGAAGGGCGAGGCGCCGCTGGGCGCGACCGCGCTCGCGCAGGTCTACGGCCAGCTCGGCGACACGCACGCGGACGTGGACGCGGGGCTGCTCCGGCGCTTCTTCGACGCGATGCAGAAGATCGTCCGCGACAAGCTCGCGCTCGCCTACCACGACCGGTCGGACGGCGGCCTTGCCGTCACGCTCGCGGAGATGGCGATCACGGGCGGGCGCGGCCTCGTCGCGAAGCTGCCGGACGGCGACGCCCTCGAACAGCTCTTCAACGAGCAGCCGGGTGCCGTCCTCCAGGTGCGCGAGTCCTACCTCAAGAAGGTGCTCGCGGTCTTCGCGGCGGCGCGCGTCCCCGCCGAGGCGATCGGCGCGGCGCTCGCGACGAGCCGCACGTTCGAGATCTTCGTCGGCGCGCGCCAGGCGCTCAAGACCGACCTCACCTACCTGCGCCGCGCCTGGTCGGAGACGACCTACCGCATGCAGGCGCTGCGCGACAACCCCGTGACGGCGCGCGAGGAGTACGACAACGCGCTCGACGACCTCAATCCGGGCCTGACCTTCAAGCTGACGTTCGACCCGGAGGCTGCCGTCGCCGCGCCGACGGCGACGTCTGCGCGTCCGCGTCTCGCGGTCTTGCGCGAGCAGGGCGTCAACGGCCACATCGAGATGGCGGCGGCGTTCGCGCTCGCCGGGTTCGACTGCCAGGACGTCCATATGTCCGACCTCATCGCGGGGCGCGTCGACCTCAAGGACTTCAAGGGACTCGTCGCTTGCGGCGGCTTCAGCTACGGCGACGTCCTCGGCGCGGGCTCGGGCTGGGCGCGCTCCATCCTCTACAACGACCGTCTGCGCGAGATGTTCCGGACGTTCTTCCATCGGCCGGACACGTTCTCGCTCGGCGTCTGCAACGGCTGCCAGATGCTCTCGCAGCTCAAGGACATCATTCCGGGCGCGGAGAAGTGGCCGAAGTTCGTGAAGAACATCTCCGAGCAGTTCGAGGCGCGCTACGCGACGGTCGAGATCGAGGCGTCCCCGTCGATCTTCTTCCGGGGCATGGCGGGCTCGCGCCTGCCGATCGCCGTCGCGCACGGCGAAGGCCGCGTCTGGACGGACGGCTTCGCGCCGTCGATCTGCGCCGCGCACTACGTGGACAACTACGGGTACGCGACGACGCGCTATCCGTACAACCCGAACGGCTCGCTCGGCGGCCAGACGGCGTTCACGACGGCGGACGGGCGCGCGACGATCCTGATGCCGCACCCGGAGCGCGGCTTCCGCGCCTGCCAGCTCAGCTACAACCCGGGCGTCTTCAAGGCGAACGGGCCGTGGATGCGCATGTTCCAGAACGCCTACGCCTTTGCGACGGGAGGGCGTGGCTGATTGACGGGGCGACCCGTTTTCGGTATAATTTCGCGTCATAAACACTAGAAGGAGTCTTATGGAAAAACAGGAAAAGCAGGGCGGGAACGTTGCCGCCATCGTCACGATGTTCGCGCTCTTCTTCATGATCGCGTTCGTCACGAACTTCGCCGGCTCGATGGCGGTCGTCGCCAAGAACCAGTTCAACGCCTCGGCGACGGCGTCGCAGCTTGGCAGCGCCGCGAACTTCTTCGCCTACCTCTTCATGGGGATTCCGGGCGGCCTGATCCTCAAGCGCCGGGGCTACAAGTTCACGGCGCTTCTCGCGGCGGCCGTCGGCTTCGTGGGCCTGGGCGTCCAGCTCCTTTCGGGCTATGTGCCGGCTTCGGCGAACCCGTTCTACGTGTACATCGCCGGCGCGTTCGTCGCGGGCTTCTCGATGTGTCTCCTGAACCTCGTCGTCAATCCGCTCCTCAACACGCTCGGCGGCGGCGGCAACAAGGGCAACCAGCTCGTCCAGATGGGCTGTTCGCTCAACTCCGTCGGCGCGACGCTTGCGCCGATGATCCTCGGCATGCTGATCGGCGGCTCGATGGAGGCGGCGACGGTCGCCAAGGTCGCCCCGGCGATGCTCATCGCGATGGCCCTCTTCGCGGCGGCGTTCGTGATCGTCTTGCTCTCGAAGATCCCCGAGCCGCACATGGAGACGGCGGAGGAGAAGGCCGACCGCCTTTCGGGCAAGACGAACGTCGTCAAGGACATCGTCGCGACGCTCAAGTTCCGCCACTTCACGTTCGGCGCGCTTGCGATCTTCTTCTACATCACGATCGAGTCCGGCATCCCGAACATGGCGAACCTCTACATGAGCGAGATGAAGGGCGTCGGCCCGGTCGTCGCGGGCAGCGTCGTCGCCGCCTACTGGTTCGCGATGATGATCGGCCGTATCTTCGGCGGCATGATCGGCGGCAAGGTGAGCTCGCGCGCGATGATCACGTTCCTGTCGCTTCTCGGCATCGTCACGCTGCTCGCGATGATGTTCCTCCCCGTCCAACTCGTGACGGTCTTCGGCAAGACGCTTCCGCTGTCGATGTGCCTGCTGTTCGTCTGCGGCCTCGCGACGTCGGTCATGTGGGGTGGCCTCTTCAACCTCGCGGCCGAGGGCCTCGGCAAGTACGTCCCGATGGGTTCCGGCATCTTCATGGCCTGCGTCGTCGGCGGCGTCTGCCTGCCGCTTCAGGGCATGCTCGCGGGCAAGGTCGGCTACCTCAACAGCTACTGGTTCACGATCGCGCTCTTCGCCTACGTGTTCGTGTACGCCAACTTCCTGTCGAAGCCGAAGGCGCGGGCGGAATGACCCGTCTGAACGACGTCAACTTTTAACGAGAGAGGAATCTTCACCATGCTGAACCAGGCAGTCTACGACGAGCTCGTCGCGAAGTTCGAGAAGCTCTACGGCAAGAAGCCGGAGGTTGTCGCCTATGCGCCGGGCCGGATCGAGGTTCTCGGCAACCACACCGACTACAACGAGGGCTACGTCTTCTCGGCGGCAATCGACAAGGGCACGTTCTTCGCCGTGTGCGCGACGGACGACGAGACCTGCTCGCTGACGGCGGGCGACCTGATGGAGACGGTGAACTTCTCCATCCGCGACGTGAAGCCCGCGCGGGAGATGACGTGGCAGAACTATGTGACGGGCACGTTCAACTGGCTCTTCGACGACAAGCCGGCGACGGCCGGGCATGGCTGGAAGGCGATGTTCCTCGGCAACATTCCGCTGGGCGCGGGGCTGTCCTCGTCCGCCGCGCTTGAGATGGCGACGGCGCTGGCGCTCCAGAAGCTCTATGGCCTCTCGCAGGATCGGACGACGCTCGCGAAGATCGGCCAGAAGGCCGAGCACACGTTCGCGGGCTGCCCCTGCGGGCTGCTGGATCAGGCGTCCTCCATGTACGGAAAGGCGGGCGCGCTCGTCAAGAGCGACTTCCGCACGAACACCTTCGAGACGGTTCCGCTCGGCGACGGCGTCGCGTTCATGATGGTGAAGTCGAACGCGAAGCACGCGCTGGTGGACGGGGCCTACGCCTCGCGTCGCCAGGCGTGCGAAGACGCGGCGAAGTATTTCGCGAGCGTCCTCAAGAAAGGCTCGGTCACGCACCTGCGCGACGTCACGGCGGCCGAGTGGGTCCTCTACCGCAGCGGGCTTTCCGAGACGACGGCGAAGCGCGCGATCCATCCGATCGGCGAAGACGAGCGCGTCCTCCAGGGCGCGGCGCTGCTGGAGAAGGGCGACCTTCAGGGCTTCGGCGCGCTGATGTACGATTCGCACGAGTCGAGCCGCAACTGGTTCGAGAACTCCTGCGAGGAGCTGGACGTGATCGTGGACGCGGCGAAGGCGATTCCCGAAGTCTACGGCGCGCGCCTTTCCGGCGGCGGGTTCGGCGGCAGCTGCTGCCTCCTGGTCGATCCGGCGGCGGCCGACCGCATTGCGGCGGCGATCACGCGCGAGTACAAGGCCAAGTTCGGCGACGAGCCGACCTGTTCGCTGATTCCGCCGTCGGACGGCGCACACCTCGTCGAAGGTTGAACCTGAAGGAGAGGATACCATGACATACGCGAAGTTTGCAGTCGTTTCGGCTCTTGCGCTGGGCGCGTCCGTCGCCGTTGCGCAGGAGGACGACGCGGCGGCGGCCCCTGAGGCCGCGCCGGCTCCGAAGGCCGCCGCGCGGAGTTCCTTCACGACGCTGCCGTTCTGCCGCTCGTGCGAGGGCACGGCGGAAGTCCAGGTTCCGGGCGGCGCGTGGGCGCCGGTCGAGGAAGGCAAGTTCTATCCGCTGGGCGCGGCGTTCCGCACGCAGGGCGCGGGCAAGCTGACCGTCTCGTTCGGGGCGAATTCGTTTGCCGCGCTGTCGGGCGAGGCGTCGTTCGGGACACTGGCCCAGGCGTTGGGCGTCAAGTCGCGCACGGTCGTTCTCGGAACGGGCGAACTGACGCTGAATCTGGCGGACAACATGCCGGAGGGCGCGTTTGCCGTCTCGGCTCCCGACTTCGCCGTTCGGAATCTGGCGGGCGAATCCCGCTATGTCCGTGAGGCGACGGCGTACGGCACGCGCACGGTCGTGCGCTGCGTGACGGGTTCGCTGGCCCTTTCGGGGCAGCACTTCGAGATTCCGCAGATGCGGGCGGCGAACGAGGTCGTCCTCACGAGCGAGCATGACCGACTCGTGACGGTTCTTGAGAACACGAGCGGCGACTATCTCGTCCGTCTCGATCAGGGCGTCCGCCTCGTCTCGCAGGTCTCGGCGGAAGGCGAGACCGAGCAGAAGGCCGTCTCCGACAAGGCCGAGGTCAAGCTTTCGCCGAAGATGAAGGTCAACATCCATCGGGCCGTTCCGTCGGTCGGCGAGCGGATGAGCGTGTTCGTCATAGCCTTTGACGCGGCCGGCAACCCGATGGGGCCGGGCGTGAGCTTCTGCGAGGGGCGGTCGGAAATCAATTCGGGCGCGCTCGTCGCGAAGACGGAGAGCGAGGCCGACGCGCTCGCCAAGAAGGCCGCCGAGGCCTCGGAGACGACGGAGGAAGCCGTCGTTGAGGACGAGGACGCCTCGTCCGCGACGGAGACGGCCGACGAGGCGTCGGACGACGAGTGAGGCATTCCTTTTTGAAGCACACGAACAGTCAACATACACCAAACCGAACAAATCGAGCAGTCGAGCATTCGTAGAATCGAGCAACCGAAATGGTCATTCAAAAATTCAACAAACTGATTCGCAACCGCTGGCTTTGGGGCGTTTTCGCCGTCGCGATTTCCGCTTTCTTTGCCTTTGACTTCCTCATTGCCGATTTGGGCAGCGAGTCGCGTTCCGAGGCGTCGGGCGACGCGGGCACGCTTGCGGGCAAGGCGGTCGATGCCAAGCTCTTCTCGGCCTTGGCCGAGGAGGTGCGCGGCTTTGGCCGGGTGCGGGACACGCAGATGAAGGCGGGCGACGCGAACCGTCAGGCGTGGGAGAACTACGCGGCGCTCCTCGTCGCGGAAAAGGCGGGCGTCGTGGCGACGGATGCCGAAGTCCAGGCAATCATCCGCCGCGATCCGTCCTTCCAGCAGAACGGGGGCTTCAGCTTTGCGCTCTACCAGCGCGCGCTTCGCGACAACGGGCTTTCGCCCGAACGCTTCGAGGCGTTCCTGAAGCGTCGCGTCACCCTGATGCGCCTGGGGCAGGCCGTCCTCGGCGCGGCGGCGTGGGCGTCGCCGATGGAAGTTGACCAGGCGGTTGCGGACATGACGGACACGTTCACCGTCAAGGTCGCCACCTTCAGCCAGTCGCAGAAGGACGCCGAGGCCGTCAAGGTTGACGAGAAGGCCCTGAAGGCCTGGTACGAGAAGAACGCCAAGAGCCTGGAGCTTCCCGAACGCACGAAGATCCGTTTCGTCAAGTTCGATGCGACGAAGAAGGAACTGCTCGCGCGCATGGTCGTCACGGAGGACGAGATGCGCGACCGCTACGACGTCACGATCGACAAGTACACCTCGACGGACACGAACGGCGTCGAGACCGTGAAGAAGTTCGAGGACGTGAAGGCGGGAATCGAGAAGGAACTCCGCGAGATCGCCGCCGTGCAGTGCCTGGAGACGAACCTCAACTTCCGCGCCTACGCCCAGAAGGCGGCGAAGAAGGGCGCGTCGCGGCTGGACGAGATCGCGAAGGAAGAGGGGCTTAAAGTCCAGACGAGCGACTGGTTCGCGATGGATGGCGGCTACCAGGAGGGCTTCATGAAGAGCGCGTACCAGATTTGCCCCGGTGCGAAGAACTTCTCGGAGGCCGTGGCGGAGCTGGACCCGAATACGGACGACTTGCGCTATGCGGTCGTGAGTTCGGACCGCGCGGTCTGGCTTGTCGAGAAGGCCGAGACGAGCCCGAAGCACGTGCCGACGTTCGACGAGGCGAAGGACGCGATTCGTCCCCGCGTCCTCCGCGACGCGAAGGCGGATGCCTTCAAGGCGCAGGTCGAGGCTGTCGCGAAGAAGGGTGCACAGGCGGTCGCGGCCGTCAAGGGCGTCTCGACGAACCTCACGTTCACGGTTTCCGACCTCCGTCAGGGGACGGACAACGGCATTGCGAACGCGATGTCGGTCGCCCGCGCGGCGATGAAGCTCAAGAGGGGCGAGGTTTCCGATTTCACGCTCACCTCGCCGGGCCATGCGATTCTTGTCGTCTGCGAAGACCGCGTGCCAGGCGATGCCGCGAAGGCGACGGTGCTGCGTGCGCAGATTCGCGACGATCTCGCGTCGCTTCAGCTGCGGCAGATTCCCGAAAGCTGGCGCACGTGGAATCTGGAGCGCCTTGGCTTCGAGCCGGGCGAAATCTCCTCGGTCGTCAATCCGGAAGAGGAAGAATGACGCTCGCGTTCAAGCGTGTTCATCCGGATGCCGTTCTCCCCGCGTATGCTCATCCGAGCGACGCGGGGATGGATTTGCGGAGCGTCGCGGATCTCACGATTCCGCGCGGTGGCCGCGCGCTGGTGCCGACGGGGCTGGTCGCGCTTCTGCCGCTCGGCTACGAGGCGCAGGTTCGGCCGCGTTCGGGTCTCGCGCTGAAGCAGGGCGTGACGGTGCTGAACACGCCCGGCACGATCGATTCGGGCTATCGCGGCGAAATTGGCGTCATTCTCGCGAACTTTGGCGAGGCGGCGTTTGCCGTGAAGAAGGGCGATCGGATTGCGCAGCTTGTCATCGCGCCCGTCACGCAGCCGCAGGTCGTCGAGGCGGATGTCCTGGACGCGACGGATCGCGGCGCGGGCGGATTCGGCTCGACGGGCGTTTGACGGAAATCGGAGAAATCTGAAATGAAGATCGTCGACTGTGACTACCTCGTCGTCGGCTCTGGCATGGCGGGCCTGATGAGCGCGCTTCATCTCGCGGCCTATGGCAAGGTCGTCGTTGCGACGAAAGCGCGGCTTCAGGACTGCAACTCGAACTTTGCGCAGGGCGGCATCTGCAGCGTGGCGGATCCGTCGGATTCCTTCGACAAGCACGCGCGCGACACGCTGATCGCGGGCGCGTGGCTCGGCGACCGCGCGGTCGTCCACGAGATCTGCGAGAACGCGCCCGCCGGCATTCAGGATCTCATCGACTGTGGCGTCAAGTTCGCGAAGAAGGACGACGGCTCGTGGGATCTGACGCGCGAGGGCGGGCACAGTGCGCGCCGCATTTTCCACGCCGGCGACATTACGGGCGAGAAGTGCGAGGCGGCGATGATCCGCCGCGTGAAGCGCGAAAAGGCGATTGAGGTGCGCGAGCAGACGATCGTGATTGACCTCATCCTGTCGAGCCGCATTGGGCTTAAGGGCGAGAAGCGGTGTGTCGGCGCGTATGTCCTGGACAAGGCGACGGGCGAGATTTCCGCGATTCGCACGCCGAACACGATTCTTGCGACGGGCGGCTGCGGCAAGGTCTATCTCTACACGTGCAACCCCGACACGGCGACGGGCGACGGCATTGCGCTTGCCTGGCGCGCGGGCGCGAAGATCGAGAACATGGAGTTCATCCAGTTCCATCCGACGTGTCTCTACCATCCGCAGGCGAAGCGTTTCCTCATTTCCGAGGCCGTGCGCGGCGAAGGGGCCGTCCTCGTCAACAAGCACGGCAAGTCGTTCATGCACAAGTACGATCCGCGCGGGTCGCTTGCGCCGCGTGACATCGTCGCGCGTTCGATCGACTCCGAGATGAAGCGCACGGGCGACGACTGCATGTTCCTCGACATCCGCAAGAAGGGCGAGGCCTATTTGAAGGCGCGGTTTCCGAACATCTACGCGAAGTGCCTGTCCTTCGGCATCGACATGGCGAAGGATCTCATTCCCGTCGTCCCCGCCGCGCACTACACGTGCGGCGGCATTCAGGCGACGACGGACGGACGCACGTCGATTCGCGGACTTTCCGCCGTCGGCGAGTGCGCGTGCACGGGGCTGCACGGCGCGAACCGTCTCGCGTCCAACTCGCTGATGGAGGCTCTTGTCTGCGCGCGTCTCACCGCCGCCCGCCTAGGGCCGCATCCGGAGACGTTCAAGGCGGATCCCGCCATTCCGGACTGGAAGATCGGCAGTGCCGTGCCGCCGGACGAGGCCGTCCTCGTCTCGCATATGTGGGACGAGATTCGCCGTCTCATGTGGGACTACGTGGGCATCGTCCGCACGAACAAGCGGCTCGCGCGCGCGGCGCATCGTCTGCGCACGCTTCGTCGCGAGATCCACGACTACTATTTCCGCTATTTGGTCACGCCCGACACGCTGGAACTTCGGAATCTCGCGGTCTGCGCGGAGCTGATCGTGAAGTCGGCGCAGAAGCGTCACGAGTCGCGCGGGCTTCACTACACGCTCGACTATCCGCGCCAGTCGAAGCGTCCGAAGCAGACAGTCCTCGATGGATACCGGGGGTGAGCCGCCTCAGCCCCAAGCAGCGCGCGGCGTCGCGGCTGGTCGCGGACGGGAACTTCTATCCCTGCCTCGTGAAGGAGGAGGACGGCTGGTACGCCCGTTGGCGCGGCCTTTCGGACGATCCGGGGCTGGACGGCTGGGTTGACGAGTACGTGCGGGGGGCGGCGATGACGCGCCTTTCCGAAGATGCGGAGGAGGAGCGTCATGAAACCCTGCACGACGCCTGGATGATGGCCCTTAAGAGCCGCACGGGCCTTGTGCGCTGGGATGACGCCGCGTGCGCCGCCTTTGCCGCCGAGCTCGCCGCCTGGAGCGGGAATGCCGCCGAGGATCGGACGGCGCGCGCGGCGATTTGCTTTGGACTGACCGTTTCGGCGGAGGAGACGTTTTCCGTCTCCTGCGCCGTGCCGCGCGGCCGGGCCGGACTGAAGGCCCTTGGCCAAGCGGCCTATGTCTTTGGGCCTCTGCGTGGACTGCGGCTGGGGACAGGCCCCAACGCCAAGGAGGCCGCGCGTCGCCTTTCCGTCGTGTTGACGCGCGTCGAGGCCGAGGACTTCGTGCGGCGTGGCGCGCGCAACCTGCGGGACGCGGGGTATGGCGTGGCCGGCGTCGATCTTGCCGCGCCCATCGCCGCTTCGGCCGAGATCGAGTCGGACGAGACGACGCCTGCCGCGTCCGCCGCCCGTGTCCGCCTCGTCGTCCGCGTCGCGGGCGAACCTGTCACGGCGGACGAGATTCGCTTCTTGCTGGATCAGGGTTCGACGCTTGTCTTCTTCCGCAACCGCTGGATTGAAGTTGACCGCAGCATCTTGAAGGAGGCCTTGCGCGCGCTGGAGCGCGGCGTCGGACGAAAGGCGAATCCCGTTGCCTTTGCGCTCGGACTTGGCCATGTCGGCAAGCTGGAGTTGGAGGAGGTCGCCGCGCAGGGCTGGGTGCGGGGGCTTGTGGAGAAACTGCGGAACAGGGCGCAACAGGCGCGGGGACGGACGCAAGGCGCGGCGGACGCGGTCGTGCCGGCCGGTTTCGTCGGGACGCTTCGCGGCTATCAGCGTGACGGCGTCGCGTGGATTCGGTTCATGACGGAACATGGCTTTGGCGCGCTTCTCGCGGACGACATGGGCCTTGGAAAGACGGTTCAGACCATTGCCTGGATTCTTTCGTCCCGACCGCCGTCCGCCGCATCCGGCTCGTCTGCCGCGCCCGTCCTGATTCTCGCGCCGCTGACCTTGCTCGCGAATTGGGCGCACGAGTTCGCGCAGTTTGCGCCGGGGCTGAACGTCTATGTCCATCACGGTGACAGGCGGCATGTCGCGAGCGGCTTTCGGCGGACGGTTTTGGCGTCGGATGTCGTCCTGACGAGCTACACGCTCTTCGTGCGCGAGCAGATGGCGTTCGCGTCGATGGCCTGGTCGGGGCTTGTCCTTGACGAGGCGCAGGCAATCAAGAACCCTGACACGCAGGTCGCGCGCGCCGTGCGGGCCTTGACCCCGCCGAAGCGGCTGGCGCTCACGGGCACGCCGATTGAGAACTCCGTTGCCGACCTCTGGTCGCTGGAGGAGTTCCTGAATCCGGGATTCCTCGGCGAGCGCAAGGCGTTTGCCGACCGATTTGCGAAGCCCATCGCCGCCGACGAACACGGGCGCGCCGCCCAACGGCTGAAGCATGCGCTCGAGCCGTTCGTCCTGCGCCGCCTGAAGACGGAGGCGGGCATCGCCGACGAATTGGGTCCGAAGCGCGAGATTCGCGAGTACTGCGAACTCCTGCCGTCCGAGCGGCGCGCCTACGAGGAGGCTCTGGAGACCTATCGGTCGGGAGCGCACACGCCGGGCGATGCCCTTGCGCTTCTGACGCGCCTGAAGCTCATCTGCGACGGCGAGGGCGCGGCGGAGTCGGGCAAGCTCCTGCGTCTCCTGGACCTTGTCGAGCAGATTCTCGAAAGCGGCGAGTCGGCGCTTGTCTTCACGCAGTACACGAAAATCGGCGCGACGCTGCAGGCGGCGCTCGCGAAGCGGTTTGGACGGCGCGTGCCGTTTCTCCATGGCGGCCTTTCCGCCGCGCAGCGCACGACGCTCGTGCGCGGCTTCCAGTCCTCGCGTCTCCCTGGCGTCTTTATCCTTTCGCTCAAGGCGGGCGGATTCGGACTCAACCTCACGAAGGCGACGCATGTCATCCACTACGACCGCTGGTGGAATCCGGCGGTCGAAAGCCAGGCGACCGACCGCGCGCACCGCCTTGGCCAGACGCAGACGGTCTTCGTCCACCTCTTCGTCACGGCGGGGACGGTCGAGGAGCGGGTGGATGAGATCCTTGCCCGCAAGGAGACGCTCAAGGATCTCGTCTCCGACGGACAGGCGTTCTGGAAAGCCGTTCGGCTTGACGCCCTTGGCGCGTTGCCGAAAAGATGAGATAGTTTTGCCGAAATCGGGCTTTTTCTTCGTCCGTGTATCCTGTATAATTTGCGTCATCTGTCCCACAGGGGATTGGGAAACGAAACGGAGAGGAGACTGCCATGTTGAAGGAGAAGTTTGACTTGACTGGAAAGACCGCGCTCGTGACCGGTTCGACGCGCGGCATTGGCAAGGCGATTGGCGATGCGTTCGAAGAGTATGGCGCGGTGGTGATTCGCCACAACACGAAGGTGTGCGACCTGGCCGATCCGGCGGCGATTGACGCATTCTTCGATCATCTTGAGGCCGAGGGCCGTCTGCCGGACATTCTGGTCGCGAATGCGTCGGTTCAGGCGAAGATTCCGTGGACGGCGTTTCCGCTCGACGAGGCGCAGAAGGAGATGCAGGTCAACTTCTTCGCCACGCTTCGGCTCTTTCAGCGGTGCTATCCGAAGATGAAGGCGCAGAAGTGGGGGCGGCTCATCGTTGTCGGCTCGGTGAACGAGCGACGTCCGCATCCGGACATGTGCGTCTACGCGGCGACGAAGGCGGCGCAGGAGAACCTGGTTCGGGGCATCGGGCGTCAGGTCGCGTCGGAGGGCATTACCGTCAACAACCTCTGTCCGGGCGTCTTCAACACCGACCGAAACCGCGACTGCCTCGCCGATCCCGTCTACGGGCCGAAGGTGACGGCGGCGATTCCGATGCACGACTACGCCGTGCCCGAGGACGCGGCCGGTGCGGCTCTTCTCCTGGCGTCGGACGCCGGGCGCTACATTACGGGCGCGACGCTGATGGTCGATGGCGGGCTCTGCCTGCCGGGCTGAACGGCTCGTCGCGGGATTTGCTATAATGCGCACCCCAAAAAGGGGAAAGGGAAAAAGGGAGTCAATGGCAAATCTCACGCAGCTCAAGATGCTCGAAGACCTGAACGGCGTCCTTCTCGTGGACAAGCCGGTCGGGATTGCGTTCGCGACGGTCGTCAAGGCCGTCAAGCGCAAGTTCGGCCTTGTCAAGGTCGGGCATGGCGGTTCGCTGGACGCGCTGGCGTCGGGGCTTTTCGTCCTGTTGCTCGGCGACGCGAACAAGTTCGTCGATCGCGTGATGGGGGCGGATCGCATCTATGAAGGAATGGTGCGCTTCGGGCTGAAGACGGACACGGGCGACGTCCAGGGGCGGCCGATGGGGACAGACCCCGTGGACGAGGCGAATCTTCCGACGAAGCTGGCCGCCGCGCTTCCGGCGTTTCGCGGCGACGTCTTTCAGGTCGAGCCGCGTTTCTGCTCCATACGCAAGGAGGGGACGGCCGCCTACGAGATTGCCGATACGGGCGACCACACGCCGTTTCTCGCGCATGTCTACCGCTTCGACGTCGCGCCGGACGGCGCGTTCGGTCTGCGCGCCTCGAAGGGCGTCATCCCGCGCGCGCTCGTCCGCGACCTCGGCGATGCGGTCGGTTGCGGCGCGTCGTTGGCGGCCCTTCGGCGGACGCGGGTCGGCGCATTTGACGTGAAGGACGCGATTCCATTTGACCGTCTTCTGGAAACCGAGATGAAGGACTTCGCGTCGTGCGTGATTCCGTTGGCCCAAGCCTCGCTGTAGGCTTCTTTGACGGCGTCCATCTGGGGCATCAGGAGATTTTGCGGGGCGCCGACCGCGCGCTCACGTTCCGCAATCATCCGCTTTCGGTTCTGGCGCCTGCGCGTGCGCCGCGTCTCATCATGTCGCTGGACGACCGTTTGGCGGCGATTCGCGCGTGCGGCGTCCGGGAGGTCGTCGCGCTTGACTTCACGCCTGAATTGGCCGCGCTTTCGCCGGAAGACTTTGTCGCGCGCCATTTGACGCCGAAGGGGACAGACCCGCGTCCGACGATTCGCTGCGGGGCGAATTGGACGTTCGGTGCGGGCGGCGTCGGCGATGCCGTTCGTCTGAGGGAGATGGGATTTGACGTTTCGGTCGTGCCGTATGCGAGGTGGAACGGCGCGCCGATTTCCTCGTCGCGCATTCGAGCGACGCTGGCGGAGGGGGATGTTGCGGCGGCGACGGCCATGCTGGGGCATCCGTTTTGCCTCACGGGCGAGGTGGTGCGCGGGAAGGGGCTTGGGTCGCAGTTGGGCTTCCCGACCGTCAACGTGCGGCTTTCGGAACGGAGGGTCGCCTTGCGGCGAGGTGTTTACGAGGTGGTGGTGGCGGGTGTGCACGGCCTTGCGAACTATGGCGTCGCGCCGACGCTGGGCGCGCAAAGCTGGCCGACGCCGGTTCTGGAGATTCATTTCCCCGCGTGCGCGGCCGCATCCGTCCCTGCCGCGCCGTTTACGGTCGTGTTTGTCCGCTTCCTTCGGGAGGAGCGCGCGTTTGCCTCGCTGACGGACTTGACGCGCCAGATCGCGCGCGACTGCCAGGCGGTTCGTTTCGGTTCGTCGCCTCTCGCTTGAATCGCCGCACGCGGCGCATCTCCGTGCGACGGCTGCCCGTGACGGACCCTTTCGCGTTCATTCGTGAGATTCGAGAAATTCGTGGTTCTAGCCCTCCCTCCCTTGGGGCCTGTCCCCACGATGGTTTAGCCACGAATCACATGAATGAACGCGAATCCGTTTGCGGCGGAGGCGCGGCGTGTGGTATAATCTGCGGCATGGAAAAGCTCGCGACCGACATCTACACGTTCAAGAACCTCATCGGAGACGGCTTCACGTACGTCGACAAGACCGACCGGCTCTGGCCGCTCGTGAACCTGTCGATCGGTCGGCAGTTCTTCGTCGCGCGGCCGAGGCGGTTCGGGAAGTCGCTCACGGTGTCCGTCCTGCAGGCGCTCTTCGAGGGGCGGCGCGAGCTGTTCAAGGGGCTCTTCATCGAGCCGCTCTGGGACTGGTCGCAGAAGTGGCCCGTCCTGCGGCTCGACCTGGGGAGCGTCCAGCCCGACCGCGCGGAGCAGCTGGAGGGACTCTTCACGAACATCCTCGACGACGAGGCGCGCCGCAACGGCGTCGCGCTGCGGCGGGGCGAGTCCGCGCCGATCACGTTCCGCAACCTCCTGAACGACCTCGCGGCGACGGCGCCGGACGGGCAGGTCGTGCTGCTGGTGGACGAGTACGACAAGCCGCTCCTGAAGAACCTCAACACGCCGGCGGTGCGGGCGTTCCGCGACGCGCTCAAGGCGTTCTACTCGGTCATCAAGACGCTGGAGGGCAAGCAGCGCTTCACGTTCATCACGGGGATCAGCAAGTTCTCGAAGGTGTCGATCTTCTCCGACCTCAACAACCTCGTGGACGTCACGCTCGACCCCGGCCAGGCGACGCTCTTCGGCTACACGCACGACGAGGTGCGGCGGTTCCTGCCCGGCCTCCTGCACCGCTTCGCGGAGACGAACGGCTGGACGGATGCGCAGGGCTTTGCGGAAATCGTGCGCTGGTACGACGGCTACCGGTTCAACGCGGCGGCCGAGCGCGTGATCAACCCGGTCTCGCTCGGACGCTGCCTGATGACGGGCGAGCTTCGGAACTACTGGTCAACGACGGCGATGACGACGTTCCTGATGGACGCGCTGAAGGCGAAGCCGCTCAACTTCGCGAAGGTGGACGTGGACGAGGAGGTGCTGGGGACGTACGAGCCGGACAAGGCGGACTTCACGACGCTCCTCTTCCAGACGGGGTACCTGACGATCGTCGGCTTCCGCCAGCGCGGGGGCTCTCGCCGCTACGCGCTCGACTTCCCGAACCTGGAGGTCGAGAACTCGTTCCTGCGGCAGGTGGTGCCGGCGTACACGGGGCAGGAGTTCAACCGCGCGAACGACATCCAGGCGGACGCGGTGGACGCGCTCTACGACCACGAGCCGGCGAAGTTCGTTGCGTCTCTCAAGCGGCTCTTCGCGAACATTCCCTACGACCTGACGGACCGCCAGAACGAGCAGATGTGGCAGGCGATCGTGTACGTCGTGCTGAAGATGGTGGGCGTCGCGGCGGAGGCGGAGGTGAAGACGAACGAGGGGCGGATCGACATGACGCTCGAGACGCCGGAACACTGCTACGTCATCGAGTTCAAGCTCGACAAGTCGGCCGCCGAGGCGATCGAGCAGGTCAAGGCGAACCGCTACGGCGACAAGTTCGCGGGGAACGGCAAGACGCTGACCCTCATCGGCCTCGCGTTCTCGAAGGAGAAGCGCACGATCGTCGATTCCGCCATTGAGGAGGCATGAAGACGCTTTTCCGTCGTTCGTGGCGAGTCGGTTGCCTCGCGCTCCTTGGCCTCTTCCCGCTCGTGGCGATGGCCGAGCGGGAACTCTCGATTCGCGCGTTTTCGGACGAAGTCCGTGGTCGCGTCGTCGCCAAGGTCGCCGAGGCGCTGGGCGACGGGCGTACGGCGGCGGCCGAGATCGTGGGCGTCGTCACGTTCGTCGGTGAGGATTTCCTCTTCCTCCAGCGCGGCGATGACGGACTGAAAATCGAGTGTTCGGACGGTCGTCCGTCTGTCTGCGTCGGCGACGTCGTCTCCGTTTCGGGCGCGCCCTCGCTTGAGGGCGGACGAATTCTGCTTCGGGCGAAAGCCATCGGGAAGGTCGGCACGGAACCGTTGCCGGAGCCGCATGCCGCCACGCGGGATGAACTCGTCGAGCCGGACGCGGAAGGGGTGGACGTCAATTGGCTGCGCGTGACGGTCGAAGGGCGCGCAATCGGGTTGTCCGAGCGCGGTTTCGTCCTCGACATTTCAGGTGTGCCCGTCAACGTGATGTGCGCGGACGTGCCCGGATTCCTGTCGGACTCGTCGCATACACATCCGAAGGTCTGCGTTTCGGGTGTCGTTGAGCAGTTGCTTGACCCCTCCGTCTGGCTGGGACACACGGGCTTTGTGATGGGCGTGAAACTCCACGCCGTCGGTTCGGACGTGACGCTTGTCCCCGACCTTTCCTATCTGGCCGCGCGGCGGACGCGCCTCTTCATCTTCGGCGTCTCGGTCGTCTCCGCCGCGCTCGCGGCGCTGTTGCTCGTCGTTGCCGTCCTTTCCGTCCGTCAGCATCGGCGGCTGTTCCGTTCGCGGACGCTGATGGCGGAACGCAAGCGCATGGCGGACGACTTGCACGACACGATTGAGCAGCACCTCGTCGGTGCGGGGATGCTGATGAAACTGGGACGGCTCAAGGAGGCTGAAAGCGTGCTTGTGCGGGCGAAACGCGAGATCCGCGACATTGTCTGGGGACTGAAGAACGACGACATGATGCGCCTTTCGCCGGCCGAGCTCCTGCGCCAGCTTGCGCATGACGAGAACACGAAGGGTCTCTGCCGTGTCGATACGCGCCTTGCGGGTCTTCCGCCGCAGATGGACGCGGCGCAGATGCGCGACCTCTCGCTCATCGTCCGCGAGGCAATCGGCAACGCGATCAAGCATGGCGGCGCGAAGAAGATCGCGTTGACGACGGATTCCGTCCCGGCGGGCGGCTGGCTGCTGCGTCTCGCGAATGACGGCACGCCATTCGATCCGGCGACGGCGCCCGGTGCGGCGGAGGGGCATTTCGGGCTTGAAGGCATGCGCCAGCGCGCGCGTCGCCTTGGCGCGACGCTGTCTTTTGCGCGGCGGGACGGGTGGACGGTTCTTTCTATTGAGAAGGCGGAGGCATGAAGACGAAGCGGCTGATCCTTTTGGGCGCAACGGGTTCGATTGGCACGAGCGCGGTCGATGTCGTGCGGACGCATCCGGACGACTTTCGCCTCGTCGCCGTGTCGGCGCTTCGGTCGCGGGAGGCGTGCGAGGCGCTCGCGCGCGAATTCGGCGCGCGCGCCTATGTCGGCGAGGATGCCGCGCGTCGTGCGGTCGAGGAGAACGAGGCGGATGTCTGCCTGGTCGCGACGGTCGGGGCCTCGGGTCTTCGGCCGACGCTTCTCGCGATCGAGAAGGGCATGGACATCGCCCTTGCGACGAAGGAGGTCATGGTCATGGCGGGCGAGCTTGTCACGGCGCGCGCGCGGGCGAAGGGCGTTCGTTTTCTCCCCGTCGATTCGGAGCATTCGGCGATCTTTCAGGCCTTGCAAGGCGGCGGTGCGGTCGATCGGCTCGTCCTGACGGCGTCGGGCGGGCCGTTTCTCGACGGGCCGGCCGATCTCTCGACGGTGACGGTCGAGCAGGCGTTGAACCATCCGCGCTGGAAGATGGGGCCGAAGGTGACGGTCGATTCGGCGACGATGATGAACAAGGGCTTCGAGATCATCGAGGCGCGCTGGCTCTTTGACGTGCCGGCAGACCGGATCGACGTCGTCGTCCATCCGGAATCCGTTGTCCATTCGCTCGTCACGTTCGTGGACGGCTCGACGTTGGCGCAGCTTTCGCCTCCGGACATGCGCGTGCCGATCCAGTACGCGCTTTCGTGGCCGGAACGTCTGCCGGCGGCGCGCCGGCCCCTGGATCTTGCCGCGCTGGGCGCGCTGACGTTCCGTGCGCCCGACCCCGTGCGCTTCCCGTGCCTGGCGCTCGTTCGCGAGGCCCTGCGGCTTGGCGGACTCGCGCCGGCGGCGTTGTCGGTCGCCGACGAGGCGGCCGTGCGCGACTTTCTCGCCGGACGCATTCGCTACATTGACATCCCGAACGTCCTTGAAAAGGCCATTGACGCGCCCGAACGCTGGTTGCCGAACGGACTGGAAGCCCTCGATTTCAGGTAGCATCCGAATTTCGGAAAACCGCGCACGCGAGTCGCCATGAGAATGGTTAATGCAATCCATGCGAATTGGTTGATTGAGTTGATGGCTGTTTCTGCCGTTCTTCTGATTCTCGCTGGTGTTATTCTGAAGATGCGCGAATGGAACATCTGTCCTTTGCGAGCGGTTGTGCGTGTGTTGCGCCGTCCGCGGTTTGAGGCGGTGTTGTTGATCCTTTTCGTCGGTGGACTTGTTCAATACGGATCTACGAAAGGGACAAACGGTGCGGATCGAGGCGTGTTCATGGGGCTTATGCGAGACCCAGTGCCGACTATTGTCCCGATTGTCGCTGACCTGACAGACTCTTCTCTTCCGGCTAATTTCCCTTCGATAACGAATTTATGTTTCTGGGGAATCGAGCGTGGGGACGAGTCCGTCTCGCTTGGAATCGCATGGCCTACGGACATGTCATTCACGAATGGCCGCGTTGATATTTTTGGATGCCATCGGCTGGCGAGCAATGGCTGGTGGCGACTTGCCCAACTTGATGTCGGGCGGATTGGTTCGAATGCCGTTGTTGAACTGGCATATGCGGATCTCCCGACGAATGACATGCGCGTGTCGGCGTTTTATCGGTTGGCGCCGCAGGATGATGCTGACGGAGATGGCTTGACCGACAGGGTCGAGGAATGGGTTTTGGGTACGGATTCGGCTTCGCCTGACACAGATAGCGATGGGTTGTCGGATGGCGAAGAAGTCGGCCTCAAGGCTGATCCAACATCCGCAGATTCCGATTCAGACGGCATTTGCGACGGCGATGAGACTGGGTATCTAAAAGTTGCAGACAACTTTATCTGGTATGACACCTCTGTGTTGAATCCGACGTACAACACCGGGTATTGGCATGAGGAACTGAGCATGGGCATATCGAGCTGGTGGTGCCAGGTGACGTCTCGGCCCATACGTTCGTCATATGTTGTGAGCGGTCTCCCCCTCTCCTATTTAACCGCTTTTGAAACTGGCTACATCGCATTTTCATCCGTCGGAGACTCCAACGGATGGATATTCCCTCCTAGCCCGACAGCGCTTAGCCAAAATGTGTCCAACAGCGGCAGTATTTTAGTCGCCGCCTACTGGAACAATTCTTATCTTTACAAGGGGAACACGAATTCATACATCAAGGCCGGCACGGTGGCAGACGGAACATATGTCGTGGAATTCCATGACGTGAGGACGGCGCCCTATTCTGCGCTTGGAATGACCTACCAGGTTTCCGTCCCTGCTGGCACGGGCAATGTGTTGCGGGTCAGCTATCTTTCCAGCGATTGTTGGATGGATGGCGAAGGTGCTGTTGTGGGCGTTCAGAACAAGCGCATTCTCACGGACAACGGCTACTACAATCTTGTGTGGAATTTCTCTGAGAGGGGGCCTCTCCTGCCTCGGACGACTGTCGAATACCATTTGGGACATGGGACGGATCCATTGGTGGCAGACAGTGATGCCGATGGGGTGGATGATGGGTTCGAACTTTCCCTAGGCACGTTGCCGACCTGTTCCGATTCCGACGGCGATGGCCTTTCTGATGGCGTGGAAATCTCCATCGGCACGAATCCTAGGTCAACAGACACGGATGGTGATGGATTGAAGGATGGCTGGGAGGTCGAGCACGGGCTTAATTCCCTTGTCTCCAGTGGCGATGATGGCGCGGGCGGAGATGTTGACAACGATGGTTTGACGAATGCGCAGGAACAATATTGGGGAACAGATCCGTGGAATGGCGATAGTGATGGCGACGGCCTCGCGGATGGCATCGAGGTGAACACCCACGGAACGAGTGCTCTTTTGGCAGATACAGATGCGGATGGTTTGACGGATGCGCACGAGATCGGTCTTGGGCTGAATCCAAAGAACGGGGATACGGATGGTGATGGAATGCCCGATGGCTGGGAAGTTGAGAATGGCCTTGATCCCCTGCGCGCGTCTGGAGATGACGGCGCGTCGGGCGATGTTGACCATGACGGTCTCTGCAATCATGATGAGCTTCGTCTTGGATGCGACCCAGGAAATGTGGATTCGGACGGTGATGGCGTGTCTGATTATCAGGAAATCTGCAATGGGGCTAATCCTGCAGACGGGACGGACCAAGGCGTTCCTTCTTCCAGTTTCACAGATCGGGCTTTGCGATTTGACGTTTACGGGGATTATGCGGCGTGGCGTATGACGATTGCCGGGAGAGGTCCGATTGACACTCGATCGGACACCGTCTCAATGGAGTCTCCAGGTGTAGGCAATGAAAAACTTAAGATTCTGAAGAAAGGCAATTCGTATCGTCTGACCATGGAGTGGCTGAATTCGGACGGCCACACAGATCCCAGTTGGTACTGCTGGCAGGCGAAGATCAACGGAATGCCGACGGCGGCATCCTATCAGAGTTACACGTCAATGCGTCTGCCGGGGAATGAGGTTGTATATGGGATTGGATGGATGGCCGAAAACGCGGATGGGCTCTTGTCGGAGCATGTTCATGTCCACGACGGCGCCGGTGGCAATGTCGCGGAAGGTTTGGAGGCGTTGCTGCATGTCTACAAGTGCGAGATTGCCGTTTGCAGACCTGATGACGAATCTTGGACTGAAATCGAGGAGTCGCGCGTCCTGATGGACGACGAAGACTTAAAGATCAAGATACGGATTTCTCCGGCCATTTCGACATTCGACAGGTGTCGGCTGATCATGGGGAGCAATGTGGTCGTGGCGACGTCTGGGACATGTCCTGATGGAGTCGCCATTCCCATCGCGTCTTCTGAATTCGCGTGTTTCAGCGAGTATTCTGAAATCAGGTTGATCCGGACGCGCGCGCAGCTGGTCGAACTTGGCTTGTTGCCGCCGCAAGACGAAGACGGCGTGGTCGAGATGTCCGCATATGACGTGGGCACGATCACAGGCTCTGGCGGTTCGGATTTGTCCGATAGCCTTGCTTTTGAGCAGATGGCCTTGGCCCGTCGTGGCAGAGCCTCGAATGAGCGGACGCTAACCCTTGATTCCAGCCCTCCGAATTCAGAACTTTCGGAGTCATTCTTCAAGGCGGCTGGGGCCGAGGTCTTGTCCGTGACGTATGGCGGCGTCCGGTCTGCAAGGCGGCAGGTCATGAACCAGGCGGACTATTTCTACTATTCTGGACACGGGCATCATAGGTTTGGTGCAGTGGACGACTTCGAGCCGGGCGTTGTGGCGGACTATTGGAGGCGAGACCTGGACTGTGTGATTTTCGCGGGTTGTTCTGTCCTTGACATCAATGACTACAACGACAACTTCCTGAACCCCAGAGGCGTGTGGGATCCTGCCAACCACGTTGCCTCGCCTGGCAAATTGTGGGAGTCGGTTGGACCGAAGGTCTTGCTGGGGTATAATTATCATGCGCCGAGAGATGAGGGAGGCATTCCGAAACGCATTGTAGATTCCTGGCGCAACAACCGCGCTGTGATGGGAAATGTAAATGCGTGGATGAAGGCGAATGCCGAGAACAGGGCGTGGCACGCCTGTGCCATTGTCAAGGATCAAAAGTATCTGTATTTTAAGCGAAAATGGTTTCGCTATGGTGTTGTTGAAAAACAAAAAGGAGAATGGTGAGATGAAGGTATTGTTTCTTTGCCTTGCTTTGGCGGTCAATCGGGCTTTTGCCGTCCAGTGGGTTGATTATGATGCGTTTGAAGTTGATGCAACAAACGCGATTGCGAACATCGGAATCTTGATGTCCGACGGTTATACGAACAGGTTGCATCTTTGCAGGGGAGAGTTGGATGCGACGAACGAGATGGCCTCTGCCGCCTTGCTGATGTTGGCGATGAGTGATGATGCAAAAAGCAATTACGTCAAAGAATTTATCGGCAATACGAATGCCCTTTGTCGGGTCGCGTGGTTTCTGGAGGCCTGCCCGGCAAGACCGAGGATTCTTTGGCAGAAGATTTGCGCGCTTACAATGCTGTCAACCGCAAATGGGGATGCGATGGTCGCGAGAGAGCATTTCGCTGTTGCCACCAATACATTGCAACAATGGGATTCATTTGGAAATTGCTTTACGGGCGGGGAACTTTATAGGGCAATCGCGCGGTATTTTGGTGCTTCAGAATTAACTCCGCGCCAGAGTTTGATTTTTGCCGCAGCGATTTCAGCGGAAAAGGCGGGTCTGAAACAGCAATTCGAGAGCTACTCCAGCTTGTTGCCTGTTGAGACTCGTGCGTTCCTGGCAAAGGAGCATTGGTAATGAGAAGGATTGTCTTGATTGTGGTCTTGATGTGGGGTGGCGTCGCACCTGGTGCCGAGGATAATTATAATGAATTAATTACCAAGGTTATTCGGGCGTGTGAGGATTCTTGCAATTCATTTGCTTCAGGACGAGCTGGGCGATAAGACTACTGAACAATGATGGCAAAGACGAGATTCGTGGCGGGCGTTCTAATGGCTTGCGCAGTTGTCGGCGTGCATGCGCGGGCGATTGCTGACGAGACTTGTGACTATCAGGTACTTTGTACGAATGTGGCAACCCTGCTCTCGAAAGAACGGAGTCTGACGTCGCCCGCCTTTACGAATCTGATGCACGCCTATCTGGCGGGAACGAATGTCAGGGCGCGGGCTTTAGCAGGGTTGGCTTTGGCAGACTCTCTGTTGACAATGTATGACGAATTGTCCGATTTTTCGGCGTATGCCGAAGGGTGTTTGTCGTGCTCGAATGTCTTGTTTTCATCAGACTTGCCAGAGCGGTCTTGGCAGAAGTCGGCCGCAAGCCTGTTTTATGCCTGGGCGCTGCGCATGGACGGCAAGAGGGAGTTGTCCCTTGCGGTTTGTCGTACGGCGTTGTCATCCCATTTGGCTTCTCCGACGACGGATGTCGAGCGTGTCGTGTGGGCGGCGATGAGTCGGGAGGGTGGTTTGCCGGAAATGAGCATTACCAATTCGCTGAAATTCGCCGCCGCAGTTTCGTTGCCAACTGAAAGGCGTCCATCGGAGTGGGGTGTTTATACCAATGGCTTGCCGGAGCTGGCCATTCAAATCCTTCTTGAGTAACTCATGCCCGTCAACAAATGGGCAACCTTTCCGCCCAAGCACAATTGCGTAGCGGAAATGGTATAATCTGCGGCATGGAAAAGCTCGCGACCGACATCTACACGTTCAAGAAC